>NC_016645.1:1233986-1850979 GCF_000234805.1 Pyrobaculum ferrireducens
CCTTAAGCTCAACCTTCACAGTCCCGTCGCTGTACTTCTCCACCGCGACGCGGACTCTCCTCGGCGGCTTCTCAATACTACGCGACCAAAGCGCGGCGTTGAGCAACTGGCCGATCTTCACCGCCCGCGGCTCCACCTTCAAGTGCCTAGCCACGAACCTCCTTATTAAACCCACGGCGTACTTAGCCCTCTTGCTCCTAGACACCTCATAAGCCCTCCTCAGGTTGATTACATACTCCCGCGAGACCTCTACCTTCTTCTCCTCAGACACGGAACGCGGAAAAAACATAGTTATTAAATTTAGCCCCAGTACAGCTCCGGCTTCTTAGACTTAGCCTTACGGACCTCCTCATCCATCTTAGGAGGGCGCAACTTATACACAAGCAAATCTCGCCCCTTCTTATTATACTTTTCTTCGTAACTTTTTCAAGCAAAGTAAAGAAGATAAACCCACTGCCCAAGATACAATGTGATCGACCCGGAGAAGCTACACCAGCTAGTCCTGAGGTTCGCGGTGAGGGAGGAGGGGGGCGTGGTGTATAGGCGCTATAGGCGCTTCCGCGGAGATAGGTGGTACGGAGGCATCGCCACGGCAGACGTGGTGGGGTGCAACTTGAGGTGCGGGATGTGCTGGGCCTGGCGCAACACCTCATACGTCCTCGCGGCGGGGGATTGGATGGCCCCCTGGGACGTGGCCAGGCGGCTGGATAAAATCGCCAGAGACAGAGGCTACCGGCAGGTTAGGATATCCGGCGGGGAGCCCCTAATAGCGCCCAGACACCTCCTAGCCGTGGTCGACCACCTACCCCACTACATCTTTGTCGTGGAGACAAACGGCATCTTGATAGACAGGCCAGTCGCCAGGGAGCTAGCCGCGAGGCCCAACGCCGTGGTGCGGGTCTCCATAAAGGGGGCCACGCCGCGGGAATTTGCAAAAATTACAGCCTCGCCAGAGGCCTACTTCTACAAACAGCTTGAGGCCCTCCGCCACCTCGTGGAGAGCGGGATGTTGCCGTGTCGCGACGTGTACCCAGCCGCCATGCTGGGCTTCTCCACAGACGAATCTGCAAAAGAGCTGGAGAGAGCCCTGGCGGACATAGACCCCAGACTGCCTAGTTGCCTAGACGTGGAGTACGTCATCTTGTACCCCCACGTGGTGAAGCTAATGGCCGCCCGGGGGCTCACCCCCACCAGAGCCGTGACGCCCAGCGGAGTCCCCGCCTTCATGATATGAACTGCCTCCAGCTCACCCTCTACCCAAGCCTAACCCTAACCCTCCTAGACGAGAACTATGTGAAGAAGTTCGGCGTGAAGAAGGGGACGCGGGCGTGGGAGGACCTGTATATATCTGGCCGGTGGTACAGCCCGTGGAGGTATATAAACGAGGCCGACGGCCCTCTCCGCGACGTGGTCCACAGGCTCGCCGAGAAATACGGCGACTGCGTCGGCATATCCATATCGCCAGGCGACGAAGATTTGATATTCGCCGCCGCCTTCCTCACCCAGAACACGAACTACCACACCAACGTCCTCAGGTGGACAAGACAGCTCTTCACAGCCACGGAGGACGTCGGAGAGATGGCCGAGATAGCCCCCACCGTGGCGAGGAGCTACCAGCTCCAGAGGCTACCCGCCGCCATACGGGACTACCTCGCCTCGGGGAGGCCCAGGGATAGGAGAGAGTTGCTGAGGATAAGGGGGGTGGGGCCGAAGGTGGCCGACCTGTACCTACTCTTCACAGGCGACACCACCTCAGCCCCCGTGGACAAGCACTACATGAGAATCGCGCCGAGGCTCGGCCTAGCCGGCGCCCCGCCCAGCCCCACGCACTGCAGGCGATACACATGCGGGGAGTGCCCCATCGCCCACAAATGCCTCAGAGGCCTCTCCCAGACAAAGCTGGGAAGGCTCGCCGGCTGGGTCCAAACACTGGCATATCTGGCGGACAAGGGGGCGCTGCCGGCGGTTTAATTTATAAACGGTTGAGAAGCCCACGGTGTATGGGGTGGAGGAGGAGTTTGTAGTAACGCCCTGGGAGGTCAGGGGCAGGGTTGACTACGACAAGCTCCTTAAACACTTCGGCGCCAAGCCCCTCACAAGCGGCGAGGTGGCTCTGCTGGAGAAGTACGCCGGGGAGGTGCACCCCCTAATCAGGCGGGGCTTCTTCTACGCCCACAGAGACTTCGACTTCATACTAAAGTGGCACGGCGAGGGGAGGCCGTGGGCTCTCTACACCGGGCGGGGCCCCAGCGGCCCGGTGCACATCGGCCACATGGTGCCGTGGATACTGCTAAAGTGGTTCTCAGACAAGTTCAACCTAGAGGTCTACTTCCAGATGACAGACGACGAGAAGTTCTACGACGACCCCGAGATGAAGCTAGAGGAGGCCACCAACTGGGCATACGAAAACGCCCTCGACGTAATAGCGCTGGGCTTCACCCCCGACAAGCTCCACCTAATAATAGACACAAAAGACATAGAGCCGCTGTACCCAATAGCGGTGCGCGTCGCGAAGAAGCTGACGTGGAGCACGGTGAAGGCCACCTTCGGCTTCACAGACTCCACCAACATAGGCCTCATATTCTACCCCTCTCTACAAATCGCCGTGGCCTTCCTCCCCACGGAGCTCAGAAGAGAGGCAACCCCCGTCCTCATACCCTGCGCAATCGACCAAGACCCCTACTTCAGACTCGCCCGCGACATCGCCGACACCCTCGGCTACCCCAAGCCCACCACCCTCTACTCCAAATTCATCATGGCCCTCACCGGGGAGAGCAAGATGTCAGCCTCCAACCCCGACTCGGCGATATACACCCTAGACGACGAGAAGGCCGTGAAGCGCAAAATCATGAACGCCTACACAGGCGGCCGCCCAACCGCCGAGGAGCAGCGGAAATACGGCGGAAACCCCGACATATGCCCAGTCTTCCACTACCACATGCTATTCGACCCAGACGACTCCTCCGTGGAGAAGATTAGACAAGACTGCAGAAGCGGCGCCCTCCTATGTGGCGAGTGCAAGCTGAAGCTCCACGAGAAGATAGCCAAATTCCTAAAAGAACACAGAGACAGGAGAGAGAAGGCCAGAGGGAAGGTAGACCAATACAGACTAAGCCAGAAAATCAGATAACCCAGCGACGCCAGACAAAACGCGGCGACAGCCGCGGCAAAAAACAGCGCCTAACTAACAATCTTCCCCACAGCGTAGGACCCCCCAACCTTCTCAATCTGGATCTTCACCCTCTGACCAGGTTCCGCGCCGGGCACAAACACCACAAACCCCTCAACCCTAGCCACGCCGTCGCCCCTCCTAGACCTCTCCACAATCTCAACCTCAACAACATCACCCTCCTTAACCGGTTTAGGCCCCGACGGGCCACGCCGCCCACGGGGCGGACCCCTTCTAGTTCCTCGTTCCATCTGCACCAATGAATATGGGTATATAAACCTTTGCATAAACAGAAACGTGGCGGAGGGCGGCCGGTCACAAATAAAAACAGCTGAAGGCCTTGAAACGTGCTTACTGACTTCGAGGCGCTGAGGGCGTACCTCGAAGCCAGAAACACCGCGGTCTCCAGCATACGCGACGTCGTGGAGACCGCCCAGAAGATAATCAGCGGCGGGGAGCTCTCCGAGAGTGAGAAGAGAACCGCGGACTTGCTGTGGCACCTCGGACTAGTGTTAAAGACGCCGGGGGGCGCGCTGAGGCCCACGGCCCAGCTAAGAACGGTGGCCCGGGGAAGCCTTGATAGCTACAGCCTAATAGCCAGGAGGCTGGCTAGGTGGACTCCCATGAGGATACTGCTGAGATACCTAGCCGCCAAGGGAGGCGCCGCGGGGCTAGACGACGTTGCGGAGGAGCTCGGAGCCGAAATGAGAGGCGTGACCGGGAAATACCTCCCCGTCTTGAAGCTAGTCAACCCCAGGCTCAAAGCCCCAGTATCCAAGCCCTTCAACCCACACGTCGTTGAGGCTGTGCTCTTCAAGCTAGGGGCAGAGGTAGGCCTCCTCACCTACGACCGGGCACACAAGACGGCAAGCTTGACAGAGCTAGCGGAGGAGCACATGGAGCAACAAGACACGGAGGTCGTGAGAACGGCCCCAGGAAGCCCCATAGTGCTGGCCGCCGTGGCCGCCGCAGTAGCGTCTGCGAATAAGGTGCACATAATATCGCCCTGGGTCGACGACAAGGTGGCGCGGGCCCTAGACCCCTTGCTCCACGGGAGAAAGGCGGTCGTGATTAGCAGAGAGCCGCACGACGAGCCTCACAGACGCGGGCTGGAGATACTGTCAAAACACGGCGAGGCCCACTGCTACAGACACCTACACACAAAACTCGTAGTGGGGATATCCGCAGTAGTTACAAGCGCCAATTTAGTATACACAAGCATGCTACGCAACATAGAGACAGGCGTATACTACCGAGACGCCCCGCCAGCCCTAAGATTACACGCAGAAGAAATCCTGGCGTCGGCGAGAAGATGCAATCAAAGCTAGTCGCAAACATCGGCTAGAAAACTGGCGGGCCCGGTGGGATTCGAACCCACGACCTACGGGTTGCTCGGGCCAAGCCCGTTAAGAGCCTCGGCGGGCCCCGCCGGCCCACCGCCGCTCTACCAGGCTGAGCTACGGGCCCCCTTTACAATTTTTTGTGTGTTTTTAAGTTTTTCTGCATTGGCCTAGGGCGGCGCACACTGGCTCTAGGCGCATGAGGGCGTCTACCGCGCCGCTGGTGAGTTGTATCCGTCCTTTTTCTCTGATCCACTTGTCCACGCCGAGGGTCTTGAGCACAGCCGTCGTCCTCGCGTAGTCGGCTTCGCGTCCTCCTTCTGCGCTGGCGTGTATAACTACGTAGCCCATTATCTCGCCGCCGCTCTTTTTGTAGAACCTCGCCTCCTTCTCCAATGTTACTTCGCTGTCTCCCTCAAATACCTTTGCCCTTATCTTGACGACTAGGTGTTCCCTCGTCTTGCCTTGCTTTACGCCGGCTTCCACCTCCTCGACCCTTACTCTCACCCTCCTGCCCTCCACCTCTACCTCTTTCTCAATGGGCGGCTTCACTGTGCCCCACTGCTCCCCCTCTCTGAAGTACTCCTCCAGCCGCCGGCGCACCTCCTCTCCCCTCCTCTCTGCCTCTTTTAGGAGCATTTCTTTCAGCCGCTGGGCCTTCTCCCTCGCCCCTCCCTCACCGTGTAGGGCGAGCCAGCCGATATACCTAAGGCCGTGTGCTGTTATGCGGACGAAGCCCTCCTCGCCCTCCCTCGGCTCTCTGGCGGTGAAGTGTACTACACACCACACTCCTTCACAGCTGTCCCTCATGCCAAGCCCCCGCAGAAGCTCCACAGCCTTGCTGAAGGACTGGGGGCTTTGGGGTCGATACACCACTTCCACAGCGCCGCTACCTGTCAGCCTTACGGAGAACCTAACCTCGCCCCACTCCGGCATGCCCCTTTCGAACTTCGCGGCTAGGCGTCTGTACGCCTCCTCTCCGAGGACGCCAGCCTCTCTGCACTTTTTGAGGAACTCCGCCACGGCTTTTCTAACCGCCTCGTGTACCGACTCGGCGGCGAGGGCGTTTGTCGAGACGTCTATATGCCACACGTCGCGGCCGCGGGACTTGTCGTAGTATTTATCCACCTCTGCCTTCACGCCTACTGCCCTTAGCAAGGCGGCCCTCCGCTCGGCCTCCTCACGGCGAGTTGTGTTGAATTCAAGCACTACAGCGTTGCCTTCACGCAGGCGTATTGAGTACTCAGCTGTATCTCCGCCGAGCCTCACCACAAGCCTGGCCCTCGGCCTCTTGCCCTCTGCGGTGAAGCCCTCTAGGCGGGCCTCCACACCCACGACCTCCAGGGCCCTCAAGTACTTAATCCTTATCTCGTCTGCGCCGCCGGCTAGCTCCACGGCGTACAGCCAGAGAGAGGCGCTGGACAGAAACTCCCTAGCCTTATCCACGCCCCACGCCAGCTCGAACCATACCCTTTCGCCCCCGACCTTGGCGTAGACCCTCTCCGGCGCGTGGCCGGCCGCCTTCAAGACGCCGAGGGCCAGCGCCGCCTTGTGTATGTGGGTTACTTTCTCAACTTCCCCCCTCTTTTTCTTCTTCTTTGCCGAGAATCTGCCCACCGTCAGCCGCACATCGCCAGCCAGCTCCACGCCGCTTTCCTCCCTCCTAACAGCCGTCTGTATACTCCCGTCTCCCATCACCGCGGCGGTGAGGAAGTCGGCCACGGCCCTCTTGTCGCCCTCCGCCGCCCATAGATACGCCGACAGCCACGAGAGGAAGAACCGCGTCAGAGAAGCGTTTTCAAAAGCCATCTCCCGCGCCACCCCGGCCCAGTGCTCCCCCGGCTGTGTGTAGCGGTCGAGTGTCCCGCCGACTTCTTTCACAGCCTTCTCGTAAACTCTCCTCAGTTCTTGCACCACCTCCTCAGCCACCCTCCGGGGATCTACTCAAGACCTCGGCGCCACAGCCTCTAGAGGCGTTTCTGGAACGGCTCTCCTTTATTGCGCCTAGGGGGTCTGCGTCTAGAGTGTATGATCTGCGGAGGCGCCGCCTCGTGTTTTGAGGCGATACACAGCGCGGCGGAGTGGGCCGTCGATAGGGGCTTTGCGGAGGACGCGGCGGAGCTGGCCAGCGGCTGGCTGGTGCCAACAAGCCAGCTCTAAAAGCCGCCGTCTTGATGTACAAAGCCGTGGTGGAGGGAGAGGGGAAGCTGGGGGTCAAGAAGAGAAGGGAAAGGAGAGTTAAACCCCCAGTGCATAAATATGTAGCGCCGCATGCGCCGAGAAACTAAATATCTCGACATAGATCGGGAACAACGTATCGAATCTGTGATGCGCATCAAAAAACCTACAGTTAAGAGCTACGGGCCCTTTACTAATATTGTGCGTATTTTTAAGTTTTTTGGCTTTGGCCCAGGTCGGCGTACGCAAGTCCCAGCATCGCCGGAGTCCAAGTCGCCGCTGGCGAGTAGCATCTGCTCATGACCCCCCTCCGCCCCTTCCATTTCTCCATTCTCAAGATCTTTAGCGGGTTGGCCGTCCTCATGGAATCTGACTGGCTCCCAACCTGGCGTGGGCGTATGTCCACACTCGCCGTCTCTGGTTTTTCAAAACCAGAGGCCGCGGCGTTTCTGGCTTCTAGAGCCTCGAAACCGCTGGGCGTCTGCAGTTGTTCATCCCCGGCCACGGCATTCTTCACATCTCAGCATTGCCGGCCCCAATCACCGTATCTAAGTGGGGGAGGGGCTTAAATCTCTTCGCGCCAGGGTGAAGGAGTGGGGTATTGGAAGGGGTCCGCCCCGCGGGCGGCGTGGGTGCTATATCTCTTTCTCGCCGGTGTGTAGCCAGGTTAGCTTGGTGAGGTCGATTTCCTTGCCTTGTTTTAGGAGGGACGTCATGTTCCAGGTTATGACGCCTATGATTATGTGTTTGCATATCTTGCCTCCTATTGTGTTGCCTTCGCAGGTGCACTTCGCGCCGTAGTACCCCACGGCGGTGTAGTACCACACGTCTGGCTTCTTCTCGGAGCGCACGGCGAGTCTTATCCCCGCGATCTCCCCGCCGCGCTCGACTAGCTCCACGATGCGGACCTTGTCGGGGGTGGCGTAGAGGTAGAGGTCGAGCACTCTCTCAATCCTCACGCCCAGTGTCCTCGAGAGGGTTAGGAGGAAGGACCTGACCTTCTCCTCAATCTGTGGTTGCGGCATTTACGAAATCTACGTCGCCCGCCACTAGAGACACCTTGGAGTGCGGCTTGGTGTCGCCCATCACCACGTACCGGAAGCCGTCTACGTATTTGCCTATCGTCAATGCCCCCGCCACGTCGAGCAGTCTGAGCTTGCCCCGGAGGTCTAGGAAGCCGCGGGCTATGCCTTCCACCGTGTACGCCAGCTCGGCGGCGGAGCTGCCGAGGCTCCTCCCCCTGAGCCCCAGCCGCCTCACGACTTCGCAGGTCTTTGGGGGGAAGCTGTTGCTCACCGCTACGAATACTATATTGCTCCTCGGGGTCCTCCTCAACGGCTTTCCGTTTTTGCGGGCGCCGACGCCGGGGGCCGCCGTGTAGACGTCTCCCGTGGGGGGTATCGCCACGACGGCGTATTCTAAATCGGCCAGGGTGCCCTCTCTATGTTTCCCTGCCGCGATAGATACGGCGAAGAAGGGCACGCCCACGGCGTAGTTCAGCGACCCGTCGAGTGGGTCTAGGACGAAGATGTAGCGCTCGTCTCCCCACCTGTAGATGCCGCCTTCCTCTGCGTATAGGACGCCGCCTTCTTTAAAGGCCTCTCTGAGCATTTTGTATATGAGCGTCTCCGCGGCGATGTCCACCTCCCTGGTGACGTCGTCCTCTTTACGCGACACGACGTCTACGCCTCTGCCGGCTCTGAAGTACTCCATTAAAAAATGCGAGGCGCGGACCGCCACGGCCTCCAAGACGCCGAGCACAGCCCAACAATCACTATTATTTAAATAATCTACCTACAGAACCGCTGGCGATTTAAGCCCCGGCTCCCCGGGCTACATGGACAAGGTGAAGAAGAGGTTTGTAATCGCGGCGGTGGGCGTTTTTTAAACTCTTATCTTCACGTCGAGGAAGTTCTCAGAAAGCCTAGCCCCCTCCGTCTCCAGCTCCAGGTCTAGGACGTAGTCCACGTACTTGGCGGCGCTCGCCACGGCCGTTATGTAGTCAACGACGTCGTTGCCCAGCACCCTCTCCAAGTCGCGGAGGCCGGACACGGCGAAGACCCAGGGCTTGAGGCGGCCCGTGTATATGTTGTACAGCACCTCCACAATATCCTTGAAGGTGGTGGCGATCCTCATCTTGTCCTCGTCTAGCTCGGCGGGGAGGGTGGTGGCGGGGAAGAGGGAGAGGTAAAACACGTCGCGCGCGGCGGCGATCTCCTCCAGCTTCTTGGCGAGGGCCTTCTTGTCCCTGCCGTACACCCCCACGATCTGCGACTTGTAGAGCTCCCCCAAGCCGAGGAGAGAGGCGTCCTCCTGCAGGGGTATCTTCGCCACCTGGGGCCTCCTGGGCGTGTAGACGTAGACGAGGCCCACCCCCTCTACGAAGTCGAAGAGGAGGCGCTCGCTGGGCGGGGCGAAGCGGGACTTCACCAGCTTTATATACCGCACCGTGTGGCCAACGGCGTTTTCCTTGTACCCAACCCTCACCAGATTGTCGGCAATGTAGAACACCTGCCGGTGGACCCCCTCCACCACGGCTATAATGGGCATGTCCTTGGCTAGCTGGTAGAGGAAGCCGTGGACGAGCTCTTCGAGCTTCTCCCCCCGCGGCGCTATTCCGTTTACTGAGTCCACCACCAGCGCCTCGTATTCGTGTATGTGGTCGGCCACGAACTTGGCTATGTTGCCTCTAAAGGCGCGGGGGAAGTCGAACACGTAGAACTTATCTGCCCTCGCCCCCACCCTCATAAAGACCTCCTTCAACACGCCCGGCGGCTCGTTGGTGCTGATCCACAGAACTCTGTTGGCGACCTTGTCGGCCAGCTTCGCCGCGACGCTTGTCTTGCCGCTGCCCGGCGGCCCGTAGACCACGGTAAAGCCCCTAGACGCTGGCAAAAGATCAGACACGCCACATACTAACAACGAGTTTTAAAACTTGCCGCGCACCCTCCCGGCGAAGAGCCTCACGACGACCAGCCCCGCGAGGCCTCTCTATACGCAAGCATCTCTACAACATGCGCGGCGAAGAGAATAAGCAAGCCCAGAGGCGCCGTGACCACCGGGACGAGGAAGGCGACGCCCACCAGCGTGACCACATAAGCCGTGTGGAACCTCAAAACCCCGGTATGTCTATACATGTGCTTGAGGTACAGCACATGCGTGGCTAGATACGCCAGCGCCAGGCCCCAGACAAGCCCCAATACGGCCAGCACAATAGCCAGAGCCGCATCCTGAGGGAGGTCCTGCAGTAGCGGCCTCTCCCTTCTCAGAAGCCCCAGCGCCAGAAGCGACAGCTCCACCACAAACAGAGCTGTGAGGAGCCGGGCCTGGACACCCGCCCACCTAACCCCCAGCCGGCTGAGCGCCATGAAGCCCCTATGGATTAGCAAGACGACGGCGAACCCCGCCGCCCCAAGGGGCAACGCCGCGAGGGCGAGGACGCCCAGGTAGGGAGACGCCGGGTTGCTAAACTCTACAAACACTGCAAACACAAGCAATACAATAGAGGCGGCGAGGAGCACCAAGCTGTATAGATACCCCCTGTACATGAGCCGGCAGGCAGACGCCAGATCCATAACAGAGGCGGCTTGGGGGTAAAAATAGGTGGGCCCGCCGGGATTTGAACCCGGGATCACCCGCGCGTCAGGCAAATGCGGGGCTCCGCCCCTGGGCATCCTACCGCTAGACTACGGGCCCGTTCCCCCTTACTCCACTATTTTTAAGTTTTTCCCTATGTGGTGGGTTGTCTGTCTCTTCGGCGCTACGGAGGATTTTTTAAACTGGATGTACGGCGTGTACATGGCGTCTGTGTTGGCGGTGCTGGGGGTTCACGCCAACGTGTTGAGGAGGTACGGCGTGTCTCCGGAGGAGGATGTTGAGGCCGCTGTTTCGAAGCTGGCGGCCGCGGCGCCTCACATAGCCCACTTCTTGAGAGAGGTGAGCAGGTTCGGCGGGTTGTAGCGCGTGTTTTTCCGGGGGTGAAGTTTTAAATGTCTCCGTGTTGTATATGACGGGTGACGAGAGGCGGTGGGAGATTGGTGATCGGGGATTTGAACGCTGATATATGTTGTCTATTTCTACGTGGATCTCGTTGTTAGAATTTCTCGGGGGAGGGCCTTGGAGCTCCGCGGGGGCGGCGTTAGGCTGGGGTCTAGCTTTGTGCCTGGTGAGGTTGAGGTGAGGTGGGACGGGGTATACGTCGGGGGTAGGCTTCTTGTCTTTAGGCGGGCTTTGAAGTGTCCCGTGAAAATCGGCGGTGCGTATCTCTGCGGGGAGCCGGCGGAGGTGCCCCGCTTCTTCTACAGGGAGGTGTTTACAGAGGGGCTTGGGGAGAGGTTGCGGCTGGCTGAGCTCTTCGCCACCGACAGGCTAAACGGGGGTGACTGCCTCGCTGAGTATCTCTACGCCTTGGCGAGGGGGGCGCCGTTCCTCTGGTCTATCTACAGGAGGGGGCCTGTGGAGAGGCCGCGGAGGTGTGGCGAGGTGCTGGGGGTGCTGGTGTCGCGGGGGCTTAGGGAGCGGGTGGCGTACGAGCCCCCCGCGCTGGGGCGGGCCGCGGGTGCTCTCCTGGGTCTGCTTCGTTTCTCGGAGGCGTTGGGGCTTGTGGAGAGGTCGTGGCTGGGGCTGGCGGTGGCTCTGAGGTACGGGATCTACGGCGCCCTGCGCTGGGACCTACCGCGGTCCCCCGACATGTGGTTGCTTCTCTTTGGGATATACGCGGCTCTTGACCCCGTCGTGGTGCCCGGCGGCGTGGCTCTGGATCTGGGTCTGCTGAGGGCGCTTCCCTACATAGTGGCGCGGGTCTTGGGGAGGTGGGTGGTTGCCTTCAACGTGGCGGGTCTCCGCATGGCGGCGGGGAATATCAACATGATGGTGGACGGCGGGCGGAAGAGGGCGCGGTACGCGTCGTGTGACGGGGATAGGTGCGTCGTGGGGGACCTCCACTTCAACATATGTGTGGAGCTGGAGTGCGGGGTGTTTAGGACTTGGGATTTTGAGTTTAAGGGGCCGGTTAAATGCCGCGACCTCGCCCTCCCCTACGTGGCGGTGGAGCCTTGTAAATAGTTTAAGTTAATGTATATAAACGCGGTGGTTTCATCCATCAACGTGCCTAAGATACCTGTGAAGGTGGTGACCTTCGACGAGATTGTAGAGTGGAGCAGGCAGCTGGCGGCTAAGATAAGGGAGAGCGGGTGGCAACCCGACGTAATTGTGGCCATCGCCAGGGGGGGCTTCGTCCCGGCGAGGCTTCTCTGCGACTGGCTGGGGGTTAGCGACTTGGTGAGCATCCAGGTGGTGCACTGGCCCTCCGCGGCGCAGGTGGCGGAGAAGGCGTATGTGAAGTACCCGGTCTCGGTGGATCTGCGGGGGAAGAGAGTGCTTATAGTAGACGACATAGTTGACACGGGGGACAGCGTAGAGCTCGCGAAGAGGAGCGTAGAGGAGTGTTGTAACCCTGCCGAGGTGAGGACAGCGGCTCTGCAGGTTATTACAAGCGTAGCCAAGATAATCCCCGACTACTACGCCGTCGAGGTCAGGGAGTGGGTGTGGTTCGCCTATCAGTGGAACGCGGTGGAGGACGCCGCCGGCTTCATTATGAAGATTGTGAAGGAGACTGGGAGGGCTGAGTGGTGCCTCGACGAGTTGATACAGGCGCATATGGAGTGGTACGGTTGGGAGTATGTAGAGAAGAGGTTTGGCTATATACTGTACGCCCTGGATATGTTGAGCAGGAGGGGCCTGGTCAAGGTGGGCCGGTGCCGCTCCGCCTGACGTCGCGGTAGAGGAGGACCGGCACCACGTCGCCCTTCTTCACCCCGCCCGGTGGGATGAGTGCAAGACCCCCGGCCTCCGGCTCGGTGAAGGAGTGGTGCTTAACCTTTATCGGCTTGGCGTAGAGCTCCCCCTCGCCCGGCTCTATCTTTACCCTCACCACCTGGGCCATCTCCCCATGGACGTCTTGGGTGACGGTGGCGTATACCCAGCCCAGCCCCGGGGGCCTCGTTACGTTGGCCATGTGGCGGAGGACTGGCTCCACTATTCTAATCACGCCGTGGAGGGCGCTGATTGGGTAGCCGGAGAGGCCGAAGACGGGCTTGCCGCCGACAACAGCCACGCTTGTGGGCCTGCCGGGCTTCATCCGGAAGCCCCTCAGCCCGCCGAAGCCCAGCTTGTAGAAGTGGTCTATCTCGCTGGGGCCGGCGCCCCCCGTTATTATCACCGCGTCGTACTCGGCTAGGAACTTGTCAACGACGGCCCTCACCTCTTCGTGTCTGTCGCTGGCCACCACCTTCTCCCTCACCTCTACATACGGCATGTACGTCTGGATGTACCAGGCGACTAGGGAGGCCGTGGACTCAATGACTTTCCCCTTCATCACCAGCTCCGCGGCGGTGTCTGGGTCGATGGGCGGGACGATGAGCTCATCCCCCGTCGCCACTATGCCCACCCGCACCTTTCTGTAGGCGTATATCGTAGTGATCCCGACGTCGAGCAGACCGACGACGTCGAAGGGCGTCACCACCGTGCCTTGGCTGAGCATGACGGTCCCTCTGCGGACGTACGATCCCGGAGGGTCTGCATTTGCGTATTTTTCATACCTCGCCTTGACCACCACGTACTCGCCATCTCGCTCCACCGCCTCCTCCGGCACCACGGCGTCTGCGCCGTCTGGAAGAAAGGCCCCCACGGTAACGTAGACAGCCTCCCCGCTTCCAACGGCCAGATCTCCTCTGTACTGGCCCACCAGCACGGTGCCGATCACTCTAAATCTGCCGGGGGTGGCCTCCGAGTTCACGGCATAGCCGTCGTAGGCGGCCCGGGGCTTTGGGGGGTAGTCGTGGGGGGCTACGACATCCCTCGCGGCCACTCTCCCCGCCGCGTCCCAGGCGGCGACTTTCTCAACATCTGTAACTCTCTTGATTTGTGGGAGGATTTCCGCCACCCTCGCCACAGGGTTGAGCCCAGATAAGTACCTCATGTAGAGTGGTCTGTGACCGGCTAATAAATATTAGCAGGGGCTCCTGCGCGATCTTTTTGGCGAGGCCGGGGCCGCCGGCTGGGGGAAGATTTTTAAAACGGCTTGTGGGGGTGTGTGGGTGATGCTGTCAGGGTTACGGCGAGTGGTGACCGGAGGCGCTACGGCTGATATTTTTATATAAGGGGGGTAGGGGTGGGTGTCATGGGTAGGCGTAGGAGAAAGAGGAAAGTTTTACTTAGGCCGAAGAAGACCCTCCCGAAGATCTTTACCTGTCCCCACTGCGGGGCGCAGCTAGTCTCTGTCAAGAAGACGGAGAAGGGGTATCTGGTGATCTGCGGCAACTGTGGGCTGAGGCACGAGTTTGAGGAGAGGGCTGGGTGGATGCCGGTGGATTACTACAACGCCTTTGTTGACCTCTACCTAGAGGGGAGGATAGCCCCGCCGCAACAACAGGCGGGCCCCGCGGGGGAGGCGGCCGTGGAGGAGGCGGAGGAGGGCGATGAATCTCTATGAGTACTTACTAGAGGGGGTTAAGCATTTTACGTTGATTGACCCCGACAAGTCCGTCGACTATCTAAAAATCGCGAGGCACGCCCTGGAGGCGGGGACCGACGGGATACTTGTTGGCGGCTCGCTGGGGATTAAGGAGGAGCAGATGTCCCGGGTGGTTAGGGACATCAAGACTGTTGCGAACGTGCCCGTTGTGCTTTTTCCAGGCTCTTTGACGCAGCTCACCGACGCGGCCGACGGGGTGCTGTTCCTAAGCGTATTGAACTCCCTCGACCCCTACTTCATCGTGGGGGCCCAGGTGCAGGCGGCGGTGTTGATAGCCAAGCACTACCCCGGGCTTGAGGTCATCTCCACGGCGTATGTAATTGTGGGGGACGGCGGCGCGGCTGGCTTCGTCTCTATGAGCAAGCCGATTCCCTACACGAGGCCTGACATCGCCGCGGCGTACGCCCTAGCCGCGAATTACATTGGCTTCAAGGCTGTGTACCTCGAGGCCGGTAGCGGGGCGCCTCAGCCGGTGCCCCCCGAGATGGTGCGCGCCGCCAGGAGGGCCTTCCCGCGGGTTTTAATCGTGGGCGGGGGGATTAGGAGCGGCGAGGCGGCGAGGGCCATCGCCAGGGAGAGGCCCAACGTGGTGGTCACGGGGACTCTGGCGGAGGAGGCTCCCGAAAAGCTGGGCGATATAGTGAAAGCGGTTAAGAGGCCCTAGGCCTTCAGCTTCGTCCTCCTCCAGTGCCTCCTGGCGGGGGATCTTGTCACTCTCCTCTTGGTCTTCGCCACGACCCACACTGGCGGGTTTCGGTTGGAGTTCAACGCGGCGGCGAGCCTCAGCTTCTTGCCGAGGGGCTTGTTCCTGGCCATGCCACCGGCTTAAAATACTGCTTATAAATCTTGTGGCCTAAAGCTTGAAGCGGTACTCCCTCCGGGTTTGGCTGTATACGCTCTCCAAGATTTTTTTCAAAGTGGCGTCGTCTATGGGCACCTTCACCCTACCCGATGCGGCTAGGCTTATGAGCTGTTGCTCTAGGGCCTCCGCCAGCTCTGGCCTCACCACCTTGATGTTGTCAAGCCTCGCCAAGGCCTCCGGTGTCAAGATCTGCTTCAACGCGGCCCGCCTCTGCGCAGCCGCTATCTGGGCCTGCCGCTCCAGCTCGGCCTTTTTCTGGAGCTCCTCCAGTTTCCTCCTGCGGATCTCCTCAATCTCCCTGTCTTCGAAACCCTCTCCGTCCATTACTCCTTGGGCGGCGCTACGTACTTGGCGAGCTCCGGCCTAGCCTTCACCAAGTCCTTAGCTATCTTTGTGACTAGCCTGTCCACTAGAGAGCGGCCCTCCGGCGTCAAGACCCTCCCCTTCTTAGTCCTCGCCACGAGGCCTGCCTGCTCTAGTTGCTGTAGTATCTTTCTAATTACTGCGCCGCCTGCCTTTCTGGTCCTCTCCGGCCTGGTCTTGTCGCCGATTTTCGCCCTGTATCCATACGCAGTCCTCAAACTGCCCACCCCAACGGGCCCGTGTATGTATAGCTTCCTCATGAGGGAGGCGGCTCTTACGTACCACCAGTCGGCGGACATGGGAGGCCTCTCCTTGTTGGCGCCGGTCTTGACGAAAGGCGCCCACACTGGCGGCTTCACCTGCGGCACGTTTTCCTTTATGTACCTGGCTAATTCGCTTATCAACTGATCCGCTGGCACGTCCTTAACGGAGGGCATAGGCGCCCTACACACCTCAATATAAAACCTTTACGCCCCCCCGCCCGGCGCGTTGGCGGGGGAATAATTTTATATACCCAACGACGGTGGGAGTCGTCATGAGGTTTTGCCCCAACGACAGGAGTCTGCTAATCCCCGTGAGGAAGGGGGACAGGACTGTGCTGAGGTGTCCTAAGTGCGGCTACGAGGAGGACGCGTCTAACGCCCAGGGGCGCTACCAGAGCAAGACAGTTGTGGAGAATAGGAACACCGTCATCGTCTTGGCGGATAATGCGACCAACCTGCCTAGGGTTAAGACTAGGGGGTGTCCCAAGTGCGGCCACGACGAGGCGTATTTCTGGGTTCAGCAGACGAGGGCGGCTGACGAGCCGCCTACCCGCTTCTATAAGTGTACTAAATGCGGCCACACCTGGCGTGAGTACGAGTAATATCGGGCGTCTCGCTAAGTTTTTAAAAACTGGGCGGTAGATATGGACATGTCTAAGCCCGTCCTGACTTATATGGACGCCAAGGAGTTCGCGTACATAGTTGACTCTATAGCTGTGTTGGTGGAGGAGGCCAGCTTCGTGGTTAGGGGGGACGGCCTCTATCTCAGAGCTCTCGACGCCTCGAGGACCGCCATGGTGGATTTAATCATGCCGAAGGAGGCTTTCGAAGAGTTTCCAGAGGTGGATGAGCTTAGGTTCGGCCTCAATTTAAAGGATCTCAAGAAGTTGCTTAGGAGGGTGAAGAAGGGAGATAAGATATCTATGGAGTTTGAGGAGGGGAGGCTGAGGATTAAGCTGGTCGGCAAGTCGGTGCGCTCCATCACCTTGCCCTCTATCGAGGTGGTGGGGGAGGAGTTGCCCACGCCTAAGGTGGTGTACACCGCCATGGTTAAGACCGCCAGCGACATCTTGGCTTCGGCTATTAAAGACGCCGACGCCGTGGCGGACGAGGTTAAGTTCGACGCCACTGAGGAGGCGTTTGTGATAAGCGCAACCAGCGACAAGGGGGAGGTGGAGGTGAGGCTGGAGAAGAACAGCGAGTTGGTGTACGAATTCGACGTGAAGGAGCCGGCATCCGCCAGGTTCTCCCTGGAGTACCTAGTGGACATTGTGAGCAGGTCTTCGAAAATCAGCGACATAGTCACCGTGGAGCTCGCCACCGCCAAGCCGGTGCACCTCACCTTCGACATACCGGCTGGGGGGAGGATAGCCTACTTCGTCGCGCCGAGGGTGGAGTGATTATCGAGGTATTTTTCCGCAACTTCTACCGAAACTACGCCAGGTTTGAAATCGACGCGGTGGAGAGGAGGGAATTCGCCTTTCAGCCGTTCGGCGGGGGCATGGTGAGGCACAAGTCCTTCAAGTCGCTGGAGGACTTGAGGAGGTTCGTGGTGGAGAAGACTCCGAGGCATATATACCACTCCGTGGCGTATTACGAGAGGCCGGGCGAGGAGGATATGGAGGGGAAGGGCTGGCTGGGGGCGGACCTTGTCTTCGACATAGATGGGGACCACCTAGACACAGAGGCGTGCAGAGGAGCCACCCTGGTGACTCTCCAGTGCCTAGAGGACGCCAGGGAGGAGGCGAATAAGCTGGTGGACGTACTGAGGGAGGAGCTGGACCTAAAGCCCGCTAGGATAGTGTTTTCGGGGAACAGGGGCTTCCACATCCACGTCTCGGGCGAGGAGGTGCTTGGGCTTGGGGCTAGGGAGAGGAGGGAGTTGGTGAACTTCCTAAAGGCTGGGGGGTTCGACCCGTCGAGGTTTGAGGCTAGGCTCGGCAGGAGGAGGATTGTTCTCTACGAGGAGGTGCCCGTGGGGAGCCTCTTAAGGATCCGGCAGGGGGTTGAGGACCCCAGGGCGCTTAGGGTTGAGATAGACGAGGTGGTGACGCAAGACGTCCACCGCCTCATCAGGGCGCCGGGGTCTATCAACGGGAAGACGGGCCTCGCCGCCATCCCCCTCGCGTTGAGAGACTTGGAGAGGGGGGCGGAGGACATCGTCGAGAGGGCCGTGGCTTTTCGCAAGGGCCACCTGAGGTTTAGGTTTGAGAAGGACTTCCGCGGCGCTGTGTTGTTTGAAAAGGTGGAGGCGGGGGCTGGGGATTTCAAGGTGTTGCCGGCCTACGTGGCGATATATTTAGAACTCCAGGGATTTGGAAAGATACATGATTGAGAAGATCAGGCTGTGGCTCTCTGCGGAGCTTAACTCGCGTATACTTTCCGACCCGCCGTTCAGCTCATATGCAGAGGCCGCCGAGCAGTTTCTAAGAGAGTTGCAGAACGCCCCCCTCCCCCAGGGCGTGCTGGATCAGGTAAAGGAGCAGGTGTCGGCCGCCTTGCTCACAATTATGGAGCTGAGGTTGAGGAAGATCGTCTGGGAGCTGGGGCAGGCGAGGGTGCCGAGCAGAGTCACGGCAGAGGAGGACAGGCTCATCAGGCCGCTTGTGAAAATTAGACAAGCCGGCCCCCAGAGGAAGAGGGCGCAGGAGTACGTGGTGGTGCAGTTTCTAGTGGATCACCCCACCATAGTGACGGAGGACTTCGTCCAGGTGGGGCCGTTTACGCGGGGGGATCTGGCCAAGTTGCCTCTTAGAGACGCCAAGGACCTCGAAGAGCGTGGGGTGGCTAGGCGTTTTCTAGGCGCGTAAAATTTAAATCACCACCAGTTGCCCAGGGCCATGAAGTTTCCCAAGAGCGTCAATGTGTACTGCCCCCGTTGCAACGCCTACACTAAGCACAGTGTTTCCAACTACCACGCCGGCCAGAGGCGCAGTTCGGCTGAGGGCCAGAGGAGGTACGAGAGGAAGCTTAAGGGCTACGGCTCGACGCCGAAGCCGAAGCAGAAGCGCTTCGCCAAGATAAATAAGAAGGTGACGCTGGTCTTTACATGTAGCAAATGCGGCTACAAGCTGGTCAAGACCCTGGGCAGGATGAAGAAGGTGGAGCTGGTGTAGTATGCCCGTCAGATTCAGCAGAGTCCTAATACCGCAACCCAAGTCCAAATTTATTAAGATTAGGTGTCCCGACTGCGGCAACGAGCAGATTACCTACAGCCACGCCGCCATGGTGGTGCGTTGCCTAGTCTGCGGAAGGGTGCTCGCGCAGCCCACGGGCGGTAAGGCGAGATTCGCCGGCCACATAGTCAAGATTCTAGAGTAGTAAAGGGATTTATAACCACCCCAACTCCCCTATTATGCGCCTCGTCAAGAAGGAGTTTCCAGACGTAGGCGAGGTGGTGATAGGCACGGTGAAGAAAATTGCAGAACACGGCGCCTATGTATACCTCGACGAGTACGAGCTAGAAGCCTTCGCCCCTACCCAGGAGATTATCCAGTCCTGGTTCCACTCTATTAGGGACTATGTCAAGGAGGGCAACAAGACTGTGTTTAAGGTGATCAGCGTCAACCCCAAGATGAGGGTTGTCGAGGTGTCGCTGAAGCGCGTCCGCGTCGACGAGAAGGAGAAGAAGCTCCTCCTATACCGCCACCGGGTCAGGACGCTGAAGCTCTTGGAGATTGCCATGAAGAAGCTGGGCAAGACCCAGGAGGAGGCCCTTAAGACGATGTGGTACCTCGAGGAGCAGTTCGGCGACCCCTTCAAGGTGTTTGAGGAAGTCGTCAAGACGGGGCCCCAGGTGCTGGACGACTTGGAGCTCGACCCCAAGCTTAAGGAGGCCATTGTCGAGCTGGCGAGGCAGCAGATAGAGATACCCCCCACGAAGATTTCTGGAATAATAAAGGCGGTGAGCGTCGAGGGAGACGGCGCCGAGAGGATAAAAGCCGCACTCGCCGAGCTAGCCAAGGCCATACAGGAGAAGTACCCGCAAATCTCGGCGAAGATATACGTGGTGGGGCCGCCCCGCTACAGAATCGACATCGTAGGACAGCAACCAAAACAGGTGGAGGCGGCGTTTACAGAAATCACAAATCTCCTACAGACACTTCAAAAGAAGTACAAGGTGATAACCACCGTACAGCGCATCGAGCAATGAGGTCGTTGCTGAGGCGCTGCGCCAACTGCGGCGCCTACACCCTCTCCAAGGAGAGGTGCCCCCGGTGCGGAGGGCCCGTGAGGGTCCCCCACCCCCCTAAATACTCGCCAGAGGACAAGTATCAGAAGTATAGAATACTCCAGAAGCTGGCGACGGGGCAGCTCCCAGTGAGGGAGGACACCAGGGAAAAGATTTTGAAAGACCTCACGACGTGACTTGATACACGACAACCCAGCCGTAGGGCTTAGATACGTACACAAGCCTCAGCGGCGCCGTGTGCGCCGTCACGAAGGGGATGTCTTCGGTCCTCCCGGTGAGTGGATCCACCACGACCTCCACACCTTTCTGAGTCCAGCCTTGTATGACGTAGGTAGCCACGCCCTGGAGCTTCTGCGGGACGTCCACTGGCAGATACACATTCCCGCCGGTTACTTTCAAAGCTCTGAAAGAGGTGAAGGTGTCGCCGCGCTCCACGCCCTCAAAAACCCAAGGCAGGTACTGGCTGGCGTTGCCGTAGATGGGGAACAGCCTCTCCTTCGAGAAGAGCATTGCGTAGAGCGTCCGGTTTAGATTTAGAGGCACGGGGAAGTAGTAGCCCCCAATTGTGAAGTAGGCGTATGAGCCAGGGGGCGGCCCTGGGTACGACATAACTCTAGTATATATGAAGTCCTCGGCGCTCACGCCCGCGGGGACGCCGAGAACCGCCTCCGCCTCTTTCTTAACATTTTCAAGCGCGATGCGCGTCATCCAGTACGACTTCAGAAAGTCCCCACCGGCGGGGTTCTCGTGGATCAACACGGGCGCTTGGCCTATCTGCAGATTTATTGGGTAGATGGCAAATGGCATAATTGCGAGGATGTACTTGGTGCCGAATTCCCTGCTGAATATATTGGCGCCTATCTGCGGAGGCGCCATCATCCCGAGGCCGATCTTCCCAATCTGCGTGGCGTTTATAGTGGAGTTGTCCGCGAGGCTAGTCTTGTTCCCCACTACAGATATCCAGTAGCCGTAGTCCCACCACGAGGCCACCGGCTCGTAAGGCGGCAACCTCGTCTTTAGCCACATCAACGCGTCGAGAAAGTCGTCGCTGGGGTAGGGGGACGCCACTGCGGACATCACGATCTGGGTGGGTTGCGTCGCCACGCTGGCGCCCGACACCAACACCATCACCATAGACACGACGGCGGCGAGGAGCATCAGCGGCCCCAGCCTCCTGCTATCTAGCAGCTTCACAACGCCAAGCGCCGCGGAGACCGTTGCCACCGGCGCCAGCAGGACTAGAAGACGGACCATCGTAGCAGCGGCGTATCCTGCCGTGGCTAGGTAAGTTAAGGCCAGCAGGCCGCCGGGGGTGAAGAGGTAGGGGACGGACACAATTATGAAGGGCAGTATTGGGCCGTATCTAATAAGTATTTGGTAGAACTGGGTTGTGCTGTGCTCCGCGACGCTGGCCACAATTGCCGATCTGCCGAAGGGCAGGAGTGTGGCTAGGAACTTGCCGCCGATCAGCCCCGCGGCTATTGCCCCCACGAAGACGCCTATGCCCGCGAGGGTGACTGCGAGTATCAGCCAGATGTACCTCCTAAGGAGCTCCGTGGCGCGGGACACGCCGAGCCGCGTATCTAGGGCCCAGACAGCCGCCGCGGCGAGCAGGCCGAACGTGGGTAGTATGTTGAAGGCGCCGGTGAGGCTAGCTACGCCGTAGCGTGGGATCGTCGCCACGAGAAATGCGTAGACGACGTAGAACAGTAGGTAGGACAAGAAGAGGTTTCTCGTGCTGAAGGGTAGAGCCGGCGCCTGGGGCTGTGGTTGCTGCCTCTTTCGCCCCCTGGGTGCCTCCTCTCTCCTAGTGAAGGCTAGTTTAAGGAAGTAGTATGTCGGCAGAACCAGGGCGTAAAGGCCCGCCAGGTTCCAGATGTAGAAGTGGGCTCCCCAGGTCCACGCGATGTACCCCAGCGCAACTCCGGCTAGGGCGCCCATCCACGGCCTTTTCAAGCCATCGATTAGGAAGGCGAGGCCTAGGGGTATGAGGAAGAGGCTTATGGGCTCGTCGTCGAACCACGCGGCGACCCCCCTCTCGATGTAGGCCGGCATGAAGGCCACTAGGAGGGCCGTCACTAGCCCCACTCTGACGCCGCCGTTGGGGACGCCCAGCTCGCTCCCCACTCTGTACCCGAGGTAGAAGGCGGAGAAGACAGCCAGCGCGTTCATGATGGCGGGGGCGGCGATAACCGCGTGCCACAGATCGACGCCGAAGGGCCTCAGGATTGAGTAGACGAAGAGGCCGTAGAAGGAGGTGCCGGGGAGGAGGACCTTCCCCCAGTCGATGCCGTAGGGGTACCAGAACTGGGTGAAGTGGGCCCCGGACCACCACCACCCCACTCCGTGTTCAAGAGTGTATCTGGCTAGGTAGTAGCGTATATACGGGTCAAACTCGTCCAGCCACCACCCCCAGAGGTACACCCTGTACATCCTCACGTAGAGAGCCATTGCGAATGTCGCAAGCAGAGCCGGTATGACCAGCAGTATCTTCTCTCTTCGATCCATGAAGCGGCAGAGGGGGGCTCTATATATCTTTAACTCACTTACACAGGCGGCCCTACGCCCTCCTCCTAGCCCGCAGAAGCCCCACGGCAATTTTTATAGGTCTCCTCTCAAGAGGAGACATGCACTTGGGGCATATGCCTCCCCACATCTTCAACACAGCCTCCACAGTCTTCGGCTCCTCGCCCCTGTAGAGGACAAAGCCGCAAGAGTCGCACTTCACAACGTACACCAACCCATACCCCGGCCCCGGTTATTAAAAGTTTGTGTATATTACCAGCATATAGATGCCCCCGCGCCACTGTCTCAAGGCGCCCCACGGAGCCCAGGCCGAAGCCGAGGCGCGCCCAGATAGCCGCCCGGAGGCGCCTCCGCCGCCCAGTCCCCCGCGCGAGGTTGCTGTCTTCAAATCGGGGGAGCGCCTAAACCATGCAGACGTCAGATGTCAATGGGGACAGACGCCTAAGGAGGACGGCGTTCCACAAGGAGAGTCAGGGGTGTTTGTTGCCGCATAGGGACGCCCTTACCCCGTCGTGGTAGGTGAAGGACAGGGCGTCTATCTCGTCTTCCTCCAGCTCTGGGTATTTGTCCCTTAGCCAACGCCTGGACCAGCTCGCCGAGAGCTCGTCGACGAGCCTCACCTCGCCGCAACCCAGGAGGGAAGTTGCCTTCTTCACGTCTACATACGGCGACGAGCCGATGTGGACCTCGACGCCGTCTATCCCCTTCAAGATCTTCTCCACGGCGCCCCAGTCCAGCACTGCGTGCAACAGGGGTGTCCCCCTCCACACGTAGGCCAGCCCGTTTTTAGAGGCGCCTAGGTCGACTCCCAGCTTCCCCCCGCCCAGCACCCGGGGTATGGAGGTGAAGAGCTCAGTGGCGACACACCGGTAGTCTCCGCAGTGCAGAACCACCTCCCCCCTCTCCCTGAACCCCGCGTCCACCACAGTGACGTCCCCCCTCTCAAACAAGCCTACTTCAAATGCAATTCTCCTAACCACGTCGTAGATCCCCCTCCGCCCGATGTAGCCCAGCCTCAACGTGTGTGGTAAAGTCTATAAATAAATAGTTGAAGACGCCACGTGAAGATGCTGAGAGCTCTGCTGGCGAAGGCCGCGCGGCGCCCCCTGGCGCTGTGCGACGTAGGCGACGTCGACGGGCTGGCGTCGGCGGCGTTGTTCAAGAGGAGGTATCCAGAAGGCGTAGTGGTGCTGATGGCCCCAAGCGAAGTGAAGAAGTGGTGGGTCAAGGCCCTGACGTGGGACTTCGTCGCAGACCTGCCGTGCCCCGGCAGGGCCAGGGTGAGGGCCGACCACCACCTCACCAACAAGCCGTGCGCCGAGGTGGAGCACTACGACCCCGGCGCCCCCGCCGCGGCCCTCCTCGCCGCCAGGGCCCTCGGGCTCGACGGAGACGCGGTAGCCCGGGAGCTGGTCGAGGCCGCCGTGCAGACAGACACCGCCAACGTCACAGACAGGCGGGTGAGGTTGCTGGATCTCGCCGTGAGGTACGCGAGCGAGGCGGAGAAACACGCCGTAGTCGACATACTCGCCAAGAAGGGCCTCGCGGCTGTTGAGGAGGAGCCCTTGAAGAGCCTGGCGGAGAGAGGCCTCGAGAAGGACGACTTGATGCGCAGACTGGCGGAGGCGCTCCCCGGGGAGGAGAAGCTCTTCATATACTCGCCCAGGAGGCTCGGCATCTCCTACCGCGCCTTGACAATAGAGCTGGAGAAGAAGGGGGCAAGGTTCGTCAACATACTGGTGAGGAGGGGGTGGAGGACCTACCGCCTGTACTGCGGCGCCCATAGAGACAGCGGATACAACTGCGCCGAGCTCGCCGCGAAGCTGGGAGGCGGCGGGCATAAATACGCCGCCGGGGCCGTGATAAAGGCCTCCATCTACGACCCGGCAAGGCCCATATACACACTAGCCGAGTTGGTGAAGCCGGAGGTGGTCTACGTCCTCGGGAGATGTGAAGGTTTAAAACTGCCTTGTAAAGAGGTGACGATGATGAGCAGAGGTTCACGTGAGGGGTGAGCGGCCTTCAGCGGCTCTGAAAGAGAAATCCATATATTACAGCCCTAAGTGTGGGACGTGTGTGGCATATTTGGCGTAGTATTTGCAGAGAGGCCGGGGCGCCCCCTCGGCGAGATTCTGAGGAGGGGTCTCGAGAGGCTTGAGTACAGGGGGTACGACTCGGCTGGCGTCGCGGTGGTGGACAGGGGGCTTGTCGTGAGGAAAGACGCGGGGAAGGTGGCAGAGGTGGCGCGGCGCTACGGCTTCGACGCGTTGCAAGGCGTGGCGGGGCTGGCCCACACCAGGTGGGCGACTCACGGCAGGCCCGACCAGGTAAACGCCCACCCCCACGTAGACTGCGGCGGGGTGATAGCAGTCGTGCACAACGGCATTATTGAAAACTATGCGGAGCTGAAGGAGGAGCTGGCTAAGAGGGGCCACGTCTTCCGCTCGGAGACGGATACGGAGGTCGTCGCCCACCTAGTGGAGGAGTACAAGAGACAGGGCCTCGACACCTTCTCAGCGTTTAGGAAGGCGGTATCTAGGATAAGGGGGGCCTACGCCATTGCGCTGATAGACGCGGAGAACCCCCAGGTGATATACTTCGCCAGGCACCTCTCGCCTCTTATCATCGGTGTGGGGGACGGCTTCAACATCGTGGCCAGCGACATCCCCACGGTCCTCGACCACACCAAGAGGATAATAGCCGTCCGCGACGGGGAGTACGGCTACATAACCCCCACCGAGGTGTATATAGAGGCCGACGGGGTGCCGCAGGACGCCGCGTCGCGGGTGGAGGAGATCCCGTGGAGCGCCGAGATGGCCACGAAGGGCGGCTACCCCCACTTCATGTTCAAGGAGATATACGAGCAGCCGGAGTCCCTCGCCTCGACCGCCGCCGGTCTAGAGCCGGCGCGGCTGGAGGCGGCGGCCAACGCCCTCCTGGCGGCTAGGAACGTCTACATAGTGGGGGCCGGCACCTCCTACCACGCCGGGCTCATCCTGGCCCACCTCCTCCCCCGCCTGAAGCTGACGCCTGTGCCCATCGTGGCGTCTGAATACGCCGCGTACGAGCCGCTTTTCGACAAAGACGACTTCGCCATCGCCGTGTCCCAGTCGGGGGAGACGATAGACACCATAAAGGCGGTGAGGGCTATGAGGGAGAGGGGGGTGAGGGTGGCGGCGGTTACCAACGTGGTTGGGAGTACCCTCTCTAGGGAAAGCGACTTGGTGATATACACGAGGGCGGGGCCTGAGATAGGTGTAGCGGCCACCAAGACCTTCACCACGCAGGTGCTGACCCTCTCCGCCCTGTACGTATCCGCCCTGAGGTTGCTGGGCTACGACGTGGCAGAACGCGAGAGGGAGCTGAAAGCCGCCCCCGATCTCGCCAGGCGGGTCGTGGAGAAGACCGCGGGCACCGCCAAGGATCTAGCCAGGAGGCTGAGGCAGAAGCCCAGTGCCTACTACCTAGGCCGGGGGGCCGCCCTGCCGGTGGCCATGGAGGGCGCCCTCAAGCTCAAGGAGGTGGCCTATATACACGCCGAGGCCTACCCCGCGGGCGAGTCCAAGCACGGCCCAATCGCCCTAGTGGAGGAGGACTTCCCCGTGGTGTTCGTCTTCTCAGACCCAGCCACCCGGGAGAAGACACTGAGCAACGTCGCGGAGATGAAGGCGAGGGGCGCCTTCGCCATAGGCACAGTCCCCGCACGGAGCGACTACGCAAAGAAGCTGGACGTAGCCATAGAGGTGCCCGATGCCGGCGAGCTCACAGCCCCAATAGCCCACGTAATCCCCCTACAGATGCTCGCCTACTTCGCCGCCGTGGAGAGGGGCTACGACCCAGACAAGCCGAGAAACCTCGCCAAGACAGTAACAGTGGAGTGACATGAAAATCGCCCCAGTGGTCCTCGCGGGGGGGAAGCCAGGCGTCTTTGAAAAACTCACGGGGCCCCTCCCCAAGACCTACGTAAAGATAGGCGGGAGAAGGCTCTACCACTACGCCGCCGAGGCCCTGGCCTCTATCTTCGGCAAGGTGTACGTCGTCGCCCCGCACCCCGAGAAGCTCCCCTATACATACATCGAGGAGAGGGGCCAAGGCATCGAGCAGGCAATCGCCGCCGCGGAGTCCTACATAGGCGCCGAGAGCCACATACTCCTCGCCTACGGCGACGTCTACGTCGACCCCGCGGCGTACAGAGCCCTGGTGGAGGGCGCAGCCTCGGCGGGGGCAGACGGCGCAGTGCTGGCGGTTCCGAGGAGGGCGACCAGGGGATACGGTGTCCTCGAGACGAGGCCCGGCGGGCTCCTGGCAAGGATAGGCGGCGAGGGCCAGTGGATATTCGGCGGCGCCGCCCTCCTCCCCCGCGCCTTGGCAAAAGCGGCGGCGCAACGCGGCCTCTACGAAGCAGTGAACGAAGCCGCCGGCTCCATGAAAATCGCCGTGGTGCCCTGGAGCGGCGTCTGGCAGGACGTAAACTACCCAGAAGATCTCGTACAGTTGCTCGAATACACAGCCCCCAGACACACCTACATAGCGAGAGGCGCCAAGGTGAGCCCCACAGCCGTCGTGGAGGGCCCCGTCGTCATAGAGGAGGGGGCCGAGATAGACCACTTCGCCGTGGTGAAAGGCCCCGCCTACATAGGCAGAGGAGCCTTCATAGGAGCCCACGCCCTAGTCCGCAACCACGCCGACGTGGAGGAGGGCGCCGTGGTGGGCAGTAGCTCAGAGGTAAGCCACAGCCTAATATGCGAAAAGGCCACCGTAGGAAGGGCCTCCTTCATATCCTACAGCGTGGTGGGCCCCGACGCAGTCGTCGAGCCAAACGTAGTCACCATGTCAGTCCTGAGAGAAGGACGGGAGAGGCTAGAGCCAATAGAGGTAAGAGGCAGAACCTACTACAAACTCGGCGCCCTCATACCAAAAGCAAGCCGCGTCCAGTCAGGCACAGTCCTCCAGCCAGGCACAGGCTGGCACTAAACCCAACAGCCCCCACCCACGGCGGCACTCCACCGCCGACCACGACAAGCCCCTCACACCTATTCAAAAAGACACGCAACTCAGACTCCACCTTCCACAGGATACAGAAAACAGCCGGGCGGTGATGACTGGCTCGGCCTCTGACCTCTGAAGATAGGGTGTTGAACTGAGCCCGCCCGGCCATTCACACTATACACATCTATTTATAAGTCTTACCGCTCAGCCCCCCACGGAGGCCAAGCCACCACCAGCACCAAACTCCAAGAACCCACGCAAATCGACCCCCAAACCCCCCATCGATGGAGGAAATCGACCGAGCCACCTACCGCCGATGCAAGCCCCCCTCAACTTTATACCGTCATAAAATCCAAGAGGGTAAGTGAACAGAACCCCTCGGCGGCGCCCCACGGCTAGGCGGATCCCCCCCCCACAGCAAACAGCGTCAAGAACACCACAGCAACCACACGGCGAAGCCACAAAACAGAAACTTGTAAACAACTAGATCTCCACCTCAATGAAAGTAACTAAATGGTGGGGCCGCCGGGATTTGAACCTTATCCCAAGCCCCCACGCGGGGGCTTGACGGGATCACCGGCGCACTGGCGAGCGGGGCTCGGCCCCAGGCCGGCATCCTAGCCAGGCTAGACTACGGCCCCCCAGCGCCTGTGTATATGCCCCATGTTTATAAGTCTTTCGCCGTTGTGCCGGATCTCTGCGTGCTCAAAAAATTTAAAAACTAGATGCTATTCCCCGTACAGAGCCCGGTCGTCTAGCGGCCAAAGGACAACCCGGCTTGGGATGCGGGGCTCTGGACCCCGTGGCCCGTCGAGCCCCTTATGGGGCTCGGGCTAGGGTTCGAATCCCGGCCGGGCTACCACTTACTGTTTCTATCTGTGTGGAAATGCCTCAAAGGCGCTATACGGCGCCCCACATCTAAAGCTCTTCCTTATTACTGCACTAGCATAGTGACGCGTAGCTGGCATGGCGCTGTTCTACACATATTTACGGGACGTGGCCCGCGCTTAACAGCTTATATATTGCGGCTCTGTTGTCTCTGTGGAGCTGGCGGTTCCTGGCTCTCTGTTGGCTGTCTTGGCGTATGTGGTTCACATCTTTGGCTTTGTGCTGGCGGTTGTGGGGTGGGCGCAACAGGGCGTCTATCTACTCGTCGTTTCCCATCTGCTTATGCTATTTGGGATGGGCATGCTTTTTGTGGGGCTTTCGGGATATGGGAGGCTTGGCGCGGCGTTTGTACTGATGTCGAGTGTATTAAGCATCTACACGCGGTTTACTGTGTTTATATTTATGTCGCCGGCTTCTTTCTACACGGTGCTGGCGCCCGCGGGGCTGTTACTACTGTGGGTTGAGGTGGCCAAGAGGAGGGGGGCGTTGGCCAAGTCTCTAAGTATTCTGCTCCTCGCCAGCTTCGTCTCGACTACCCTCTCCTTGGTGGGGTACGTACTTGGGGTGAGGATCGTGCCGGCGCTCCCCCTCGCGTATCTACTCGAAGGCCCGTCGGCCAGGTAGCTGTTGCACCGGCGCGGTAGCGCCGCACCGGCGCATCATCAGACCGCGCCCGGCGTCGGGGGGCTTTCCGCGGAGGGGGCCGCGTGGATTACCAACGCCGCCTCTTCGGCAGAGCGGTTTAGGGCGGTATCGCCTCCGTTGCCTCCACGGGTGTGGGGGGCTGGCCTATGCCGACGGTTGCGCGGATGTGGGGCTCTGGTTTTTATAGCGGTTTTTATCTGGGGCTGTGGAGGTGGCTGTGGCGCAGATGCCTAGGTTTTCGCGGGTGGAGGAGGGGGTGGCGTGGTTGCTGGGGCGGGTTCCGCGGGTGGATCTGCTGGTGCTTCCGGAGTACTGGCTTGGGGCTAGGGCTCTGGAGGAGGGGGAATTTGGGCGGGTGGTGTCGGGGCTGGTGGAGGTGGCGGGGGTGGTCGGGGGTGTGGTGGTGGGAGGCGGCCTCGCGGTGAGGCGGGGCGGCGCCGTGGTGAACGTCTGCCCCGTGGTGGGGAGGGACGGCTTGTTGACGTGGGGGGAGAAGATCTTCCCCTCGGCGGCTACGGGGGAGAGGGGCTGGGTTTCGCCGGGGAGGCGGCTGGCGCTGTTTAGGGCTGGGGGGTTTGTAGTTGGCTGTCTGGTGTGTGTAGATCTGCTTTATCCGGAGCTCGTGCGGAGGCTGGCCTCCGCCGGGGCTGAGGTGCTGGTTAACCCCGCCAGCATTTCCGCAGATCGCCGGGGGCTGTGGAGGGCTGTGGGCTTGGTGCGGGCGTTTGAAAACTCGGTGTACGTCGCGGCGGCGCTTGGGACTGGCTACCGCTACGCGGATGGGCGGCCGGCGGCTGGGGGGTCCTACGTGGCTTCTCCCAACGGCGGGTTGGTGGACTTCGGCGAGGAGGCGGGGGTCTACACGGCGCGGATCAGCCGCTCGGAGCTTGACTACGCCAGGTCAAGGCGGCGCTACCTTGAGGACGTGGCTAGGGGGGCGCCGGAGGTTGACTTAAATACCCACGGCCTATAGGCGACGTGTCGTGCCCAATCTGCCTAAAGCCTGTGGGGGTCGTGGAGGTGGGCCTCCCGCGGCTGGGGCGGGTGGATAAGTACGACTTCGTGTCTGTGATTCGGATTTTCGACGAATATGTAGAGGGGCTTGGGGGGCTGGAGGAGTACAGCCACGCATTCATAATATGGCTCTTCCACGAGACACGGGGCGTCAAGCTGAAGCTGAGGCCCTGGGGCCGGGAAGACTTCCCAGAGGTGGGCATATTCGCCACGCGCTTTACCCAGAGGCCCAACCCCATCGCCCTCTCCATAGTCAAGATCGTGGAGGTGGACCCGCCGAGGCTCAGAGTCCTAGGCCTCGACGCGTGGAGCGGGAGCCCCGTGCTGGACATCAAGCCCTACGACCACCTCGACGTCGTCAACGAGTTCAGAACCCCCGACTGGTTCGAGGAGTTTTTCAAAGAGACACGCGGCGGCCTCCCCCGCTGGCTAGGCCCAAGCCGCTAGGGGCAACCGCGCACCCACCGCACACCCACGCCGCATTCACCCCCGGAGCTCACCCGTCTTTTAAAACAACAGGACTTCATGCGCCCACCTGCGATGTTGGGGAGTCCGACGTCTTCTAGAGCTACGCACCTATGCTAGTATCGGCGTCGTGAATCGATCACGTCGATCTTAGTCGAGGTTGCGGCTGGGGTGCCGACGCCGCTAGATGAAATTATGTAAGAGAGCACCGCGCCGCGGATCTAGACGGGGTAGCACCTCCCGCCCCGTCCTATTTGTCGCGTTTTACGTTGTATCTCCGCCGCTGTGTGCGGATTTGGAGTATACAAAGCCTATATACCCCGGCACAGCGACGCGTCATGAAGGCTCCCAGGCCCAGGCTTGAGGCGGCTGTGTTGGTGGCCATTGTGCTGGTGGTTGCGTTAACACAAAGCGATTTATCTAAATATCAAGATCCGCTGTTTCCGGGGGTGAAGATGGCGAAGCCAGCCACATGCCGGTGATTTTCCAGGCTCCGTGTGATAAGGTGTTTACGCTGGGCTACGCTACGTGGCTGGGGTCCCGGGCGGCGTACGTCACTGTTTCCCACGGCTTAAATAACGGCGACGGCGTATACCAGCCGTGCTACTACGACTGCGGCGGAGAGCCCACTGGCTATGTCGAAGAGATGGACAAAGAGCTGTATGCAGACGCCGCTGTGTTGAAAATTGAGCAACGGGGAACTCAAGCCTCACCGCACGTAGAAATATGCGGATTCAACCCAGCCCCACCTCTGTCGAATGGCTACTTCACAGACGCAGAGTTGCAGAACTTGCAGGGACAGACGGTGTGGTCTATGCACAGGATAGGGCACGTGACAGGTTGCAAGGGAGGCCAAGCTAGGATCTATTTCTACGATCCCCAGTACTGTCTACTGTCTGTGTACTACGACCCCCAGTGGCAACCTGCTCAAGAGGGAGACAGCGGCTCTCCCCTCTTTCAGCTGAGATCAGACGCAATTGACAGAAGTTGGCACGTTAAAGTTGCTGGTATTTTCGTTAGGTTGCGACCTGCTGACAATCCGCAGTTTATGGAGTTCATGGGGGTCGAGTGTGTGAATAGATTCTACGGCTTGGGGTTTAGGTATGGCAACTAGGTTGCTAGTTCTCTTACTGCTGGCAGCCGCGGCTTTAATGGCCGTAGAGGTGTATCACGGCCAAGTTGTAAAGTTTGGCAACCTCACGGTGGTGTACTCAGTTTACGAAATCCCGGCGGTGAGAGTTGAGCTAAACGGATGTGTCTACTACGTAGTACGTGGCCACGACCCGAAGATTGTAGACATGTGGAGCCGTACGCAGAAAGATCTCGCCGAGTTTCACAACTTCACAGAGAGGTGGCAGAGGGAGTTTGAATTCAAGACGTGGCCTCTTATAGCTGACGAGCTTAGATCTGCCAACTACAGCGGATACCTAGATTTCTACTACTGTTGCGGCCCTCTTGTAAACAAGTCTATCGCAGAGAGACTCTCAAAATCAAGCAGGTGGGTAAATAGGACGGTTTCGCTCGCCGACGCCGTGAATAAGACGCTTAGAGCCGCAGGTCTAGATGTTAGGGGCGTCTATATTAACGTGTGGCAGGGCTTCATAAGCGTGGAGGCCTTCACAGACCCCCGCAGAGGCCTCAGCCAATATGCCAAGGTGAAAGGCGATCTTGACAGTGTATTTAAAGCGTATAAAGACCTTAAACTGCTAGCGATTATAAACATAAAAGAGGCCCCGGCCTCGTCGCCCTACGTAGTCGGGCTCGACCTTGAGTCTGTCAAGGAGAAGCTAGCCGGGCTTAAAGAGGCTATATTCCAAGCGTATAGAGAAAGAGGAGTAGATGTGAATCCCATTGACGTCGTTACTGGCATAGGCGCCAGAGAGGGGCTCTACTTAGTACTAATAGCGCCGCCTAATGAAACAGATTTTCTAAAAGCGCTGACAGAGAAAAGCGCCAAGGGGCTGGGGGCGTGCCCCAACGGCTCCGTAGTAATCTTCTTCAAGACCGGCGCCCGCGAGCTCGTCGGCGTCAGCATCCCGTGGCACCTAGCGGCGCTGGAGGTCGCAACGATAGCGGCGGCCACCTCCGCCACCGTCTACGTCGTTAAGAAAAAGTTAACCAAACCGAAATAAGAGGTTTTCCCCGCCCACGTTTTCGCGGGGGCGTTAATCTCCCGGAGGTGCTTTGATACATGCTTCGTGCGTCTATCAAGACGCTCCAAACCCCATGGGATTCATCTTGAAGCGCGGGGCACTAAGTCCACCAGCACGCCGCTTCTTGAATAGATAGCTTCCTCTAGCGTGAGGAGACGTGGCGGTTCTCTGGCGTTGGCGATGGTTAAGAGTTGGCGTCTCAAGTCTTGTGGTTGCTGTTTTATACCTGGGTGCAGGATTTCGGCGGCCGTGACGTTTTTGACGAATATGGTCTCTCGTGCTGTCGCCGCGGTAGCTGTGTGAGGCGTCTAGGCGTCTGCCGGCCCGTCAAGCCGCTTTGTTTTACGTTGTATCTACACCGCTATGTGTGGACTATGAGTATGCAAAGCATATAAGGCCCGGCACAGCGGCGCGTCATGAAGGTTCCGAAGCCCCGAGCGATAGTGGGCGGGGCGTATCCAAAGCGCCTAGGTTCTTTAACCGGCGTGGCTCCAGAGCCCAGGTCTGCGGCGATTATAGTCGTGGTAGTGATGGTGTTGTTGCCGATGTTGGCATTATCTCAAGTTTTAGAAATTCCGGGACAGAAAGGACAAAAGCTGTTCGTGTACCTAGTTGAGTCAGATATACCGCTTGGAGATGAGGTCCCCCATATACCCGGCGCCAAGTGGGCTCTTGGCGAGCAGGCGCTGGTGGTGTTCGTGCCTAGGGACGTAGGGCGGGGCTTTGTACTATTTACAAACGAGACTGTGGACATACCGGCATACGACAGGAAATACTTCTTGCTAGCACTCCCCGCGGGGGCCAAGCCGGCGGGGGCCAGGGGCAACGCCACGTTGAAGACACCAGACGGGGAATTCCCCGTGGTGTTTAGAAAGCCAGATGGGGGGTTAATAGAGATTGTGGCGGGGAGCGTAGACGAGGCCTTCAAAATATTGAGGGAGTTGGGCTTTCAGCCGGAGTTCCGCGGACGGGCGAGACTTGAAAGAGGCGGCGGATCTAGGCCAGGTGACATACCAGCCGCGGCGGCCACCCCGCCCCCAGCACTGGCGCCTCGCTATACGTCTACGGCGGGGTGTACTTCAGACCGGTGAGAGTGAGCAGTAGCTATACGGAATACGTAGTGCCAGTACATGGGGAATCCGGCGCCAGCGCTTGTAGAAACGTGCCCGACGCGGCGTATATCGGCTACGACGCCGCCTCGCTATCACTAGGCGTGTTAATTAAAGGCGGCTCTGCAGACGGCGTGTTGACAGCTGATGTCTACCGCATAAACGCCGACGGCACATGCACGCTTCTCAAATCCAGCTCCTACACCTTGGCCAACAGAGCCAGGATGTGGATTTCTGGTGTTAACCTAGACAGTAGCCGGGGTAGCGAGCTGGCGGTTAGACTCAGAGTTTATATAAACACGTACTCCGGCGCGCCGGCCGTTGGCATAAACGGCACTGTGCAGTACCTCCGATACTACTACCGTAACTACACACTGGCTGAGATGTTATACGCCACGGCCACAGACTACTATGGACGGCCGAGCGGATACTCGGTGGGTAGCTATATCGACAGGATTCTAATAGGGCCCTACGCAGCCTTCGACGGCCTAGTCGAGGGGACCTTCACTGGGGGCGTAGACCTGCAGTTGACCACAGACGCCGTGGGCGGTACATGTCCGGGACTTATGTGGGAGCTGTGGCTCAACGGCATGTGGTATGTGGCGGGGTCAACGGCATACGGCAGTTATAACAGTGGGACTAACGGATGTGTCTACGAAATAAACACGGGGACCTACAGCCTCGGCGCCTATCCCTACAGCTTTGCCAAATCCTTCGGCGGGGCGCTCTCCTGGCTTGTCAAAATAAAGTTCGACAACGGCGCTACTCCATACGTGAGGTCTATTTTCGTCAGAACCGCCGAGGTTTTCAGAGCGTGGCGCTGGGTAGAGCAGTGGAAGGATTTCCCAGACGCCATGGATAAGATATGGAGGAACCCCTACGCGGCCTCCGTCCTCGAAATATACGGCGCCCCTTCCGACCCCCAAGCCGGCCCATATGTATACCACGGGCTCGTACTCCTCAGAGTTAATGACATATACGACACGTACCAGCGAATAATGCTCCAAGTCGCAGGACGCTCTGTGTCTAGTAGTTATGTGGATTATATAAAGGGGTTTGAAGTGTACATGAGGCTGTCAATTCCAACGAAGACTAGCTCAGGTTCGGCCTCTCTGTACAAGGCCAACTACATAAAAGGGACATCTATTGCCGATGTCACAAAGCCTTGGCTTATAGACGTCGCTCAGAGAGTTCTCGATGCTATAAACTTCATCTTAATCTTCGTGCCAAGCAAACTGGCGTCTCTACTCGCCTTCCTAGCAGGCCAGGCACTGCAGACCGCGTCAGGTAGCTATAACGTGGACGTACTTGATAGCAATAACGTGAGAGTTTGGTGGATTGCGCCTTGGGCCGGATCGGAGTCGGATTCGCTATTATTTGCTATAAGTCTCCCCACGGCGGCGGCAGATCCTTATGCGAACATGTCCATAGAGGTGAAAATCACCAAAGCCTGCTTAGAGCAGTACTGCATCAGCCCAGATCAGGGACTCAAAGGGTACATCCAGCCGACAAATCCATTCATCTATTCTGCCTTAAGACACGCCGAGGTGAAAACGTGGATGTTTAGAGGATTAACAAGCGCCGGTATGAAATACGTACTTAAATGACTCCTAAATTAGTTCTCTTCTCTGCCCTAGTTTTTTATTCTTTATTATGGCTCATTTTACCTTGGTCTAGGGCTGTGGCGTTGTTTATTGCAGGTGCTGCGTTCCTCTGGATCCTCTTCTTCTCGTCGCTGGTTGTAAACATTAAGCGTAGAGAGATAGTTGCCGCAGTAGCTCTTTCGACACCCTTCGCCTTTGCGGCGCTGTCAACCGAGGCCTTGATATGGTACGGGCTGGGTCCCCTGGCGGCTCTCATCTGGTTTATATATCTCGCAAGGGGGATCTACGGCAGTTGGCTTAAGGGAATTTTCTTCATACTTGGCGTGATATGGCTACACGGACTTCTACTCATCGCCATAGATGTAACAACAGGGGGAGTTTTAACAAAGGCCTACAGTGTCGGCCTCCACCCATTTCAGAGGTGGAATGTTCCGGTTATTGCAGTGGCAGACACGTCGGCGTTGTACATAGCGGCTGAGGTATTGAAAAAATTATTAAAGCTCTGGCGATAGACGAGGAAAGTCGATCCACTAAGGCCGACGGCCACCTAGGCGCCGATTTGACACTTATTTTAGAAACGCTAGGCTTACGCTTGCCCAAATCTCAGCAAATTTGTGACATAGAATGTTGCGTGTTAAATATCACCGCGTCTACCACATCGTCCTGATGTCTGAGTTTACGTTGTATCTATACCGCTATGTGTGGACTATGAGTACGCAAAGCACATAAAGCCCGGCACAGCGGCGGGCGTGGCTTCGAAGGTCTGGGTAATGAGGCTTGTGGTGTTGGCGGCTTTGGCGGCTGTTGCCTTTGTGGTGCTGGGCTCTCAGACGCCTAGCCCGGGGGTCACGCTGAGGTTTGAGCTCTACGAGGCCGGCGTAAAGAAGAGCGACCTCTTTACAAGGCCTGACGTAGCCGCCGCGGTCTTCGTAAGAGCCGTCACGCCAGATGGGGAGGCTATAGTTTTCTCAGGGCCCACCAGGGGCTCTGTACACATACCAGCCGGCGCCCTCGCCGACGTGGCTAAGAACTGGACTGAATTACTGAGGGCTAGGGGGCACGACCCCGAGGACTTCTTCACCGCGCTTATAGTCAGCCTGGCGGTTGTAAACAAAACCAGCGGAAAGCCTCTGTTCTACACCACCTACTTCCTAGACTACCCCCCAGCCAAGGTGGCGAGAGGAGACAGAGAGCTGATATACACGCTACATGTGGCAAAGGGCAGGGGGGAGTGGAGGGCGCATGTGGCTAAGGTGGATAGAGAAGAGAAGCGAGGGCTGTTTGCAAGCTACGGCTCTGCGCCCCCCTCGATGAAGCCGCCGTCTGTCGAGCCGCCGAAAGACACGTGGTGTGAAGTAGTAAATCCAGAACCCCCGGCGTTTATCTGCTGGTATAGAAAGGCTTGGGTGGGAGTTGGCAACTTAACCGCCGTGTTTCCCTCTACGTACTTCGCAGACTACAACGGCAGGCTGTATATGAAAGTGCCTGTTGTCATTGCGGTAAACAACTTTACATACAGCGGATCGGTGGGGCTGAGCATAATAGGCGGTATATTGACTACTTCGCAATTAGCCGTCGGCGTCTCTTTATCGGTTCCGGGCAACAGCAGATCCTCAATTAGCTTAGCTAGCTGGAGCTGGGGAGGTAAGCAGTACTATTTAGCAGACGGGCTGTTCCTAGGTCCTACCAGCTCTGGCTGGATTTGGATATTGGGGAGGCCCGTCTTCGTCTCGTACGACGTCTACTATGAGGGGCCCATAGGCAGAGAATATATACGAGAGGAGGACTACTTCTACATAGCCGATATCTACATCAGCGGTAGCACAATTGTAAGTGGAAAAGATTTTGGCCTGCCCCAGGAAATTATTGACTTCTTCTACGGTGGGGTAGATAAGCAACGACTCTCCATTTCCAACACTGCGCTTTCAGACGGGGCTCTTCAGCCCGGCGAGACTATGTGGTTCCACGAGATATTCACCTGTGGGACTGGTTTTGAAGTGGATATCCCAGTGGGCGCCGTGGTGCTGGCGGTGTTGACCAGAACGCCGATTCCCATAACACTGCCTAAAGGCGTATTCCCCGGCATAGACATATCGCTGTCTATACAAGGCGCCATGATAGAAGTCGCAGGCTCGATAACCAACTACGGCGACTACCCCGGCGTCCCAACCGACTACAACGCCCCTGAGTACATATACGCCGCTGTGAGCAAGTATCAATACACCGCGACGGACCTGTGGGGCAACACCTGCCGCTATCAAGTGCCACCCGTCATATACATAGAGGCTAGATAAACCCCTACTTTTCTCCTTACTACCTATTCTCTACTGAGAAGGAGGAAGGGGCGGCGCCGGCGGTGGGTAGAGATGCGCAGGTTTCGGTCAAGGGGGAGGCGGAGCTTTATAAAAGGGGGGTGGAGGGTCAATACGCCAGTGCAGAGGGCGGAGGTGAGACGGAATAAACAAGTAGACAGTGCCGCCGAGTGTTTTTGGAAGTGGAGAATGGTGAGTATGAAAAAACAGCTCTTGGAGTGTACTTCAGACACTTTAATGCATAGCCGAAGTTCCCTAACAAGCAATAAAACTGATTAAGCTACCGTGGCAGAATTAGCTTATGAATGCGCCGATGGCATGCATTGCGCCGAACGTTCGCAGAGACCTCTCGCTACGGAGCTCTGTGGATCGTGGAGGTCTGTTGTGAAGTGAATCTATACGCAACGTGGCTACATGTCTAAATTCGGCGCTAGAGACGCCTAATCATGAGAAAATGACTGTGAATGACATACAGACGTGTGGCTGGTTAGGAGATATCAGACATAGCCGGGGGAGATGTAATCTACTCTGAAGAGTTGCGTAAGCAAAACTCCGCCATATCTATTGCCGTATCCACTGCGCCATGTTTTACGTTATATCTCCGTCGTTACGTATTGACTTTGAGTACGTGGGGATTAAATGGCTTGGCACAACTGCGGGCGTGGCTCCAAAACCTAAAACCCAGACCAGCGGCGGTGAAAACGGTGTTTACCGAATTCAAATAGAGATCAGAATTTCCGACCACCTACGACGAGGTCGCTGACTTTGTTCATGCTGTTTGTCGCGCTTACTCTAGCCGGTACTGTGGTTAAGTTTCCAGAGGACTTCAGCCAAGCTGTAATGTTCCAAGGCAGTACTATTACCACCGCCTTTACGCCTCCCACCTGGCGGGCGAATTCAGATATATTAAGTAGCGATGTGACGGCAAAGCCGGCGGGGGGCGAGTGGCTTAATACGCCAACCATGTACACCCTGCCCCCAGCCACCTCAGCCACGGTTCTTAGAGTAGACGCAATATAGAGCGAGGCTTTGGGATTTGTTAACTTCGGCGTAATGCCGATGAGGTTTGTCAACATTTTGTCCGTTTCTGAATGCGCCTCGCACCTCAATTACCGGACAGACTGCCTGCAGGGGCGTAAAGCACCAGCACATTACACACCCCAGAGATAGACGACGCAAAGGTTGAGGCTAGACTTCTGCAAGAACTTAAAAAATACCCAGAGTGTAGAAAGGTCGGGGTATTTATGCGAAAAGCGAAGCTGGAGAAGGCCAGGGCTTTTAGGAGCTGGTTTATGGGCAATGACTCGGCCCTAGGCGCTATGGATCTTAAAAAGATGCGTGACGCCGTGAAGAGCCCCGTGGGGGATCTCGACAACGAGACGTTGCGCCTAGCCGTGAGGAGGCTGGTGGAGGCTAGGTTGGGGAAGCCTCTAGAAAAGGCTTCTGACAAAGAGCTGGCTGATGTGCTTCCGTATTTTGTATGGGCGCCGGTGTTAATGCCTGAGTCGGCCGCGGCTAGAGATGCGTACTTCGGAATTTCCGCCGTCCGCTTCGCCGCTATTAAAGGCTCGAATATGTCTATAGACGGCGTGCGGGAGGCGTTGCTAAACGCAGTTAAGATACTCAACTGCACGCCCTCTGTGATATACGTCGGCGAGATGGACCTCCCCCTCTTTACCTACGATGTGCTGATGTACGCCGACAATGTGTTGATGAACGCCGACCTGCCAGATAGGCGGGGGGAGCAGGACGCCGTGCCGGCTAACAACATAAACACCACATGGCTTCCCATAGCCATAACTGTAGCCGCCGCTGTAATCTTGATGATAATAAAGAGGGCAACACCTGGCTCGGTTGGAGAGCCGCACAGCGCCGCCGCTTGACGCGCACCCCCACTACGTCATATAACTAAGCATATCTTTTTTCAATTCTACCGACAGCCGCAGTTTACGAAATTTAAGAGGGTTCGGCGAGAATCGCGGAGGCGCTTAACGGCGGCCCCGCCATTTTCAAATATCTGAAACCATGTCCTTAAGCCCTCGGGCGCCGCCGGCGAGTTTCTGCAGACGGCGCACCCGGCGTTCGAGATACACACCGCACACTCCGTTTTTTACGTTGTACCTCCGCCGCTATCCGCAGACTATGAGTACATAAGGGATATATGTCCCGGCACAGCGGCGTTTCATGAAGATCCATGAAGTCTTGAAAATGACGGCTTTAGCCGCCGTTGTGCTTTCCGCGGTTGCGCTGGGTTCCGTGTGGTATCAGGTGGACAACTACACCGTGTTCAACTTGACCGGGTTGATAGACAACTTCAAGCCTACCTACGTCTTCAAGCTGGGCAACTGCGACGCCTACGTCTACGTTGCTAGGTCTTTTAACGACTCCACTCCGATGCTTGCCTACGGTAGGCTCCAGGTTCCGCCCCCGAAGCCGGCCGCGGATGTCGACTTCAACAAGCTCCTCGACGCCCTCCTTAAGTTGCCAGGTGGCGACTTGGAAATAGAGGTGGTGATTTAGGACATCGTCGTCTCGGATCGCCTGCGTGTGGCCGTAAGCGCGTCTAACCGCACGGAGCTGGTTAGGAAAGTCGGCGAGAGGCTGGGAGTGGCTGTGTACGAGAGGGTAGAGGAGGCGAAGGAGACGCTGAAGGAGGCGGCTGGGCGCGGAGAGAGCGCAAAGGCGGCTTTTATAACCTCGGCGATGAGGAAGACGGGGGATGTGCTGGTCGCGGTGTATAGAGATAGGCCCTCCGTGGGGGTCTGGACGACGAATTTAACCGAGGCGCTTAAGGCACTGCGGCAGATGGAAGGGGAGGTTGGGAAAGGGATACCCGCATACATAACGGTAGGCTCCTACTGGCTAAGCGACGAGTTTAGAGAGGTTTTCCGCAACGCCGCGATGCGCTGGGAGGATGAGATGGGCACCCGCAGGAGGGTTGAAAGAGGGGTTGAGGGGCTAGTTCACATCTTCGAGCTATCCCGCCCCCTAGGCCCCGTGTACCTCGTGTTCCCATATGTCAACCGCACCCCGCCAGACGAGAAGACGGCCAAGATGCTTCTGAGGAGGTACGTGGAGCTAACCGGCTTCTGCCCGCAACCGCTAATCGCAGAATTTTGGCCAAAAACCGGGATGGGCCTCCTCATCGGCGGGCACAACTACACAGCCGTAGCCACCGCCACAGCCGCCACCGCAATAGGCGCCGCGGCGGTCGCCTCGGCGGTGTTAAAGCTGAGGAGAAGAAGGCGATAAATTCAACGGCATTTTTCCACAGTTTCTTGCGTCTCCCAACCAGCGCCCCCTTTAGACGGCTTCAGTAGATAGGCGAGGTCTATACAGCACGCCAGGTAGGTAGGCGGCAGACACGGTATGCAACACGACACTGCCGTCGAGGGAGGTCTGGACGATAATACCGCAGTAGGCGGCTGGACGCCCAGGCGGCTTAGAGAGGAGTAAAGCCCTGTCGGGGGAGGTACGTGGACCAAGTCTGATATCTCCGAGAGTCTTATTAACATCGCGAGCCCCCTACGTCCGCCAAGGCGGTGAGGACGTCGGCCCTAGGCTTAGAGGATATCAGGAGACATGCAACGGGGGATAATCCCCGAAAGGCGCCAGGTGATAAGACTGTCATAACTTGCGAAGCGACGCTGACGGTAGGCGGCGGAAGACTTATGAAATAACGGCCGGGGGAGGCCCGCTTTATAATACGCTTGCTTGGGGGGACGTCCGCCACGACTCTGTAATCACGTAAAACTCGCTCTACCTGTCGGTTGCTACGCCGGCGCGCATTTTCCTCCGCTGTGATTTACGTTGTATCTTCGCCGCTATGTGCGGATTAGGAGTATGCAAACTATATATAGTCCGGCACGACAGTGGACGTGGCTCTAAGACCACGGCCAGAGAATAACATTTCCAAGTGGACATCAAACTATACAACGCGATTGACTACACGAAGTGAAATAACTAAGTATCTCTTTTTCCATTTCATACATTTGGGTTTCTACCCGGTAGTGAGGGTCACTCACATTATGGCGTATTTATTGGCTTCTGTCTTTGGCGTGGCCCACCCGCTCTACAGCTATAGTGGAGCTTGGATATACGACGTCGCCATGTTTCTCCTAATGGCTACAGTTCTAGCTCTTGCGCTGGGTAGCGTTGGGGGTTTTAAAGAGGTTCTTGTCTATGGTCATAAATACGCAGTTATCTACTTCGCTCTGCTGTATTTTGAAGCCGTTAAAATGTCACTCTTGATACCCATAGCCGTACTATCATTAATACTCATCGACATAGCCTTCCACTACTTGATATACATAAACACGTTGGTTATAGAGAAAATACGAAAGGGATCGAAAAGCGCTAGGTCGTGAAGCCGTTGGTGTGTCCACATATTTATGACTGGGGCGATGCTTCGCCGGGGGCTACGTGGGGTTCTATAAGCTGGGACTGGACGTGTGGCCTAGCCGTGTTAGCTAGGCCGAATGCGCGGTTCTGCCTCGGCGTGGTGGGGCTGGCCAGCTTCTGGAGATGCGGATTTGCATGCCTTTGGGTGGAGTACGATCAGCAACTGGTGGCTTTCTTCGTGGGGCCGTGAAGTTGTGGAAGTTCTATCTCTTAGCCGCCGTCGCGGTTGCCGTGGTGGCGGGCATCCCCGCCGCCATCTACGTCTTCCTAAAAGAGCCGCCGGGCGTAGCCACAACGGTAGACGTATTTACCTGCAACTTGGTCAACATGTCTGGTACACTGGTGCTAGACGGGGCGTGTAGTGGTAGGTATGTCCAGGTTTCTACCTTTGTCATAAATTCGACTTATCTTAAATATGAAGTAGATAACCGACTGAAGCTGGAGACCTACGCTGAAGATCTGTGGAGAGGCATGACCACCGTCGGCGATGTGGTTGGCACCAAGACGAAGATCTTCAGAGTGGGGAATGAGACGTATAGAACGTCGCCTGAAAATTTAATACCGCCGCCCTTCCGCGCCGCTTTGGCTAGACTAGTCGAGAAACACCCATGGCTGGCCGAGAGCTACTTGGTAAATGGAGAGATTTTCCGCGGCTTAGTCTGGGACCCGATGGCTAACCAAAAGGTTGTGGGCTATGTCTTTACGACACTTCAGCCGATGTGTAGTAGAGGCTTCACGTCAGGCCCTGGCGGCGGCGTGATAAATAAATATGACGCATGTTGGTTTACAGCATTAATTCTTGTAAACAAATCAAAGCTAGTAGTATTAGACGTAAGTGTTAAATTGACAAATATCGAGAATAGCTTAGAGACTAGCGATAAAGGCGGTGCCATTACTATACGCGGCAGAGCAATAGGACTGTTAATGCAAGCAATACAAAACGCAACAAAACAACTAGAGGAAGTCATAACTAGATAGATTTCTTATTTCTATATTTTGTTTTACTATTTTTAGCCGGCGTGAGAGCCGTCTAGGGTCTTCTCACAGCTCTTCAATCTGGAGGATCTGAACCCACGGCTACGGCCTACGCCGGCGGCTACGCGAGGTGGGCCGGGGATCTGCTCGTGGTGGAAGAGTCTTGAATTTGCATATAGCACGGCGCCGTCCGCCCTCAACACGCCGGACTGCTGTAGACGGAGAAGATCTATACACTGTCGGCGTAGCGGAGAACAGATCTGTCATCGTGCCGCTGGGCTTAAGGCAACTTCTTGCCGCCCCTGGCGTCTGTGCGGGCGCGTGTCGCGAGTGGCGTCACTACTGTAGCGCGGGTTGCCGCTACGGCGGGGAGGCGCAGAATGTTCTTCCACCGCTCGGTGTTGCGGCCGCCGCTGGAGCGGCCCTTGCGGCATTTTTAACTAGGAGGAGGGATCCTCGTCGCGATCTTTAAATTAGGTGTTTTATAGCGGTTCGTCACCAGCTCTACACGTAGTTTACCGCCAGCTTGTTACAACGCCGCGGCTGAGTCTCACCTCATCTCTAGCCTAGTTTCCCCCGCAGTTTTTGCGTTGTATCTCCGCCGCTGTGTGCGGACTTGGAGTATGCAAAGCCTATAAATCCCGGCGCAGCGGCGGGCACGGCTCAGAAACTCCAAATGGTTAAGCTGGCGGCGCTCGCCGCATTGGCGGCCGCGGCGGTGGCCGCGGCTCTGAGCGCCGGCGCGTTTAAAGTGACGTTCACATATGATAACGGGGTTGTGAAGATGGTAGATCCCCAGGGCGGTGTGCACACAGTGGCGCTGAACCTGAAGGAGGGGGTTAAGAAGGTTGAGATAAGGCTGTTGCCAAACGGCTCCGCCGTGGTGCTAGAGGGTGGGAGGCCCATTGCTATAATTAAGGAAACAGTCATGAGAGGGGGCGAGGCCAGGCGCGTCGAGTTCAAGTTGTTGCCCAACGGCACACTTCTGGTTATAGACGGCGGCAAGGTCTGGTCTAAGGGTAGAATCGAGAGGAGAGGCGGGGGAGAAGGCGCCAGCCAGGCCGGTGAGAAGCCGAGCCCAGACATAATAAAATCGCCACAGCCTATCTCCGGCTCGCTACCTCCCGGCACTGGAGATAGCTACGGGCCTTACACCGGGCTTATCAACATGGAGTTCAGCGTCTCGTGGAGCCCCACGGGCTATCTCTGCCTCGGGTATGTAGATTTGAAAACGGGAAGCGGACCCGGCATATGTAGCTACGGCCAGAGAGCCTCCGCCTCCTTCTCTCTAGATCCGTCTCAAAACATCATAGCCGTTGTGTACAACCCCAACTCCTATTCAATAACTTATTCGGGCACGCTGACGCTATACTACCAATAATGCCCCTCCAAAACCCACTCTCTCAGTTGCATCTCGATTTGTTTTTCTGCTTAAAATGATATTAAGCAGAGCCTCTCTCCGCTCCATGTCTCTGCTTTTCCGTCTGTGCAGGTGGGCTCCTCCCCTCCTCTACCTAACCCTGGTTCACGTGTGGCTGTTGCCGGTCCTGTTCCTCCTCTATGTTGGAGGCGCCGTGGGGGGCTTTGTCTTTCTAGCCACGGCGGCCTCGGCGGTGGCCGCCGCGGTTGTCGGCCTTCTCCCTGGGGGGAGGGGGGCCGGGGGGCTGGATCTGCTGGAGCTGTTCCACAGACGCGGGGGCGTCTGCGCCGCGGCTCCTGTTTTATACGTCGCGTCCTACGCGGCGCTTGCATTTGTCGCAACCACCTCGCTGTATCTCTACACAACCCCCCTCGTGGTGGTTGAGGTGGCTCCGGCGTCCGCCGCGGCCGGCGTAGGGGGACTTGGCAACCACACCGCGGCTCCCGTCGGCAACGTAACCGAGGTGGTGTTCCACGTAAGGGGCGTGGGGGGCGTCGCCTCGGGAGGGAAGTTTATAGTAGTTGTGAAGGGGGACGTCTTAGGGGGGTCGGCAGGCTGGGTTTTGTACACGGCCCTGTGGGCCGCTTCCTTCTACAGCGCCTTGGCGGCGGCGTTGGTCTTGGCGTGGAGGCTGGTGGCGCGCTCCGCCGAGTTGGCGAGGAGGGCCGAGGTGTTTTATGAAAAGGCGAGGGAGATTCTATCCTGACCTCTACGTCGTGACGAAAATCCTGCTCCTACTCGCCGATGGACACAGCAGGAGAGAAGCGGCGTTGCTGTCCGGAGTGAGCTACAGCCGCTTTCAGCAATACGTGGAGTATCTAAAAGAGAGGGGGTTCGTAACGGGCGACGAGGAGCTGAGGCTGACGCCCAGGGGCGTAGAGGCGGCGGCGAGGCTCGCCGAACTCATCAAGGAGCTGACAGGAGAGGAGCCGAGAAGCCTCAAGAGGAGGTAGCGCGGGGCCCCCGACACACCCCACAAGGCGTAGAGAGGTCGCGACCCCGCGCCTCCGCCGGCCTGTATAGGTACGGCTCCGGGAGACGCGTATAGAAGGTATGATGAGTATTAAACCAGTGCACAGGTGTGTAGAGCTGGCGGCTGTCCCAGGTTCCAATCCGGCTTGGCCCTCCACCTTGCTTTGGCAACTCTTATATAGTCTCATAGAACTTGATGCGTGGCGTCGAAGCTCCCCATCCTAGGCGCGGCCGCCGTGGCGCTTGTCCTAGCGTTGCTGGTGGTGTTGCAACAGTCCATGTCGCCTCAGCCCTATGAGGTGAACTACAGCATTTCCTACATCTTCACGACGCCTAGCGGGAGGCAAGCGCTGGATCTCGGCTGGATGGTGGTGGGGGTGGGTCCGCAGAACTACAGCGTGGCTGTGCTGAGGTTCGGCGGCGTCGAGATACAGCTATACGAAGCCTCGGAGGGCGGCAAAAGCTACGAGGCTATATGCGCCATGGGCAGATGCATAGCGAACCCCAGTCGGAGCGTCGAGCTACCGGTCGACTTTAAATCTGTACATATGTCAACTGCGGGCGTCTGCAGACACCTCGGCCGCGAGGGGGCTCTGGTGAGGGCCAGCGGGGTGCCCGAGCTGGGCCTCCTAGCCGAGGTGGCTAAGGCGCACGGCGTCTCTCTAAACGCGACGGCGGATGCGGAGGTGTGTGAAAGCAGGGGGGTGGTCCTCTGGCTGAGGGCCGGGTACACCTTCCAGGTAGGAGGGCGGGACGTGAGGATTGAGATCGTGGTGAACGCCACGAGGCTGGGCCCCTACAACGCAACCCGCCACCACGAGGCGTTGCAGAAGGCGAAATCTGCACAGCAGAGATGACGCCGCGGATTAGAGAAGCTACATAGAGACGCAATCAATTTAGGTGGTTGAGGAAACAGGCAAACAGGCTCCGCAACACGGCGGATCCCCCCCCCCAGACTGCGGTGCACCAGGCGTTCGTGACGCCGGTCCTCACGCAGAGCGACGGCTTGCCGGCCGCGGCGAGTTACGCGACGGCCCCTCCCCCTCCGAATCGCCGACTGCCACGTACCTCATATGTTGTGGAAATTATTCTCCAACCCGGCTCCTTCAAGCGGAAGGCGGATAGGGCCGACGCGCCAACGACTATCACGATCCCCCCTCACAGAGTCGGCAGAGAAGCCCCGAGGCGCCTCGACAGGGATCGCCTCAAGCTCCCTCATCACTCGCTCCATGTTCTCCTCCGCCTCCAACTGCCTGATCCGCTCCTCGACGAACCTCCTCAACTCCTCGGCCCAGTTCACTCTGTCCCTATACTTAGCCATCTTCTCCTTAACCTCGCGCCGCACCTTAAAGCTCACGACAGCCACAGCCGTATAAGTCTACGTTAAATATAAACCTATTGGTCTACCCACAACGGCGGTGCAGGTCTACCGCGGGCAGGCCGCCAGCGCCGATTTAATAAAGCTTCGACGACAGAGGCAACGCGTGCCTCGGCATTGAGGAATGCATAGTGCCTCCGGGCGTCAAGTACGGCCCAGCGGTGGGCGTCTGTGGAGGCACTAGCTGAAGAGGCCGATCTAGGCTTTTGAGGGCCAGCGCGGGCATACTATTTAAATTTTATTTAATTAGAACGTTATGGCATCTCTCGACGAGATCAGACAGCAGGGTAGCACGTTGAGGGGGGTCTTGGGCTTGGCTACGTGGCCTATAGGGATCAGATTCTGTAGTAGAGGCGAGCAGTGCGGGGGCTCCGGCTTTAAGAGGCCGTATAGAGATCTCGGCATCAGAGTTGCGTTTTGCCAAGCCATAAACATCGCGAGGACGTACGGCTGGAAGCTGGCGATAGGCCTAGAGGACTCGTACTGCATGATAGGCGCCGAGGCTTTAGGCTTGACCAAGACCTATCTAGACTACATCGACAGGGATATACCGAAGTGGCACACGTCCGACAAGGGTGCTATGGAGAGAATAGTCTCCGTGATACACGCGAGATTTCTGGAACCCGGCTCGACGGAGCTCGTGTTGATATCGCCGCTGGATAGGATAGACTTCGAGCCTCACGTCGTGGTCATCTACGGCCTACCTGCGCAAATAGCGACGGTGGCGAAGGCCTTGATATGGAACGGCGTCGTGCCGGGTGAAATTACGTATATAGGGATGGCCTCATGTACGTTGATACCTTATTCGCACAAGTACGGCAAGGTCCAAATAAACATACCGGGCACCGGCGAATTGATACTGGGGAGGACGGAGAGCCACGAGATGAGTATCGTGATCCCGGCTAAATACCTACACCTAATAATTCCTGGCATAGAGGCCGTGAAGAAAATACACCTGTATCCCTTAGCTAAGTTCTCGCTTTATGAGCCCAAGGTTCCGAAATGGTACGAGGAGCTGACCTTCGACTATTATAAAAAATCCGTCGACCAGTGACGCCGAGAAGAAGTCGGAAGCCCTTGGGATTATATCATTTAGGGGTATCTCCCGCTTCTGCTGGGCCGGTTGCATCAAGGCCTCTACGTTCTTCTCCACGAGAAACTTGTATTTCTAGGCGTGTGCCTGTAGCTTGGAGGTGTCTATCTGCACACCGGCTATCTTGCTCACCACGTCTATGAACTTGGGGGCCGCCGCCACGTCGGGGCCTACTCTGCCCACAAGGTCTTTGAGTACGAGGGTCTCTATTGTTGCCTATCTTGTCGCTCTCCACAAGCCTCTAGACCGCCGTGAGGAGCTTAGATTCGGCCAGTATCAACATGCCGTCTATAGAGCGGCCCAGGACGGCGTCGATGACACCAGCCGTCAAGACTCGAAGACGCAGTAGCTACAAACGTGGCTAGGTGAGCCTCACAGCGGGTTAAGAGGCTTGGGGAAGAGATTGGGGGGTGGCGTCACAGCTGGCTAGACACCACGCGGAGGGCCTTGTCGACACTGCAGTGTGCAGAGCGTTGGGCATATGCCAAAAAGCTTAAAAAGTCGTGGGAGATTTCCGGGGGAGGCCCCGGTAGCTCAGCCTGGTGGAGCGCCTCACTGGTAAAGGCCTCCGGGCTACCGACTGAGGAGGTCCCGGGTTCGAATCCCGGCCGGGGCTCCATGTAGATTTCTAGTGACTATATTGGTGTTTAGCCAGCGCATATGGATCAAGCTATATGTGAGGATTTGACCCCGGCGGGGGTTGAGCCGGGGATCCGCGGCGGGTAGCGGTTGTCACACGGGCCCTCGGTACTCGCCAGCGTATTGACTTGGTGATCGTTGTGTCGCGCCACGTAGTGGGGACTTCACCGTTGTTTTTCTCACCACCTTGATTTTGGTTGCACGTTGCCTAGTATTGCGCTGTATGCGTTTTTCCAGCCTTCTCTTGTGATTTTGTGGTATGCCTCGTCGAGGTTTATGCTGTCTACTATATGCGCTATGAATTTGGTGATCCAGAGGGCTAGTTCGGTTTTCTTCTGTGGGGTGATGGTGTGCCACAGCTCGTGTGCGGCTTCTATTGGGTTGGGTGGGTGGGCTCCGCACACCACCAGCTCCTCTCCTCTCACTGCGCCGAGGGCTAGGGAGGGGGTGGGCGGGGGGCTTGGCGGGTGGCTGAAGTAGGCGTCCCACTCCCTTAGGTCGACTTTTCCGTATACCCTGGCCTTTATGACGAGGGCGGCTAGCTTGGCCGTGGCCAGCTCCCTCAGCCGGAGGTCTTCGGCTGAGCCGTAGCAACGCCAGTGTGCCTTTACCTCGTAGTAGAGGGCGAGGAGGGGCTCTAGGTACTTCTCGAGGGGGCCCAGGTCTACTGATCGGCCAGCGCATAGTTCCCTGGGGAGTGGTAGCCAGAACTCGCCGAGCCTCGGCGCGGTTGCCTCTAGGAAGTCTACGCAAGCCTCGACTCCTGACCTCGTGAGGGAGGTGGTGGCTATGAACAGGGCTCTCCGCATCTATACTCGGCGCAGAGGGGGTGGCCCTCCGGCGCCACTACGACCACCTTGTCCCGGGGGAGGCTGGGGAGTAGCTGGGCGAATTCTGGGTAGATGTATATCTTCTCGGCGGCGTCTAGCAGGATGAGGGCGAGGCCGGGGTCCTCGACGTGTGCCTGGACTCCGCCGTCTACCTCCTCGGGCTTGACCTCGGCGTAGCGGTCTATGTGGACCGCGCCGCACTCCTTCGCGCGTCTCAACGCTTGGGGGCCGCCCCCGAGGATGAAGAGGGTCGGCACCCGGTTCGTCGTCACGGGTCGGCGCTGCGAGTCCTCCTCACTCCCTCGCGGCTATTACGGCTATCTCTATTAAAACGTCTCTGGGGAGCCTCGCGGCCTGCACGGTGACGCGGGCGGGGGGCTTCTCGGGGAAGTACTGGGCGTAGACTTCGTTGAAGGCGGTGAAGTTGTTTAGGTCTGAGAGGAACACTAAGGCCATGGCCACGTCGCCGAGGGTGTAGCCCGCGGCCTCCAGCACGGCCTTTATATTCTCCAGCACCTGCCTCGTCTGCTCCTTTATGCCGCCCTTGACCACCTCGCCGGTTTTCGGGTCGACGGGGATCTGCCCCGCGACGAAAAGCATCTTCCCCACCTTAACCGCCTGGGAGTAGGGGCCGATGGGCTTGGGCGCCGCCTCTGTGTAGACAACCTCCTTCATGTGGAGACGGTACGTAGGTGTTTATAACATCACCCGCCTACCCCCACACAGCCTCTCTCTGTAGTAGCCGGCCACCACGTCGGCGAGCTGTATGCCGGGGGTGCGTCTCGAGTCTCTCTCGACGTACCTAAACCCCGGCCTCAAGTCGCCGTGGAGCAATTGGTTGTCCAACACAGCCAGCGCGGCGTCTCTGGCCAGCTCCTCCAGCTCCCGTAGAAATCCCTCGGGGGTTTTGTAGTGAAACGCGGTGTACCGCAACTCGGCTGCTTTCTCTATCAGTGCTATTACGGCCTCTGGATTCCCCCTCCTCTTTACGGCGCGCCACTTCAACTCGCCGCCGATTCTCAACATCCTTTTGATATTGTCGACTAGGTGTCTACCCAGCTCTAGATACGTGGCGCCTCTGCTTGATGCAAATGCCACGGCGCCGAGGGCAACACAGTTGCAGACGTCCTTCAAGCCGCTCTCGTCAATGAAAACAATCACAAAGCTTTTATACAAGAACTTGCTTTTTAACTAGTGAGGCCGGGGGACATGTCCCCCCGGAATGGGGAGGGAATCCCCCGCTGACTTTCCGTGAAGCCGGCGGATATGTCCCCCCGGAATGGGGAGGGAATCCGCCGCCGACTTCCCGAGGCATAAAGCTAATATTTGGAAGTTAACAGTTCTTTATGTTGCCGGAGAGTGTAAAGGTGCCGAAGATCGCTCTGGTGGATAAGGTGTCTCTTCCGGCGAGGAGGACTGCGGTTGTTGTGGTGGATATGCAGAACGACTTTGCCCACCCCAATGGGAGGCTGTTTGCGCCTGCGGCTCGGGACATAATTCCGCGCATCGCGGCGCTTCTGGAGCGGGCTAGGCGGAGCGGGGTGAGGGTGGTGTATACGCAGGATACGCACTACAGAGACGACCCAGTGGAGTTCCCCATCTGGGGTGAGCATGTGGTTAAGGGGAGCTGGGGGTGGCAGATTGTGGATGAGCTCAAGCCGGGGGAGGGAGATGTCGTGGTTGAGAAGATGAGGTACGACGCCTTTTTCGGCACGCCGCTTGACCACGTGCTCCGCATGTACGGCGTGCAGCACCTCGTGGTGACCGGCACCGTGGCTAACATCTGCGTGCTTCACACGGTGGCCAGCGCGAGGCTTAGGCTTTACGATGTGGTTGTGCCCATAGACGCAATCGCGGCCCTCAACGAGTTTGACTACGCCGCGGCTCTGAGGCAGATGGACTTCCTCTACCGGGTGACGCTGACGAAGACGGAGGGGGTGGAATTCATATAGCGTTTTTTCCGCCGTGTCAGATTTAGAGCTAGCCGCGGCGCTGGGGGCGTGGGTTATGTTTGTCACGCTGGTGTTGACTAGGCTTACATACAAGCCGCTGTCGAGGCTGGGGCATATGCGGGCTGTGTATTTCAACAGGAAGATTATACACATGCTGGCCGGCGGGGTTGTGGCTGTTTTAGTGCCGGCGTTCTCCAGCTGGGTGGTGCCCACGCTGTCGGCGCTTGCAATCGCCGTCTTTCTCTACGTCCCCCACAGGGCGGGGAGGCTTTTCTGGTGGTTTCAGGACCCCGGCAACATGTACGAGGTGTCTTTCGCCGTTATGTGGGGCCTCGTGGTGGCTCTGAGCTGGGGTGTGTTGGGCGACTGGAGGCTCGGCGTGGTGCCGGCTCTTTTCATGGCTGTGGGCGACTCGGCCACCGGCATAGTAAGGAACCTCTTGTTCAAGAGGCGGACTAAGCACTGGGTGGGGAACGTGGCGATGGCCGCGGTCTCTGTGCCGATTGGCTGGTACTACCTAGGGCTCCCCGGCGCCTTGGCAGGCCTTCTGGCCAGCGCCGTGGAGAGGTTCGAGTTTCCGCCGGTTGACGACAACGTGCTGGTCCCCCTCTCCTCCTTCCTATTCCTCGCCGTTACCGGCATATTCTACCCATTATGATGTGGCTGTAGAGGCCCCCCTGGTAGATAACTCTCTTGAGGAGGAGCTCTCCACCCACCTGGCTGAGGAAGGTTCTGTACCTCGGGGTGATGACGACGTAGGTGGCGCACCCCCTGGCGAGCCTCCTCATGGCCTTCCCCAGTAGGCGGTAGAGCCTGCCGATTCTTCCAGGTATTCTGAAGCCGTACGGGGGGTTGAATATGTATTTGTCGCAGATGGGCCTCGCGGCTCTATATACCTTGGTGGAGTCGAACCAGATGTGGTCCACCTGGGGGAGGTGGGCTGTGTTGACCAGGGCTCCTTTGACATGTCTAAGGGAGATGTCTATACATAGGTAGCGTGCGTGTGGGTAGAGCTCAGCGGCCTCTGCCACCACAGTCCCGCCTCCGCAGGTCAAGTCGCAGATGGTCTCGCCGGGTTGCGGCTTGGCTAGCCTCGCCATGGCGTTTGCAATTATGGGGTTTAGGCTCGCGTAGTGCTGATACACGCGCCAGGGCCTGTCCTTTAGACTCCTCTTGGCCACCGTCACCCAGACGGAGACGTAGTGCTCCACCACGTCGACGTTTATCTCGACGTCGGGGTCCACCAGGCTTATGGTGAAGCCTCTGTCCTTGAGCCACCTGCCGACCTCCCGCTCCACGTCCCGCGAGGTGAAGCCGTGCTCCCCCACCCGCTCGCACCTCACCCCCGCCGTGGTGTTCGCCGTTAGGTATCTAAGCGCCTTGTGGAGCTGACCGACGGCGAGCTCCACCACCTCCCCCAAAGTGTCGGCACGGCCGTCCCCCAGGAAGACGCCGAAGCGCTCCACAGTCCTCAGACGGAACAGCTCCGGGGGGGCCGCCTCCACCTGGGCCACCACCCTCCCCGTCATGTAGAGGCCCCTCGCCCTCTGCGCGCCGAACCTCTCTGCGAGCTCCTCAATGACGAAGTCCTCCAGCCCGGGCACCGTGGTGAGTAGGTAATCCACGTGGCGCCTCCGCCCACTTGTTTATAGGTTGTGCTTTGCTAAAAAATTTATACACATTGAAAGGTCCGGACGGTGGATAAGTACGTGGCTGACAGCTCGGTGGTGCTTGACGGGACGCTGAAGGAGGCCGTGGTGGCCGGCAAGGTGAGAGGCACCGTCTTCATCCTCTCGGAGCTGGTGGAGTACTTCTCCCAGCTGGCCAGGTCAGGTGACGGCGTCGGCGTGGTGGGTATGGAGGAGCTGAGGGATCTCTACGACGTGGTGGATAAGCTGGGCCTGGGCGACTTTGTGAAAATCGAGGTGGTTCCCGCGGGCAGGCGGCTGGAGCCGGGGGAGCTCGACGCCTACGCCAGGCGCCTAGCTAAGGAGAATGGCTACGTCTACGTCACTAGCGACGAGCTGGCGAGGGACACCGCGGTGGTGGAGGGGGTGGAGGTGCTGTATCTGGGTAGGACGCGCGACGTGCTGACTATTGAGAAGTTCTTCGGCCCCGACGTAATGTCGGTGCATTTGAAGGAGGGCCTTCCGCCGTTTGGCAAGGTGGGGAGGCCGGGCAACTGGCGTATTGTGCAACTCTCCAATGAGCCGCTTACGCGGAAGCAACTGGAGGCTGTGGTGAGGGAGCTCATATCGGAGGCGTCGCGTCTGGGGCCCCGCACGAAGATAGAGATTAGGAGGCCCCACTCCTTGATAATACAGCATAAAGAGTATAGAATTGTCATAGTCTTCCCGCCGGTCTCCGAGAGGCTTGAGATCACAGCCACGAGGCCCGTGGTGAGGAAGAGGATTGAGGACTACGGGCTTGACCCGAGGGTTTTGGAGAGGCTTGAGAAAAGCGCGGAGGGCATCCTCATCGCCGGGGCCCCCGGCGCTGGCAAGACAACCTTTGCCCAGGCACTTGCCGAGTTTTACCTAAGCAAGGGGAAGGTGGTGAAGACTGTGGAGTCGCCTAGGGATATGGTGCTCAGCCCAGCTATAACCCAGCTCTCCAAGAACCTCGCCACTTCGGAGGAGATACACGACCTGCTCCTCCTCTCGAGGCCCGACTACACCATATTTGACGAGATGAGGGACACGGCGGACTTCCAGCTCTATGTGGATTTGAGGCTCGCCGGCGTGGGGATGGTGGGGGTTGTCCACGCCACGTCGCCTATAGATGCCATCCAGCGCTTCATTAGGAGGGTGGAGCTGGGGATGATCCCCTCGATTATAGACACGGTGATTTTCATGAGGGACGGCGAGGTGCGGAAGATATACGCCTTGTCTATGGTGGTGAAGGTGCCCGCCGGCATGAGGGAGGAGGACCTGGCTAGGCCCGTGATCCTCGTTAAGGACTTCCTCACCGACGAGGTGGAGTACGAGATATATGTATTTGGCGAGGAGACCTTCGTAGTCCCGGTTAAGAGGGCTGAGGAGGGGAGGGCGCCGAGCCGCAAGATTTACTCCATGGTGGTGTCGGCGCTGAAGCGCTACGTGCCTCCCAGCGAGATTAGGCTGGAGGAGCGGGACGGCCTAATCTTGATAAAAGTCCCGGAGGAGTACCTCGGGGTGGTGCTCTCCCGCGGCGTGTCGAAGTTGGAGAAACTCAGAAGGAAGCTGTCGGTAGACTTCAGGATAGAGGCTAGGTGAGCAGGGCGGTAGCCAAGTACTACGACTCCATAGCTCACATCTACAGCGACGTCTATCTCAAGATGGAGTACTACAGACGCCTCTACCGGCGCATCGGCGAGGTGCTGGATAGATACATCAAGCCGGGCATGTCGGTACTCGACGTGGGCTCCGGCACAGGCTTCTGGAGCCTCTACATGACGCGGCTAGGGGCCCGCGTAACCTCGCTGGACATCTCTCAGATTTCTCTCAAGCAGTGCCGGTGCGTCGAGAAAGTCGCCGGAGACGCCGCGCGCCTCCCCGTGAGGAGGGGGGTCTACGACGCCGTGACCGCCCTCGGGAGCGTGTACAACCACCTAAGCGACGTGGGGGACGCCTTCCGCTCCGCGGCTTGGGCGCTGAGGAGAGGCGGCCTTTTCATAGCCGACATAGACAACGCCGTCTGTGTAGATATGCTGTACGAATACCTCCTTTTCCAAAACCCCTGGAAGCTCATTGCGGCGGCTAGAGACGGCGTTGTGAGGGGGGTCTGGGAGTCCGCCGACGGCGAAATCCCCCTCACCTACTACTCATATTTCTATGTTAAATCCGCCTTGGCTAGGGCCGGGCTTAGGCTGGTCGAGGCGAGGCCTATATACCTCGCGCCGCCCCTACCCACGCGGCTCCTCCAGAGGAAGTTCCGGCTAGGCTTTTTCGAAAAGCTAGATCTCCTAAAGCCCCTAGCCCCCCTCTCCACCACTGTGGTATACATAGCTGTTAAAGCTTGACAAGCAGGGTTTCGAAGTCCTCCGGCACATATATGTGGGGCGGGGGGACCACCCGGGAGGCCAGCTCCCTGTGCCGCCTCTTGTCGGGATACCTCGCGCTGATGTGGGTTAGGACCAGCACCGAGGCCCCCAGCGCCCTCGCCGCCTCCACAGCGTCGTCCACAGTGGAGTGGCCCTCGTCGTGGGCCTTGGCCGGGTCCACGTCGTCTGCAAACGTGGCCTCGTGGATCAATACGTCTACGTTGCCAACAGCCTCCCACATCTTGGGACACGGCGCAGTGTCGCCTGTGTAGAGGAGGCGCCTAAACCTTTTGTGGGCCGGGTCGGCCACCTCCTCGGGCGTCACCACCCTCCCCCCCACCTCAACAGGCCTCCCCCTTATCAACTCCGTCAAGGCCCGTTTGGGCAAGCCCTCCACTTTGGATAGGTCCAGCTTGTACCCCACATCCCACTCGAAGAGCCACCCGCAGGCGTCGACGGTGTGGCACACCTTGACGCACGTCGCCTTGAAGCGCTCCTCCACGTGGCTGTCGCCGACCTCCACCCCCAGCCTCTCCAACACCCCGTGCGCCGTCCTCGGCGCCAGCACCTTGAGCCTCCCCCCGAGAAATCTGCTGGTTATGATCAGCCCCGGGAGGCCCAGCGTGTGGTCCTCGTGCATGTGGGTGACGGCGACCATGGTGAGGGAGGGGGGAGACACGCCGATCTGCAACAGGCGGTACTGGGCACCCTCCCCCGCATCCAGTAGCACTCTGTGGCCCAGCCAGTCCTCCATGTATATGGCGGGGAGCATACGATCGGCCTTGGGGACGGCGCCGCCGGTCCCCAGAAACACTAGTTTAAGCAGAGGCACGGGGGAGGGGGCGAGGGGGGTAAAATCCTTAATGTCCCGCCGACGTTCTGAACAGCTCCACAATCTCCTCGAGAGACAGCTGGTACACCCGCTTAGTGGAGGGAGACAGCCCAAGCCTCCGCAGGGTCTTCCTCCTAGCCGAGAAGAGCCACGCGGTGAAGCGCTGGAAGCCCTCGAAATCCTCTACACACGGCGCCCTCGGCGTGAGCCTAACCACGGCTGAGTACACCTTCGGAGGCGGGGCGAAGACCTGGGGAGGCAACACCCGCAGAACCTCGACGTCGTAGTGGCAACGTACGGCTATGGTCAGCCTCCCGTAGTCCCCGCTCCCCGGCGCCGCCGCCAGCCGGTGGGCCACCTCCCTCTGCACCGTCACGACGGCCGGCAACCTGCGGCTCGCCAGCCTCAGCAGAAGCGGCGAGGTCACCGCGTAGGGGATGTTTGAGACGAAGAAATCCGCATGCGGCCACTCCACCTCAAGCGCGTCGCCCTGGATCACCACCACGTTTGGGGGGGCCATCTGCCTCAGCCACTCAGCCAGCTCCCGGTCGAGCTCAATGGCGTACACCCTCCTCGACTTTGCGGCGAGGGGGAAGGTCAGGGCCCCCCTGCCCGGCCCCACCTCAATGACGTCCAGCCCCGGGGGCACCAGAGAGACGATGTACTCAGCCGCCGAGGGGTCCACGAGAAAGTGTTGCGAGAGGCGCCTCCTCCCCACGCCCTCTATAACCCACCTATATATAGCCACACACCCCGCATCCCTTGCCGCCTCCCGCGGAGAGCTGGCCGCCACACCAATAAGCATAAAAAAGCTCGTCAATCTACACAGCACGTGGATTACAGAGCTATCGGCCTCAAGACGGGTCTCGAAATCCATATCCAGCTACAGACAAAGCGCAAGCTCTTCTGCCACTGTGCTCCGGTGCTGAGGGATGACGAGCCTCATTTTAGGCTGGAGAGGAGGCTTCACATATCTGTGAGCGAGCTGGGGGCGGTGGACCCGGCTGTGCTTTGGGAGGTGCGCAAGAGGAGGAGGTACATCTACGAGGGGTACAGGGACACCACCTGTCTGGTGGAGCTGGACGAGGAGCCGCCTCACCTCCCAGATGAGGAGGCCCTGGCGACGGCGGTGGCCGTGGCGAAGATTTTCAACGCCAAACTGTCCGACGAGATCCACGTCATGCGTAAAACCGTAGTTGACGGCTCCAACGTCTCGGGGTTCCAGCGGACCATGTTGGTGGCCTATGGGGGGAGGGCCAAGATCCTGGGCTACGACATTGGTGTTGAGACGATTGCGCTGGAGGAGGACGCGGCTAGGAAGATGTCTGAGGAAGGGAAGACCGTCGTTTACAGGCTGGATAGGCTCGGGATCCCGCTTATTGAAATCGCGACGGAGCCTATGGCCTACACGCCGCAGCAGGTGGAGGAGGTGGCGTGGATAATTGGCTACAGCGTCAAGATCACGGGGAGGGCGAGGAGGGGGGTGGGCACGGTGAGGCAGGACGTGAACGTGTCTATCGCCGGCGGCGCCAAGACGGAGATCAAGGGGGTGCCGGATCTGGCCCTTATCCCCAAGGTTATCGACTACGAGGCCCAGCGGCAGCTAAATCTTTTGAAAATCGCCGAGGAGCTGAGGAGAAGGGGAGTGGATAAGGTGGAGCTCTCGGTTGCCGACGTGACTGAGGCGTTTGCCGGTACGAAGTCTAAGCTGGTGAAGAGGGTGCTGGACGCCGGCGGGAGAGTTGTGGCTGTGAAGGCGCCTGGGTTCCAGAAGTTGCTGGGCTTCGAGGTCCAGCCGGGCCGGCGCTTCGGTACGGAGCTCGCGGACTACGTGAGGGCGTGGACTGAGCTCGGCGGCCTTCTGCACAGCGACGAGCTCCCGGGCTACGGCATATCTGCAGAGGAGGTGAGGGAAGTCTCGGCGAGGGCCGGCGTGGAGAGCTTCGTACTGCTGATGGGGGTGGAAGAGGCGGAGCTGATGGAGGCGGCTAGAGTCGTCGTGGAGAGGCTCAACGCGGCGCCGAGGGGGGTTCCGGAGGAGACCAGGGCGGCGAATCCCGACGGCACTACGAGGTTTCTCAGGCCGAGGCCCGGCGCGGCTAGGATGTACCCGGAGACGGATCTGCCCCCCGTTAAGATCACTTTCGAGATTTTGAAAAAGGCTGAGGAAATCGCCAGGACGACTCTAGACGCCAAGCTTGGGGAGCTTACGTCTATGGGGCTCAGCAGAGATCTCGCCCTCCAGCTGATAAAGTCGCCTCAGTTGGAGAAGTTTGACGAGTACGTCGGGAGGTACAAGCAGGTGCCGCCGCAACAGATAGCCAACATGCTTGTAAACACCTCCAGGGCCCTGGCGAGGGAGGGGGTGGAGGTTACGGAGGCCAAGATCGAGTCCGTGCTGGAGGCCCTGGATAGGAGAGTCATAACGAAGGAGGCTGTGGAGGAGGTTCTCCGGGGGATGAGGCCTGGGGAGTCAGCCGAGGAGGCGGCGAAGAGGCTAGGCCTGGTACGTCTGCCCTACGACGAGGTTAAGAAAATTGTGGAGGAGGTGGCGCGTCAGGTAAGCAGAGAGAAGGTGGTGGGGGAGGTTATGCGGAGGTACAGAGGGAGGGTGGATGTGGAGGACGTGAAGCGCGCCCTTTCTGAGTTACATTTTTAAGTATCTCTTTTAAAGGCGTCGATGGCGAAAATCTACGTAGCAACGGACGTGCTGGGCTTCTTCGCCCTTGACGAAGCCGGCAACGTCGTGGACAAAGAGCTCTACGAGAAGAAACCCGACATGGTGGCGGCCCGGCTTATGGAGCTGGAGAAGTCAAACTACGTGCCGGAAATTGTCAAACTCATTGAGAGAATAAAGCCGAGGGCGGAGAAGGTGGTGTTGGAGGACCCCGAGCTGGCCCGCAAGCTGGTGGCGGCGGTGAAAGGCGTTGAGATAGTCGGCGAGAGCCCCTCGCACATACTCGTCGAATTTAGGCGGAACTTCCCGAAGTATCTAGGCGCTCTGGGGCTCACGTGGGATGAATACCAGAAGTTCCTTTTCGAGGTCAGCGACTTGGTAACCAGGCTGAAGCTGAGGCAGGCGGTGGAGAGGCGCGATCTCTTTATTGCCCAGGCGATCAGCACGCTGGACGACGTGGATAAAATACTAAACTTAATAGCGTCGAGGATTAGGGAGTGGTATGGGTTGCATTTTCCAGAGCTTGAGGAGTTAATTAGAGACAATAAGGAGTACGTCACAATTGTGTACCACATAGGACACAGATCTAGGATAGCGGAGGACGCCTTGAAGAAGATTCTCCCGGAGATGCCTGAAGAAAGGGCAAAGAGAATTGTGGAGTCGGCCAAGAAGAGCATCGGAGCCGAGATGTCTGACTGGGATTTAGAGCAGTTGAAGATATACGCCGACATATATCTAAACCTAGACGCGTATAGGGAGAAGCTAGCCACTTACATCGACGAGGCGATGAAGGAGGTGGCTCCCAACGTAAGAGAGCTGGTTGGCCCGCTCCTCGGGGCTAGGTTGATAAAACTGGCCGGCGGCCTCACAAGAATGGCGTTTCTACCCGCCTCGACGATCCAGGTGCTGGGCGCCGAGAAGGCGCTGTTCAGGGCGTTGAGGACCGGGGGCAAGCCGCCGAAACACGGCGTCATCTTCCAGTACCCGGAGATTTTCCGCTCCCCGCGTTGGCAGAGGGGGAAGATAGCCAGGGCCCTGGCGGCTAAGCTGGCCATAGCAGCTAAGGCCGACGCCTTCACCGGCAACTTCATAGCGCCGCGGCTCAAGGAGGAGTTGTTAAAGAGGATACAGGAGGTCAAGACTCTATACGCCAAGCCGCCCCCCAAGGCCCCCACGCAACCAGCCGCCAAGACGCCGCCCCCACCTCCACCGCCTAAGAAAGGCGGCGAGAAGAGGCCTCCTCCAAGAAGGGAGAGGGGGAGGCGCTAGCCCGCGTTAAGTATATAAACAACGGGGTTGCCCAGCTCCTATGTCTATTGAAGTGGTAGACGTGAGACCTCACGAGCGTCATTACGGCGTGTATATCGTCAAGTTTGAAGACGGCACGGAGAGGATCGCCACTGTGAACCTAACTCCGGGGAAGAGGGTCTACGGGGAGAGGCTTATTAAGTGGGGTGGCTTGGAGTACAGGGAGTGGAACCCCTACCGCTCAAAGCTGGCCGCGGCTATTCTAAACGGTCTGAAGTTCGTCCCCATCGCCGAGGGCACCCAGATCCTCTACCTAGGCGCGGCCTCGGGCACCACCCCCAGCCACATGAGCGACATTGTGGGGGAGAGGGGCTTGATATACTCGGTGGAGTTCTCCCCCCGCGTCTTTAGGGAGTTCATGGAGAAGCTTGTGGATCAGGGGAGGAGAAACGTAATTCCCATACTTGGCGATGCCAGATTCCCCTACCAGTACGCCCACTACGTCAAGGGGGTGGACGTGGTGTATATAGACGTGGCCCAGCCGGCTCAGGCTAAGATATTGGCGGACAACGCCGACTACTTCCTAAAGCCGGGCGGCCACGTCATGCTGGTGATCAAGGCCATGAGTATCGACGTCACGGCGCCTGCCACTGAGACCTTTAAGCAGGAGATAAACACACTAAAGGAGAGGGGGTTTGACATACTTGAGACAGTCCACCTAGAGCCATACGACACGGCCCACGCGATGGTTATCGCGAAAAAGAAGTCTTAAGACTTCAAAAACTCGTCTACGTACTGCGCCGCCCTCATCCCTGAGCCAAGCGCCTTACCGATGAGGGAGGGCCCCGTAACCACGTCTCCAGCTGCGAAAACCCCGTGCCGCGTCGTCATCATTTTCTCGTCCACCTTTATAGTGCCGTCTGGGTTGAACTCAATCCCTAGGCAGTTCCCAGGCGGGGTGGGCTCCTCGCCGGCGGCGATCAGCGCCGTGTCGAATTCTTCCTCAAACTCGCTACCGGGCACGGGCTCCGGCCTGGGCCTCCCCGACTTGTCAGGCGGCCCAAGCCGCATCCGTATAAACCTCACCTTTTCAAGCCTCCCGGCGCCTAGGAAAGCCACGGGGTTGACTAGCTCCCTAAACTCAATGCCCTTGGCTGTCAGCTCTGTCTCGATGGTCTTCCTCCCCGCGGGCGCCTCGTTTATAGTGCGCCGGTAGGCCACGACGACCTTCTCGGCGCCCTGGAGCTTAGCCTCGAGAGCCGCGTCTACGGCTGTGAGCCCGGCGCCTACCACCAAAACCTTCCTCCCCGTTGGGTACACTTTTTCTCTCGGCAGGTATCCAAGCTGGCTGGAATATATCCTAAACAAGTAGTCTAGTGCCTTGTATACGCCGGGGAGCCCCTCGCCGGGCACGCCTAGTGACCTGCTTTTCCAAGTGCCTGTGGTTAACACCACAGCGTCGTATCTATTGACCAACTCTTCTAGATTTACGAATTCTTTTACTAGGAGTAGGGCCTCGTGTTCCCGCGGCTTCTCTCCGCAGTAGACAAAGGTGGAGGTGTAGAACTTGGCACCTGCGTCTACCAGCTCCTTTACCCCCTCCCTGACGCCCTCCCGCGGGACTCTGAAAGGCGGTATGCCGAATATGAGGAGGCCCCCGGGCTCCGGCAGGGCGTCGTATATATGGACTTCGTGGCCGTTGCACAGCAACACCCCGGCGGCTCCGAGTCCCGCAGGCCCCGCGCCTATTATAGCCACCTTCTTGCCGGTGGGCGGCTTCTTGGTGTTTGGCCTGCACCTCAGTAGAAACCGCATGTCTCTGTGTAAAATCTCGGGTATTAATAGAAGTTTACAACTCTAGCCTATATCAACAAATTCTCCGGGAGTATTTTATATTGAGAGAGGTGCAGGTAAAATCTAGGCTAATCCTCACCGCGTCGTTTATAGAGAGGTGGGAGGTGTCCAGCACCAAGTCGAAAATTGAGAGGTCTCTTATATCTATGCCATAGATGGAGAGGTACCTCTTTCTATTCAGCTCTTCCCTCTCAGTCACCTCTCTCAGCGCCTCTTCGAAACTCTTCTTGTCTCTAAGAGAGACGCGCCGGGCCCGCGTCTCTAGCGAAGCTTTTAGATATATACACACGTCGGCGTAAGGCCTCACGACCCACGCCGTGAGGTGCCCCTCCAGCACCACGTCCCCCGCCTTGGCCCTCTCCACCGCTAGGGAGTCGACTTTCTTATCGATTTCGGGGTTCGCCTCTGCATATTTATGAAACTCTATTAGGTCCATCCCCATCTTTGTAGCCATCTCTCTGAAGAGGGTACCTGACGATACGAGGGGGACGCCCAGGATCCTCGCTATTTCCCTCGCTATGGTGGTCTTTCCGCTACCAGGTTGTCCAGAAACTGCAACTACAACCATTACTACAGCCCCCTCGCCGCCAGCCTCAGCCCCCTCGCCAAGACCTTATGTGAAAAAACACCACCGTATGGCCTACTGGGCGCCCTCACCCTTACGCCAAATCGGTAGATCTTTTTGTCCATCCCGCCGATGGCCAGGCCAGTGACGGGGCACCTAGGCACGCCCTTGGCTTTTTTCTCGTAGCGTACAGCTGTGCGGCCGCCGGGCGTCTTCCTCTTTATTCGCCTAACGCTTCGAGAGCGGTGAGCCGGCCTCGGCATAACCCCCACGAACTACATACTTTAAAAAATTTCCCCACTGGGGCCATCAATTCAGCAGATACGGCAACTCTACAGCCGCACCTAAGGCGATTCGGCGAATGGCGGCTCTGCTGGGCGGGGTGTAAACGCGGCGCCTGGGGCGATCCTGATCGGCTTTAAAAAACAGTGGCTTTGCGGGGTGAGGCTGGGTGGGCAACGTGCGGCGGGGTTTGGTTTCGAAAAGTTTATAAGAGTGTGGATAACCACGGCTTATGCCGGCTATAGTACTGCCACCTAAACCAACAGCTCTACAGAAGCCGCACCTAAACCTGGCGGTGGTAGGGCACGTAGATAATGGAAAGTCGACGCTCGTAGGGCGCCTGCTTTACGAGACTGGCTATGTAGATGAAAAGGCGTTTAAGGAGATTGAAGAGATGGCTAAGAAGATGGGTAAGGAGGACTTCGCCTTCGCCTGGATACTTGACAGATTTAAGGAGGAGCGCGAGCGCGGCGTGACTATCGAGGCGACGCACGTCGGCTTCGAGACAAACAAACTATTTATTACGATTATAGACCTGCCGGGGCACCGAGACTTTGTTAAAAATATGATTGTAGGCGCCAGCCAGGCGGACGCCGCGCTCTTCGTAATATCGGCGAGGCCTGGCGAGTTCGAGGCGGCCATCGGCCCCCAGGGCCAGGGTAGGGAGCATCTGTTCCTCATCAGGACGTTGGGTATCCAGCAGATTGTGGTGGCTGTGAATAAGATGGACGTGGTGAATTACGACCAGAAGAGGTATGAGCAAGTCAAGGGCGAGGTGAGCAAATTGCTAAAGCTTCTCGGGTACGACCCCAGTAAGATTAACTTCGTTCCGGTGAGCGCCGCTAAGGGGGACAACGTCAAGTCTAAGTCGCCTAACACGCCTTGGTACAACGGCCCCGCTCTTCTCGAGGTTCTCGACACGTTCCAGCCGCCTCCGAGGCCGACGGACAAGCCGCTTAGGATGCCGGTGCAAGACGTCTTCTCCATAACCGGCGCAGGTACCGTGGTGGTGGGTAGGGTTGAGACTGGGGTGTTGAAAGTGGGTGACAGGATTGTCGTGGTTCCGCCTGCCAAGGTTGGCGATGTGCGCTCTATCGAGACTCACCACATGAAGCTGGAGCAGGCTCAGCCTGGTGACAACGTTGGTGTCAACGTGAGGGGTATTGCGAAGGAAGATGTGAAGCGCGGAGATGTGTTGGGTAAGCCTGACAACATCCCGACGGTCGCTGAGGAGATTATTGCCCGTGTTGTTATTCTGTGGCACCCCACGGCCATCGGGCCGGGCTACGCGCCGGTTATGCACATCCACACGGCGACTGTGCCTGTGCAGATCACCGAGCTGGTGTCTAAGCTCGACCCGCGTACGGGACAGGCTGTGGAGCAGAAGCCGCAGTTTATTAAGCAGGGCGACGTGGCTATTGTGAAGATTAAGCCTCTGAAGCCTGTGGTGGCGGAGAAGTTTGGCGACTTCCCGCCGCTGGGCCGCTTCGCCCTCCGCGACATGGGTAGGACCATTGCCGCTGGGCAGATAATCGAGGTCAAGCCGGCGCAGGTACAGATTAAGTAATTTCTTTTGTCACCTTTTTAGGGTTGGGGTTGTCCCTCCGTGGTTTGTCCACCTCTTGTCTACTGTGATTAGTAGGGGTGCTGGTACCGAGAGTCCGGTTACTACCGCCTCTGTTTCGTCTAGTGTGCGTAGCGGCCTTGGGTCGTCGAGGTGCTCTGCGACTGTGGCTACGTATTTGAGATCGTGTGGGTTTATCATGCGTTTAAAGATCTGCGTCATTGCTTGGGAGGCGACGTCTTGGTCTAGTCTCGCAGGTCTTTGTGTGATTAGGCAGAGGCCTAGGCCGAATTTTCTACCCTCCCTAGCTATCTTGGCGATGTGGGTCTTGGCGAGGGCTGTGGAGGCGGCTGGGGCGTAGTTATGCGCCTCTTCTATGACTATTAGGGTGGCCAGGTTGCGCCTCTTGGTGGCCGTCCTGTAGAGCTGGTCGAGGAGGACTGTGAGAAAGATTTGCTGGTCCAAGCCCTCTAGGCCGGATATGTCGAAGATGTGCACCGCCGGGGTGGTTAGGTAGGCGGCTGGGTCTACGAGCTTTATGGGCTCTCCCTGGTAGGTGTCTCCGTATTTTGTGAGGAATATTGGGCTACTGTAGAAGAGAGATCTGAGCCTGCCTTCGAGGCCTCGCATGGCCATTTCGCCGGCGTATCCGGGCGGCGCCGCGTGCCTCCCCCCATCCAGAATTTCACGAATCAGCTCCTCTACGGTGGTGAGCGGCTGTTTCTCTCCGTAGCTTGTGGCGGCTTGCCAGCCCTCCTCCAGTATCCTCTTCTGGGCGTCTGTCAGCGTGTAGAGCATGTCTAGCAACTTCTCGAGGGTGCGCAGGGGTATGCTCCGCGGGTTTACGCCGACTCGCGTGTAGGTTCTCTGTCTGCCGTACCGCCTGGCGAAGGCCTCGTCTTGGGGGGATACGTCCACCTTCCCGGCGACGTATATTCTGACTCTCTCGGCGACCGCCCTCCCTTCCTCTGTGGCAGGCACCGACATGGCGGAGTATTCGCCGTGTGGATCCACCACAATTATGGGCACGTCGAGGAGGGCGAGGCGCTCGATTATGACGCCTGCCAGCCAGCTCTTGCCGGCGCCCGTACTGGCCAGGATCGCGCAGTGGTGAGTAACCAGCCTCTCGGCGTTTATGTAGGCGGGTATGTCTGTGCCCTTTATGTGGCCTACGGTGATGTAGGTCCCCTCTTGGGGTGGGGCGAAGAACTGTTTCAGCTCCTCGGTGGTTGTCTTGTATACATAGGTGAAGGGCTTGACGGGCTTTTGTGGCCGGTATATTCTGCCGCCCAGCCTCGCGCCGAGGATGGCGGCCTTGGCTTCTGTATAGAAGAGGGCCTCCTCTATGCCCAGAGTTTCTTTTACCTCTCGGACTGTTGCCTCTTCGTCGAGTTGGGCTATGAGGCGTGGGTCTGCCGTGGCGTTTCTATGTCTAATGGCGGTGACGCGGGATACTACGCGTATCCCGTCTATCTCCGTCGCGACGAAGCTACCGACGTCTAGATCCACCCCTCTAAACGGCTTAAATATGTAGTGGTATATAGATGTGGATTTTATAACTACGCCTATTTTATCCACTGTGTGTACAAGGCGTGGGTTTATATAGCCCTGGTCACATTACCCTAGTACTCGGCGACTTTTTTTATCGCCTCCAGCAAGGAGGCGGGGTCTGTGATGTATATATGGCCTTTACTATCAACAATCTCGGCCCTGTCTTCGTATATTCTTAAGGTGTAGAGAGGCGGCTCAGCCACGTAGAAGTGCTCCACTGGGAAGGCCCTTCTTACGAATCCCTCAAGGTCTACATACGCCTTGATGAAGTGATCCATATGTTGTATAAATACCTCGTACAGCCCCCCGGCGGGTTTTTTACTGGTGTCTATGTTGATTTCTATCTCTCGGTGGCAGACCGGGCATTTAAACCTAGGCACGGTTTTGGGTAGAGGTTTGTTTTAAAGTAGTCTCGCCGCGAGCCTTGGGTCCAGCTTTCCGTGTATATACTCGTAGTAGTTTAGAATTGGGGTTCTGATTCTGTCGAGGTCGTCTATGCCTATGCGTGGACAGGCGGTGTTTACAACGAGGTCGAACTGTAAGTCGTCTATGTACTCAGGCGCGGCCTCGTCTAGAACTACCACAGTTAGCCCCCTGGCGGCGAGCTCCCGGGCCTTGTCGTCTTGCCTCTGGCCGGGTTTAGTCGATACCAATACGGCGGCTCTGCGGGGCTCTGCGAGGTGGGCCCTGGCCTTGAGCTTCATAACTCTCGCGAAGTCGGGCTCCACGTCCCTCACCTCGCCTCTAAAGGGGTCTATCTGGTAGACGCGGGCCTCTGGGTAGAATAGCTTTAGTGTGAGGGGGTAGAAGAGGCCTGTGGCCACTACGTACGCCACTTCGCCGGGGGGCTCCCCCACCCAGCAACCTGTGATGGGGTCGCGGGCCGTGGGTAGCCCCGTCTCTCTGTGAATGGCCTCTGCAATCCTCCGGTAGGGAACTGGGTAGTAGAGCTTGCCGAGTGAGTTGGGCTTGGGCAGAACGGGGGGTGGGAGGTAGTAGACGGGTATGAAGTACACCTCGGAGCCCCCGGCCTCGAGGCGGTATAGATCTTCTCCCAGCTTTTCCACACGTGCTCCTAGGTTTTTCTGGAGTAGGTGGGCTATGTTGGGGGGGACGCCGTGTCCTAGGTGGAATATCCTCCTGTAGCGGGAGTCTATCCTCACGTCGCAGCTACCCCAGACAGGCCTCCCAGAGACGGCGGCGCCGGTCCTGGCGGCTATCTCGGCGGCGAGCCACTTGAAGCCGGGGGGCGCCTCTATCAGCGTATCTCTGTCGGCGGTCCAGGCTATTGGGTGTATCTCCACGTCCACGTTTTACTGGCGATGTGTGTTTAAAGCGTTTAGTAGCGCCTTTTTTATCTCCTCCCGCCTTGCCTTTAGGTTTTCATAATAGGTTCTAAACTCTGCCTTCACTTCTGCGATGAGTTTAGGGGGCGGCGTGCTGTTTCTAACTATTGAGTTTAGAGCCGCCTCTATCTTCGCCCTGACTGTGGGCTCTATGAGCTCCGGGGCGTGTTGGAACAGAGCGGTGGCTAGGGCTATGCCGAGGTCTGTCGGCACGCACCTGCCCTTGGCCAGCTTCATGTAGCCCCTCTTGACGTTGGTGTGTATGTGGTCTTGCATCGTGGCGTCCGTACCTATGCCGTACTTCTTCATTAGAGCCAGTAGCTCGGACTCGGTCATCTGTGGCGGAGGCTCCGTCTCCCTCTCCACTACCTCAACTTTGATGGCGCGGGCGGGGGCGCCGGGGGAGACGCGGGGCAGAGGCTTGTCGCGTTGCCTCTCCCATGGGTATATCCTCCAGTAGCCCTCGCTTATTACCCTCTGGCCCTCTGCGTACATCTCGACTCCGCCGAAGGCCGCGGCTATTTTCTGCTTCTCCACCAGAGCTGGAGGGCTCAGCGTGGCGAGGAAATGCCTCACGACGAAGTCGTAGATGGCCCAGGCCTGGGCCCCCGCCTTGCCGAAGATCTTCATGATCTCCGCCTTTGTGGCGCCTTTGGTGGGATAAATGGGTGGGTGGGCGCCGTCGTCGGAGTCTCCACGTGTCGGCTTGAAGCTTCGTCTCAAAAGCTCCTCGGCGTAGGGGCCGTGCTCCGTCTCCGCCAGGTCGCGGAGGATTTCACGGAGGTCGAGTGTTTGTGGGTATATGGTGGTCTCGGTCCTGGGGTAGGAGATGTAGCCCGCTCTATAAAGCTCCTCGGCGATGTCCAGCGTCTTCTTGGCGTTTATCCCAAGCCACCGGCTAGCCCTCCTCTCGAGCTCGACGGTTTCTAGAGGCTCCGGGGGCTCCACCTCGTGGGGTTTGTAGAGGGCGGTTTTCACAACGCCGTGTTTCACCGAGGCGGCGGCCCTCTCCCCCTCCTCTCTACTCTTGTAGCGAACGTCTGAAGACATCTCTATCCTGTGGCCCTCCACCTCCACTAGGGCCTTCAATATGTAGTACTTCTCGGGCTTGAAGTTCCTCCTCTGTAGCTCCCTAGTCACCACCATTCCCAAGACCGGCGTCTGGCAGGGGCCGTAGCTGAGGAATCGGCCTCTCTCGAGGTGTTCCCTCACGGCGAGGGTTAGGAACCTGGTGAAGGCAGCGCCGAGGGTTAGGTCTATCTGCATCCTTGTGAATACCTTCTCCACCTTCTTGAGGTCTAGCTTCGTGGGCCTCTGGAAGGCCGCCGTTATCTCCCGCGGCGTTACGGCGTTGAAGAGGACTCGGCGTATCGGCGCGCGTTTATTCACCGACCTCACCACAAGAGCCGCCTCGTATGCTATGGCCTCCCCCTCCACGTCGGCGTCGAGAGCTAGGTAGACCTCGTCGGCCTTGGCCGCCAGCGCCCTAAGCGCCTTTACGTAGTCAAGAGCCTCCCTCCTCACGACGAGGAGCGGGGTGGCGTTGAAGAGCTCCTCGGGGGGTAGCCACGTCCATACGTTTTGCCTCGCGGCGAAGTCGAAGTCCATTATGTGTCCGCTGAGGCCAAGCGCCGCGGCCTCCCTCCCTCCGTAGCTAAAGCTGTAGACTGGTACGCCGTGTATCCTCTGGACTCTGTAGCTTCTGCCTAGGTACTTCGCAATGGCTTGAGCCACCGAGCGCTTCTCAGCCACTATCAAAATCACATTATGTACAGGACCGGGCTATATAAGATCTTGTGGGAAACCTTTATATAACGGGGCGTGGGGGTGCCTATGGCTATCGACGATAAGGATCAGGAGAAGCCTTTGAGAAGGCCTCCGCCGCGGCAACCTCCTCCGCAACCTCTACCTACACAGCCGCCTCTCCCGCCCCCGCCCGTGCAGTACCAGCAACCGGCGCCTCCTCCGCCTCCGCCGCCCGGGCCCTACCCGATCCCCCCGCCGACGGTTAGGACGCAGAGGACTTTGCCCCCTCCCCCGCCCTTGCCACAGCCCGCACCGCAGCCGCAGCCTCAGCAGGAGGGACAAGCTGTAAAGAGGCCCGCGAAGGGTATGGGGATGGAGAAGACCCAGCCCCTCCCTCTGGCTGGTGTTGTGGTTGCGTTGATCGCGGCGTTGATGGGCATAATCACCTCTGTGATTTCTGTTTTTAACGAGGCGTTGAGCATACCGCTCCTGGCGGTGGCTATAGCGGGGACTAACGCGGCTTTGATTGTGGTTGCGGTTGCTATCTGGCGGTTGCTGTCGAGGCGTTGAACTTCTCCACAGCCCCCATGGCCTCCTCCACGTCTTGAACAACCAGAGAACCCGTGAGCAGGTCGGCTAGGTTCGTCCAGAGCTCGGGCTCGGCGTAGCGTCTGTCGAGGAAGACAAGCACCCCCCTGTCCTCCGGCTTTCTGAAGAGCCTACCCACCGCCTGTCTTATGCTAACCATCGCCTGGTACATGTAGACAGCGTCCCACGCCCTGGCTCCAAGTCTAGGCTTGAGGAGCTCCACTCTCCTCTCTAGGTAGGGGCTGGGCTCGGGATATGGGACGCCCACTATTACCACTGTGGAGAGTAGATTGGCTCCGTCTCTGGTGTACTCGACCCCCTCTGTGTACCTTCCCCTGGCCACGGCACCTATGAAGAACTTCTCTGGGATGTCCGCCAAGGAGACCTCTCCGCCGTCTTCGTACCAGTGGGGTATCGAGATTTTGAGATACTTCTTCACTCCCTTCATTACTTCGTATGAGGGGAATACCGCCAGAACGCCGCGGGGAGACGCGTTTATACAGGCGGCCAGCCTCTTGGCTATTTTTAGGTACATCTCCTCGCCTCTTTCGGCGTATTTCGTAGTGACTCCCACATCTACTATTGAGAGGTAGTTCTCTCTGGGGATGTACTTATTGAAGGGGACGTCTAGCTCCTCGTAATTAGATAGGGCGAGCGCCTCGGCGAAGAGCCCTATTGGCAACGTGCCGCTTATATAAACGACGCTGTGCGCGCCGCGTAGCTTCTCTCTCACAATCGAGGTTGGATCGAGCGGGTAGAGGGCGAGTGTCCTCAAGCCCTCTACATACTCCACCTGGGCGTGGTGGCGCCGCCTGTTCTTGATGGCGTCTCTAAGCTCCTTCACGAGGAGGAGCGGAGTGTAGGGGTTAAGCAAACTCTCCGTTTTCCTTTTCGTAATTTCTCTAATAGCATCGTCAAGTTGTAAATCGGCCACCAGACCCGCAAGATCGCCGAGGTCGACGTTGCCCTCAGCCTTTTTTACGTAGGTATATATGGCGTATATCTTCGCGGCCTCTTCCACGTAGCCGTATTTACGCGCCTCTCTGTACGCCTGCCTCAGCTCGCCTTCGCTAATCTTTATGCTGTGGAGGTGGACAACGGCGTCAAATAAGGCGTGTGCCTCGTCTATGATAACCACCTTGCCCTTCGTCTGGGCTTCCTCTCTACCGAAGATGTAGTAGTATGTAGAAATCACGACCTCTGCCTCGTCGAGCTTCCTCTTGGCGTATTCATAGGGACATGTCTTCGAGGCGCAGAGGAGTTTTACATATGTAGCGACGTTTTTCAAAGGCACGTCCACATCCCCCGGTGGATAATAGGCGCACCTCCCGAGGCTCTTAAGAAGGCTACACTCGGCGAGAAACTCCAAGTAGCTGAGTTTTCGGATCTGTGGGTAGCAGCACATGTCTTGCTTGCTCTTGATGACGATGTAGTTAAAGTCGGCCCCCAGTTGACGTATCTTGGCCAGCTCCCTCACCGGCGGCTCTAGCTCAGCCCGCGTCCGCACGGCGTAGTGCACGCGGACTCCCGTCTCCAGCATGTACTTCACGGCGGCGGCGAGCACCGCCGAAGTCTTGCCGAGGCCCGTCGGCGCGTTGATCAGCGCCGCCGCGCCGCGGCGAAGCGCGTCGTATACCTTTTCATAAATCTCGCGTTGAAACTGCCGGGCCTCTGCGTAGGGGAAGAAATCCACGATTTTATTTAAATCCCTATAAATTCCCTTTCCCCAATGCTACATACAGCGTCTCCCTCAGATATTTTGTCAGGGAGAACCACTGACATATATTTCGCCAGGACGGTGGAGGTTTTGAAAAACGCGGGGTTTGCTGATGTGAGGGTGAGGGCCGAGTTCCACGTGGCCTCTCTTCCCAGGGGCTTTAAGTGGGCGGTGTTCACGGGGCTTAAGGAAGTGGTTGAAATTCTACGGGGTAGGAGGATAACGCTGTACGCCCTGCCCGAGGGCACTCTGTTTTACGAAAACGACCCCATTATGGTTATCGAGGGTCCCTATCTGGAATTTGCTGTGTTGGAGACAGCGATTCTGGGCGTGGTTAGACACTATTCCAGCATTTCCACCAAGGCGGCCCGCGTGAAGAAGATAGCAGGTGAAAAGACTTGTCTCTTTTTCGGAGCGCGGGCGCTTCACCCCGCTATTCAGCCTATGGCGGACCGCGCGGCGTATATCGGAGGTTGCGACGGCGTGGCCACCGTCATGGGGGCAGAGTTGCTCGGTATAAAGCCGTCGGGCACCATGCCGCATGCCTTGATGATAATATTCAGGGCCGTGGCGGGCGACCACACCTTGGCGTGGGTCTGGTTCGACAAGACCGTCCCCTCGGAGGTACCCCGCATAGTGCTCGCCGACACGTTCCTCGACGAGAGGGAGGAGGCCCTTCTGGCGGCTAAGTTGCTGGGGGAGAGGCTACACGGAGTGAGGCTGGACACGCCGGGTAGCAGGCGGGGGAATATTAGGAGAATCGTCGAGGAGGTGAGGTGGGCTCTTGACCTCAACGGCTATAGAAACGTGAAGATTTTCGTCAGCGGGGGGCTGGACGAGCCGCAGGTGGAGGCTCTAAGAGACGTGGTTGACGGCTTTGGCGTGGGGACCTCCATCGCCTTCCCGCCCTCCGTAGATGTGTCTATGGATATCGTGGAGGTGGAGGTGGGGGGTAGGTGGATTCCCATCACTAAGAGGGGGAAGTTGCCGGGGTTTAAGCAACTGTATAGGTGCGGCATTAGGCACGTTGCCGTCCCCTGGGGTAGCCCTCCGCCGTGTGGAGAGCCCCTCTTGGTCAAGTGGATTGAGGACGGCAGGGTCGTTAGAGAGATTCCGGGGGAGGCGGAGATTAGGAAGTACGTACTAGAGCAGCTTTCTGAAGTCGAGCTATGACTTATCGATGGGCTTTAGCATGAGGCTGTAGGTGGCCTCTCCGGTGTAGACTCTGGTGTAGAGATTGAGAAGCCTCCTGCCGAGGAGTTTAATTACGGTTTTCCTCTTGCCGATGATCCTAGCGATGCGTGAAAGAGCTCTGGTCTTCCTCACCTCCTCCACATAGGGCTCTACAAGCCTTTGGTAGATCTCAGCGGCGTGTTTTTCGCTTCCCCAGATCTTCAACGCTGTGTAAGCCGCGAGGGTTGCGGCGGCTCCGCTGGCTACTGCGTAGTAAATCCCCTCCCCCGTGGTGGCGTCGACAAGCCCCGCGGCTTCGCCGGCGAGCATCACATTTCTCGTGCCGAGACTCTTGACGTAGCCTAGGGAGAGTGGGTGCCCCAGCACTGGCCCGGGTTTGTAGCCGGCTTTCTCTGCGTACTCCACCACGAGCCTTCTTAGGTCTATCCACCTCCCCCAGCCCACGCCGGCGCCTATATTCGCCCCCTCGTCCACGGGAAATATCCAGCTGTAGCCTAGCTGGCCTGTGGCGTCTATAACCGCGTCGAAGTCAACTACGCACCGCTCGCTGGCGGGCCCCCTTGCTATAGTCATGTAGGCAATGGCGTGGGTTTTGTGGCCTTGGTAGTTCCCCGCCCCGATGGACCTCGCCACAGCGCTCGTGGCGCCGTCGGCTCCTATCACAACCCTCGCCTGGTACTCCCCGCCTCTTCCAACCACAGTGTTGTTTTTCACATTAATTACCTCGTCTCTTATGAAGTCGACTCCGCTTTGCTTTAGCAGGGCGTGGTCGAACTGGGGCCTCCTCGTCACGAGAATGGGCTCTTTTCTCAACACGTAGCTGTAGCCCGCGGCGCGGGTTTCAATCTCCCTACAGGCGCCGTAGATGGGGTACTCCACGCCCAGCGCGTTTAGAAGCTTCCAGCTACGGGGGGTGAGGCCGCCGCCGCAGGGCTTTTCCCGTGGCGGCTCTCTCCTGTCGATGACAACTGCCTTGAGCCCCAGCCTCCTTGCCATGATGGCAGCGGCCGAGCCGGCGGGGCCGGCGCCCACAATCACGACGTCGTACACCTTAGCAGATGCGTCTGCTCAATAAAAATATTTTATTTCATGTCCCTGCCGCCTATGTGTGGCGGGATCTCAAGTGGTTTGAGGTGAGTTTTAGATGTATAAAGTGTGGCATCTGCTGTGTAGGCACGGAAATGGAGCTGTTGGCGGAGGATATTGAGCGTATAACATCGGCTGGGTATAGGCTGGAGGACTTCGCCGTGGAGAAAGACGGAGTATACCGCTTGAGAAATGTAGATGGCCATTGTTATTTCTACGACCCGGCATCGAGAAGTTGTAAAATTTACGACATTAGGCCGATTGGTTGCCGCATCTACCCGCTTATTTTCGACGGCGAAAAGGTGGATGTGGATCGAACATGTCCTACATGGCATACGGTGCCGAGGAGGGAGGTGGAGCGCCTGGCGCCTTACGTAGTGAAGTTTCTCAACGATGCAAAGATCGCCAAGATTAAGATTAAATTAAGGCTTTGATGTCTTCAGTCGTTATCAACGGGATGTCCAGTGACTTAGCTAGTTCTCTTGCCTCGTCAACAGGCATCGCCTCGGTGTGGCGTCCCAAGATCTCTATGATGACCACTGCCGGCGGCAGGCCGGCGGCTTTTGCGAGTATTAAAGAGAGCTCTGTATGGCCCCACCTCTCTCCTATACGCCCTCCCAACACAGGCACGTGGCCTGGGAGGTAAAATTGCCTCCGGAAGGCCTCCCTCGCCTCCTCTGGATCTTTAAGGGCCAGTTCCACAACCTTTGCAAGTTCCCTAATGGTGAGGGCCTTATCTGAGTCCCTTATGCCCGTCTTAGTTTTTATGTGGTTGACATACCCCATGAAGGCAGGCTCGTCGCCGTATGGGGCTGTGGAGTGGAAGCCTCTTCTTTTGTAGTACTCGCTTAAAAATTCCAGCCCGAGGATTTTTCCAATCTCCCGTGTCGTGGCGAAGCACAGCAAACCCCCTGCGTTTTCTCTTAGCCACCGCACAGTGGCTGGGTTAACCACATCGGCACGTATAACAAAGTCAACTTCCGCCTCTCTGTCATCACCGTCGTATATCATGACAGGCTTCCCGGCCTTTAGGGCACTGATCGCCCTTTCAATATTTTGCATAGTAAACTCATTTTTCCGAATCATATATTTTGTGTAAACTTATTTTTACATCTCAGTCGGTAGGTGAGCACAATCTCTCTTCCGCATTCACACAGCTTCACGCTAACAAGCTCGAGAACGAAGGGCGTTTCCTCGGTGTTTGGGTAGCCCTCCCCCTCTATTAGCGAGACGCCGTTGCCAAATACATAGGGGGTTATGGTGACTATCAACTCATCTACTAGGCATCTGTTGAGAAACTCCCAGTTAGTCCTGCCGCCGCCTTCCAGAAGCACCTTTTTCATATTTCGCCTGTACAAGTCTCTTAGCACGTCTCCCGGGTCTATCTTCTCCTCGCCTATGATGACGACTTCAACGCCCCTCCCCCTCAGCTCTTCTATTTTTTCAAGGGGGGCGCGTCTAGAGGTGTAAATAATAGTTGGCGCCGAGTTGTCAAAAATTCTAAGCGTCGTAGGGACGCGGAGCGCCCCGTCTATCAATACGCGCACGGGGTTCCTCCCCTCTACATACCGCACGGTGAGTCTGGGGTTGTCTACAATTGCCGTGTTGGCGCCTATAATTACTGCGTCTACATTTGCCCTCATGGCGTGTAGTCTCTTTAAGTCGTGGGGACACGACAGCCGTGAGTACCCAGTTCTGCTGGCTATTCTCCCATCCACCGTAACGGCGGCCATTAGATATACGTAGGGCCTCATTTCACTAACTTGACGCCTGTCGCGCCTCTGTGCCTCAAGGCGTCGAGCCCCCGGGTGGCCTTAACGAAGGCGTTGTAGGGCCTCTTCGCTATACCTAGGCCAATCCGTAAATCGGCATTTAGGTAGCCGTACAGTTCGTAGGCGGCTTTGGGGGTGGGGAGGAATAACATAATGTTATCTCCGCCGAGGTAGAACACCATACAGCCCACGTCTTTACAGAAGTCTGTAGCTTTGTTGAGGAGGTCTTGTACCTGGCGGTATACGTATAGCGGCCCGTTGACCTTAGTCGTGTCGGTGCTGTTTACCACATCCATGTGTCCCACCACGGCTACTTCACCGCCTAGGCCGCTTGCACGTCCGCAGTTTTTATACGCCTCCATAGGCGTCTCGCCGGTGCCCTCGCAGAACTCGATCTCCACAGGCGATACACGTCTAATCTTGTCGACTGCCTTGCGGATAAACTCAGCGTTGATGTTGTTAGTCAGCGCTATGAGGTAGTCGTATCTAAAGTGGTGGGGGAGCGCGCCTATCGAGGTGAAGCTTCTCCACAGCGTCTCGTGTAGGCGCGCCTGTGTTTTCTGTATAATGTGTTCACGCCTGGGGCCGAGGGATTCTGTCCACTCTCGGTAGCCTTTTAACGCCATTAGCGCCACCTTATGCACATGGCAGTCAACTAAAGTGTGTATATAAACTTGGCGTGTGTAAACTAGAGTTGCCAATTAGATAAAATTCTTGGGATGTGGGGGGCTCCGTGGTCTGTTTACTGCCAGTTGGTTCCTACGAACAGCACGGCCCTCATCTGCCGCCAACGGTAGATGCCGATGTGGCGAGATACGTGGCTGATAAAGTAGCCGAGAGGATAGGCGCCAGATCTCTCCCACCTATTTACTACAGCTGTAGCGAAGAGCACAGAGACTTCCCCCAGACAATTTCGGTAAAGTGCCGCAGTTTCTTGCCATATCTTGAAGATGTGCTGAGGTCGGCCGTGGAGAAGTGTGGAGTTGTGGTTGTGGTTGTGGGTCATGGCGGTGTGTGGGACGCTGTGAAGCTAATCTCGGAGCAGTTAAATTATGAACTGGGGCCGCGGGTACTGCCTGTAAACATATGGGCTATTGCATCCCCCAGAGACCACGCGGGAAGCGACGAGACGAGTATATACTTGGCGATCGGCGGATCGCTAGTCGGGGAGCTCGTGGAGATTTGCGAAGGCGATATTTCCCTCTTTGGAAAAAAACGGGTGGGTGAGTTCTCCAAGACGGGGGTAGTGGGCTGTTTAAAGCCAGGTGAGGTATCTGCAGAGAGGGGGAGGACAATGCTCGAATTAGTAGTAGAAAAAATAGTTGAGAGATTTAGGCAATTTACGTCTCTTCGTTACATTTCTTAACCGCTTCAGTCAGCTTCTCAATAGCCCTGACCAGTTCTCTCAACCCGGCTATTTGTATAGAGACTACCGCGGCGTCCCTCGCCTCAGCCTCTTCATCCTTCTTAAGTTCTGACAGTAATTTCTCCAGCTCGTCTTCGTCTTTCTTCTCCTGTCTCTTCTTAAGTATCGACACGTTATATCTAGATAGCTTTAAGCAACTGAAAGATTTAACTAGCGGCTTGTCGAAAACCACATGCTTGTATACTACTCCGACGTGTTTAAGAAACACGTCCCGCCCTTTAGACACCCCGAGGCCCCTGACAGACTGGATTATTTAGTGGAGGGTGTCTTGGAGGCGGGCGCCGTTGTAAAAGAGCCCGAGATGCGGGCCGACGCCTGGGACTTGATATACGCAGTTCACGACAAGAGCTATGTAGATTATGTGAAAAGGATATGTGAAAGAGGTGGCGCTGAGATAGACGGCGACACGTATATCTCGCCTGGCACTTGCGACGCGGCGGCTCTCTCAGTCTCGGCGGTGGCCAACGCCATCGATAAGAGAGAGGTGGCTTTGGTGGCTTCGAGGCCTCCGGGCCACCACGCCGGGTTTGTGGGGAGGGCTCTAACAGCGCCCACCCAGGGGTTCTGTATATTCAACACGGCGGCGATCGGCGCCCTATACCTCGGGGAAGGCGTGGCTGTGGTGGATATAGACGTCCACCACGGAAACGGCACCCAGGAGATACTCTACGCAAAAGACCTCCTCTACATATCAACACATCAACACCCAGCCACCCTGTACCCCGGAACCGGGTATCCAGAGGAGGTGGGCGAGGGCAGAGGCGAGGGCTTCAACATAAACATCCCACTGCCCCCAGAGGCTGGAGACGACATCTACGTCAAGGTGGTGGACGAATTCATAATCCCCATTTTGAGGCAGTACAACCCCAAGCTGGTGATAGTGTCGCTGGGGTGGGATGCGCATAGAGATGACCCCCTTGGAGATCTCAACCTCTCCCTCAAGGGCTACCTCTACGCCATAGACGCCATATTGAAGTTGCAGAAGCCCACTGTGTTTCTACTAGAGGGGGGCTACAACCGTTCTGTTATTAAGAGAGGCACTAAGGCCCTAATACGCCTCGCCACAGCGGGGGAGTTCGCCCCCGGCGAGGCCCAGACGGAGAGCGCGCCCGGCGTCTACAAGCGGTTTGAGGAACTGGCTGTAGAGGTGAGGCGCTACACTGGGCGGTACTGGCGGCTATAGGACTACCTCCAGTTCCCCTCTTAGAACCGGCCCGATTTTTACCTCGGCAAACTCGTTAAGAATAGAATCTGTGCAGACAAGCCTATCTACACAGCTCCTCACTCTCTCCCTGGCGTCTTTTAGAAGCTGGCAGTGAGTCACCGCTGCGTAAACTGCAGAGGCGCCCAAAGTCCTCGCAGACCTGCAGGCCTCAACAAGCGTCCCCCCAGTGGAGAGGATGTCGTCAACAAGGACCACGCTCTTGTTTCTCAAATCCAGCTCCTGTCTGGGAATGAGAGTTATAGCTCCCGTATTCCTATCCCGATACTTCTCGAAATAGGTATAGGGAACCCGCAGGGCCTTTGCCAGAGACTCCGCTCTGCGGACGGAGCCGAAGTCTGGGCTTATAACCACGTCGACGTTGGGAAGGGCCTTGGCGAACTCCTCCGCTGGGTAGACGTTTCTCACCAAAACCCTCGGCGCGTACTCCGCCACGTATTCCTTATGCAGATCCACCGTGACGATGGCAGAAACGCCGAGCTGGCTAAGCAACTTAAACACAGTCTTCGAGCTAATAGGCTCGCCAGGCCTAAAACGCCTATCTTGCCTCGCGTACGGCATATAGGGGATGGCGAGGACTATCCTCCGCACCCCCATGTCGTTTAACGCATCTAGCGTGATGAGTAGCTTAATCAGGTTATCGTTAACACTTGGATAGAGCCTAGCCACCAACACAACCCCCTCATCTGCCTCAGGTACCCGGACGAGCACCTCCCCATCTGGGAAAACCCTCTCCTCCACCTGAGAAACGGGGCCAAGCCCCCCAAGCTCATACGCGATGTCGAGAGCGTTGGGAAAAGACAAGACGCGCATATACCCAGCGACGGGGAGTGGATTTATCTTTTACCCCCCTATGCGGAGGCTTACTCAACCCACTCCACCGCCTGTCTCAAGCCTCTGGACACGCCCCCCGCCTTGACGGCGACCACTATCAGCCGGTCGGAATTTTTTGAATAAGCCTCGCCGTTGAAGTCCCCGTAGAGACTCTCCACGACGAAGCCCACGTTTGTTAAAAGCAGGCGCAACTCGCCAAGACTGTACAGCCTAAGCTCTAGAGTTTTCTCGCCAATGTACTTCCCGTTTTTGTAAATAAGCCTCGTCTCCCTGATTTTAGACGTGATGGGGTTGTAGTACGCCGTGCTGAGTACTCTGTAGGGCCCCGCCGTCAGCCAGAAATTCCACATCTCGCCCAGAGAGGCGTATATGCCCTCCACCTTATCTTTATTCGCTACGTCTATCAAGAGGCGCCCGCCCATCTTAACAACGCCGGAAAGCCACGTCAACATCTCCATGTCTATCTCGTCCCCAAACATGCCGAAGGTAGAGTGCATGATGTAGGCCCCGTGGAAGGCCCCTTTTCGAAAAGGCATCAGCCTAACGTCGGCCTGCACCACATCCCCAAACCTCTTGGCATGTCTCAGATACTCAAGCTTTATATCAATGCCCACCACCGAGTCCCGGGGCATATGCGCCATATGTCTCCCATGGCCGCAAGCTACGTCCAGAAACCGCGCCCCCGCCCTCACGCCCAGACTCCGTTGTACAAAGGCGGCCTCTACTTTAGAAACCTCCTCGTTCCGGTAGTACTGCATAAAATCGAGATATACATCGTCAAAGAACTCCTCAACCCAGCTCATACCACCGACAGTAGCTGTCCAGTATTAAAAACCTCCCTATGCCCCGCAGCCTTACGCAACCTGTTCATAATAGCCAGACCTATGCCCCGCTCCTCCAAGGCCGGCGCCAAACCCACGTCTACTCCAAGCCTGTCGAGGTCTCTCAGCGACTTGTATAAATTTCTCGCCACCTCGTATAAATCAGAACCCATATCAATCACGTAGTCGGCCTCTGCGCATTTACCAACTGCACACAGCACGGCCACCTTAAGCCCCTTAGACTTCAAAGCCCTGACGGCGTCGCCTAGATCGAAATGCACCACTACAAGCGCCGTCTCCGGGGCGTAGTGGCGGTACTTCATACCCGGCGCAAGAGCCACCTCAGCCTCCGCCACCCCCCGCGCCACCGGCGGAATTTCCACAGCGCCGAAAAACCTCTCCAACTCCTCCACAGTAAAGGGACCGGGCCGGAGCAACGCAGGTGGCCTCCTCGTGACGTTTATAATGGTGGACTCCACGCCGAAGAAGGTAGGCCCCCCGTCTATTATGAGATCCACCTCGCCGTCTAGATCCTCAACTACGTGTAAAGCAGTGGTGGGGCTCGGCCTACCTGCCTTGTTGGCGCTGGGCCCCGCAATAGGGGCCCCCAGCTCTCTAATTATGGCAAGAGCCACTGGGTGAGCCGGCGCCCTCACGGCTATAGTGTCCAGCCCCGCGGTCACGCATCTAGAAACAACTCCACGCGACTTAGCCACCACCGTGATGGGGCCTGGCCATACCCGCCTTAGCACCTCGGCGATGTCTCTCGGTATCTCTGCCACCTCCTCAGCCATTTCGAGAGAGTCGACGTGGACTATCAAGGGGTTGTCCATGGGGCGGCCCTTTGCTTTAAACACCTTTATACAGCCGTCTTCTCTATAGGCGTGTGCGAATAGGCCATATACCGTCTCCGTGGGGGCCGCCACTATGCCGCCTCTGTCCAACACCTCGGCCGCGGACTTGATGACGTGGGGATCCGGCCTCGTGGGATCTGTCCGCAACAGCCTCACGCAACAGATTGAGCACAGAGATATAAACACCTACGTGTTGAAGAGCCATGGAGATCACCGTAGTCGGCATGGGCAACATGGGGCAGGCCTTCGCAAAGCGGGCCGCGGCGCAAGGATTTGAGGTGTTGTGGTGGAACCGCACCAGGGAAAAGGTCAAGGAGGCGCCGGGGCGCCCCATCGCCAAGCTGGAGGAAGCCAAGGGCCTCGCCGTGGTGTTCGTCGCCGACGACCAAGCTCTTCACAGCGTGGTGCCGCACCTAGGCGGCGACTACATAGCGCTGGCCGGCACCTACTCAGTCGACGGAGCCAGGAGGGCGCTGGAGCTTCTAAAAGCCCGGGGGAAGAAAGCCTTTGCAATGCCCGTGGTGGGGAGCCCCCGTAACGTAGAAAACGGCGACGCCATATATATAGTAGGGGCCCCAGACGACGTATACGTAAAGGTCAGACCAGTCCTAGAGAAGTTCGGCACCATTCTACACGTTGGTAATGACATCAACGCCGTTGTGCTGAAGCTGGCGTACAACGCCTTCCTAATCTCCACGGTGGCGGTGCTGGGGGAGTCCTTAGCCCTCGTGGGCAAATACGGCATAAACCCAGACGTATTTAAGGAGTTGCTCTCCCTCACTGTGTTTAAAGACGTGGCGGCGCGCTACATCGACAGGATGCTGGGCCACGCGCCGCCCACCTTTACTGTGAAAAACGCCGCAAAGGATATGCGTTACGCCTCGCTAGCCGCCGGCGAGGCCGAGATGGGCAACGTGGCCATAAGCGGGGTTAAGGCGCTGTATGAGATACTCACCGCTATGGGCCGGGGGGAGGAGGACTACGCCAAGGCCGGCGTCTTAGAGTCACGACATGACTAGCTGGGACGTAGTTATTCTAACCGGCATTGCGTTAATAATGCTGGCCTTCTTTACGTATATGTTTTGGAGAGAGACGGCGGTAAGAGGCAGGGAAAAACCCGCGGAGATCTACACAGTTATCCGTTGCGGCGATGGGACTGAGCGCCGGAGGAAATACCAAGAGGGTGACTACGTGGGTAAGCAAGCCGGCGAGTGCGCCGGCGGCTTGGTGGTGGGTATATATAAAGAGGTTCGGCAGGATTAGCGATGGAGCCTTATAAAAAGGCGGAGCCTATAGCCGAGGTTTTGAAGAGAGGCGAGGGTAGGGCCACGGTACGGGGCTGGGTGCACCGTAAGAGGGTATTGAAGGAGAAGATATTCATCTTGCTTCGCGACTCCACCGGCGTAGTTCAATTAGTGCTTCCCAGGGACAGGTTTAGAGAGGCCGAGGACCTGAATCTAGAATCTTCGCTAGTTGTCACCGGGTCGTTGGTGAGGGAGCCCAGGGCGCCCGGCGGCGTGGAGCTTCACGTCGAGAGTATAGACTGGGCCTACAGTGGCGAGCCATATCCCATAAATGAAGACGCCGTCGCCGCCGACAGCGAATACCTCCTAGACGTGAGGCACCTCTGGGTGAGGAGTAGGAAAATGCAGGCTGTGTTGAAGATTAGACACACGGTGTTCGGCGCGATACATGAATACTTTAGGAGGAGCGGCTTCTACGAGGTGCACACGCCAATGTTCATAACGGCGGCTGTGGAGGGCGGCGCCACCCTATTCAAAGTGGACTACTTCGGCCAGCCGGTTTACCTAACCCAGAGCTCGCAGTTCTACCTCGAGGTGTTGATCTACAGCCTCGAGAAGGTGTACGTAGTCGCGCCCAGCTTCAGGGCGGAGCCCTCTAGAACGAGGCGTCACCTCACCGAGTTCTGGCACGCCGAGATGGAGATGGCGTGGGCCGGCATGGAGGACGCGGCGCGCGTCGGCGAGGAGGTGATCAGCCACGTAGTTGAGAAGGTGCTTGAGGAGAGGCAGGACGAGTTGAAATTACTGGGGAGGAAGACTGAATACCTAGAGAGGGCGAAGCCGCCGTTTTACCGGGTGAGCTACGACGAGGCCGTGGAGATTCTGAGAAGGAGGGGCGTTTCTATCAACTGGGGTGACGACATCGGCGCCGATGAGGAGAGGGCCTTGACGCTGGAGTTCGACAAGCCTCTGGTGCTCTACGGCTTCCCCGAGAAGCTGAAGGCGTTTTACCACAGGAATGACCCCAGGAGGCCGGAGGTGACGCTGAGCTTCGACGTCCTCCTGCCGGAGGGCTACGGCGAGGTGATCGGGGGCGGCGAGAGGATATATGACGAAAGGGAGCTCGTGGACAAGATAAAGAGGTTTGGACTAGACCCGAGGGACTATTGGTGGTATATAGATCTTAGGAGGTACGGCTCGGTGCCGCATTCTGGCTTCGGGCTGGGGGTGGATAGACTCACGATGTGGATAACCGGCGCCGACCACATCAGAGACGTTGTGCCGTTTCCACGTGACGTGCGCCGCACCACGCCCTAAGGCCCTCATAACAGGCACGCCGGGCGTAGGCAAGACAACCCACTGCAGAAAACTCGCCGAGGTTCTCAGCACAAGGTGCGTCACAGTTGGCGAGGTACTGGCCAACACCCCCTACGTTGTGTACATACCTGAGCTCGCGACTTACGAAATTAGCGACTTGGCACGCGCCGCCGAGGTTGTGTGTAGAGCCGTCGCCCCCGGCGATGTGGTGGACACGCACGTGGTGGAGCTGTCTCCCGATCCGGAGGCCGTCGTGGTGTTGAGAAAGGCGCCAGACGTCTTGTTTAGAGAGCTGGTGGATAGGGGGTGGCCTCTGAAGAAGGTGCTTGACAACGTCTGGGCAGAGATGCTGGACGTTGTCTACGTCAAGGCTAGGGAGAGGTGGCCCTGGGCCGTGCAGATAGACGTCACCAAGCGGAGCCGAGACGAGACTTTTGAAGCGATAAGGCGGTGTGTGGTGGGGGGCGGCTGTCTAGACGAGGCCGTGGACTGGCTGAGCTACGCCGAGAGGAGCGGGTTTCTGGAATTTATTGAACGTCTGTCTCGCTGGGGGCGCTCCTCTTGACGCCCTTTTTCTCTATCAAAACGAGCATCTTCCAGCCCTGTGCCGAGAGCCTCTTGGCCAAGCTTCTCACCGTGTTCTTAGGCGAAATCAGCACCACGTAGTGAATCACGCCGCCGTGGGCGTAGAGCCTCGCCGCGTATCTCCTACCTGCGGCGTCCTCCATAGCCACGTCAAGAGCATACATCTCCTCCAGCCTAGGCACGACGCCCACGAGCTCGCGCTCGATAGACTCCAACTCGCCACTTAGCCTCCCCGCCTTCTCGCCGGCTTCTTTCAACCCGGCGAGCTTCAAGTCTAGAAAAGTCACGCCGTAGTCACGGCCCACTTTAAACAGGGCCACAGACCTGATGCCCATGTCCACTACTAAAGCAGTGATTAAAAAAGTTATCTTGAAACAACGCCGGACACCACTTCGAAAATTACCCTTGAGGGATCCTCCAGCTTAAGCGGACCCGCCCTACCCACTCTCAACATCTCACGCAGCGCCCCTCGACAAGTTTCCAAGTCTCTACACCTATACAAGGGGGCCCCCCTCTTCGCCAGGTAGTCATCTAGGTAGTAGCCCTCCGGGAAGTAGGAGAGGGCGGGCACCCCCAGCAACGCCGCCTCGGTGGCCATAGAGGCCCCGCCTGTCACAACACCTGCGGAGAAGTAGGCAAGCTGAAGATGGTCCACGGCCTTTGTGAGATTAACCACGCCATCCATTATCTGGTCGGGGTACCGGGGGATGTTCACCACTACGTAGCCGAGACGCCTCGCCTCCTCCACAAGCCTCCTGCGTAGTTCTGCGTAGTCCCAGCGGTAGTAAGCCGCGTGCGCCTCCTCAGGTCTAAAAACCACGTAGCCCCCGGGGCTAAGCCCCAGGCTCTTCACCACGTCGGGGTTTGGGGCAAACCTAGAAGTCCACATATATTCAAACACTCCGTCGAACGTCACCACCCTACGGGGGCAGTAATTCCTCCAAGCCTCCTCCGGCGTCGCGGCTGGCGCCACCAGCACATCGGAGAGGGGGATAACAAGCCTATTGACGTGATGCGCGTGGGGGGTATCGTTAAGGACCACTAGCGGCTTGCCTAGCCCAAACACCACACGGGCGGCGTCGGGCGACGGGAAGCCCACCATGGCGTCAACCTCCACCGCCACGTCTGCCAAAGCTCTCTGCCGCTCCAGACCGTATACGAGCTTCTCGTAAAGCGACACGCCGTACCTACCGACACAACGGTGGGGCACGCCGTATAGCTCAAGCATATCGGCCACGTGCATATAGTCTCTACATGTAACCACCACCTCGACCCCCCGCTGGGCGCCCTCTATATGGAGAACTGCGGCTATTCTCGCCTGCTTAGGCGTCAATGCGTCGAAGAGGACCCTAGTCATGTACGTAGACAAATTCCCTACCCCCCACCTTCTTCAAGTAGCCGTAGCGCATGAACTGGACATAGCGGCCCACCTCCACGGCGTCGAGATAGCTCTCGCCGAGGCCCATCTCCACCTCCTTTTTACCCACCGCCGCCGGCCTCACCACCCTCACCTCGATGGGCTGAGAAACCCACTGAACTATCGGCGCGCCGACGCGCCTCGCCTCCTCCAACCCGAGGCTGTGGAGACGGCCATACGCCACGTCTCCCTCCACCCTCTCGACCTCTACGTTGGCCAGCTCCATAAGCCTCACGACCTTCCCAGCCTCGACGTCGCGCCGCTGGACATACACCTCCACACGCCCCGGGCCCAGCCTATACACCCTCTCCCCCCTCTCCCTATAGCTGGGGTGAAACGGCACGCGCGCCGCCAGCTCCCGGTCCACCTCAAAAACGAGCTTGACGGGATCCGCCACGTACATGTACCTATCGGCAATGGGCTCCACGTATTTCCTATTGTAGGCGTAGAGATTGGCGAGAGCCACTGTGGAGTCGGAAGGCTTTATCCCCACGGAGAGTATCAAATCCCAGATAGCCTCCGGCAGTATCCCCCTGTTCCTCAGCCCCGCGAGGGTGGGGAGGGTCAAGTCGTCGTACCTAATCTTAAGCGCCTTGAGCTTCGACTTGCTGAGGGTAGCCCCCTCTATCCTAAGCCTGCCGAAGTGGATGGTTACCGGCTGCTCCCAGCCGAGGTGCTTAAACACGTAAGACTGCTTAACCGTATTTACGCTGTGTTCCTGAGCCCTAAGCACGTGGGTCACGCCCATTAGATGGTCGTCTACAGACACGGCGAAGTTATACGTAGGCCACACCACGTATCTATCCCCAACTAGGGGGTGCGGCGTCTTGGAGGTATCTATAATTCTAAAAGCAACCCAGTCTCTCACGCTGGGATCGGGATGAGCCAGATCTGTCTTGATTCTGACCACAGCCTCCCCCTCCCCGAAACTCCCCCCAAGCATCTTATCCCAAAGCTCCAGGTTGACCTCCGGCGGTTGCTCCCGGTGGGGGCACGCCCTCCCCGCGTTTCTAAGCCTCCTCCACTCCTCCGGCTTGCACAAATCCACATAGGCCCCCCCGATCTCTAGCAACTTCCTCGCGTGTTCGTAGTAGATCTCCATCCGGCGGGACTGGATGTACTCCTCATCCCACTTAACCCCAAGCCACTTCAAATCCTCCCTAATGGCTTGGTACGCGTCCACCTCCTCGGTCACGAGGGGTTTCTTAGTCCTTGGGTCTGTGTCTTCAAACCTGAGTATAAACCGGCCGCCGTACTTAAGCCTGTAGGCGTAGTTGAGGACGGCGGGGCGGGCGCTCCCCAGATGTAGCACGAAGTCGGGATTCGGCGCAAAGCGCACAACCACCCCACCCCTCACCTTCGGCAACTCGGGTAGCCCCTCCAAGCCGGCCCGCCTCTGCTCCGGCCTCCTCTCCTCAAGCACCTCGGGCCACCTCTCCCTCAAAATCTTCAACTGCTCCTCGAGAGGCATAGAGTTAACCCGCGCCACCACCTGGTCCACCACCTGCCTAACCTCCCGAGCCCTAGCCCTCAGCTCAGGAATCTCCGCCATTATCTTCGCCATCACAGCCTTGACGTCCGCCTTCCCCCCGTACCTAACGGCGTTAGCAAGCGCGTGTTTTAGAACTACCTCTTCAATTTCCATTATTACCAGCAAAGAACCTATCTACCTCCTCTAGATCCTTTAGGCTGTCTACCGAGCGCCAAAACACATCTCTAAACACCATCGCCCTCAGCCGCCTCTGCTGGGCGAGCCTCGGGAAGAGAGTCTCCTCAATATTCCCCCGGTCGGGCAACTCCTGCAACACCCTCCGCCTAAGTACGTAAACCCCGGCGTTTATAAAGAAGCCATCTAGAAGCGGCTTCTCCCGGAACCTAGTGATAAAGCCACCGCTGTCGAACTCCACAATGCCATAGGGGCTCCTCAACGGGACGAGTGCTATGGCCCCGTCGGCGTCGCCTAGCGCCTCCACCATCTTATCCACTGGGATGTTAGTCAGCACATCGCCATTCACCACAACTATCGGGTCCTCTGTGATGAATGGCAAGGCGTTTTTCACGGCACCCCCCGTCCCGAGGGGCTCCTCCTCTACGCTGTAGAATATCCTCACGCTGAATTTTCTCCCGTCGCCCAACGCCTCAAATACCTTCTGCCTCAAGTAGCCAACTGCAAGAATTATGTCAGTTACGCCGTATCCCCTAAGCCACTCGATCTGCCTCACCAAGATAGGCTTGCCGCCCACCGGCAACAGCGGCTTAGGCACCTCCGAGGTCAGAGGCGCCAGCCTCTTCCCAAAGCCCCCGGCTAGGATAATGCCTTGCATCGCCTATCCTGATGCAAGCGTATATATAGTTTACCCCCCAAAGGAAAATATATAAAAGAGACGTGGTGTAGTGGCAATGATTTTGTACACCTCGCAACTACAAATAATCGAAGACGTCGAGTCCCTTCTACAGAGATACAAAGCAAAGCCCGTGGCTATAAAAGGCACAAAGGTGAACTTCTACTGGCCCCCACGCCCAACAGGTGTGCCCATAAACCTACTGAAAAACTTCCCACCTGACATGTATGTGGTTTTCAAGGGGAGGAATTTGATAGTGGTGCCATGAGCGAGAGAAGGCTCTACAAGGTGAGAGTAGCCGAACTGCAAGTACCACCTGCCATTAAAGAGGTCCTTCTAAAAGTTCTTGGGCCAGACGACGTTGTGTATCTAGAAAAGCTAGGCGATAGAATTAGGATAACGTTATGATTGTAGTCAACTCTAAAAACCTAGACAAGGTAATTTGGCATGTCAGAAACCTTCTCCCTCAAATCGAGGCCACGCCGATTCTGCTGGCTAGTAGAGAGGTGGGTAACTACGTAATTGGGTTGGGAACGCTGGGGTATTTATACGAGGCCTTGTCCTCCGTCTTGGAGGTGCTAGTGGAGGCGGGCAAGATGGCCGGCGATCTGGGGCTAAAGGAGTATTCCCTTGTCATAGGCCCCTCCGAGAGCTATATCACCACCGCCCAGTTGCCCGAGGTGATGCCGCCTCTGCCGCCGCCAAAACCAATAACGCCCCTGCCGAGGGAGGAGGTCAGGCTCAACTCCTTCAACTGCCGCGATCTCGCGCCGGGTATGGTGAGGTTCTGCGTAGATAACGTGGAAATCGCCTACTACCTGGCACGATGATCTACCTATCGCTCTCCGAGCTGGAGAACATCCTATCGGCCCTTAGAGAGTACGCCGAGAAGTACAGAGTCAACCGCCCGGCGCTGGAGGCCGTGGAGGAGAGGTGGCTTAAATTCCAGGAACTGGCCTTCGCCTTCGGCATAGATCTCAAGCCTGCCGAGGGCGTGGAGTTCTACGCAGGTGGCCCCCTTCAAGACAACCTAGACTTCCTGAGGAAAATCGACAGGATGCTGGCCACTGTGAGGAAACTCAAAGAAATCTATGGAGATGTCAAAGTAATAGTCGACTTAGACCTCACCATTAAGAAAACTGTAATCAAAATATAAATATCTGCACAATAGCAAATATATGCCACTGATAAAAAGGAGGGAGTTGCCTCTACGAGTCTCTGATATAATGGTAAAAAATGTGGTTACCGCCAAGGAAAATGACAAGGTTAGAGACATAGCAATTAAGATGTACGAAAACAAGATCGGTAGCGTCGTCATTGTCGACGACGAGGGTAAACCCATTGGAATAGTCACCGAGAGAGACATAGTATACGTCCTGGCCAGGGCGCTGTCCCCCGACACGCCGGCGTGGATGATAATGACGGAGAACCCAATAGTGATAAAAGAAGACGCCCTGGTAGTAGAGGCCATGGAAAAAATGAGAGAGCTAAACATCAGACACCTCCCAGTGGTTGACCACTCAGGTAAGCTGGTGGGGATGGTTTCATTTAGAGATATTGTGGATTTCACAGCTACGTTGCTGTCGATTCTTAAATGAGGAAGCTACTCATAGTTGAAAACCCGGGATACACACCTGCGCATAGAGAGGAACTAATCAAAAAAGTGAGGGCCGTCGCTCCGGTAATCACGGTGCGGATCGCCACGAGACATTTAGAGGTAGATGTGAAGACCGAGGAGGACGTAGATGCTGTAATAAACAAGGTGGAGAAAATACTTGGCGGCAGGTTGCTGGACGTCGTAGACATCACTTTCGAGAGAGTCGAGGGCGGCGTGAGGCGGTTTGTTGAGTTATTCAACGCCGAGAGGTTTTGGGAGGCGCACAATGCGCTGGAGGACATCTGGAGGGAGACTAGAAACCCCACTCTCCAAGGCTTAATCATGCTTGCAGCGGCGTATGTAAAGCTACAGGAGGGTTCTCTAGACAAATTTGAAAAACTTCTACAAGAGGCCCTAGGCCTAATACAAGAGGATGTTGAGTGTATAAAAGCGCAGGAAGTGAAGAGAAAGGCAGAGGCGGCTTTGTTAAATAGGAGCCTGTTTAAAATAACATGCTCTTGAGCCTGTCCACTAGTCTTGGTAATACCTCCTCGACGCGGCCCCTCACTATGTAGTCGGCGTAGAAATCGTAAAAGGTCTCATCTGCGTTGATAATTACGAGTTTGGCGCCCCGCTTCTTAGCCACCACTGGCAACTGATTGGCCGGGTAAACAGCGAGGGACGTCCCCACAGCCATGAAGACATCCGCCATCTCCGCCAGCATAAAGGCCTCCCTAACAGCGTCCCGGGGTAGGGGCTCTCCAAAGAAAACAACATCGGGCTTCAAAACTCCGCCGCATTTCGGGCATCTGGGCGCCCCCGAGACGCGGCGTTTTACGGCCTCGGAGAGGGGGTACCTCGCCCTGCACTGGGTGCACACCGCTTCTCTCAAAGCCCCGTGTAGCTCCACCACGTTTCTACTACCGGCGGCTTGGTGAAGCATGTCTACGTTCTGCGTAATCACCGCGCACAGCTTCCCCATTTTTTCAAGCTCGGCAAGGGCGTAGTGCGCCGGGTTCGGCTTCACGTTGAAGGCGGGGAGGAAGAGATTTACAAACAAATTCCACACCTCGTCAGGGTTTTTGTAGAAGTAATCAATATCGAACTTCTCTGGGTCAACCACCCGCCATATGCCTTGTGGGCCTCTGAAGTCGGGTATTCCGCTGGCCGTGGAAACCCCAGCGCCTGTAAGCGCTACGTTGCAACTAGACCTTGCGATGGCGGAGGCGACTTCGTCAAGTTCGTCAGTTGTGAAATCCACCTCCATACCGAGTATAGCCAGTAGAAGTATAAAAATCCTAGGGTGACGATGCTTAGAATTATGTAAAAAGTTGCGCTATATGGTCTGAAAGTGCCGACGCCGGCCACCGCTCTAATTAGGTAGAGATCTCTGGTAAATAGCTCGATTAGGTACGCCCACGAGGCGAGCCAGACAAGGGCTAGCCCAAGTAAACCGAGGCCGAGCGCCGCCACGCCCAGCAGTCTGCCAAAAGTCTCTTGATCAACTGCGGCGTTGGGCACGGGGCCTTTTGGGAGAATAGACGCCAGAGATTCCAACTGGCCCGCCAGCAGTACAGAGAGTATTTGAGCCCCTACTCCCGACAGCACGTAGAGCCAAATAGCGGCGGCGTACTCACCACCAAGCCACACAGCGGCGAGCCTATCCCACAGCTTTTCTCTCAGATTAACCAACAGAGAGTGGGCCTTGGTTAAATACGTGGCCACCGCCACGGTGGAACCTATGCCAAAAACCGCTGAGAGGAGCGCCTGACCTGCGATGCCCGCGGCTATGGAAGCCGCGTAGAGCACAAGCGCCGCAGTTATGTACCACACGTTTTTAAAAAGGGGCTATTTTTAAAGTGTGACGAAGATGAACCCCACTGATTAGTGAAGACGTCGTTGCTCGCCGATCTCCACCCGCATAGGCGTGGGGAAGTCCGGCCTGAGCTCCAGGACCTTGTCGCCAAATCCGCAGACGGGGGTGGCGTCCAGCGGCCTCCCGTATGACCACGTGGTGGGGGAGGTGCCCCTCACCCACACGATTTTTAGAGGGATTTTGGTGTTCTTCATCCAGAAGCAATACGTCGAGTTGGTAGGAAAGAGGAAGACCATGCCCACTGCCCCCACCCCTCTGGGGTCGTATGTCGATACGTTCATGTAGCCGATACTCCACTTCACCACATTGTCGGCTACATACACGACTGCGGGCCTCCCGTCTATCGTCACCGAGGTGTAGGAGGCGAAAGGCGAGATGAAGCTCAGCAAGGTATACAACGTTATGAGTAGAGCCATTTCTCGACCCAGCTAGATATCAAACGCTCCATTTCGCCGGACTGCAACATGTCGTAGATCACCTTGTCGACCTCCAGCTTTAGGTCTTGTGCGCAGAGGGGCATCGCCACCGCGCTGTACCTAACGCCGGTGGACATAACAATCTCAAACTCGGGATACCTCTTCACAACAGCCCTACCCACCACGCCGCCTACCACTATTGCGTCTAGGTCACCTTTCCGCAGGGCCTCCACCATGTAGGGATACACCTTGTCGTACCTCACAATTTTGGAGAAGTTGCCAAGCGTCTTGACAGCCCAATCCTCCTGCACAGTGCCCACCTGGACCCCCACCGCCTTGCCCCTCAAGTCCTCGACGGAGCGTATCGGCGCGCCCCGCCTCGCTATGACCACCGAGGTGTCCACCTGATACGGTATAGAGAAGAGCACCTGCCTCTCGCGGTCGGGCGTTATGGCCATGTCGGCGAGCACAACGTCCACATCCCCCCTCTTCACGGCCTCGATCAAGGCGGAGAACTTCATATCCCTCACCTCAAGCCCCACGCCAAGGCTCTGCGCGATGCGCCTCGCGATGTCCACATCTATTCCAACTACGGCGCTCCCCTCTACATACTCATATGGAGGCCAGTCGGCGGAAGTCCCCATGACAAGCTTCCCCCTCTGCTTAATGACATCTACCGAAGTTGGACACTGCGGCTTCTGCGCCGCGGGCTGGCTCGAAAGGATAGACATTGCCAATAGGATGCCTATGATAACCCCCAGCACTACTCCACCGACAACTTTATAATCCATGAAGGTAGTGGCTAGGGTACTTAAATGTTGAAGCTCGGTCGGCTTGAGAGATGAAGAAGCTAGACGACACTGAAACTTCCACCCCAGTAATAGGCACCAATTTTACGCATAGCAAATATAGATATGTAGAGTAAAAATCTGCGTGAAGGCGTATTTAGTAACGCGGGACTCCGTAACTCTCCAGACCCCCGAGGTCAAGGTAATACACATTCCCTTCGCAGACGAGGACACCCTCTATGTATTTGACGAGAGGGTGGGCTACCTTGAGATAAGAGGGCGCGAGAAGATCCAGGAATTTATCAACCGGCTGAGAAACGAGAAGCAAACTTCTCAATAGCGGCGAGGAACTTCTCAAAATCCTCCTCCACCGCGCCGACCCCTGCGCCGAAGGGGGAGTCCACGCCAGCCAGCCTATCCTCGGGGGGCATATATATGAACAGCCTCTTGTGGGCAGTGTTGGTGGCGTACATAATTTCGCTGAAGACGCCTCTGTGAAACATCTGCTTCATAAATGGCCTATACACCGCCACCGCGTCCGACTGGAGAATGTAGCGGAAGTCCTTGAACCTAATCAAGTTGTCGATGTCTAGCAAAACCTCCTCCACTTGGTCTACCGGTATCTCCATTGGGTAGAGCTCAGGCTCGTCCTCCACCGCCGGCTTGACGCCGGGAGGCAGAAGCCAACGCTCCTCCGCCTCCACCACAGCCACGTGGCCCCTCTTCTTAGCCAGTCTAAGAACCCGCTCGTCCATGGTAAGCGGGTCAAAGGCCACGAATTTACTAAGCATCAGCGATCGGTACCTATCGATCTCCCTCCTCGCCTCTGGATCGCCCCTCACGTATGTGATGGGGAAAGAGAGGTAAAACCTCGGCCTCGCGCCCTCTAATGCGATTCTGTATATAACGTGGGCGGGGTGTTTCACCGCCACTACTATGTTGGAGACGCCGAGGGCCTTAGCTATGGTGTCCCCCAGCAGTATAGAAGCCGTGCGCCACGCAAATACGTCCTTAAGCCTCAAGAAGGCGCCGGTCTTCTCCCGCTCTTCCCGTATCTGTATCCTCCGCCAGATGACGTGCGCCTCCTCTATCAGCGTAACCACCACATCCGGCCTGTAGGCTCTCAAAACAGAGATGTCCACCGCTGGGAAAAACCGGCTCTTCCGGAAGTAGGGCAGATTCATGAAAAGGACGGCGTGTTCGGCCCCGTCCTCTTCCACCTTCGCTATGGCCCTCGTCGCGGCCTCTCTCCACGCCCTTTCCTGCCAGTAGTAGTCGTCGCTGTCGAGGAAGATAACCCAGTCCACCTCCTTTTTCAGCTCCTCCTCCACGAAATACAACCCCAGCCTCCCCCTCCCCATCTCCCTATGGCACCTCTCCAGCTGTGCCGAGAGGGGCTTCATGTTGACGCCGGTGGTGCCGATGGCCAACACGCGCACGGCCGTGCCGGTAAAGGTATATATATACGATACGCGGGTTTCTATCAATGAAGATGTGTGAAATCTTGGCCAGGTATCTTGTGGAGGTGGTGGCGGGGGCCCGGGGCAACGTAGTCAGCTTCGTAGTGGGCGACGTGGCTAGGTGGGCTGAGGCGAAGATGAGGCCGAACAGGTCGGTGGTGTTTAAGGTGTCCAGCATGGCCGAGGCTCTGCTGGCGTCGGGCCACCTAGAGAAGATTGGCAAGAAGTATATCTTGAAGAGAGACACCCCTCTGTGGGCGAGGGCGAAGGCTGGTGACGTGGAGGGCTTGTGCGATATTATCGAAAGTGCGTTGTTAAGCTACAGCAGGGTGGTTAGATAATCCACGTTACAAATTTAAGAGCGTTATCAACACCGCCTCGTGAGGCTTATCGTGGGAGTGCTGGTGAACCTGGCGGCGTTTATACTAGCTCTACTGGGGGTCACGTGGATAGCCGCGGCGCTGTACGCCGTGAGCGTCGTCCTTCTCGTGTGGCGTAGAGAAGAGAAGAAAGTCGAGACGCGGGTAGAGGCAAAAGAGCCTACGCCAGACGAGATTAAGAAACGCCCCGTGACGGCCCCGGAGATATGAAAAAAATAATTTTCCTCTCCGGCACCAAGGGGGGCACCGGCAAGACTACACTCGCCCTCAACGCATCGGTTCTGCTCTCCTACCTCTGGAGAGAGGCCACTCACTACCCCGTGGTCTACGTTGACCTAACGCCCAACGTTGGCACGGCCGCCCTGATCCTCCTAGGCGACGTCCTCGCCTCTTGGGGGAGGCCGTCTCTCTCTGACTACGTAGCTGGGAGACTGGCTGAGCCGCTTAGAGCTTTCTACATTAGGCGCTGGAATACTGAAAAAGGCGCTTTTCAGATAGTCTTCACATTCATGACGCAGGATGCGCCGCTGTCTAGAAGGCAGCTGGAATACGTGTTTAGCGTGGTGGAGAACAGACTGAGGCCTAGGCTACTTGTAGTAGACACGCCCCCCCTCGCCTCCGACAGCCCAGTGGCGGGATTGGTGGATTACGTGGTGCCTGTCGTCACGCCGGACGTCACAGCCATAGAGGCCACTAGGCGCTACCAAGACGCGGTGGGGGGCGCCAGGCTGAAGCCAGTCTTAAACATGTACATACCCAGCTACCCCATAAGCGTCCTCCACTCAGCGCCTTGGGAGAAGGTGGTGGAGAACGCCTTCGGCGAGCCGCCACACGTAGTTCCCTACGACAAGCTGGTGCAGGCGGTGCGGCAAGCGCTTGAGGTAGAGGTGCTGAAGCTCAAGCCTGCGGAGTCCCCCGCCGTCAAGGCGATAGTAGAGTACGCGAGGTACCTCTCCACTAGGGTGGGGTAGAGGCGCAGGCCTCTACCTCGTGGAGGACTAGGGGCAGAGTCTTCAAGCTCCTCACTATGTAGGCGCGGCACGGCACGGATTCGATAACCTCTTTTTTCGCGTACTCACCCCTCCTATCCACCAAGACGGCTCCGTAGCTGGCGGTTAACGCGCCGAGGAAGTCCTCGTAGAAGTCGTCGCCTACGTGTAGGTAGACGTCTGGCACCACGTCGCCTAGGAGCAACGTCTTGGCGGCTTCAAATATCTGAACTGCAGGCTTGACGTAGCCAATGTCGTCGGCGTATATCTGCAGATCCAGCAGGTTGGAGATGCCCAGCCCCTCTAACAACTTCCTAGTGGCCCTCGAACGCCACATCAAGACGTTGGAGATAACTCCGACGCGGTAGCCCTCCCCCCTGGCCACCTTTATCGCCTCGACGGCGTCTTCATAAGGCGTCACCTCGAGGCGCGAGATGGCCTCATCCACGGCGTCCTGCACCTGGTAGACGTCAAAAGAGGCGTTTATCCCCCTGCTACGCAGTTGCTTCTGGATGTTGAGCATGACGGAGATGGGCGGCACAACCTCGTGCTTCTCCCTCCTCGCGAGCTTCATCTTTCTCCTCTCCTCGCTAACAAGCGCGTGGACGGTCTGGAAGGGCACCCTCCCGCCGAGGCTCTTGTGGAGGACCTCTACAACAGTTTTTATAGCCGGCTCAATAGGTAGAAGCGTGCCCCAGACGTCGAAAGTAATCATCTTACTCACGGCGTTATTACTCCTCGCCTTTAAAAACATACACGGCGTCTCTATAGAACCAAATTACGTAAACGCGTATACCTACACAAACATCACGATAAGCGGCGCCTCCAACGTGACTTCGGTAGAGGGCGCCTACGTGGACTACATAAAGCCCATAAAAAACGGAGTCGCCGTCGGCCTAAGGCCCACTAAGACGAACGGCACAGTGACCCTACGCATTGATGACAGAACATATCAGCTCCCAATCGTAGATATGTGCCGCTTTAGCATAAACGCGGCGAACAAGACGTCCCGCATATCGGTAGGCGTAGAGGTAAGCCAAGACTTGACGGGTAGCTGTAGCGCGCTCTCGCTGTATATAAACGGGAGTAGGTTACCTAGCTTGAGCGTAGTCTACACGCCGAACTACTCAGGTGTCTATCAAGTATTGGCGAGCAACGGGGTTTTCTACCAAAAGGCGCATATCGTTGTCGTTCCGAATGTCACGGTTACAGGAAATACCTTCGGCGAGGTTATGAGGATAGTCTTCACGCCGCCGCCCAGATACGGCGTGCTCAACATCGGCCCCCTCTCCGTAGCGGCGCGCAACGTCGTGGAGATAGACACGTGGAGCCTGGGCGGGGGCAACTACACCATGGCGCTGGCGTACAGCGGCGGCGTAGCTAGGTACAACATCACGATCTACAGAGCCACGCCCCGGGTACTCCTTTTACACCAACCCGTCTACACCTACGGAGAGCCCATAGACATCACTGCTAGAACCTACGTCGGCCAGAGAGAATACAAGTCAAAACTCAGAATTGCTGTAAATGGCTCGATGACCACGGCGCAGTCCCCCCTGGCGTTGAGACTGCCCCTACTCGACGCGGGCACCTACCAAGTCTATGTAGAGGCCATTGGCGATAGGAATATCACATCTGCCTCTGAGTCGTCTACTTTCCGCATAGTACCCGCGCCGGTGAACCTCGACGTCTCAATAAACGGGACCTTCGGCAACCCCCTCATAGTGGAGTATGGGAAGGTGCTCATACTCTCGGCAAATGTCAAGTCGACTATACAGCCGGCTGGCGAATTAGTTGTGTTGCTTGACGGCGCCAGAAAGGGTGCAGTAATCGACACGCTGAGTCTAACCCCGGGGACTCACAACCTCACTGTAATCTTCTTACCAGCTAATAGAAACTTTAGACAAGCCGCGGCCTCCACCGCTATATACATAATCCCAGCGAGACCCGAGGTTAAGGTCAATAAGACGTTTTCAATAACATACGGGCAAGGGCTGTCTATCCCATTTCAAGTCACGCTATTCGGCCGCCCAATCAACGCGACGCTTACTGTAGAGCTTGCAAGTAGGCAACACACATACAGCTACGTTGTCCCGGTGGTGAGCGGCTACGGAGTCCTATCTATCAAAAACCTGCCAGCTGGAACATACCTAGCCACAGCCACGCTGAAAGAGGCACCTGGTCTAATAAGCGTAAGCAACACATTTAACATATTTGTCGGTAGCGCCTACGTCGAAATTAGGCTCAACGCCACGAAGAGGGGTGTATACGGCGAGTTTGTACCCATAGAGGTATCTATACAGCCGCAAGTGCCGGGGAGGCTGACTGTGTCAATAAACACGACGACGCTCTTCTCAGGAAACGCGTCATCGTATAGAGGTCTGTGGTCGCCGCCCCGAGGGGGGGTTTTCCAGGTGGTGGCCAGGTTCGTCAGCTACGACCCCAATTACTCAGATGCGGAGAGCTCCACCTACATATACATAGACAGGGCGAGGTGCGCCGTACATTTCGACATTGTAGGCGACGCCGCGGGCAACAGCTCTCTCTACGTCCTCAGAAGATACCAGGTGAGAGTCGACACGGCTCTCCCGGTGAATGTGTACGTAAACGGGAGCGGCGCCGGGAGGTGGCTGGTCTTCAACACCACCGGCTTGTACAACGTAACTGCGTATTTCCCAGGCGACGCCAGCTACTACCCGTGCGGCGAGTCTCGGCTCTACACAGTGGTTAGAAACCCCTCGGAGGTGACTTTAAGGAGCCCCAGGAAGACGGCGCTAATCGACGTGGGGTACCCCATAGCTATAGCTATCGCAAGCCCGGTAGGCGCCGGCGAGGGGCTTGTTAGGATATACAAGATAAACAAGACGTATAACACCACTGAGGTTGAGGAGGTAAACATAAACGGTAACGCCACGATACCGCTAAGGTTTCAAAAAACAGGCGTCTATCAGATATATGCCGAATTTCTAGGCAACAGCTACCTAATGCCCAACAGATCCAACGTCGTCACGGTCACGGTGGAGAGTAGCGTTTTCGGAATTCCCCTATTTCTACTCTCTGCGTACCTCATCTCCATGGGGGTGGGGCTGGGCGTCGCTGTAGCAACGAAAAAAATATTTAAGAGGGGGTTGTGAGCTACGTGATCGCGGCGCCGCCAGCCATTATACTAGTACCGCTGGCATCTAAAGAGCAGATACAGCAGACGGTGAACTACGTCTTGTCAAGAGTTAAGCAGATAGCAAAGGTGCGCCACATCCACGCCGAGGGGCCCGTATATATAGAGTCCCGAAGCACGAGAGACGGCTTGATGGAGCGCGTCGACGTCTATGTGGCATCCTCCAGCGGAGACTTCGCCAACATGTTGCCGGTAAGGGAGGAGATAAGAGAGGGGTTTATAGAAAGGGTGGGCTACGTCCACTTGATTCAGGGAGTGGCCGTTGTCTTTAGATATAGAGTGGCCGGGGAGCCGAGGCTAGAGGAGGTTGTGGTATATACGGTAGGCGCTCTCTACAAGGAGTTTAAGTTAAACCTTTAAATATGTGTGGAGAGGGGGGGCAGATGTCGTTAGTTTCCATAGAGGACTTTAAGCGGATTGATCTACGTATAGGCAAAGTAGTTGAGGCCGCGAGGGTCGAGGGGTCGAAGAAGCTCATAAGGCTTGTGGTTGACCTCGGCGCCGAGAAGAGGCAGATAGTAGCCGGGTTAGCTGAGTACTACAAGCCCGAGGAGCTCGTGGGGAGGTACGTCGTGGTGGTGGCTAACCTCCAGCCTAAGAAGTTGATGGGGCTGGAGAGCCAAGGCATGTTGCTAGCCACATGCGACAAGCCCGTCCTCCTCACCATCGAGAAGGGAGGTGACGAACATGTTGGGGAGCGCGTCTGTTAAGATACCGACGCACATAGCCGTCATACCAGACGGCAATAGGCGATACGCCAGGAAAGTCGGCCTCGATTTCTACCACGCATATAAGCGGGGGGTTGAGAAGGTGAGGAGCTTCCTAACATGGGCGCTGGAATTTAAAGAAATCAAGAGCGTGACCTTCTACGCCCTCTCCACAGAAAATCTGCAGAGAAGCAGGCTGGAGCTGGAGGTGCTATTCCGCATCTTCGAAGAGGAGCTGAGAAAAACGTTGGAGGACCCCCTAATCCATGAAAACAGAGTGAGAATCCGCTTCATAGGCGACCAGTCCCTCCTCCCGGGGAGGGTGGTGAAGTTTATGGAGGAGCTGGAGTCAGCCACAAAGAACTACTCCAACTACCACGTCACCTTCGCCCTGGGCTACGGCGGACGCGCCGAGATTGTCCGTTGCGTCAAGAGGATACTCACCGGCGAGGTGAAGCTGGCGGAGATAACGGAAGACGCGCTCTTCCACTGCCTCGACACTAGGGAGTTGCCGAACCCTGAGCCCGACGTCGTGTTGAGGACAGGCGGCGAGAAGAGGCTGAGCAACTTCCTCCTCTACCAAGCAGCCTACTCAGAGCTCATCTTCCTCGACAAACTCTGGCCTGAGGTGGAGAGGGAGGATCTGGCATACGTGGTGGAGGAGTACTCCCGCAGACAGAGGAGATTTGGGAGGTGAGCAACGCGGGGCGTGGACGCCCTAGGTCCGCTGGGTGTATTTCTAGCAGTCTTTATATCCCACGTAATTCCCTTCGCCCCTTTGCCGGGCTACGCCGCCACCATATACTATGTCTCAAGACATAACGACTCCGCCAGCCAGGTATTGGCGGCCGTGGCGACTGCGCTAGGCGCGTCGCTGGGGAAGCTGGTGGTGTTCCTATACGGCTACGGCATTGGGAAGCTGGTGGCCCGGGACGAGCTTTTATACGCCAAGAGGCTTTTTGAGAAGATTTCGAAGCTGGGGATAGACGTGGCTGTCTTTATCTTTGCCATGTCGCCTCTGGCGGACGACGTGTTGTACATACCGCTAGGCGCTGCGGGGTACCACGTGGGCCGTTTCTTCACGGCACTGTTTGCAGGCAAGATGGTACTCGCAACGTTGCTAGTATTCTGGGCCAACTTGTTAACTGGGATGCTTGAGGGGTTGTTCGGAAACGGCATACTGGCGACTCTGGCCCTGGTGGCGCTGACGGCGGCGCTTACGGTCTTGGTGTTGAGAATTAAATGGTCAGCTGTGTTAGAGGCGTATGAAAAAGGCGGCGTCTGGTCCGCCGTCAAGGCAGCTCTGAGATCCGTGGTTGGGAGAGCTTAAAAACACCGCCGTTTTACACAACGTGGCTAGATACGTGATCGGGTCGGCGTGGCCCTACGTCCAGACAGTGCCCCACCTAGGCAACATGATAGGCTCCGTGCTGTCGGCCGACGTCTACGCTAGATATCTAAGGCTCAGAGGACACGAGGTGGTGTTCGTCTCGGGGAGCGACGTCCACGGCACCCCCGTGGAGGTGGAGGCAATACAGCTGGGGGTGGATCCCCAGGAATACGCCATGAAGATGCACGCCATAGTGGCGGAGCTCTTCAAGAGGTGGAACATATCCTTCGACCTCTACACCCACACCCACTCAGAAAACCACATCAAATACGTCCAGGAGTTCTACATGAAGGTGTACCAAAACGGCTACATCTTCACCAGGGAAGACGAGGTGCCTTACTGCCCCCGGGACAAGATATACCTCCCCGACAGGTTTATAATTGGGAGGTGTCCATACTGCGGCTACGAGAGGGCGAGGGGCGACCAGTGCGAAAACTGCGGCCGCCTGCTAGACCCCAAGCAGTTGGTAGAGCCGAGGTGCGCCATATGCGGGTCGAAGCCGGAGTGGAGAGTCACGAAACACTGGTACCTCGACCTCCGGAAGCTGGAGGACAGAGTGAGGAAATACGTCGAGGAGAACCCCCACCTGTCGCCCAACGCCAAGGAGATGTCCCTAGCCATGTTGAAGGAGGGCCTAAGGCCGAGGGCAGTTACCAGAGACAACAAGTGGGGCATACCCGCCCCCTTCCCCGACGCCGAGGGCAAGACGATATACGTCTGGTTCGAGGCTGTGCTGGGCTATATATCTGCGGTGATTGAGCACTTCAAAAACGCGGGGAGTGAGGAGGGGTGGAAAAAGTTCTGGCTGGATCCAGAGACCAAGGTGGTTTTCTTCGTGGGGAAGGACAACGTCCCCTTCCACGTAATTATACTCCCCGCCCTCCTGATGGCTAGCGGGGAGAGCTACGTCATGCCCACCACCACCGCATCCACCGAGTACCTCCTCTACGAGGGAGATAAGTTCTCCAAGAGTAGGAGGTGGGGTATATGGATAGACGAAGCCCTCCAGCTACTCCCAGTGGATTACTGGCGCTTCGTGCTGGTCTACATAAGGCCGGAGAATAGAGATACCAACTACTCCTGGTCCACCGCCCTAGAGGTGATCAACAAAGTCCTCAACGACGACGTGGGGAACTACGTAAACAGGGTGCTTAGCTTCATAAAAAGCAGGATGGGCGGCGCCGTGCCGCCCCCCGGCAAGCCGGCGCATGAAGACGAGGAGTTCATCGACAAGGCCACCCGCCTCTTTAGACAGGCGGAGGCCCACTACGACGCCATTGAGCTCAAAAACGCCCTCCACACAGTGGTGGAGATAGCCAGAGAGGGCAACAAATACCTAAACTCCCGAGCGCCGTGGGATCTCGTCAAGAGGGACCCAGAGGCGGCAAACGCAGTGATGCACCGGGCCTACTGGTCGCTGAAGTACCTAGCCCTAGGCCTCGCCCCGGTTATACCGGACAGCGCGGAGCAGATGTGGAAAATGATGGGCTTAGCCACCCCCATGACGTGGGATGAGGCCTACAGACCCCCCACGCCGGGGACTCCGCTAGGCGACGTAAAGCCGCTGTTCAGAAAAATCACGGAAGGCGATGTGAAGGCACTGCTCGCCAAGCTAGAGGAGTTGAGGAACCAGAAGTACTCCAGGAGGTACCCCTGGGAGCAGGTTATTCTATAACCTCGCCGTACAAATATATAGGACCCGCGCCGGCAATACGCACCTTTACAAACCGGCCCATGAGGCCGTCGGCGGAGTTGCCCCTCTTAACCACCACCTGCCTGTAGTCGCCGGCCCTCCCCACCACGAGGCCGTGATCAACCTCGTCAATAAGGACCACGTCGCCGCTCCCCACCCTCAAGCCGTTTCTGAGATGTGCCACCCTCAGCGACAGCTCCGACAGTATCTTGCTACGCCTCTTCTTGTCGGCATCCGGCACCTGTCTAGGTATCACAGCCGCCTCCGTGAAGGGCCTGGGGCTGAACCTCGCCACGTGCACCTTGTCAAACTGGAGCTCCTCCACCAGCTTCACAGTAGCCCAGAAATCCTCCTCCCCCTCCCCGGGGAACCCCACGATAATGTCCGTTGCTATGAACGTAGTCTCCCCGAGGACACGCCTTATCTTCCTCACAAGCTCTCGGTATTCATCCGCGGTGTACCTCCGGCCCATTGCCTTGAGAACCCGGTCGCTACCCGACTGGACAGGTAGGTGGAAATAGCGGTAAACCCTCCCGTCGCTCTTCACAACATCTAGGAGGCGGTCGGCAAATTTTTCAAATACCCACGGCTCCGACATCCCAATGCGGATCCGGTACTCCCCCTCCACCTCCTTTAGAATACGCTCTAGGATGTCCGGGAGGGTCCAGCCCGGCTTCCACCTCATGTCAAAGCCGTAGGTAATGACGTCCTGCCCCGTGAGGAAGATCTCCCTAGCCCCCCGCCCCACCGCCTCCTTCACGTGCCTCACCACGTCGTCGGGATCGGCGCTCTTGACGTAGCCGGCGCCGCCCCTAGTGAACTTCGTGGCGCAGAAGGCGCAGTTGCCCAGACAACCCACCTGAAGCGGCACTGTGTATATCACCCCCCCGCTGTACCTCGGCAGAATCTTCATCTCGCGGCCCCTGCCCCCCTCCACCTCCCCGGGGTAGATCAACTCGGCGTGCGGCGCCGCGGACTTTATCGTATACGGCCTCAGCCTAGCCAAACACCCAGCGACAATCAGCCTCCCCCCAGACGCCGCCAGCTCCCTTATCCTCGCAAGTTGCCTCACCTCGCCGTCCTCCCTGACCGCGCAGGTGTAGATAAGCACAACATCGGCCTCCCGTAGGCTGTCCACCGGCGTCAAGCCGAGGCGCTGTCTAATAATCTCCGCATCTGCCTTAGCCAGCCAGCATCCATACGTCTCTACATAAGCCCTGGTCACGGGAATGGTGCCGAGTCCAGAATTTAAGCCTGGTGCTCCTGACAAAGCCTCAGCTTATAAAGAGAATAGGAGACTCTCCCCTCCTCGAAGTTACGCGTCTCGTCCAGCTCTAGAAGACAGCCACATGAGGGGCTTACATATATACGCCTAACCACAGTACTAGGGCTCTCAGACACCTTTCTAATCTTAATCTCGCCGCTGTCAATCGAAAAGATGACAACCTCGCCGCTCCTCTTTACAGTACCCCACTTCTCCAATAGTGTGACAACGTCCCCAGCCAATTCGCCCTCGAACACATAACTCCGGCCGCGTATAACTCTTTGCATAAATTATACATACACAAAAAATTAAAAATTAACGTCCACATAGACACAACACCCTTATAACCAGCGCACATCTCAAAGACATGGGTAGAGTCAAGGCGGTGCTGGGAGGGCTGACTGTCGGCGACGGCGAGCCCCTCCGCATAATGGCCGTGCTCAACCTCTCACCCGAGTCCTTCTACAAAGGCTCCGTAGCCCACGCGGATCCGGTGTCGAGGGCCGCCGAGCTGGAGAAACACTCCGACATCCTAGACGTGGGAGCCATGTCCACCGCCCCCTACCTAGAGACGTGGATACCCCCAGAGAAGGAGCTGGAGCGGCTCAGATCTGTGTTGCCCGACCTCGTCGCCGCCGTCAAGATACCAATCAGCATAGACACATACCGCCCCAAGGTGGCCGAGTACGCCCTCAAGACCGGGGCCGCCGCCGTCAACGACGTGACGGGAGGCAAGCTCTACCCCGAGATGTGCAGAGTCGTGGCGGGCTACGGCGCATCCGTCGTCCTCGTTGCCAGGGAGACACACCCACGGGCCGGACTTGAACCAGTCAAGAGGGTGGTAGAAGCCCTGAGGGAGTCTGTGGAGCGTTTTGAAAAATGCGGCGTGGAAAGGGAGAAGATAGTGGTAGACCCCGGGATTGGCTTCCCCCTGTTGCCCCCCAGAGACGAGCCCTATGTGGTGAGGGGCGAGTACAGACACGGCGATCCCCAGTGGCCGTGGTGGAAGTGGGATCTTCACCTCATCGCCAACCTCTCCGCGCTTAGGGAGCTGGGCAGACCCATACTGGTGGGCGTCTCCAGGAAATCCTTCCTAAGGAAGATAGCCGGCGTCGAGAGGGCTGAAGAGGTGCTCCCAGCATCCCTCGCCGCCGAGACGGTGGCCGCGCTCAACGGCGCGCATGTAATCAGGACCCACAACCCGCTGGAGACTAGACAAGCCGTGAAGGTGGCCGAGGCGCTCAGGTCAATAAACCCCCCTAAGGAAGTCTAAGACAACCTCTACGAACTCCCCCGGCTTGTCTAGATAGGCGGCGTGCCCCGCGTCTCTCAAAATCACAACCTTAGCCACGTCCCTCAGCAGAGAGGCTCTAGACGGTGGAGACACCTCATCCCCCTCCCCCCAGACGGCGAGGATGGGCACGCCGGCGCCCCTAAGCTCCTCAAGCAACTCCCCCGCCAGCCCCACGGGCCCCACCACCACAGCCGCCCTGGTGGGCAACCTCTTCGCCACGTACCACAGCACCACCTCGCCAGAGGCGCTAGGCCCCACCAGAGGAGGATCTGCCAGATCCAAGGCGTCTAGCACCCTTCGGAGAAAAACGGCGTATTCACGACGCGGCGCCTGGAACCTCTCGCTCTTCGTCCTAATCCCGTACGGCATGTCGATGGCGTACACGGCGAAGTGGCCCGCCAGCGAGTTAAACACGCCGCTCTCCACCCAGGTGTCTGCGTTGAAAGACCAGCCGTGGAGGAGGACCACCGGCCTCCCCGAGCCGCCCACCAGGTAGCGGACCCGCCTACCCTCCACCGCGACGTACTTTTCACTCATGAGCCCTAGCCCTCATGAGCGAGAAGTTCTCCTCCTCTCTAATTACCGAGAGGCCCGTCCTGCTGGGAAACATCTCGATCCAGAGTATCTTATCCGGCCGCGTCAAGTCCACCCGCCTGTTCACCGCCTTAGCCACGTATTCAATAACCGCCATCCTGTCGAACTTAACGCCTCTCTTCTTCAGCTCAATTTTAAAACTCTCCTGGGGCGCTATGTAGCGCTCCGCCAGCTCCCCCGCCGCCCTCTGCACCTCGTTCAGGTCAGTCTTCACCACCACCATAATCGGCGTCGCCCTCAAGACGTACCTCGGGATGTAGTAGTTGCTGTTAACCATATCGTTCAGCAACTTTACAAACTCCAGCGGGTCCCCCTCCACCCTCGCCGTCAGCAACCCGTCGAAGCCCGTGAACCAGACCTCCTCGACCCTCCTCCCCACCACGTCCCCAATTCTATAAAGCTCCTCCATACAAAGCCTCTCAAGCCTCCACCCAGTCGCCACAACCAAGTTCCAACTCACGAAGGGGCGTATACCCCTCTTTAATAAAGTTTTTATATACCGCGTACTAACCCTCCGTGGATTTAACCACCGTAATGATCGCCATCCTATCGGCCTCCGTCGTAGCCCTGGGCCTCATCACCTATAGACTCATCAAATCCCTGGAGCTCTACCTCATCCCCCTATACGCCGAGGTTATTAGAAAGAGGGAGAGAGACTACGTACTCGTCGATTTCCTAACCTCCCTACTCGCCTCAAAGGGCCTGGTGACCCCCGCAGAGGCCGCCGCTTTGAAAAACATAGCCTCCACAGGCCCGCTAACCATCGAGGATCTAGACAGGATAGACGAGATACTAGATAAAGATCCCACACAGCTAAGCTTTGAGGAAATTATCGACCTAAAGAAAATCGCATACAAGCTACTGGCGAGGCTAGACAAGAAGTCCCTAAGGCTGGGGCTGAAGATACTGAGATTCGTCACAAGAGTCGAGGAGGCCCTAGCAGGCGGCTCCAAGCCGGGGCTCGGCTCGGCGGCGGAGAGGATGGAGATGTCCTACGACAACGAGACGTGCACCGTCCACCTAGTCACATACAAAAGAGACGGCACTGTGGAGAGGAGCCAGGGGCCAGACACCGAGTGCGTAGCCCAGACACTCGCAGTCCTCAAAGCCCTGGCCAGGAGGAAAGAAGGAATAAACGAGCAACTAGCCCAGAAAGCCCTGGCGAAGTACGAGAAATGTAAAAACAGCGACGCTGCGGGTTGCCGCGCCTTAAACGAGGCCCTCGGCGCCCTAGAAAAAAAGTCGCTAGACATGCTCCTAGAGAGGAGAAATACATAAACCACCACAACGACCAAAACACCCTCTTATTGCCACGTAGTAAAAAAGGCGGTATAACAAGTAGCAAAATTAGACGTGAAATAGAACCCTTCTAGGCGGTGACTTAAAATACTAGACCCCCACTAAAATACATGCCAAAATTCCCGAGCAGGGAATGGGCAGAGGCTTTCTGTAAAGCTCTAAATGAATCCGCAGAGTATAAGAGCGCCGCGGCGAGGTGGGAAGGTGACATAATGTTTCTCGCGTCAAACCTCCCACATGAACTAGGCGTGGGGGATAGAGTTGCGATGAAATTTCTACTAAAACACGGACAGTGCCACGGGTCCGAGTTCTACCAAGGCGACGCAATGTCGCGGGCAGACGCCCCGTACATACTTGAGGCGGATTACAAGACGTGGCTTGACGTAATAGCTGGGAGGCTCCAGCCCATACCAGCCATGGTGTTAGGCAAAATTAAGGTGAAGAAAGGTAGCTTCTCCGTCCTGGCCCAGTACGTCACGGCATCTCTGGCAATGATCAAAGCCGCGCAGAAAGTAGGCGTCCAATGAAGATACCACTTAAGATAAGAGCGGCGCTCTACAAGGGGCCGGGGCACCCACTGGAAATTTCAGAAATATCAAGCCCCACGCCGGGGGAGGGGGAGGTCTTGGTAAAAGTCGCGGCCACGGGAATCTGCCACTCAGATCTCCACATACTAGACGGGGAAATAATTCCACCGCCCGAGGGGTTTATACTCGGCCACGAAATCTCCGGCTGGCTAGTCGAATTTGGCCCGAGGTGTGAAAACCCACACGGCCTCTCGCCCGGCGATCCCGTCGTGGTGTCGTGGATAATTCCATGCGGCAAGTGCTACTGGTGCGTACGGGGACAGGAGAATTACTGCCCATACGCCGCGGCGAGGATGCCCGGGCTGGTGGGGCTAAACGGGGGACACGCCGAGTACATGGCAGTGCCCGAGACGGCGGTATATCCAATCCCCAAGGGCTTGGATATTCACTCGGCGGCTGTGATATCATGCGCCTACGGCACAGCGTATAGGGCTTTAAAAGAGGCCGGCGTAGGCCCCGGCACGGGTCTGGTAATAGTTGGAGTCGGCGGGGTGGGACTCGCCGCTGTAGAACTCGCCAACGCCCTAGGCGCCCGTCCAATAGTGGCAGTCGACATGAGAAAAACAGCTCTTGAAAAAGCCAAGGAATTTGGAGCCACGCATGTAATAGATACGACAGACGGCGACCCCATAAGTGCGATAAGAGACGCGTTGCCCCAAGGAGCCGACGTGGTTTACGAAACTAAACCCAACCCAGACCTCAAAATAGCTCTAGAGTCTGTAAGGAGAGGAGGGACAATTATCGTAACAGGCCTAGGCACATCCACAGTTGAAATACCAGCCAGCCACCTAGTAATGAACGGCATAAAGATAGTGGGGAGCCTAGGCTACAGACCGAGGGTAGACATACCAGAACTCCTCTCCCTAGCCGCCGCCGGGAAAATAAACCCACAACGATTAATCTCACACATATACAAACCAGAAGAGATAAACACAGCCTACGAAGGCCTCCGCCAAGGGAGGCACACCAGGGCGTTGGTTATCTGGAACACAACACCATGACCATGCGGCGGCCGGGATTCGAACCCGGGATCAACGGCTTTCCTCGCACAGGCGTGGAAGGCCGCCATCCTAAACCAGGCTAGACTACCGCCGCCACCCCCCTAGAAGTCACTATTTTTATACATTTTGCTATATTCCCCAGCCACTCTGTTAACGTTTCTCGACTATGTGGCGGCCGTGTGGCCGTCGGGGGTTATTAATTTTAAAAATGGGTATCTGACGGCTTGCTATGGATAGGGTAAGGCTTGGGAGGACGGATATGAGGGTTTCCAGGATTGGTCTAGGGGCTTGGCAGTTCTCTGGCGACGCCTGGGGGGCCTTTTCCTACGAACAGGCGAAGGCGGTGGTGGCTAAGGCGCTTGAGGTGGGGGTTAACTTCTTCGACACGGCCGCGGTTTACGGCAGGGGGCGTAGTGAGGAGTTTCTGGGCAGGGCCTTGAGGGAGCTGGGGGCGCGGGGGGAGGTGTACATAGCTACGAAGATACACGGCGACTGGCTGAGGCGTGTCGATATACTGACGGCGGTGGAGAACCAGAGGAGGCGGCTGGGGGTGGATGCCATAGATCTCTACCAGATACACTGGCCGGCGTGTTGGCACAACACGCCGATTTGTGAAACTATGAAGACTCTGGAGGAGCTGGTGGACAGGGGCCTCGTCCGCTACATAGGAGTCAGCAACTTCCCCCTGCCACTTCTGGAGTACGCCAGGACCTGCCTCTCCCGCACCGACGTGGTGACTTCTCAGAACCGGTACAACCTAGTGGAGCGCGAGGCCGACAAGGAGCTCCTTCCCTACCTCAGGAGGGAGGGCATCGTGTTGATAGCCTGGAGCCCCCTGGCCAAGGGGGTGCTCACTGGGAAGTACACGCCGGACAGCGTCCCCGCGTTTGAGGACGTGAGGCGCAACGACCCGCTCTTCACGCCGCAGAACCTCCGCGTCGTCTGGCCTGTGGTGGAGGAGGTCAGACGCGTGGCGAAGGCGTATGGGAAGAGCCCGGCCCAGGTGGCGCTGAACTGGCTGATTAGGGACCCCTGGGTGTACCCGATCCCCGGCGCCAAGACTCCGGAGCAGGTTGTGGAAAACGCCGGCGCCGTGGGCTGGTCGCTGTCGGACGACGACTGGAGGGCCCTGGACAGGCTGGGGTGGGAGGCGTCGCAGAAGATAGTGTACGTCACCTGGTAGTCCTCGTGTAGGGCTATTCGTCACAGATCCGCGCCGAACCTTCCAGTCACCGTGTAGACAAGACAACGTATTTAAAGGCATAACTATCCCGTATATATGTCACAGGCCTTGAGGGAGTTTCTAATGAAGAAGGCTAGGCTGGAGAAGGTGTTTAAGTGGGGGGTGAGGTGGAGCCTCTGGCCGGTGCACCTGGTCACCTCCTGCTGCGGCGTGGAGGTGGCGCACACCTCGGCCCCCGGCTTCGACGCAGAGAGGTGGGGGGTTCTGCCCTTCCACACAATGCGCCAGTCCAACGTAATTATCGTAGAGGGGACAATAACCAGGAAGATGGCAAGGGTGCTGAGGCAGGTGTATGAGCAGATGCCCGAGCCTAAGTACGTGCTGGCCATGGGCGCCTGCGCCGTGCGCGGCGGCCTCTTCTGGAACTCCTACCACGTCGTGCAGGTGGACACCGTCGTGCCCGTAGATGTCTACATCTCTGGCTGTCCCCCGACGCCGGAGGCCGTCATCAGGGCCTTCATAATGCTCCACAACAAGATCAAGGGGAAGCCCGGCCCCTACGTCGAGCCCGTCAAGGTGGATCTGGCGCCCTATCTCCCGCCGCCGCCGAAGCCCCCAGCCAAGCCGGCCCCCCAGCCGCAGCAACAGCAACAACAGCAAGCCCAGGCCGCGGCGTAGTATGTCGGCGCGGGCGCCGCCTAAGTGTCCGCCCCCGGGCGACCACGCGTTGCTCCCAAGGGTAAAGGAGGCGCTGGGGCCCAGCCTGCTGTCTCGCGGTGTGACGCCGGAGGGGCACCTCTGCGTAGTGGTGCCGCCGGACAAGATTAGGGAGGTGGCCCAGGCGGTGAAGAACATGGGGTTTGACCACGTCCTCTCGCTGAGCGCGGTGGACTACATAGCGGAGAAGAAGTTCCTGCTGGTTTATGTATTCGCCTCCTACCTATCGCCCGAGTTGAAGAACCAGCTTCTACACGTGAGGGCGGAGATCCCACGCGACAGCCCGAGGATCGCCTCCATAGCCGACATCTACCCCTCCGCGGACTACGAGGAGAGGGAGTGCCACGAGATGTTCGGCATATGGTTCGAAGGCAACCCACACATGGGCAAGCGCTTCCTCCTAGACCCCGACTGCTGTATAGACGAGAAGACGGGCAAGCCCCTCTACCCGTTGCGCAAAGACTTCAAAGTGCCCGACTGGGGCTTAATGGGATAGGTGCCGGACAAGCGATAGAAACACCGTAGCCACCGAGATATAGGCCAGGAGGGCGGTGAGGGCGGAGACCCCCGCCGCGACGCCCGGCGCGCTTCTCAACACGTAGCTGGCCACCGCGTTGCTGAGAGACTGGCCCAGCACCCTCGCCTCGGCGACCAGCGCCGAGGCCATGCCGCGCCTCGAGGGAGGCACGGAGGAGAGGATGATCGTGGTGTTGGGCACTATGAAGAAGGCGAAGCCGGCCCCCAGAGCCAGCAACAGCCACGGCGCCGTTGCGGGCGAGGGCTCGGCGGAGAGGAGGTAGAGAGCCGCGGCCAGAACACCGGCCCCCAGGGCCGCCACTGCGCTCGGCGACACGCGGTCGCTGACTCTGCCGGCCACCGGGGCGAGGAGGGCCATGGCCAGTGCCTGTAGCGACAGCATAAATCCGGCGTCTCTAGGCGCCATTTTGTACACCTCCTGGAAGAGGAGGCTTAGGGACGGCGACAGCGCCGCGGTGGAGAGGTAGTTGAGAAAAGCCGCCGCCACAGACGCCGAGAATACCACACTCCGGAACAGCCCCACCTCCAAAACCGGGGCCTCTCGGCGCGACTCCAGCAGAAAGGCCGCCGCCAGCCCCGCCGCGCCCAGGGCCGCCGCAGTCCACAGACCAGCGTCGACGCCTAGCACTACAAGCGCTATGGAGCCCCCCAGCACGACGGAGCCAGCCACGTCGAAGCCCCCAGCGGCGCGGCCAGCCGCCGCCACACGGCCCACAAGCGCGTAGGACAGCAAGATCAGGGCCGCCGCTGGGGCGAAGATAAGCCTCCAGCTGAACTGCGCCAGGAGGCCCCCCACCGCGGGCCCCGCCAGCAGGCCTAGGTATACAGAAGCCGAGTTAAGGCCCACCGCCGTCGCCCTCCTCTCGGGCGGCACTATGTGGAACAGGAGGGCGTTGTTGCTACCGAAGACCGCGGCGAGGCCCACCCCCGCCACGAGGAGAGATCCGTACAGCGCCTCAAGACTCGGCGAGAGGGCCGCCGACGCCAGCCCCGCCCCAGCCACGGCGAGCCCGGCTCTAAACATCCTGCCGTAGCCAGCCACGTCCGCCAGGCGCCCAAAAGGCAGTACAAACACCGCGACGGCCAAGGTCAGCGCGACGAGGAGAGAAACAGTCGCCGTAGAAGGCACCCCGAAACTCGAGGCCAGCGCCGGCAGGGCCACCCCCAGCGCGCTGGCGATAAACGGAGTCACAAAAGAACTGGCTAGAATAGAGGCCAATGCCCTATCCATATGCGAAAACATTTAGGTGATTATAAACGAGCCCCCGTAACCCCATACGCCGCCTCTGGTGTCGCAGTGGCACCGCAGAGGCGATGAAATCCGCAAAGTAAAACCGAGGGATCGCCGATGCCCCCCTTACCGTTGCGTGGAAGGGAGGCGCTGTGTATGGTGCCGGCGGTAGGCGGCCAACCTTTACGGTTATGCCGCCGAATGGACAGACCTCGGCATGGCTATATAGAGGGTTTCTCTGTCGAAAGTGCTCCAGCAGGTTGTTCTATGCCCTCCGTATGAGTGCCGTGCCTTTTCGGCATGGGTAGTTGCCTACTCGGCGAGTCCACTTGCGTTCGAAAGGCCTTATCAGAGGCGGAATGAGAAGAGGGATTGCCGACTTAGGAGGTGTAGAGAACTAGCAGAAAAACTTATAGCAACTCTCTGCATCTCAGCGTGATGAAGGATTGGGTAGGCCTGGCTATTTCCTACGCCTTGCTTTCTACATTCGGCATATTTCTACATGACAAGCCGTACCTTCCCCTATTGGTTTTCTACCTCTTTGCCACGGCTGGGGTGTACAATGTTGCGGCCGTAGCCCTAAGACTCCCAGCCACCCCGCCTCTGCACGCGGTTATCACATCTCCCGCCCTTTATAAGTCTAGTTTTGAATACTTTCTTGAACACGGAAGCTGGGTGCACCCTCCCAGCGAGTTGGAGTTCCTCCTTATGTCAACTCCTATGTTGTTCCTTACGGGGTTTATGTCGGCGTACCAAACTCTGTGGGTGGTGAGGGGGCTGTGGGGTTAGGCCCCCGCCTCCTAGCCGCCTATGTTGCCGTGGTGGCCGCTGGCGCGGTTGTGCAGATCTTGTTAGCGGGGTTCTCAATACATCTAATCGCCGGGTTAAACATGGCCGCGGCGTACCTGGGGGCGCTTTACGTCAGCGCTCCCAGCCACACGTCCCGGCTGTACGCCGCGCCGATAACCTCGCTAATCGCCAGCGGCGTCGCCATGTGGCTGAAACTCGGCGACATGGCAACCGCGTTGGTGGCCGTGGCGCCGTACTTCGCCACGGCTAGGCCACTCGCTTAAAAAGGCCGTAAAGACGAGAGACACACTTGCAATGTGGGGGGGGATTAACCTCTACAGAATTGCCATAGCTACACGACGTCATTCGGCTCGCTGTGGGTAGATACTACTTGGATCAGCAGTGCTGTTAATAGCATATTACACAAACCGCGCCGCGGCTGAGAGATCCCGCCTCACGCCGTGGGCACCACCTGAGATCTAGTCGCCAGATTATCTACCTGAACATTTTTACTAAGGCTCCGTCTCTAACTCACATGACTGCTCCCGCTTTTACGTATACAGTTCTTCAAGAGGAGGCGCGACAACAGAGGCCGTGCCCCAAGCGCGCCGTACGGCAGTCAGCGGCTAATAAGCCACCGCGGGGGTTATTTCAAAGCAACCCTTATGTAGTCCTGGCCGAGCCCGACCTGCTCGCCGGGTAGTGAAGTGAGCCAGCTAAGCACCTCGCCCTTCGGGCAACTCGCCACGTGTAGCCCCTCGGGGACCGCGGGCAGTTGAGGCTCTATCTCCTGGGGGATTATGACGTACACAGTGCCCCGTCTAGCGTCCTCTGCGATCTTCTCCATAACATCCCCCCGCACCCCCATGTAGATTACGTACACCACATCCGCCGTCGCGGGGTACCGCTCGACCCGTCTGTACGAGCCGTTCACCGCCGCGTAGACGCCGTAGCACCTCTTTAATAAGTCGGCGAAGGTGGGCTTTCTCGCGCCCCTCCTCAGCTCCTCCACGATTAATCTATACAGCGACTTGTTGAACGGCCCCACCCGCGATGCCTCGGCCTCGTAAACAACCCTCGCCGACATCCCGCTCTCTGCAGTGGCGTTTACCTCCAATCTACTCGTCAAGACGAGGCGCCCAGCCGCGCAGGAGACCTCGGTGAAGTTGCCCCGTCCACTAAACGGCGCCGTAAAGCCGCCGAGCTTAATAGTGCCGTAGGCCTTAGTCAACACCCCCGTGTAGTTTCGCCACCGGCACGCCCCCCTCTCCAACTTGGTGACGTTTCTAGACGCGGCGCCCAGCGTGAAGAGCTCCGCCCCCTCCTCACTGTAGTGGCACACCCCACCCACGCAAATCCTCGTCACAACAGACCCGTTGAAATAGGCGCTGTAGATCTCCACCCACCCCATCGACAAGGGCAACCTCAGCCTCCCGTAGGTGTAGTTCCCCACAGCCCCCTCGCCAACCAGCAACCACCCCTCGATACGCGCCTCAACGCCCTGCACCTCCACACGGATAGCAAAGGTGTAGTTCACCTCGTACTCAGACACGTCAACCGGCCACGAGGTGCTCACAGCCACTCCGCCGGTGGCGCCGCCTGGCGCCGTCAACGCCGTAGCCGTCGAAGAAGGAGCGGGCGCAGACCCACGTAAGAAAACCAGCGCAAGGACTGCCACCACGGCGATCACAGCCACCACTACGTAAACCCCCCACCTCATGACCAAGGCAGAAACGCGGCTTATATCAATTACGGGAGTTTACCAATACCCCCTAGACCGAACGGAGGTTACGCAAGCCAACGCAGAAATACGCCACTGCCGACCACCCGGCGACTGGTCGTAACCAACAACATAGAGATAGCCGCCGTCCATGCAAACGCCGAAAGGGCAATCCTCTCCGTTAGATGGCTCTGAATAAGACATCCGCTTCACAGCAACCGCACTAGCCACAGCCGCCAGAAGCGGCATTGTGGAGTATACTCCTCCAGCTAGGCAACTCATAGAGTCTCCTAATACCTCGCCAGATTTAGACACGCTTTCTTAACCATGCACAGCTAAGCCGAGGCGAACCCGCCGCCATAAACCCAGCCCCGGCGACGCCTAACCCCGTTTTAAACTCTCCGCATACCCCAAGACCTCAGCAAGGCGGCCAAATGGCATTACAAAAGCCGCGGCGGCCAAAGTCCACACGATGATAAGAGTAGTAGCCTCGGAATACGGCACCCATATTCATCGCCACCAAAATAGGCAAAGCCACGTCCAGGTCGCCAAGAGAAATCGGGGATATACAATCGTAGAGATCCCAGAGAGGGCGGCTAGATACATCCATTACAAAAACTGGGAATACAGATATGAAAAAGCGCTCAGACACCCCGAAGTGGCTTGCCCGCTGGTATAGGGAATCCAACGTGATCAGATATGTAAATTGGTATAGAGAGGGGCAAGACGGAACGAGGAAAACACTACAGGAGCTAAAGGCAGAGATAGGACTCAATTAAGACCCCCGTTTTTCCACCCCCCTGACGTCCCCAGATTGGGTCTACTCCACATGGCACTAAAACTTTTAAAGACGGGAGAACCTTAGCACTGGCGGCCGTAGCTCAGCGGGAGAGCGCCCGGCTGAAGACCGGGCGGTCCCGGGTTCAAATCCCGGCGGCCGCACCAGTTCTAGTTTTCTGGCGTTCAGCTGGCTTAGTGGTATTGCGACGAGGTTTAGTATAGTTCTAGGCGAATTAGAGTCAGCATGGCGTCATCTGTATTGTTACCTTTAGGTCTCTGCAACGTGGATATGTGCCGCTTTCTACGCCAGGTTCTTTGTGTTGCCGAGGCGCCTCCGGTCGATGTCGTAGCTTTTTCCTAAACGTGGAGAAAGTTCGGCTGGAGATAATCCGTGGCTAAGACTGGCTCGGCTTGGTTGCGGACTTGTCGATATAGTGGGCTACTGCGAGTACGGCGACGGCCCACGCCGGGACTGCCCACGGAGGTATAAAATAGGTTAGGTACAGAGCCAGCCCCGTGTAGGCTAAAAAGCGGCTTGTGCCGTCGCCTTTTAAGAGCGCATGTAGTGCGAGGGGCGAGAGGGCGAGGCCCACATACACGGCGAGCTGTGGCTGCTCTACGGAGGCCGTCGCCGGTATTGACAAAAACAGCCCCACGGCGCCGGCCGCCCCCTTGCCCCTCCACCTAGGCGGAACTGCGGAGAGTCCCATGAGGATAATAGATAGCGCAAGCGCCAAAGCCCTAACGCCTTGTAAAACTATCCCCTAGCCGTATAAGAGATAGGCCAATAAAAACAACAGAACTGATCCGCTCCGAGGGGAACACCGAGGGGCAGTTGGGAGGTCAGCCGTGGCTTTAGCTACTTTGATCGTGTCTCTGCTAACATAAGGTGGTGGATATTTTGGGTTTTCTAGATCTTGTTTTATGTGGTTATGCCTATGTTTTTCACTATGGCGTATGGGGAGTGGGCGGGGGCTGGCATGTCCCACCAGTAGATCTGCCTGGCCTCTCTAGAGAGCTGGGCGACGTTATTGACGAGGTTTTCCAGGGTGTCCGCGATTCTGATGTACTTCACCACGGCCGCCGGCTTCCCGTCTCTAACCTCCAGCGCCACGTCTCGGCCCACAGTGGAGAACTGCCCCGTCTTTACGTTTTGGAAGCGGGTGTACCAGTTGTTGTGTATGTAGTATCCCCGCCGCAGGTCGCGGAGGAGCTCCTCTAGATCGGCGGGGCCGTCCCCGGGGGCTATGCGTATGTGGCCCGGCCAAGGCCTGGCGTAGTGGTGCATGGCGTGGCCCGTGGGCTCCATGCCCAGGGCGTGGGCCGTCCTGCGGGTGTGGAGGAGGCCCGCCAGCTGGCCGCCTCTGTATATCTCCACCGGGCGCGGGGGGACGCCCTCGAGGTCGAAGGGGGTGTGGCCGTAGGCGGCGGGGTCGTAGGCGGCGTCGGCCACGGTTAAGAGCCGGGAGGCCACCTCTCTGCCTATGTCTTCCTTTGTGTAGCGGGATGTGCCTGCCAGGACCTCGGAGCCGCTTGCCCAGTTGCCCGCCGCCTCGCCTATTAGGTGGGCGAAGACGAGGGGGGAGAGGAGCAGGTCTGCCCTGACCTGCTCGACTCTGACGTGGGGGAGGCCCTTGGCCACGTCGAGGAGCTTGGCGTTTTCTCTGCCCAGCCTCGCTACGTCGATGTCGCCTATCCTCCTCCCGGCAACGGCGCTTGTGGCGGAGAGGTCGCCTAGGAACGACCTCATCGCCATGTATACCCGGTTTACCGAGTAGGCCCCGGAGCGGCCCGCAGTGTCTTCGTAGGAGACGGCGGCGTGGGTGAGGTGGACCACGCCAGCGCTTCTCTCCACTCCGGAGGCGGCGTCTACCGCGGTTTTCACCAGGTCTGGGAGTTTTTCAAAGTCCTCCGGGCTCTCGTGCCGGGTGGCGGGGCTGGGGCCGCCTATGGGGACGTAGAGGGGGTCCTCGGGCGCCGTTGCTAGCCTCTTGACGGCCTCCTCGACCTTCTCAAGGCTGGGAGGGCCGGTAACCGCCACCGCCGCCGTCTTTCTAGACTTGGCCACGTAGATGAAGGTGCTCTCCGCGGCCCAGTGTTTGAAGGCTGTTACCTCGTCGTTGGCGAATCTGACCATGTAGTGGAGAAGCCTCGTCTTCACCACGGCGGCCTCGTCCACCCTGCCTGCGAGGATTTTGAGTATCATGTCACCACCCTGAGGCTTCTGCTTCTGAAGGTGGGGCCTCCCATGGTGACTGGGATGCCCTGGGAGGGGTTGCCCTTGCCGCATGTCCCTACGAAGAGCTGGAAGTCTCTCCCCACGGCGTCTACGTTGCCCCAGAGCTCTGGGGTGTCCACCTCCACGAAGCCTTTTACTGGGTGTTTCACCTCGCCGTTTTCAATGAGATAGCCCTCGAGGATGCCATATCGACCTGAGTACCTCGTGTCGTTTATATTCCACTCGGTGTAGGAGACCATGTAGATGCCCCGCCTCGTGTCGCTGATGATTTCGCCGGGCTTCCAGTCCCCCGGCTCTAGGTAGGTGTTGGACATCCTGGGTATGGGCTCTCTGTCGAAGGCGGAGGCCCGGGCCCCGGCGTTGCTGTTGCCGCCGATGACCGCGGCGTACTGCCTATTGGTTATGAACTCCGTGGCCTCCCCCCTCCTTACCAACTGCTTAGGCCTCGCCACGACGCCCTCGTCGTCCACCAGGTAGAAGCCGTAGGTGCCGGGGATGGCGGGGTAGTCCGTGATGTTGACAAGCTCGCTACCGATCTTGACCCTGAGGTTGCCGGGCTTTATGTAGGACTCCCCCGCCTCCGCGCCCTCCCTGCCGTATATTCTATCGAGCTCGAAGGGGTGGCCCACGGACTCGTGGACCAGTATCCCCGCCATCTCGGGGGAGAACACGACGTCGTACCTCCCCGGCGCGACAGACCTCGCCCTCTCCAGTAGCTGGCCCAGCTTCTTGGACTCCTCCTCGAGCACCTTCTCCGCCCCGGCTATGGAGTCTTGGGCGGTGCCGCCGAGGAAGACGTCTCTCTGCAAACTGCCGAGGGAGGGCTCGTGTTTTATCAACATGGCGAATAGATACACCCTCGGCACCTTGCTGTACACATCCGCTCCGTCGCTCGTCACCACTCGCTTCTCCGTCGTCCAGACGTGCGCCACCAGCCTCCTCGCTGAGAGGCTCTTGTCCACGTATTCGTCTAGAGACTTCAGCAGATCTACGGGGTCTACCTCAATGGGCGGGAGGCTGTAGCTGAATCTGGCCAGCGCCTCCTCGCTGAGGGCCACCGGGGTCTTCCTCATCCTCCCGGCGGCCTTGGCCAGCTTGACCGCGCGCTCCACCGCCTCCAGCACCCCCTCCAGCTCTAGGCGGGGCGACGCGGCGAAGCCGAGCCCGCCCCCCGCCACGGCCCTCACGGCCACCCCCTCGCTGTGGTAGGTAGTGGAGAACTCAAACTGCCCATTTCTAAAGCCGGCCACCGAGCCGCTGTCTCTCTGCCACCTCACCTCCACGTAGGAGGCCCCCAGAGATAGGCCGTACTCCAGAGCCTTGTAGAGTAGCTCATCCATGGGGGAGTGTTGAGTGGGCTTTATCAGCATTAATGTTTAAAGCTGTGGCTTTGTTGAGACGTGTCTGTCTACCTTGTGCAACACGGCTTGGCATTTAAAGAATCTGAGGATCCCGAGAGGAGGCTTACCCCGAGAGGCGTCGAGGAGACCGAGAGGGTGGCGAGATACCTCGCAGAGAGGGGCGTGGAGGTTGGGGAGATTATCCACAGCGGCCGCGCCAGGGCCAGGCAGACGGCTGAGATATTCGCCAAGCATCTCAAAGCTCCTGTGAGGGAGGGAGACGGCCTCGGCCCCAACGACGATCCCTCGATCTGGGCTGGGAGGCTGGCCGGGGTCAGCCACGGCATAATGCTGGTGGGCCACCTGCCGCACCTGTCGAGGCTAAGCTCCCTCCTCCTCGTCGGCAACCCAGACGTCGAGATAATTAAGTTTAGATACTCAGGTGTGGCACGGCTCGAGAGGGAGGGCGCGAGGTGGGCGCTGGCGTGGTACATAACTCCGGAGCTGGTATGAGGCTCTGGTATGTAATAGGCGCCTCCGAGCCGCACGCCTTCTACAAGTCGACGGTTGTCTTGGTGAAGTCCACCCAGATAGCGCTCTACCTCTCCGTAGCGTTGCTCGCCTCCGGCGTCGCCGCGGCCGCGGTCAACAGGCACCTCCACGAATTTCTCATGGTAGCAGGGTTGCTGGCCTTTTACCACGCGGTGATGTAAGTCCAGCTACCCGGCTTCATAAACACGACGCCCCACATCTAAGCGACGTTGGCACTCCCCGCCCTCTTTATAGTGGCTATGGCCGCCTCTTCCTGCTACGGATATGCGGCGTATGCGCCATACGCCGTACTGCACCTCATCCTGTACCTAAGGGGTGTCTGGGGGAAGCCCACCTATTACCCGAATATAATCACGGCGGCGGGGCTTCTACTGTTGCCCTTCGCGAACAGCCACCTGGAGGCTGTTTTGACTTTTCCACTCGCCTCGGTGTATTCCCTCATGTATATAGACGCCTCCAGAGCGAGGAGGAGGCTTACGGCCCTAGGCGCGTTGTCCATAGCGGCGACGTACGTAGCCGCCTTTGCGGCTGTTAAGGCTGGCTATCTCTGGGCTGTTGTGGCGCCGTCCATAGCCTTAACCATCGCGGCGCCTCCACGGATAGGCGATAAATATGGAGTCGCCGCCCTCCTCTTTAGGTGGCTAGTTGCCCTGGGGCCTTTTGACACGCATCTCGTCTACATGGCCTTCGCCGTCATTATGCCGGCGTTATGCGTCCCCTACTTCATCGGCGCTATTCTCTTTAGACAAGTGCCAAGCTACGGACCGGAGCTTGTTTTGACGGCGTTGCTGTCTTATATTTTGAGAAATCTAGGGATCTTGGCCCCATCGGCGTTGTTCGTGCTTGCTACAATAGGCTACGCCGTAATCAGATCGATAAGAGAAAAGTACTACCCCCCAACGCCGCCGTGACCACATTATTTTTAAACAGCGCCTAGTGTATCCACCATGAAGTTGGAGGGGGTTATCGTGGCCACGGTGACGCCCTTTACAAAAGACGGGGTTAACTACGAGGGGCTCAGGCTCCTCCTTTCAAAAATTGTGGAGGCTGGGTACCACGGCATCTTTCCCACGTCGTCAACGGGGGAGGTCACTAAGTTGACTGTTGAGGAGAGGGTGAGGGTTATGCAGTTGGCTAAGGAGGTGGCGGGGGGGAGGGCCCTAGTCGTCGGGGGCACGGGGACGGGTGACCACGTCTCGACGATCGAGGTGGCTAGGAGGTATAGAGACGTGGGGGTGGATCTCCTCTTGATCACGCCGCCTTACTACATCCAGTACGACTGGGCCGCCATATACGCCTTCTACAAAAAGGTGCTCGACAAGGTGGACATGCCGGTCATTCTCTACACCATCCCCCTGGCCACGGGGTACAACATCCCCGTGGAGGTCTTTGAGCTTGTTGCCAACGAATACAGCCAGGTGGTGGGGGTTAAGGACAGCTCTGGCGACTTCCGCTACCACCTCGACCTAATCCACCTACTGGGGAGGAGGCTCTCAGTCCTGCAGGGTCTGGACATGTTGTTCGTGCCGTCGCTGTTGATGGGGGCCCACGGCGGCGTCTTGGCGGGTCCCAACTTCCTAGGCGCTCTGACCCTCAAGGAGTACCAGCTGGTGAGAGAGGGGAAGGTGGCGGAGGCCGTGGAGCTACACAACAGGCTGATGCCGCTGTGGAGGTTTATGGGCGGCTGCGGCTTGGTGGGGAAGCTGGGTGGCAAGTGGCCCACCCTATACAAGCTCGCGGCTCAGCTGGTCCACGGCGTGGACATGGGTCCGCCGAGGGAGCCCCTCCCGCCTGTGGACGACAAAGACGTGAAGGAGCTCCACAGGCTCTTGAAGGAGCTGGGGCTTATATAGGGCGTGGGGGTTGTAGACAGGAGGGTTTTCGAGGCTCGTAAAAAGGCGTTTGTGGAGAGGCTGGAGAGGGAGGCTCTCCAAGACAGGGTGGACGGCGACATTCTGCCCCTCCTCCGCCTCCTCAACACACACCCCGACATATACACCACCTCAAGCTGTAGCGGCAGGATTATGGTGGCCGAGGCCGTGAGGCCTAGCTATAGCAAGGGGCGCGGCTTCAGGCCTGTGGCGAAGTGGCACCACCCTGTGGACGTGGACTTGGTGGGGGAGGTGGCCGCGGGGCTGGACAACGCCTGGCTAATGGTGAGGGGGGCTATTCTTCACCTAGCCGCCGCCGACGCGAAGACGGCGTATAGGCTGGTGGAGCTGGGGCGGGAGACCGGGCATAAACACAGCGGTATTATTGCCATAAACCGCGGGGGTATATTCGTGGAGATCCTCGGCGAGGAGCGGCTGGACATCCCTCTAAAAGCCGGGGGGCGCCTCATGGCAGATCTAGAGGCGGCTGTGGATATGGCTAACAAGACGCTGGCGCTGGCGAAGCTGAGGCTCTACTGGCTGGCCGCCAGGATCGAGTCGGCCCTCTTCGGCGTAGAGGCCCCCACCAGCGAGGAGATAAGAGCCGTCATTAGGAGGTTTCTCCAATGCCTTTGAACAACGGCGCTACGCAAGATTTTTTAAATTGGATACACGGCGCACACATGGCGAGGGCAAAAACAGCAAGAGCAGACACAGACCCCAGGAGGGTACAGCTCCTAAAAATAATAGAGGAGCACGGCGCCGTGACCCAGGGACAGCTAGCCAGACTAACTGGCTTCAGCTGGGGCAAGCTACAGTGGCACCTCTACGTCCTTGAGAGAGACGGCAAGGTGAGGAGAGTTTCTAAAAACGGCGTGGTGTACTACGTCTCGGCGCGTCTCACCCCACCTTTGTTAGATTTAGAGGAAGTGGGTTGAAGACCAGGGGCTTGTTCAACAAGCCGAGTGTTATATCCGTCTTGTTGCCAGTGGCTGTCACCTCTCTCGGCGCCACGACGTCGGGTGGGGCCGCTATTCTGTAACTGCCCCGGGGGAGGCCCCTCACCTCCACTGTGAAGGTGCGGTCCGTGGGGACTAGGCCAAGTACGCCGGGGCCGGGGAGGGTTTGGTTATAGGCGCCGCTCAGCTTCACATTCTTTATACACGTCACATATACGTACCTGTTAATTGTGTAGTTGACGCCGAGGTAGCTAACTTCTCTTATGTCTAGTGGCTTGCTAGACCTGAGCTCTAGGTATATGTTTAGCACACCCAGCCTCTGGGTCTCGTTTATTAGATACGGCTTGAAGTACTCCCTCTCCAGGGCGAGCACCGAGGCTGTCTGTAGGTCAAGTGTGGCGTTTTGAGTCACAGCCTTAAAGTTGTAGACTGTGACCGGGTCTTCGGGTCGGGTTCTTTCAACAGTAATGTTAAAGTAGTACACATAGTCGCTTCCAATCTCCGCGCATTTAGTTACATTAGGTGGAGAGACGTATAAGACGACGTTCAGGACGCGCGACTGCGTCCCAACCGTCGTCGTTGTGGTCCTCGGCGTGTGTGTAGATGTGTTGCTCGGCGTTGGCTGTGTCGGGGTCGTAGGCGTCGGGGCTGGAGCACTCGGCGTCGTTGGAGGTGTCGTCGTGTGTACGTACAACACATAGATTAGAGAGGCGCCGGCGGCTATAACCAACGCCAGCGCTATAGCAACTGCGTAGTTTATTATAGACGTCATAGCGAGGCGTTTACGTACTCCACAAAGTCAATGACGGCGTCTATGTCGGCCTTGGCTTCTGAATCTACGGCGTTTAGGTTAAGTGTGAGGGGCGTGACGGCTATGTTGCCCTCCTTCAGAACTACATAGACATCTGTGTCGGGCTCGGGGGCTAGGTCCCTGCCGTATAGCCAGTAGTACTTAACCCCCCTGGGGTCCGTCCGCTCCTCCAGCAACTGCGCGTATCTCAACTTTGCCGCTTTTACAAGCCGGGCCCTCACCCCCCTCTTAACTCTTCGGGGGAAGTTTATGCTAATTACGTCGACGCCCCGCGGCATCCCCCGCTTCAGTACGAAGCTGGCTGAGGAGATCACCACAGACTCCATTATCTCCAGGGCCTCCTTGTCGTTCAGCACCTCCCCCCAGCTTTCGACATATGCCGAGTAGGCCAGCGCCGGTATGCCGAGAAGCGCGGCTTGAAACGCCGCTCCCAGCGTGCCGGAGGAGAGTATAACCTGTAGGGAGGTGTTGTCGCCTAGATTTACGCCGGACAGCACCAAGTCGTACCTCCTGCCGAGGCCCAGGGTGGCTAGGTAGACGGTGTCTGAAGGCGTGCCGGAGGTGGCCAGCGCCTTGAATCCGCAGAGATCAGCCTCGTACATCCGCAGGGGTTTGTGGAGGGTGATGCCGAGCCCCGTCGCAGACTTCGGCGACTCGGGCGCCACCACGTCCACCTCCCCCAGAGCCGCGGCGAATTGGTAGAGAAGCCGCAGACCCGGGCTGTGGATACCGTCGTCGTTGGTGACAAGTATCCTCACGTAGGAAGAGGATCAGAGGTATTTATTGGTTTAGACGAGCTGAAGCTCTATCTTGACGGTGTCGGGCACCCTAATTGTCATGAGCCTTCTGAGAACCCTCTCGGAAGCTTCGATGTCTATGAGGCGTTTAGATATGCGCATCTCCCAGTGGTCGTAGGTGTGGTAGCCCTGGCCAGACGGCGCCCTTCTAACAGTCACCACGAGGCGCCTCGTGGGCAGTGGAATAGGCCCCCTCACCTGCACCCCCATCTTCTTAGCCAAGTCGACGATCTCGCGGGCCACCTGCTCCACATCGGCGGGATTCGTGCCGTAGAGCCTAATCCTCACCTTCCTCCTCGCGGCTAGAGACATGGCCGTGCTGTAATTCCGAGGTTTATAAACATTTTCACACACCAACAATTTTATATAGCCCATCCGCGGTTTCTGGGCATGAACAGGCCGCCTAACGGCGTTTACTACATCAAGACGCCGGTGGAGCTCAGGGCATTTATCAACCTGCTTAAAAAGTTTAGGGGCTACGCCACTACCCTAATCACACTGTACATAAACGCAGAGAGGCCCATGCCCGACGTACTCAACCTACTCAGGTCTGAGTGGTCGACAGCCTCTAACATAAAGGACAAGACTACGAGGACACACGTCCAGGACACTCTGGAGCGGATAATAAACAACTTGAAGGGGGAGGCCAAGGCGCCGGAGAACGGCATGGCGGTTTTCGCAGGCTTCCACATGATTAACCAGGGGAACTACGAGTGGGTTTACTACGTCGTGGTGCCTCCTCAGCCGATAAACACCTTTAAATACATATGCGACACCGCCTTCCACACCGAGATTTTGGAGGATCAGCTACACGCCGGCGTCGTCTACGGCATAGTGGTTGTGGAGAGGGGGGAGGCCGTGATCGCCCTCCTCAAGGGGGGCCAGTGGGAGGTGGTTAAGACAGTGGAGTTCTTCGTCCCGGGTAAGCACAGCGCCGGCGGCCAGTCGGCGAACCGCTACAAGAGGCAGACGGAGCACCTAGCTGAGGCCTTCTATAAACTTGTGGCCGAGGAGGTGAATAAGATATTTCTCCAGATACCCACGCTGAAGGGGATAATCGTGGGCGGCCCCGGCCCCACCAAGGAGGACTTCTTAGAGGAGGGGGGCCTCGACTACCGCCTAAAGGACAAGGTCCTAGCGGTCGTGCCGGCTTGTTGCGCCAATGAGTACGGCGTCACCGAGGCCATCAGAAACGCCCAGGAGGCGCTTAAGGAGAGCGAATATGTCAAGGCTAAGGAGGTTATGGACAGGGTTATGTACTACGCGGTGAAGAAAAGCGACTACCTCGTATACGGCAGGGAGAGGGCCCTCAAGGCTTTGGAAACCGGCATGGCCGAGGTGGTGGTGGTGGCGGAGGAGCTGGGCGAAGACGCAGTGCTGGAGGTCGTGATGAAGGCAGAGGAGAAGGGAGTAAAGGTGGAGGTGGTGCCCCGCGGCGTCGAGGAGTCCAAAACCCTGATACAGGCCTTCGGCGGCTACGTCGCTATCTTATCTACGCCGATCTGGGTCTTCGAGCAACAGATGGCCCAGGCGGCAGAGGCGGCGCAGTAGAGCCGGCACGCGGCAGTTACCGGGGGGGGGGGGGACGTCGCGTGGCCGCCGGCTCGCCGCTTTGTAGAGACCTCGACCTCTCCTATCGGCGTTTGGAGTGAAAACCCTAGAGCTGGATGACTTGGTCGGCTACTTCTTCGAATTCGCCTAGGTGCGACGTTACGATGACCGTGGGTACTATGGAGGTGAGTTCCCGGATTAGCTCTACGATTTTTCTGCGGTGGTGCTCGTCGAGGTGTTCGGTTGGCTCGTCGAACATCATAAAGGGGGCCCCGCCGAGGAGGGCTCTCGCCAGGGCGACTCTCAGCGAGAGGGCGAGGAGGTTCTGCTCTCCCAGCGACAGCAGGCCGTGCTCTATGTAGCCGGTGGGTGTGGCTACCCTCACCACGTAGCGGCCGTTGGAGTCGGCTAAATGCGCCGACTTGAAGGATTCTTTGTGTCTCAGTTTTAGGAATACGTGGTTGAGCTCCTCGTTTATGGCTCGGAGGAGTATCTGCCTGGCCATGGGCTTAACCTCGCCCAGCGCCGCCCGCATGTTCTTGGCCTTGCCCAGCGCGCCGTCTAGCTTCGCGAGCTCCGTCTTGGCCTTCTCCAGCTCCCCGGCTATAGATCCCAGCTCGCGCTCGGCCTCCTCAAGCTGGCGCCGTAGCGTATCCACCCGGCCGGATAATATGTTGTACTCCTTGAATTTCTCCTCCAGCTGGCTGTACGTAGCCTCGACTTCTCTCAGCTTTCTCTCCACCTCCTCTGCCTCCTTCTCCACCTCCCTGAGCCTCTCGCCGACTTCCCCAACCTTGGCCTCGGCCTCCGCCAGCCTCCTCCTAGCCTCCGCCAGCCTCTTCTCCACGTCGCCCTCCCTCTCCGCCAGCGCGGTTAGGTAAGCGCGCCTCTTCTCCACCTCTCTCTTCTCGTTGTAGGCCTTCTCCAGCTCCGCCAGCCTCCTCCTCGCGGCTGCGAGATCCACCTTGACGTAGTCCTTGTTTGCGTGGTAGAGCTTGTCAAGCGCCTCAAGCCTCTTGACCTCCCCCCTCAGCTCCTCCACCAGCTCCTCCAGCCTCCTCTCCTCCCTCTCCAGCCCGGCCACCTCCAGCTCGTGCCTCTTAACAGCCTCTGGGCGGAGGGGGGAGCCGCACACCGGGCACACGCCGCCCTCGGCGCGGCCCGCCAGCCTCACCACGTCTCTAAGCAGTTCAAGTCTAGATCTCACCTCGGCCAGACGCCTAGTGGCGTCCTCCGCCCTCCTCCTCGCCTCCTCCAGCTTCGCCGGGTCGTAGCTCCTCACCTCCTGGGGCACCCTCTCCGCGGCCGCCACCAACTGCCGGAGTTCGAAATACTCCTTCTCCACGTCGCCGATTTGTGGGAGGCTTCTCAACTCCTCCTTCGCCCTCCTTATCTCCCCTAGCTCCGCCTCTAGACGCTCGATCTCCCTCTCAGCGTCGAGGGAGGTCTGGGCCAGCTCCTCCAGCTTCTTCTCGAGCGTCTCCCTCTCCTTCGCCAGGGCGGCGTGGCGCTCCCTCAGCTTGGCGTACCTCTCCTTCACCTCGGCGTACTGGTTTTTGACAGACTCAAGCCCCCTCAGCCTCACCTCCAGCTCGGCGAGCTCCCGCCTAAGGGCGTCTACGCGGGTCTTGAGGAACTGGGCCCTCTTCTCAAGCTCCTCGGCTCTGCCGCCCACCCTCTCCCTCCTGGCCCTGAGCTCGTTTAACACCTCCCTCAGCACCTCGTCCAGTTTGTCGAATTCGTCTAGCCTCAGCACCCGGTCTAGGTACTCGGCCTCTTGTAGAATCCGCCGGAGCTCCCCCTGGCGGATGTAGAGTAGCTGTCTATACTCCTCGACCCCCAGCCCCAGCCTAGCGGCGAGCGCGGCGGTTACGTCGCTGTCACCCCTCGCCACCACGGCGCCGTTCACCGCGAGGTACGTGCCGGAGGGCACGCTGCCCCCTTCGCCAAATCGCCTTACTACGAGAAGCTCGGCCCCGGCGTGGACGAGGTGTAGCCTCACCTCCCCCGACGAGGCCCCCCTCCGGAGGTAGTCAGACCACCTCCCACCCGCTCTCTTAACCCACTGGGAGCCGAAGAGGGCGACGGAGACTGCCTCCATTATCGACGTCTTGCCCGAGCCGTTTGGGCCGTATATGAAGTTCACCCCCTCGCCGAAGCGCACAGACGCCTTTCCATGCGCCTTGAAGTTGAGTAGCTCAACCCGCCTAATCATACAGCGCCTTGAGGACGAGTCTATAGGCCGCCTCCCGCTCCCCCTCCCTCAGATACTCCATAGCCTTAACCACCACCTCGGCGCCCTCCCCCAGCCTCTCCCGCAACAACCGCCACAACTCCTCCATGGCCGAGCCCCGGAGAGCCACCGCCCTCTGCGGCGCGGAGGTGCGGTCCGCCACGTCTACATGCAACGCCTTGGTGAAGTAAGCCGCCAGTTGCCTAGTCTTCACGCCTTCCTCCAAGGTGCCCCACACCTCCACCCTAACCACTGCACCTGGCTTGTCGAAAAGCCGGGCCGCCTCCTCCACAGCCCTCTGCAACTCGCCGGCGTCCCTTACGTGGAGCCTCACCCGGTAAAGCGGCCTGCTCCCCGGTAGCGGTACTGCCCTTAGCGACACCGCCCTCCCCGACACGTCAATCAGAACCGCGCCCTTGGGCGCTCTCTCCTGGCTCTTCTCAAACCCGCCGGCGTAGTCCCACGTCTCGAACTCCCCCACGTCCCACATCTCCAGCGACCCCGCCCAGACGGCGCCCAGGGAGTGCCTAGCGAAGTGGTCGTGGATGTGTCCGGCGGCGATGTGGAGGTGGGAGAGCCCCTGGAAAACCGACTGGGGCATTGTGAAGTCGTCCTCCTCGGCTGGGTACCTCGCCCTTACCCCCTCGATGGCTTGGTGGATGGCTAAGACGGCGCCGGGCGGGGCCTTCTGCAACAGCCTCCTGTACTCGCTGGCGTACTCCCGGGGAGTGGCGCAGGCGCCGAATATCCACACGCCGCCTAGATCTGCTGAGTCCCAGCACAACAGCCTCCCCAGCCTCAGCCTGTCGAGCAACTTCAACACGGTATCCACGTGGCAGTGCCCCCCGGCGCACCCCTCCGCCTCAGCCCTATACCGCACGTAGCTGAAGTCGTGGTTCCCCCCGATGAGGTATATGGGCACCCCGACGCCCTCCACCGCCTCCACGAAGCGGAGCACCGCCCTCGTCGGGGGCCTCCTCGTGTCGAAAAGATCCCCCGTCACCAACACGGCGTCTGCCGACCTCCCCCTCGCCAAGGCCTCACGGAAGGCGTTGTAGTAATCCTCCTCCCGCTCCGGGAGGCCGTACTGCGCCCTCCCAAGGTGGGCGTCGGAGATGTGTAGAATCTTCATAAAACCTCCACCACCTCCTCCAGCGCCTTGTAGACGTGGTGGCAGGGCCTCCCCGCGCCGCAGACGCTACACGTGGGCCTCCCGTCCTCCACCACCACCTCCACCTCCCTATCCCCCTCCAGTAGCTTCACCTTTATGCGGCCTCCCTCCCTCAGCTTCTGCACCACCTTGAGCCTCGCCGCGGAGAGCATTACGCCGGGGCCCGGCGCCGAGTTGTACAGCCTCCGCCAGAGCTGCGCCACGTCGGCGGTTTTATCCACCCGCCACGCCTCCGCCAGGTCTATGTCCCCACCGCCGTACTCCAGCACTCTGTCTCTCACCTTCAGCACAACGGGGAGCCTCACCAGGGGCCCCAGCACTACAGCCTCCCCCACGTCGAGCCCCGGGAGGTTCTCCAGAAACTCCTGGGCGAGCAACTCGCTGCTCTCCCTAACGGCCTCCTGGTCTCTTGGGTTGACGATGCGCATAATCACCTGGCTCTGGCACTGGCTAATTATGTCGGGGTCCACCTTGCTCGGCCTCTGGGTGATGGCGACTAGGTAGGCCCCGAACTTCCGGCCTTCAGACGCCACCCGGGACAGGGCCTCGTAAGACCTAGTCTTCCGCAGAGACTTAGGCGGGGCGAAGCGGTGAGCCTCCTCTACGAAGAGCACCACGGGCCACGGCAACTTCACCCCCCTCAGCCCCCTCACGTGCCTCACCCTCGCCTGGAACAGCCTGTTGACGAGATGCGCCACGACGTAGTCCTGCACCTCCTCGTTGACCCCCGCCAGGTTGACGATGGTGATGTCCCCCAGCATCTTGGCGAGGGGAGTGGAGCGGGGGGCGAAGACCCCCAGCCTCTGGAGCCTCTTTAAATAAGTCAACGCGCTGAACACCGCGTGGCGGTCTTTAGAGGCTAACTGCTTGAGGTCGGACATGGGGAAGTCCCCCTCCAACCTGTACTGCTGGAACAGTTTGTTAAGCGCGCCCTCCCCCCTCATCGCCGTGTATAGGACCCGCCTAAGGAAGGCGAGGCCCACGGGCCTGCCGACGGCCTTCTTGACCTTCTTGGCGTAGGACCAGGCGAGGTATATGGCGTATCTAATCTTCTTAGCGCCGGGGGGCACCCCCGCGGCGTTTGCCAAAGCCTCTGGATCGCTGTCTAGGACGCCGATTTTGTACATCAAGTCCCCTACGTGGTGCTCCGCCACCTTCACCACCCTCGCCGTGTAGGGGCCGAGGCGGTGGATGCTGTCTCTAATTGGGACGTACTCGCCGTGGGGGTCGATAACCACGATCTTGGCGCCTTTCTTCAACAACTCCTCTATGAGGACCACGGAGAACCAAGTCTTCCCGCTACCAGTCGCCGCTATGACCGCTATGTGTCTCTTAACTCCGTTGAGGTCTAGACAGATCTCCACGTCCCGGCTGGCGAGCCTGCCCACGCAGAGGCCGTTCTCGACTCTGAACAACTCCTCCACGTCGGCGTCCTCGGCGAGGTAGACGGAGGCGCCTATCCTGGGGGGTTGCTTCGGCTGCCTCAGCTCGCCCCCCTCTGCGTAGCCCAGCACCTTCACCACGGCTATCTGCACCTCCAGGATATTCTCAGACACGTCTCTAATCACGCTGTACAGGGGGAGGTCCCTCTTGGCTGAGTAGGGGTCCCGGTACAGCTTGACTATCTGCCCCAGAAGCCGCGCCGAGACGTGCTCCCCCCTCCCCGGATCGTACTCCACGTGGTCAACCACTACGTAGTCGTACAGGCTGATGGGCTTCTCGGGGTCAAGCGTCGCCACGAACTCGAAGGGCGTCGCCGTCGCCACCACGTAGCCGATTCTCATAACCCCCAGGCCATCTTAACCCTCCTAGCCATCCCCAGCTCCTCAGCCATGTTCTTGATGTACACCGCGTACTCGGACAGCTGGCTCCCCTTGAAAGACGCCACGGAGTGGGCATACCACAGCCACGTGTTGTAGTGAAGCGGGTCTCTGTATTGCCTCGCCAAGAGGCCAACCACGTACTCCACCCTCGCAGGTGGGTAGAAGGCCTTTACAGAGGCCCCGTCGAACATCTTAGTTCCATCCGCCGGCACCTCCACCAAGAGGGGGGCGTCGTCCCTCCCCAGCCTCACGTAGAAGAAGTAGATCTTGGGCACCTCCTCGAGGGCCTCCCTTACGTACTCCACCACGTTTTGGCTAAACTGATCCTTCAGCCGGAAGATGAGGGAATCCTCAAGCCTATCCTCAGCCGCCTTCACCAACTTCTCCACTGTGGAGAGCCCCTTGTAGTTCATATACGCGTCGCAACCCCCCACCAGCATGGGGACTGTGTAGTGCCCCTCTGGCAACACCCGGGCGAGTAGCTCCGAATCTGTGACAGAGGGCGTGATTAAGAGGGCCAGCAACCTGGCGCCTTCGTAGTCGTAGGACCTCGCCATCTTGTACTTGTCGAGAAGCTCTTTCCTAAACCGCCGGATCCAGAGGACGGAATACCACTGAAGACCCCTCTGAAACACGTAGTCGCTCCACCGCTCGCTCAGCTTTTCAAAAATGACGTGTTCCTTCAGAAGCTTGTAGCTGTGGTCCTTAGACACGAACACAAGCCTCGCCCCCCTCTCCCGCGCCGTCCTCAAAAGACGCGCCAGGGTGTACAGCGCCGTGGCCAGCTCCGGCACGTAGTACAAGTTCTGGAACTCCCTGGCCAGGATTAGGTTGTGTACAAGCCTCACCACTTTGGCGTAAAGCGAGCCGTCCATAAGCAGGACGTCGACGCCGTGCCTCTCCAAAGCCCGTACCCCAGCCAGCGACTCGGCGATTACCAGATAGGCCCAGGGCAGGGAGCTGGAGTCCACAGAGGCCACGTCGGCCACGAACTCCCTCTCGATGAAATCCGGCCCAACAGCGGCGGCTCTGGCGAGGATTACCTGATGTCCGTTGGCGAGCCTCACCACTCCTATCCCCCCGTCCACCCCGGCGGTGCGCGCCTCCGAGGCCTCCCCGCCAACCGCTCTGTACAAGATCTTATCGGCCAACGCGTCGATGGGGTACTCCTCACTAGAGCGTTTTAGCAAATACTCGCGTAGCCTCCCCCTAGCCGACGCTATAAACATGTCGAAAAACTGATCCACAGCTATTCTATCTACAGTACTTATATAGCTGGAACATAAGCATACCTCAGGAGAGTAGGCCAAAACTTTCAAAAACCAACGTCCAAAACGCCGGGCCCACGCCGCGCTGGCCCCCAGAGAGGCAAAATATTTTAAGCAAACTCCAGTGAAACATGTGGAGGATTTGCTACAGAGAATTGTACAAGTCCGGAAAGTCTTAGACGGCCTCTTCTTTAAATTCAGCGATGAGGTTACCGCCAGCCTCACCGCCGTCCTCACCAGGGAGAACTTCATCCTCATAGGTCCCCCCGGCACCGCCAAGACGATGCTCGTCGCCTCCACATCGAAGTTGCTCAAAGCCAGGTGGTTCTACAGGTTGCTCACCAAATTCACGGAGATTGAGGAGGTTATCGGCCCCATAGACGTCGTCGAGCTCCTAAAGGGCAACGTCAAGAGGATATACACCAATTCCATCGTCGAGGCCGACTTCGCCTTACTCGACGAAATATTCAACGCCTCCAGCGCCATACTCAACACCATGCTCACAATACTAAACGAAAGAGTGATATACGACGGCGGGAGTATAATACCAGTCAAGACCTGGACGGTCTTCGGCGCCACCAACAGGATACCAGACGAAGAGGAGCTACAAGCCCTCTACGACAGATTTCCCCTCCGCGTCTTCACTAAATACGCCAACCCGGAGGAGACCGAGGACCTAATCAAAGCCGGGCTTAGGCTGAGGAGGGAGTACGAAAACCTAGCCCCCATCATGTCCATGGACGAGGTCAAGAAGCTAAACGAATACATCCAGAGCTACGTCTACGAAAACATGAACACCATTGTGAAGCACATATCCCCCATAGTCGCCTCCTACCTAGATCACGTCGTCATATCAAACCGCACCCGCGTCAAGGTGCCCCTATACGTCGTCTCCTACCTCACCGTGCTGGGGCTAAGGCCCCCAGACATAGACGCCGCAGTGGTGAGGGCGGGCACGCTAAAGGTGTTGAAGTACCTGGTAAAAGACCGGGAAGACCTCTCCGAGTACGAGTCCTTCCTAGCCACCCACATGCCGGGCAACCTCTCGGTGCTTTACGACATGGTCAACGAAATAAAGGCCCTAATATCCAACAACGCCCTGTCCATAGCTAAGGAGAAGCTCAAAGAAGCCTATGAACTCTTCGAGAAGTCGGTGGCGGACCCGGTGACCTACCGCTTCTTCCAGGTGGAGATAGAGGAGATTAAATCCACCCTCGAGATGCTGAAGAGCCAGGTCTAATGGGAGTCCTCCTCAACGTAGACTATAAAGACGAGCTCACCCGCCTCCGGGTACACGAAATTGTAAAGTACTTCCAGCGCCTTGGCATCCCCCTGAAGCTGGCCAAGATTTCCAACGAGATCATTGCCGACTCCTTCTACATACACTACAGAACCCCCATACTAAGAGAGAACCCTGGCGACGAGGAGGCGCTGTGGCACCTATTCATCAGGTCTTACCTATCCACAGAGGTATACCAGGAGATATCGAAAATAAGTAGGTACAACTACCAGGTCTCCAAATCCGCCTCGGTGAAGCTCCTAAGAGCCTACAACAGCCTCCTCTCCCGCATAGAGAGAGGCGCCGTCGAGGGCGTAGACGACAAGAAACAAGACATGAGAGAACTCAGCGAAAACCAGCAACTACGCCAGGAGATCAACAGCCTGCTCCGCTTCTACATGGGCAACATTAAAAACATCGAGAAGCTTAGAAAATCCATAACCAAGGCCCTGGGCAACGAGGTGGGTAAAGAGGCGGCCGAGCTCCTGTTCGACATCGACATCGACCCCTACAGAGCGAGGCTAGCCAAGATACTGGAGTCCCTCGTCGAGATGATAGCCGCAGTCCAGCCAGAGGTGGAGCAAGGTGTCGTCGCCGAGAGGCGCGGCGTCATATCGGGAGTAACCAGGTTAAGGGCGTACACCGACCTGCAAAAAGCCACAAACCTAAGCAAAGCCATCTACATACAATCCCGCGAGCTATTCGGCTACAAACTAGCCACGAAATCCCTGTCGATATACGACGTGACGCTCGACACCCGGGAAAAGGTGTACCTACTTGTGGACAAGTCCGGCTCCATGTTCTATACGCTGTACGACGGCGTCGCCATGGACATGACGCAGAAAATCACCTGGGCCACAGCCCTCGCCATAGCTCTGATGAAGCGCAGCAAGAAGGTGGTGCTGAGGTTCTTCGACCAGATGGTGTACCCACCCATAACAAATATCAAAGACATTATCAAATCTCTCCTCCGCGTCCTCCCCCTGGGCGGCACCGACATAACAGCCGCGGTCCACACCGCAGTGAGAGACGCAAAACAACAAGGCCTCCACAACTACAAACTAGTCATAATAACAGATGGGGAGGACGACATGGTGCATCCAGAGGTGCTGAAAACCGCAAAAGCAACGTTTAGAGACGTCAAGGCCGTCCTCATAGGTGGCTACAACGAAACTATAGAGACCCATTTAAACACAATAAAGATAAATACGGCCAATCCAGAATCATTAAAAACAGCACTAAAAAACATTTAAACACTAAGAAAATAATGACTATGAACTGCGGAGACATAGCGAAAAAACCACCAATCACCATCACGCCGGACAAGACAGTGGAGGAAGCCGCTGTTTTAATGGCAGACAACCACGTCGGCCTCCTAGTCATCGTAGACAGAAACAACCCGAAAAAACCCATAGGCGTGATCTCCGAACGCGACATAATTAGAACAATAGCTGGCAAGGCCCCCCTCACAGTCACCGTAGACAAGGCAGGCACCATGCACAACTTCATTTACGTATACGCCGACGAGCCCGTGACAGCAGCCGCGAGGAAAATGAAGCAGTACAACGTCAGACATATAGTGGTGCTGGACAGAAACGGCGAGCTACACGGCGTAATATCAATACGCGACTTAATAGGCGAAAAACAAATCCTAGACATACTTGCGAGAGACTGGACCCCAACAAAAGAATAACTTTTTATACACCAACCCCCAGCCCCCCATGAACAAAAACATCATAATAGGAATCATCCTCGCCGCCGTGGCCGTCGCCGTCGCCGCGGCGGCCCTCCTCCTCTACAAACCGCCACAAAACACGTCAACCGCCACCGCCGCGCCCACCGGCGACAAACTCTACATATACCAAGCCACACTGTCCGGCGCCCAGACCTTGAACATGCTTACCTACTACATACCCCTAAAAGACGGGTTGGTATATGCCCAGAGAAGCAACCAGTCCTCTACCTACTTCATGTTGAAAAACGACGGCGTCATCAACGTACTCGCCCAATCCACAGACGGCGCCCGGCAGAAACTCACCTACTACAGCCGCCTCATGGAGATATGCGTAAACTCCACAACTACAGCCATAGTGGCGGGGGAGACCCTCACCCTAGCCAACACCCAGTGCACGCCTAGCACCAGCCCGTTGCCCACGGCCAAGACCTTCGACGAGCTGGTCTTCCTGATACAAGGCCTGCCCGGCCCCACATCCCCTAGCCAGTGGAAGCAGTCGGGCGTAGCCCAGACACCCCTCGGCCAGGCCACCATATACACTAACACCACGGAGATCCCCATTATGAGTGGACTCACGGCGACTCTTGATTACGAAAAGCAGGTGCTCAACGACGGCACGGTCTACCAGTTGAAGATCAAGCTGTCGTATGGGGGGAACGTCGCGGCGACCCTCACCTACACGTTGAAGAACGTCACGGCCCTCCCCGGCGAGTTCAGGACCGTGATTAACGAGCTGTCTAGAAACGTGGCCGGCGCCTCAACTGGCGGGCTGGACATTCTGAGAGTAGCCCAGAAGATAGGAATGACCTTCGACGGCGGCTGGCCAGCGGCTGTGGTCTTCTTCGACCTCGCTTGCCCCTACTGCGCCCAGCTCTTTAAATACAACTACACACTCTTCCAAGGCCACAAACTCGTCTTGGTAGACCTCATAGTACATCCCGACATACTGACAGCCCACCAGAGGCTTAGGTGTCTGTACAACGAGACGCCTGGCGAGGTAATACCCACCCTCCGCCTGCTGTACGACAGGTTCCTAGCAGGCGACGCAAACTACACCAACATACTCCCACAGAAGCAGTGCAACATCGACGCAGAAGCCGGCATGCAACTGGCCACCCTACTGGCCGGGCAGAACGTGGGCACCCCCATGACGGTAGTCGTCTACCCCAACGGTACCTACACTGTCATCAACGGCTACGATCCCGCGGCGATAGCTAAGGCCCTCAAGGGGTGAGGGAGTTCCTAAGCCCCCGGTCGGTTGCCGTCGTCGGGGCCTCCCCCCGGGCCGACTCCATCGGCGGCCAGATAACTATACAGCTCCTAAGAGGCTACGGGGGGAGGGTCTACCTCGTAAACCCGAAGTATCAAAGCGCGGAGGTGGGGGGCGTAGAGGTGAAGTTCTTCAGCTCCGTCGCCCAGCTACCAGAGCCCCCCGAGCTCGTGGTGGTGGCGACGCCGGCCCAGGCGGCGCCTGGTGTCGTAGAGGAGGCTGGGCGCGCCGGCGCAAGAGCCGCCGTGGTTGTGTCAGGCGGCTTCTCCGAGGTGGGGAGGCGGGATCTGGAGGAGGAGCTGGTGAGGGCCGCGAGGAGACACGGCGTGAGGTTGCTGGGCCCAAACTGCGTCGGCGTCTACAACGCCTTCAACGGCCTAGACACCATGTTCCTCCCACGGGAAAAGGCGGGGAGGCCGCCTCCGGGGCCTGTGGCTTTCCTCAGCCAGAGCGGCGCGGTGATGACCGCCGCCTTGGACTGGGCCGCGGGGGAGGGGATCGGCGTGGGGATTGCGGTGAACTTCGGTAACAGGGTGGACGTCACCGAGGCGGATTTCATCGAGTATCTGGCCGGGGTGGAGGAGATAAAGGTGGTGGCGGTCTACCTAGAGGGCTTCCGCTGGAGGGGGGACGCGGCGCGGTTTTTACAAGCCGTTAGGCGGTCGGGGAAGCCCGTGGTGGTGTACAAAGCCGGCAGGGGGGCGGACGCGGGTCGCGCCGCGGCGTCCCACACAGCCGCCATGGCGGGGAACTACGAGATGTACAAGGCACTTTTTAGACAGGCCGGGGCGGTGGAGGCCGAGGATCTCGTAGAGCTCTTCGACATGTCAAAGGCGCTCGCCATATACGGACCGGCTAAGGTTGAGAGGGTCCTCGTGGTTACCTCCTCCGGAGGCATGGGGGTTCAGATAGTCGACGCACTAAACGCCGCGGGGCTGTCGGTCCCGGAGCTACCGCCCGAGGCCCAGCAGGAGCTGAGGAGGCACCTCCTCCCCATAGCCCCCGTGGCAAACCCCGTAGACCTCACCGGCGGGGGCAACGACCGGCACTTCGGCAAGGCGCTGGAGATCGGCCTTAGGTATACAGACGCCGCTGTGATCGCCGCGTTGATACACCCCCCGGGCTACAGCGAGAAGGCGGCCCAAGAGATTGTCGAGGCCTATGAAAAGCTGAAGAAGCCGGTTGTCGTGGTTAGCTTCGGCCGGTCCCCCCAGACGAAGGCCCTAGAGGAGCACCTGAGGCAGAGGCTCCTCGTCGTCGACACCCCGAGGAGGGCCGCCCGGGCCCTCCTAGCCGTAGCGCTTTACAGCTCTGAAGTAAATCGCCGCGGCCGCCAGAGACGGGATCAGCATCAGAGTGGCCAGGGCGTATATGGTGGGGTCTCCCCTGCCCCTCGCGGCGTAGCTCCAGAGGAGGATGGGCGCCGTGACGAATCCGGGGCTGGTGGTGAAGGCCGTCTTGACGTAGGTGTCGAAAGAGTTGGCGAATACTATTAGGAACGTGGCGACGAAGGCGGGGGCCAGCAGAGGCATAACCACAGATATCATTGTCCGCGCTTCCGAGGCGCCTAGTATCCGCGCCGCCTCTACCGCGCTACGGCTCACGTAGGCCACGTACGGCGAGAGGAGGACGTGGGCCATGGGGAGGGTGTAGGCTAAGTGGGCGAGGAAGACCCCCACAGGGCCGAAGAGATCCACGCCCCCGTGGGACTTCAAAAGCCAGAGGGCCGCGGCGAAGGACAGAGACTCAGAAACCTCGGGCATCACCATCGCCGCCTGGGAAACCGCTAGATACCTATCGCTCCGGAGGGCGTATGCCATGAAGACCCCAAGCACAGTCGCCGCAAACGCCACGGCGAGGGCGACCGCCGCGCTGTTGACAACCGCGCCCCAGGCCTGCTCCCACCTAAACAAAGCCTCGTACCACCTCAGCGTAAAGCCACCCCAGACGTAGGGTAGCTTGCTGTTGTTGAAGGAGAGGAGGGTCATCACCCCGATAGGCACGTAGAGGGCGACTATGAGAGCCCACGTGTAGATCCTAAGCGCCTTCATATCGAGAAGGAGCGGATTGTCCTAACCACCACGTAGGTCGCCAGGAGGGACAGCCCAGTGAGGAGGATAGACACAACACTCCCGCTGAATATATCCCTCGCCTTGAAGTAGAGATCCCACACGTAGCTACCGAAGGTGTAGACCTTCCAAGCCCCCAGCACCGCCGGCATAATCACCTCCCCCATGGCGAATAGGAAGATTAGGATAAACGCCGCCACGATCCCCGGCATGGTGAGCGGAAGCTCCACTCTGAGAAAGGCCTGTAGCCTGCCGGCCCCCAGAACCCTCGCCGCGTTTACAGGCGTCTCGCTCACCTTCTCCACCGCGGCGTACAGCGTCAGGAGGGCGTAGGGGAGGTACTCGTACACCATCCCCACCAAAACCCCGAGGGCCGACCCCCACAGGGCAACCCCCGTAAACCTCTCCACAATGGCGAAGAGGACTAGGAGGGAGTAGGCCTTGAGGAGAGTCCCCACCCACAGAGGCGCGATGAGCAGGGCGAACTCCAGCTCGGATCCCCGCTTCGCTAGGTAGTACGCCGCGGGGTACGCCACGGCGATGGACACAGCCGCCGTCAGAGCCGCGAGGCCGAACGTCGTCAACACGAGGGACGGCGAGGGAAGCCTCAGCTCGCCCCCGCCGGCTATGTAGTACCCCAGAGCCAGAAACGGCACGTAGAAGAGAAGCAGAACCGAGGCGAAGGCCGCCAGCGCCACCTCCCTAATCATTCCTCAACCACGTAGACATCCCTGGCGTCCCACCCAAACTCCACCACGTCCCCCACGGAGACGGGGGTGTCCAGATCTACAAAAGCCTTGAAGATATGCCCATTGCTCTGGATCTCCACCTTTAGATAGTGCCAGAGGAAGGTCACGTCCACCACCTGGCCCTTGTAGCTGTAGGTCTGCCCGCCCCCCAGCACCACGTCCTCCGGCCTAACAACCGCGTAGCCCCCCTCCCCCAGCCCCAGCTCCCGGGCAGGCACCACGTTAGCCTCGCCGAAGAACACAGCCACGAAGCGGTTCCTCGGCCGCCGGTACAGCTCCAGAGGCCTGCCCACCTGCACAATCTCCCCCTCCCGCATCAAGGCAATCCTATCCCCAATCTCCACAGCTTCAAACCTGTCATGCGTCACGTAGATAAGTGTGAAGCCAAGTTTGTTGTGAAGCATCTTCAGCTCCTCGAGCAACTGGTTCTTAATGTCGAGATCCACGTGGCTAAACGGCTCGTCCAGAAGGAGGACCTCCGGCTCCACCACGAGGGCCCTCGCCAGCGCCACCCTCTGTTGCTGGCCGCCGGAGAGCTCGTGTACCCTCCGATACATAAAGGTGGCGGGGTCAAGCCTAATCAACTCCAGCGCCCACTCCACCCGCCGCCTCACCTCCTCCTCCGGCAACTTCCTCAGCCTCAGGCCGAAAGCCACGTTCTCAAACACGTTGAGATGCGGAAAAAGCGCAAGGTCTTGAAAAAGCATAGAAACACCCCTCTTGTCCGGGGGGAGGCCGGTCACGTCCCGCCCTCCAATCAACACCCTCCCCCTAGACGGCTTGATAAGCCCAGCCACCACCCGGAGCAGGGTAGACTTCCCCGACCCCGACGGCCCCAGGAGCACAAGCCCCTCGCCCCCCTCCACGTATAGATCAACCCCCCTCAAAGCCTGGAAGCTACCGTAGTGCACAGAGACCCCCTTGAGCTCCACCGAGAGCCCCACGACACGGGTCAAAAACACAGTTTATAAAACTGACCCCATATTACAAACAACGACACACATACCCGAAAACACGAGATAGATAATGTTATAAAAGGGCCACAACTAGAAAAATTAATGAATTGGGGAAGACTACTATTAGTAATAGGTTCACTACAATTTATAATATCTATGCTCGCCGCGGAGCAGATATACTCGGGCTACTCCCCACTCCATAACTACATAAGCGATCTAGGCGCCCTTAAGGCCCCCACGGCGCCTCTCTTCAACACAAGCGTCTTCCTACTAGGCCTCCTCGGCCTCGCCGCCGCGGCGCTGCTCAGGCGGGAAATCGGCAGAGCCGCCGCGGCCCTCCTAGCCCTGGCCTCCATCGGCGCCATGGGCGTAGGCATATTCCCAGAAGACTACGGAACCCCCCACGGCGTCTCCGCCCTGGTGGCCTTCCTATTCGGAGCCCTCGCCGTAATCTCCATGGCCCTAAAAACCCGAGGCCTCCTCAAGCCGCTCGGCGTGGCCCTGGGCGCCCTCTCCCTGGCGGCTCTGGCCCTGTTCATCCCCCGCGTCCAGACCCCCCTAGGCGTCGGCGGGGTGGAGAGGCTAATCGCCTACCCAGTACTTATATACTTCGTAGCATACGGCTTAGGTGCCCCCAAGACTAGTTAAGGTAGTAGCCGCCATCCCCACCGGGCACCGCCACCTGAGAATAATCCTCTTTTTCGACGACGGCACCCAGATCCTCCTAACCGAGGCCCTCGCCGCCGGCATCGCCAGGGCCTACATCGACGTGGTGGCCCACCCCACCAGGCGGGGCGTGGTGCTCTGCGTCAAGGAGGTAGAGGGCAAGCCGGGGTACGCCAAGACTCAGCTGGTGGAGTGCGGCGGCGAGGAGGAAGCCGTCGCCGAGGTGGACGCCGCCCTACAAAGCCCCGGGTCTGCAAAAAGCCAGCCTCCTTGACGCGGCTCTCCTCACCTCCTCCGGGTTGGCAGAGCCCAGAGCCGGCCTCCTAAGCGCCTCCTCCACAGGTAGGAGCCCCGCCTCCCCCCTCTTAATGGCCTCGGCCAGCTCGAAGTAGGCGGTCCTAAACGGCTTGCCCGCGAGGGAGGCCCTCTCCGCGGTGTCAGCCGACGTCGTGAAGAACCTCTCGGCTTCGGCCCTGGCCCTCCCGCAGTTAAACTCCATCTTCTCCACAAAGTCCCGGAGCACCTCCACGCCCTCCACGGCGATGTCCAGCACAGCCCAGAGGTGGCGGGTCGCCTCCTGGAGGTCCAGGCTGTAGCCGAGGCCCACCTTCATAACCACGGCCCCCAGCGCAGTGTAGTGCCCAAGAGCCTCGCCGGCCCTCGCCCTCAGCACCTCGAGAGTCACCAAGTTACGCTTGTGGGGCATGATGCTGCTAGTGGAGATGTGCTCCCCCGGCGCCTCTACGTAGCCAAACTCCGGGCTGTTCCACCGGATGAAGTCGTCCACCACGCGTGACAGCTCCGCCAAGAAGGAGGCCACCACCCCCGCCAGGGCCAGGGCGAAGAACCGCCCTCCCGAGGCGTAGAGCGTGTTCTCCACCACCTCCACAAACCCAGCCAGCTCCCCCAGCCTCCTCCTGTCGACGGGGGTCTGCACGCCGCCCGCAGGCCCCGCCCCCAAGGGGGAACGCAAGAGGAGCCTCTCAACCCCCGAGAGGGCGTGGAGGAACTCGGCCAGAAGCTCATCCACCGCCAGGAGGTAGTGGCCGAAGGTGACCACCTGCGCCGGCTGGAAGTGGGTGAAGCTAGGCATGGCGCAGTCCGCGTACTGGAAAGCCCTCTCCGCGAGGACGCAGCGGAGCCTCCTCACCCCCTCCCTAAGCGCGCCGACCCTCCGCAGAGCCGCCAGGCGGATAGCCGCCGCCACGTGGTCGTTGCGCGACCGCCCCAGCCCCACCCACCCCCCCACCTCCGGGCCTAGCCTATCCACAAGCCACTTCTCCAAAGCCTCGTGGACGTCCTCGAAGTCCCCCCGTAGGAGCTCAGAGGGGTCCACCTCCCCCAGCGCCTTGAGGATAGCCTCCCCCGCCTCCCTAGGCACTGCGCCAATCTCCACGAGGTGCGCCACGTGTGCCTTCATCACCCGCACCACCTCCTCCGCAATGGCGGCGTCGTCCCTGATGCTAGAGGTGTAGCGCCTAACCAAATCCCCGCTCCCCCCAATCCACCTCCGGTAGAAACTCATCCAGAAACCTCAACCCTCTCAGTTATAAGCTCAGCCCCGCACCTAGGGCAGCAGTAGGTCACAACCACGTACCTCTTAGTCTGGTTCCTCCTGCTACACTCCACCGGCTTCACAGGACGTTTGCAGTTTGGACAAACCACGGAGCGTTGCCCCATCAGCCCCCTAGAAAAAGATTCAATATAAAACCTTTTCCATTTATATAGACTATTTCCTACGCCGCAGAGCTGTGAGGGAGTGCAGAGACCACATCTCGATGAAGCCCCGCGCCTCCTCGTCGCTGGGGTACCACCCCGCGCTGTAGTCAGCGAGCTCCTTGCTGTACCCCCCGTAGGGGGACTCCCTCCCCACCACCCACAGAGCCCCCTTGTACAGCTTCACCCTAACCACCCCCGACACCCACCGCTCCATCTCCCGCGCCGCCGCCTCCAGAGCCCCCCTCAGCGGCTCCACCCACAGCCCCTGGTACACCAAATCCGCCCACTGCGGGTCGAGGACGTTGTGCTTAAACCTCAGCTCCCTCGGCGTCAGCACCAGCTTCTCCAAGTCGCGGTGTGCGTGGAAGAGAATGACGGCGGCCGGCGCCTCGTACACCTCCCTACTCTTAAACCCCACCAGCCTATTCTCCACGTGGTCAATCCTCCCAACCCCGTGGGCCCCCCCGAGGTGGTTAAGCGCAGAGACGAGAGAGGCCAAGTCCATCCGCTCTCCGTTGAGCGCCACGGGGATGCCCCCTTCGAACTCTATAGCCACATACGCGGGCTCCGCCGGCGCCTTCTCCGGAGACACCGTCCACCTAAACGCCTCCTCAGGCGGCTCCACCATCGGGTCGTCCAGGGGATCCCCCTCGATAGACCTCGACCAGAGGTTGTCGTCTATGCTGAACTTCTTGTGCTCCTCCCCCACCGGCAGGCCGTGCCTCCTCGCGTACTCCACCTCCTCAGCTCTTGTCATACCCCAAACCCTCGCCGGCGCGATGATCTTAAGATCCGGCGCCAGAGCCTTCACAGTCACGTCAAACCTCACTTGGTCATTACCCTTGCTAGTAGAGCCGTGAGCCACGGCGTCGGCCCCAACCCGCCGCGCCACCTCCACCACCTTCGCCGCGATGAGAGGCCTAGCCAGCGCCGTCCCCAGGGGGTACAGCCCCTCATACATGCCATTCATAAGAACCGCCCTAGCTATATACTCCTCGGCAAACTCCCTCCGGGCATCTATATAAAAGTGTTGCACAGCCCCCGCCTTGTAGGCCCTCTCCTCGATGGCGGAGAAGTCGTCCTCCTGCCCAACGTCGACAGTTACGGTGTAGACCTCCGCCCCCAGCCTCTCCGAAAGCCACTTGACGGCAACCGTGGTGTCCAGCCCGCCGGAGTAGGCCAGAACTACCTTACTCGCCCCGACTTACTCCCCATAGTCCTCCACATCACCCTTAAACTCCTCCAGCGAGACCGATCCACCCTTAAGCCTCACGATGTACCTAGCCCCACACGTGGGACAACTCGCAATCTCCCCATCCATAACATCCTCCGGAAGGTCGAACTCAGTCCCGCACACCTTGCACTGAACCACCAGCTTCTGCGAGGCCATACCCCCCAAATCAACCCACTATAAAACCTTTTCTCCCCATAGCACAACCCAACCGCCGAGAGAGGCTTCCCTTCAAATTTTTGATAATGTAGCGCTGAACTGTTGCAGATGTACTCAGCCTCTGGAGTCTATGTTCTATCAAACCGTTATTTTGAGCGTCGCCACATCTACATCTCGTGGTTGTGCGCGGTATTGTTAAAATGAGAGCAAAGCCTCGACTCTCTACATGCCGTTGCTTTCCCAACGCGTTGGCGCGTTTTTCTAGCCTTGGGAGACTAGGTCTGGAGCGGATATAGAGCCCGGCAATTACTTATCGCTCTAACGCCTTGGCCACTCCTAACAGAGGCACACAGCGCAGACTTATTGTACTGAGATGAATAGGCGGTGGCGACGGTAATGTCCAATGCAGTGTTGTACAACTTCACGGAGGGTTAGAGCTTTTTGTAAAGCATATTCTACACTTTTCACACGTCAGCTCCATGCCCACCTCGTTGGGACATATATACTTTTTCAAAGTCCCTATCTTGTTTATGAGGTTTTTTCGCCTGCTGTGCTCTAAGAAGACCACCAGCCTTTTCCCCCTCTTCTCCGCCCACTCGGCGGCTTTTCTGATCAGCGGAATCTGAGCCTCTGCCTCCTCCCCAGCCAGGAGATAGGTTATGTTGTCAAAATACTCGCCATATTTGTACAGATAGCTGAAGTTTGCCGCGTCAAGTGACATGAGGATAACGAGGTTTTTAGGCCTCTCTGGAGATGCCGCTATTATTGGGAAGGATCGTGTATAAAGGTAAAAAGTTGTGGTGGGGAACTCCCCCGCCAGTCTTTTTATAAAATCCCAGTACCACGCCGAAAAGATATCACCACCCACGTGCAGTCGTATGATCCGCGTGCCGCGGTTGTGTACCACGAACTTGGTCCAGCCACTCAGCCACTCATAGCCTTCCTTAACTATGTGGATGTAGTTTAGATATTCACGTAAGAGGTGTTGCCTGCTATAACGCACAGTGTTTAAATCATAACACACGTAACCTTTACCTTTGTAAAGACCTTGAGGTCCAGACCTGCCGCAAAAAGTAGCGTAGGGACACGTCAATACTGGCGGGAGATCAAAACTCCAGATATCACCTATCTTTCTATTCCCGTGCGAGTAGGGCATCCTGGGGACTATTCTGGAAAGGCCCTTGCCTAGGCTCTCGGCAGTCCTTATCTGAATCTTACGCAGAGCTGTCACTTCTATCTCCGTTGTCGGCGGTCGGTATGCCCCTGTTCTGTAAAGCGCCCAGGCGAGATCTCTCAAGGTAACTCCAGGCGCAACCTCTCTAGCTAGCCACGCCTCTGGCCTCACATATATAACGTTCCGTATTTAATCAAATTATGTGTTTTGTGATCCAAGGCGCATATGAGAACTGGTACCACTCGTTAAACGACATTAATAAAAACAGTTTGAATCTAGGTTGTCCAGAAAACTGCAGGCAAAAAATCGAGAAGAAGAAAGGGGGAGTGATTCTGTGGGGGTTTGGGAGGAGAGAACTTTACGAAGAGCTAGAGAGAAGGGTGAAGGCACGTAGCGTAGGTGTAATTGGGGTATCACAGAAGCCAGATGATCGTAGGAGAAGCGAGCTGGGCAGGAGGGTTGTGCTCGTGGGGGAGCTAAGCGAAGAGGATCTCATCGGAGAGTGTAAATGCGACTATTGGCCTAAGGGCACCGGCTGGGATTACAAGTTTTTCATTAAGGTGAGGCTGTGGCTACCTGAGGCTGAATACGGCAAGGGAATCGAATTCCCCACCTTCCAGGGATCTCTCGAAGTGTTAGACTGCAGACTGGTGGAAAAAATAGCGGAACTTGCCCAATACATCGGTTACGTACCCGGTCCTACAAGAACTGTGGAGTGCCCTCTCAGCGGTATTAGGAAGTTAGGAGAGAAGCTACGCGAAGAGTTTTTCGTTAAGACAGTCGATTTAGACCTGCTCCTTGAGGCGTTGGAGGCGGGTAATGTCCTTCTCGCCGGGCCGCCCGGCACTGGCAAAACGGCTCTCGCCAAGAGAATTGCTGAGTTAGCCGCGGCGCCGGGCAGTCACAACCATATCATCGCCGTGGCGCATTCCCTCTGGTTCCGCAGGGACGTGATAGGCGGGGAGTCTCTTGGGCCAGACGGCGTGTTCTGGAGATCTGGGCTTTTCATAAAGGCTTATAACATGGCGGCTGAGAGGCTGGAGAGGGGCCTGTCTGGACCTGTGTTTCTTATACTCGACGAGGTAAATAGAGCCGACATTGACAAGGCATTTGCCGATCTTTTCGCAATATTTCGCACTCAGTTCTGCGACGACTGGAGCATCCCAGTAAGCCTAGTAGAGGAAATCGAGGCCTACGGCGATAAAGTAGACGATGATGCAAAAAAGTTTGTCAAATACTATAGAAAATATAAGGATTCACCATTGAGACTTATTAGGGTTGTGGCCACTATGAACATAAAAGATTGGAGAAACCTCTTCCTTACTGGCGAGGCTTTCCTCCGGCGATTTGTAATAGTAAAGACAGAGTGTCCAGAAGTAGACTCCTATATTGACAGAGTCGATGGATCTGAGGAGGTAAAACAGGAGATTAGGAAGGCGGCGGGGGAGCTAGGCGGTTGCGTGCCGCCTGCGGCTGTGATCGCCGCGGCAAAGCTCTTGAAAAATCTCGACAGAGGGAGGGCTGATGCGAAGACTGTTTTAAACGCGGTGTTGGGAAGTAGGGAGTACCTCCTAGGAAGAAGACGCCGCTAGGGTGTGAACAAGACGGAGATAAGGAGGCGCAACCTTGGTCTGTTGGTAGGAGGTAGATACTTCCGTTACTATCGCCAACCCAGTATCAAGATAATAGAAAGCCTAATGCGTAGAGCTGGCGAGGAGGCTGTCGCCGCGTCTTTTAGGGATCTGGCCCTAGAGGCTTTAAAATATGCATTGGGCCTTCTGAAGATTGAGGTGGAGAGGGCGCTGAGAGATAGGCTTGTCTACCGCGAATTTGGCGTGGTTTACGGCGCGGATATAGAGGGGGCTATAGACGTCGCTAGGAGTATTGCGGTGAAGCCGGGGTGTCTAGTCGCATCGCTCACGTACCTCCCGTCTAGACAAGCGCCTGAGTATCTGCTAATGCGGCGTGTAGCGAGAGAGGCGCTCAACGCCGCGAGGCGCATGGCCGCCGGCGACGAAGAGGCGGCGAGGCTCTTGGAGGGAATAGCTAAGCTCCTACGCCACTTGCCAGCAGGGACAACTAGTTTAGAGTGTGGAGATGTTGAATATGTACAGTGGTTACGCAGAGCATGTTTAATCAATAGATTTGTAAAGGCGTTGGAAAAATCTGTAAAAGTCGGACGTGTAGCGGGGATAGGTGAAGAGGTGGTATTCCGCGACTGGAGGCTTTACGAGATCTACACATACTTCCTCATCTACGATGTATTCAAAAGTGCGGGATTTGAGGAGGCGGCGTGTCGCGACGCCGCCGGAGGCGGCGAGCCGGATCTCACCCTCAAGAAGGGTGGCAAATGTATCATAATTTACTTCAACAAACCGCTGAACTATTCCCTAGTGGAGAGGTACAACGGTTATGACGCCAGCTTGCACCGGGGGAGGCCTGACGTCCTTGTAGAAGACGGCGATGTAAGGATTGTGGTGGAGGCAAAATTCTCCACATCACCTTCCTACATCGCCTTGGGCAGATTTAAGACAATGGCCTATATGTACGAGTACTCGGCCGACGCCGGTATTTTGATCTTTCCTGCGATTGAGGGGGTGCCAACAGACGAGGAGGAAAGAAGCATTGCCGAGCTCTATAAATACATGGAGAAGGAAGGCATTGCAATGCTACATCTACGTGACGGCAGAAATCTACACCTCATAAGAATAGACCCCGCAGAGACGGAGGATCCATACGAGTCGGACAGGTTGGCACGTGAAAGACTAAGACGTGTGCTCAAAATCCAACACATCGACCTATGAGATGGTGAAGTAAATTCAGCATATTACACGGTTGGGCAATTACGTAGCGAAAATATCTGCCAAATTTGGGAGGAAGTCTAAAACTAGCTTGGAGGCGTCGTTATTTGTCTTATGGCGTGATGTGTGTGCCGGCTCCGTTTAGGGCTGTGTCTATGGGGCTGTCGGAGAGTCCGCTTGCGATTATTACCTCTATGCCGGTTTTGGCGGCCTCGGCGGCCATGAGTAGTTTTCTCTTCATGCCTCCCCTCACCTCTTCGCTTTGGACTAGCTTCTCCGCCTCTGGGGCGGTGAGGTGGGGCACCACCTTCCCGCCTATGTAGAGGCCCTCCACGTCGCTGAGGAGCAGGAGCTTCTGGGCCTTCACGGCCTTGGCTACGTCGAAGGCTAGCTGGTCTCCGTCGACGTTTAGAAGCTCGCCCTTCTCAGACACGGCGATGGGTGCCAGCAGTTTGAGGGGTGGGGGGAGTAGCTTGTCTGCATCTATCTGGGTGATGCGGCCGACGTAGCCTCCGTCCACCACCCTCTGCCGCCCCCTCTCGTCTACTATCAGGACTTTTTCTTTGCGTTTCGCCTTGACGACGCCGAGGTCTGCGCCGGTTAGGCCGAGGGCCGGTACGCCGAGGGCGTGGAGGGAGGCGACTATCTGTTTGTTTATCCAGTTCATGGCCATGACGAAGGTTTTTAGGGTTTCCCAGTCGGTGTATCTGCTTACGAGGCCTCCTGGGTGGGTTAGGTACTTGGGCTCTAGGCCTAGTCGCCTCATGAGATCGTTTACCATGCAACCGCCTCCGTGTACCACGACGGCTCGGTCTGCGTATTTGGGGAGGTTTTGTATTGTCTTGGTGGGGTCTTTGCAGACTACTGACCCGCCTATTTTTACGACTATCATATGGGGGCGATGGGGATTGTCCTGAGGCCTTCGTCTTCGGGGAAGCCCATGGCGATGTTGAAGGCCTGCACCGCCTGGCCAGCGGCGCCTCTGACCAGGTTGTCTATGGCGGCGAAGGTGACTACCCGGCCGAGGCGGGGGTCGATCTCAAACCCAATGTCGACGTAGTTGGAGCCGAGGATGTACTTGACGTTGGGGTACCGGGACACGCCGAGGCGGTCTTTTACCAGCCTTATGAACCTGGAGTCGCTGTACATTGACCTGTAGTATTTCCACATGTCGGCTTCTGTGAGCGTTTTGTCGGTGTATACGTGGCCTGTGGTGAATATGCCCCTCACGATGTCTACTGCGTGTGGGGTGAAGGCCACCTTTACGGGCCTGCCGGCGAGTAGGCTTAGCTCCTGCTCAATTTCGGCGATGTGGCGGTGGTGGACCGGCTCGTAGGGCCTCACTACGTAGGTGCGGAAGCTGTGTAGATCTACTATGGAGCCCTCGGCGCCGGCGCCGCTGGAGCCAATCTTGGCGTCTACCACGGGTGGGGTGTTGCCTATGACGCCGTATTTGGCTAGGGGGGCTAGCATGAGTATGGAGGCGGTGGCCATGCAGCCCGGCACCGCGACGAGCTTTGCGCCGGGTAGCTCGTGTCTGTGGAGCTCGGGCTGTCCGTATACGGCCTTCTGGAGGAGGTCGGGATATGGGTGGGGCTGGGGCCACTTGTACCACTCGACGTAGGCGTTGGGGTCCTTGAGGCGGAAGTCGGCGCTGAGGTCAAAGACGGCGACGCCGGATTCGTATAGCTTGGGCACCCACTTGATGGATTCGCCGTGTGGCAGGGCTAGGAACACTACGTCGGCCTTGAGGGCGGCGTCTATCGACGGCTCGACGAACTTAAGCTGGGTTACGCCGCGGAGGTTGGGGTGGACCCTGTAGACGTACTCCCCCTTGAACTTGCGGGAGGTGGCGCAGACCACCTCGACTCCGCTGTGCTGTAGGAGTAGCCTCAGGAGTTCCCCTCCGACGAATCCCGAGGCGCCTACTATGCAGACTTTCATACGAGCTCTGCCAAGGCCTGCGCCTCCTCTCTGTTTTCTATGGCGGGTACGGGGTCGACGTCGACGACGTAGTGGGCGGAGCCGTAGCTTCCGAGGGTGACGCGGGCGTACAATAGCCCGAGCTCCTTAAGGACGTCTGCCACTAGGCCGGTGGCTGTCTTCGCCGTGGCGAATATCTTGACTGTGGAGTGGGGCTTCGGTATGACGATGGTTACCTTGGAGAGGGGGTTGCGCATGTACATCCTGTGTTCTATCACGCTTTTGGCACCCTCGACGCTGGTCACGGGGCCGTCGAGGTCTAGGCGCCAGGCTGTGAGGAGTAGCCAGGGCCTCTCCAGCTCTACCTTCTCTACGGTGTGGTCTGTGGATACGAGGGCGTAGGGGGGTCCGTATTTGGGTATCCAGTTGAGGCGGTTGAGGGCGGCGTATATGGCGGGGGGCGGGTTTATGCTCCTCTTCGCCACCTGGCCGTACACGGCGGCGGTGTAGGGGTTGCCCATCCTTAGGATGGCTGTTCCGTGTAGGGCGTGGATTGGGGTTTCGGAGATGTTTACCACGACGGGCTTGTGGCCCCCTGCGGCCAGCGCGTCTGCTAGTATCTTGTCTTGTAGGGTGGGGCTGTCTGTGAGTATGTATATCGCCCCACTTTCCCCTCTGGCCCCTGGTCCATACGTGCCTCATGTGGCCACTATATAAGTTTTTTGTCTGCGAAAAGGTTATATATAGGTGGTATTTTGCGGGTCATGGAGGGGATTTCGGGGACGGCGTACGCCTCCGCTGTATAGCCTGCGGCTCTGTGTTTGCCCCCAACTATAGGCTATATAGGTGTCCCAAGTGCGGCGGCCTTCTCGAAGTGGAGGTGTCTAACCTACACTGGACCCCCAAGGGGAGGGGGGTGTGGCGCTACGCCTCTATGCTCCCGCTTAAGAGCGGCGTGTCGCTGGGGGAGGGCCAGACCCCTCTTGTGAAGTCTGTCCTGGGGGAGGGTCTCTATGTGAAGTTCGACGGGGCTAACCCGACGGGTAGCTTTAAGGATAGGGGGATGGCGCTGGGGGTGACCGTGGCGAGGGAGAGCGGAGCGAATAAGGTGGTGGTTGCCTCCACTGGCAACACTGCGGCGTCTGCGGCGGCTTACGCGGCTAGGGCTGGGCTTAGGTGCTACGTGGTTCTGCCGAGGGGGAACGTGGCGAGGGGTAAGCTGGTGCAGGCGGCGCTTCACGGTGCGGAGCTGGTGATGGTTAATGGCTATTTTGACAAGGCGCTGGAGTACGTGGTTAACTACGGCACTAGATACGCCTACCCCCTCAACAGCTTCAACCCGTGGAGGCTGGAGGGGCAGAAGACCCTCGCTTTTGAGGTATACGAGGAGCTGGGGTGTCCGGACTACGTGGTGGTGCCGGTGGGCAACGCCGGCAACATATCTGCAATCTGGAAGGGGTTTAAGGAGCTGGCCTCCCTGGGGCTGTGTAACAAGCTTCCAAAGATGATCGGGGTGCAGGCGGAGGGGGCGGCGCCGCTGGCAGATGCGTGGGAGAGGGGGCTGGAGGAGCCTCTATTTGTCGACGAGCCGAGGACCGTGGCGTCGGCTATCAAGATCGGGCGGCCTATCAACTGGCCTAAGGCTTTGAGGGCGGTGAGGGAGTCCGGCGGCTTTTTCGTAAAGGTGTCTGATGGGGAGATTATCAAGGCGCAGAGGCTCCTGGCGACTAAGGACGGCCTCGGGGCGGAGCCCGCCGGGGCGGCCTCGGTAGCCGCCGCTCTTAAGCTAGGCCTCAGAGGGACTGTGGTCGCCGTCGTCACCGGACACGCGTTGAAGGATCCCGACGCGGTGGAGGTATCGGCTAGGGAGGTTAGGAACGCCGACGAGCTCGCGGAGCTTTTAGAGCGATGAAGCCCGTAGTTAAGATAGGGGGGTCGCTCCTCCGCTCCGCTTCTGATTTCAAGAGGGCGGCCAGCTTCGTCGCGTCGTACCGGGAGCCGCCTGTCGTCGTCGTCTCGGCTATCAAGGGGGTGACGGACATGTTGCTGGAGCTTGAGCGGACTAGGAGCTACCTCCTCTACGAGGAGATTCTCCACAGACACCTATCGGTGGCCAGGGCATTGGGGGTGGAGGAGGCTATTGCGCCCCTCTTAAGGGAGCTTGAGGCGGCTCTGAAGGCGCCGCGTGGCCCGTGGTCCGCAGACTACTTCGCCTCCTTCGGCGAGAGGCTGTCGGCGAGGATCCTCCACGGGGTTTTGACGGCCATGGGAATGGAGGCGAGGCTCTTCGAGGCGCCGGTGGTGACAGACAGCAACTTCGGCAACGCGGACCCCCTCCGGCTTGAGCATAGGGATGAGATCGCGGAGCCGGGGGTGGTGGCGGTGGTGACGGGCTTCATCGGCAGGGACAGGGAGGGCCGCTTCACGACGGTGGGGCGCGGGGGTAGCGACTACACGGCCACCTACGTGGGTAAGGAGATCGGGGCGAGGAAGGTGACTTTGGTGACCGACTCGCCGGGGGTCATGACGGCGGATCCGCGGGAGGTGGAGGAGGCCTTCGTCCTGCCGCTCCTCTCCCTTGAGGAGGCGGTGGAGGCGGCTAAGGTGGGGGCGAAGAACTTCCACCCCCGCACCTTCATACCCGTGCTGGAGGCCGGGGGGATGGCTGTGGAGGTGAGGAGCTACGAGAGCCGGGGCACCCTCATCGCAAACGTCTACGCGCCGCCCCCCTTCAAAATCGCGGTAAGGTGCGGCCAGGGCAGTTGCGTGGTGGGGCTGGGGGCGCAGGAGCTGACAAAGCTGGGAGGCGTGGCGGTGGGGCGCTACTCGGTGAGGCTGGGGATCCCGCCGCGGCAGGCTCACGAACACCTAATCCTACCTTACGTCAAATATATAAGAGGGTAAAGCTGGCTGGATATGGATCGTCTGAAGGTCTACATCCTGGGGGCCACTGGGCTGGTGGGGCAGAGGTACGTCCAGCTCCTGGCGAGGCACCCCTGGTTCGAGGTGGTGGGCCTCGCCGCGTCGGAGAGGAGCGCCGGGAGGAGGCTGGGGGAGGTGGGGTGGGTTCTCGACGAGCCGCCTCCGCCGGAGGTGGCGGAGATGCGTATCGAGAAGCTGGACGTGGACAAGGTGCCGAGGGTCGACTTCGTATTCTCGGCCCTTCCCAGCGAGGTGGCGGCGAGGGTGGAGCCGGAGCTGGCGGCGCGGGGTTACGTGATACTATCCAACTCTAGCAACATGAGGATGGACCCCGACGTTCCGCTCATAATCCCCGAGGTGAACCCAGACGACCTCTCCCTCGTCGAGAGGCAGAGGGAGGGGCGTGGGTGGAGGGGGGCTGTGGTGAAGAAACCCAACTGCACCACCACTATTCTCAACCTGCCTCTGAAGCCTGTGCTGGACGAGTGGGGGATAGAGAGGGTGCACGTCGTCACCATGCAGGCCCTATCCGGCGCGGGGTACTCCGGCGTCCCCTCTGTGGCCATCGCCGACAACCTCATACCCTTCATAAGGGGCGAGGAGGAGAAGGTGGTGGGGGAGACGCGGAAGATCTTGAAGGCCGACTTTGAGATCTACGTCACGACGACGAGGGTTAACGTCGTCGACGGACACACGGAGGTTGTGTACGTAGACACGAGGCGGGACTTCGACGTTACGGCGGTGGCCGAGGTGCTGGAGAGGTTCAGAGGCCCGCCGCAGGAGCTTAAGCTCCCCACGGCGCCGGAGAGGCCCATCGAGGTTAGGCGCCAGGCGGACAGGCCCCAGCCGAGGCTGGACAGGATGGCAGGGAGAGGCATGGCGGTAGTAGTGGGGAGAATTAGGCGGCTCGCCTCCCGGAAGCTCTCCTTTATCGTCCTCGGCCACAACACCATTCGAGGCGCCGCCGGCAATTCAATCCTCACCGCAGAACTAATGGCGGCACAGAGCCGCTAGAAGCCCGGCACCCCCCCCCGACCTAAGGCGGGGCTCCCCCCTTCTTCTCAAGCGGCCCTCTATGTCGGCCTTGGCTACAGTTGCTGAGGTGACCTGCCGCTTTCGAGGGCGAGCTTCACAGCCTCTCGGTGTAGGGGGGTCTGCCAGGCGTAGTCCCTACCTACGCCTATTTCTTGTTTGGGGGGAGCGGGGCGATGGGGTCCACTAGCCTCGTCACGGGATTTTTATGGATCAAGTAGTCTACTAGTTCGCGGGGTGCGTTTAGTAGTGCGTCGAGGTTTTCCAGCGCCTCTTCCAGTGCGGTTCTGTGTCTAGCTAAGATGGCGGTGTCGAGCCTCCTGGACCTATATATCTTCTCGACGAGCTCGTCAACTTGCCGCCCCTCCTCGTCTAGCACCTCCACGGCCCTTGTGTTGCCCCCGTAGCTCTCCAGAGCTTTTCGAAGTCTGCGTCTAGCTGAGGCTCGGGATGCGGTACCTCTGGGGTGCGGAACGGAGTTTAGTGGCATTGTAATTAATGATAAAAATGGATATTGTAAGAAAGTTTAGTGGAGTCTCGGGATTTGGTTCTTGGTGAGGTGGTTAGGCGTGGTGTTGCGAAGGCTTATGACGTAGCAAAGTCTATGCCCTACAGCGTGTCTACTGTGTATTACCTGCTTTCTAGGTTGGGTGCGGAGGGTTTTGTGGAAAATTTCGGTGGGTTGTATAGACCTACTTTTAGGGGGGTTCTCCGCTATGTTGAGGTTTGGGGTTGCGACTTACATGTGGTGAATGTGGTTAGGGGGATGGTGGGCGGGGGATGGGGAAAGGCGTTGGGTGAGGAGGTGTGTGAAGCTCTTGAATTTTTGTCAAAATTTAGACCTTACTCCCGGGATTTGGCGCCGGCGTTGTTCGAGATTGTCTGGGGTGGTGGGAAGCTCGCGGAGTTGCCTGGGTCTGTGAGGCGGCTTCTCGCCGCTGTTGCGGCAAGCGTCGGGGGGCCTATTGACGAGATACACAGTGGTGTTTTACTGGGGAGGCTGTTTATTGGGCATTGTTCGCAGTGTGGGTTGAGTGTCAAGCCATGCCGGTATATAAAGCTGTAGGTGGGGTAAAAATAGCGGTTGACGCGTTGGTTAAGATAGTAATTAATGACAGGTTGGCGGCTGAGGTTGTGGCGAATCCCGAGGACTTGGAGGACTTGGGGATTGGCTACGCCTACAGCGAGGGGTTTATCTCAGATCTTGGCGACGTGGCCGAGGTGAGGGTGGCGGGGGACGAGGTGAGGCTGTGGATTAAGAGGCCCGTGGATGGGCCGGCGAGGCGTCTGGAGGACTGCGGCGTGGGGCATCTTTTAAAGGCTGTGGGGGGCGGCGGGGCTGTGGATGTGGAGTACATGAAGCGTCTGGCGGGGGATTTTACGAAGCTTACTATCTGGCACGTGGATCCCCACCTGGCTATGCACACCTCAGCTCTTTACCTGGATGGGGAGTGGCTGGTGGTTCACGACACGAGTAGGCACAGCGGCGTGATTAAGCTTATTGGTAAGTACCTGAGGAGGGGCGGCGCCGGGGTGAGGATAGCCTTCACCACGGGCAGGGTGTCTTCCGACATGGTTTACCGCCTCGCCACTATAGGCGTCGACGGCATTGTCTCCCTCAGGGGGCCGCTGTACAGCGGGCTTGAGGCGGCGTGTAGGCTGGGGATACCGCTTGTGTCCAACGTGCGGAATACAGGCTTCACGAGGCTTTGCTGATTTTTCGAAATTCTCTCGAATAAGAGATTAATAAGAAGGGTTTGATTGGTACGTGTCGTTCGAAGTTCTTTTGAAACACTATGAAGCGGTTAAGAGGGATCTCGAGAGGCTGTACGTCGAGGTTCCAGAGGGGGTTGACGGCTTGATGAGTCTCTACAATGGTGAGGAGGACTACACGTGTTTCACGGCGCGTAAAATCATGGGTAGGAGGGATAAGGGGGCTCAGCGCAACGTGTTCCTATGACGGCGGTAACTAGGAGGGGTTTTATCAAAATAGCGGCGCTGGCCACGGCCGCCCTCGGCATTGGGGCTGAGGCGCAGGTCCCGTTTAAGGCTACCAAGACGACGTGGGAGCTCGGCGAGATAGGGGGGAAGGTGGATCTGCCGCGGGCCTCGGTTGTCCCCGTCATCTGTCCATACTGCTCTGTTGGGTGTTCAATAGACATGTACGTGTCGGGGGGCAAGGTTGTGTGGAGCAGGGGGTCGGCGGATTCGCCTATTAACTTCGGGGCTCTGTGCCCCAAGGGCAAGGCGGCTTTTCAGCTGGTGGAGAACGAGCTTAGGGTGACCAAGCCCCTGATTAGGACGGGGCCGAAGCCTCCCCCCGAGGAGATTCTTGCAGCTAAGACGTGGGACGAGCTTCTGGCTGTGGTTAGGAAGTACCCGCCGAGGTGGAGGGAGGCTACGTGGGACGAGGCTTTCCAGCTCATCGCCTCTAGGCTGGCGAAGATTTTAAACGACTGGAGAGCCTCCACAGGTTCGCCTAGGCAGAAAGACGGCTTCTACTACGTGGGTAGGAACGTGCCTATACAGGTAATTGGCTCGTCGGTATTGACTAATGAGGAGGCTTACTTGACAAAGAAAATCGCAACGTTTTTGGGGACTTCTAATATGGATTCACAGTACCGCAAGTGCCACTCCTCGACTGTCAGCTCCCTAGCTGTGACCTACGGCTGGGGGGCAGAGACGGCGTCTATTGAAGACGTGGCGCTGGCGGACGTGGTGTTGTTCTGGTCCAGCCCCGCCGAGGCTCACCCGCTGTCCTTCGCCTACTTCTCCAAGGCTAAGAGGGAGAGAGGGACTATCTTCATCACTTTTGATCCCAGGTACTCCAGAACGGCTGCGGCATCTGACATATGGGTGCCGTTTAGGTCGGGCACAGACACCGCTATTCTGCTGTACATACTGCACCACGCGTTTTTCGAGCGCAACCCGCCCATAGACCAGCTGGAGGAGTTTAAGAGGCTTAGGGCTAGGTGGAATATTACCGACGACGACTTGGCCGACTTGAAGGAGCTGTTGAAGGAGTATGACGCAGACACGGTTTCAAACATAAGCGGCGTGCCTAAGGATCTTTTGAGGACTGTGGCGTCTATATACGTGGAGAACAGCGGTGTGGTGACTGGACACAAGAAGCACGGCATTATCCAGTGGGCCATGGGCTTCACGCAACACACCAACGCCACTATCAACATAATCAGAGCAGCTACAATTGTCCAGTTGCTTCTTGGAAACGTGGGGTACCCCGGAGGGGGGGCCCACCCGTTCCGCGGCCACAGCAACGTCCAAGGCGCCACCGACGTGCAGGGCGGCGGCGTTGACGGACTTCCGGGGTACCACGGGTTCCCGCTGTCCCCGCTTGAGGTGAGGCTGTACCAAGACTGGAAGCTCCAAGGAATGCCGGATGCGTGGAGCTGGTCGGTGCCGGACTGGGGTAGGTCTGCCTTCGCCACAACAGCCCCGGAGGCGGGTAAGGCAGATATCGGCAAGGTGCTCCAAGTGTTTAAGTACTACGGGTGGAGGAGGATGGAGCTGGCGTGGGGCGTGTTCTGCGGAACGGTGCCCGAGGACGATCCGCAGAACGGCACGGTTGTATGCGACTTCCCAGTGGGCACCGGCACCACTGAGGTGATGTTGCCAAGGAGGGCACTCGCCGGGGAGATCAAGGCGGCTCTCATATTCGGCGAAAACCCAGCCGTCACAAACCCCAACGCCAAGATAGTGATGGCCGGCCTCGCCGCGCTTGATCTGCTGGTTGTCTATGACCTCTTCGAGACGGAGACTGCGTGGTTTGCCGACGTGCTGTTGCCAGCGGCGTCTTTCGCCGAGAAGGAGGGCACGAGGACCAACGGGAACAGGGTCCTGCAGTGGACCTACCGCGCGCTTCCGCCCAAGGGCGACGCCAAGCCGGAGTATTGGATACTCACAAAGCTGTACCAGTACCTGCGCCGGGCCGGGGCCTTGGTTTTGCCGAGCGAGGCGGCGGGCGTCGGTAAGGAGCAGGTTAAGTTTAGAAAAGGCGGGAAGCTGGTGTTTGTATACGAGAGGCAGCTGAAGCCCGACGCCAGTTGGGACTACTCAGGTGGTTTGGGGAAGAGCGCCCCGATTTCTCCCATAGAGGCTGAGGCCAACCCCAGGTTGATAAATAAAGAGATTAACTTCACTATGTTGATTTACCAGGGGATGTATGACCCCATACGCGACGAGTTTACCTCAATGAGGAGGGTTGCGCAGTTCCGCAAGCTTGGGCAGATAGACGGGGTGTTCAGCTCCGAGTTCAAGGTCTACAAGGACTGGGGGTGGGCTTGGCCTATGAATGTCCGTTTCCTCTACAACTACGATTCTCTGAAGGCCGTGCTGGGGGTCACGGACAAGGTAAAGGCGGCGGGTAAGGATTGGGAGCTGTCTGGCGAGGCAGGTGAGTGGATTGACGAGTTCACGGGTGAGTACCGCCCGGCGTTTGTGCCCGGCCACAACTTCTGGGTGCCGAGGAGCTTCAAGAGGAGGTTATCTGGCATTGCCGACGTCTTCGGCGGGCTGGATATTATGCACTTTGTGAAGACCGGGGAGGTGAGGATACTGGGGAAGTTCGTTGTGGAGGAGGGTGGCGAGGTGAAGGCGGTGTCGTACGACGAGTTTGTGGCTAGGACCGGGATGAAGTATCTATGGGCCAACGACACTTTGTACTGGGATCAAGACACAACTTCGCTTAAGGCGGCTTTGAAGAGGCCCTTCTTCACCGGCGGGGACTGGAGGTCTTTCAAGCCGAATTACCAGAAGATGAGGGACTTACTTGCGCAGTACTACCAGCAGCTGGGTAGTTTGAAGGATGCAACCCTTAAGGTGATTTCTGAGATGGGTGGGTGGTACAAGGGATACAGCTTCCAGTGGCCGATACACACAGAGCCGGTGGAGTCGCCGTTGCCCGAGCTGGCCATTAAGTACCCGACGCTGGCTTGGCTAAACCCCTACAACCTCATGGTGTTGCAAGACCAGCCCGATATTACCAAGGGCAAAAACGTCGGCGTGGCTCTGACGCCTGACGATCTCAAGGACGTGCCGGGGGAGCTGGTTGTGATTACCAGCAACAGACTTACGGAGCACTTCCACAGCGGCGCCATGACTAGAAACGTGCCGTACCTCGCGGAGCTGGTGCCGGAGCCCTTTGTCTACGTGCCGAGGAGCCTCGCGGAGAAGCTGGGGGTGAAGTCGGGCGACTACGTCGACGTCGTGACGCTGAGAGGCGGCTTGAGGATGAAGGCGTACGTCACAGACGGCGAGGCCTACCTCAAGGTAAACGGTAAGGAGCTACCGGTGATAAACGTGATTTGGGCCTTCAGCTTCGAGGGATACGTGACGGGGCCGCAGGGCAACTTCCTAAACCCTGACGTGGGCGACGTGGTTACCACAATACAGGAGTCCAAGGCGTGGATGGGCAAGATTAGGAAAGCGTCGGCTGTGTGACTATGGTGTCGGTGAAGTTCCCCAGGCCCGACGAGGGCGTCGCGGTGCTGGTAGATCTAGACAAGTGCATCGGCTGCAGGGCGTGTCAAGTTGCGTGTAAGGACTGGAACGGGAGGCCGGCTGAGAAGGCGAAGTTCACGGGGACGCTGGCATCTCCAAGCTGGCTCACCGCCGAGGACTGGAAGGTCGTGTTCTACTACGAGGGGAAGGCCGAGAAGAAGTTGCTCACACCGGCTGGCGAGGTGACCTTCAGCCAGTTCGACTTGGCGGCCCTGCCGTACAACTGTATGCACTGCGTCGAGGCGCCGTGCGCCAGGGCCTGCCCCGTAGGCGCCATAAAAGTCACAAGTGACGGCGCCGTGGTGATAAATAGGGACGAGTGTATTGGCTGTGGCTACTGCGAGGCGACCTGTCCTTACGACGTGCCGAAGAAGGGCGCCGACGGCAGGTATTACAAGTGCACCTTCTGCGTAGATAGGATAGAGAACGGGAGGGCACCAGCATGCGTCGAGGTTTGTCCCACCAACGTCTTCACATTTGGCCCCGCCAGTGAGGTGGTGGCGAAGGCGAGGGAGGAGCAGAAGCGGGGCCGCTACGTCTACGGACTAGACGTGGATAGCTACGTCGGCGGCCAAGTCCGTTGGATATACGTCACGTCTAATAGAAGGGCGTTCGCCGTAAAGGAGCACTTCTCCAAGGTGGCGCCGCGTACAGCACAGCAGCTGAGGGAGTTGATTAAGCCAGTGACTCTATACGGCGGTGCCGTGTTAGCCGCGGCGCTGGCCGCCGCCGGCTTAGCCGCTTGGCGCCAGGCAAGGGCTAGGGAGAAGAGGGCAAGGGAAGGCTCCTCGACGGATTAGGGGAGTAAAGTTTTTAAACTTGTTCACAATTATTATCTATGGATAGAGTTGAAGTTGTAAGTATAGGTTATAAAATTGCTCACCATTGGAACTTGATATTGTTCACCATACTAGCCATCACAGGTGGCGTCTTGTTCAGCATAGAGGTAACCAGTTGGTTTGCCTACGTGGTGGGGTCTCCCTTGTCCACGGTTTCGGGTACAGATCCCGTGACTACGGGGGTGCAGTTGCTTAGAACCAGCCACCGTTTCATCGGATTCGTCTGGGGGGCCTTGCTCACAGTTTACGCGCTTTATCTTCTTATATTTAGGAGGGTGGAGGTCTTCAGACCTCTCGCCAAACCTCTCGGTAGGCAGATTGCGGAGGCTAAGGCTATTGTTAGTCATTATATGTTGGGAAGGCCCTTGCCTCCAGATGTGGAGAGGGAGTTGGATAGGCACAACATCTTAGTTTCATACATGGCCCTGGTCCTAGTGGTGTCGGTGCTGTTTCTCAGCGTGAGCGGCGTCTTGCTCGTGTATAGAGACGCCCTGGGCATCACGCCCACTACGGCGTCTTGGCTCTTGTTGCTACACGACGTCGGCTTCGCCATGGGTCTTCTATTCGTGGCTATGCACCTCTTCGCTGTGACGCACCCCAGCAACAAGCCTCTTCTTAACGCCATGTTCGGCGACGGCAAGGCCGATCTGGGGTGGTTGCGGAGACACATGCCGAGGTACTTGGCTAGGCGTGGAGTTGGATAAGGCTATCTGTGGGGAAGACAAGAAGTGTCTAGAGGAGCTGGCGGAGCTCCCCTCTTTTTTAAAAGAGTTGGACGAGGCGGCGAGGAGGTTTCAAATACAGGCGTCACCAGGAGTGAAGCCGCTGATTAGGGGGGTTGACGTCGAGGCGGCGAGAGCCGCGGCTGGTAGGCAGGTCTCCGGCGAATTTGTAGATTACCTAATCAGGAGGGCTCTCTACTTTAGATACGGCGGAGGGGAGTGGACGGGGCGCTGTGCTGTGTGCGGCGAGCCAGCCACTTTGGTGGTGCTCCGAAGATCTGACTTCGGCATCTACGAGGGATATAAGGCAGAGGCTAGGTGTATATGCGGCTCGACGTGGAGCTACGCGCCATGGAAATGCCCAAAATGCGGCGTGGAGGGGCGCGAACACTTCGAGGTCTATATCCTAGACGAGGCTAAGGTGCTGAGGTGCAGGAGATGCGGCCACGTTTTTGGCGAGGTGGAAGATGTACGTGAGGAATATCTACAGACGCTTCATCTTAAGTTGTTAATGATTTTCACGAAAATAGGTGGGGGCAAGACTCTACCTTAGTACAACTAATAGAAACATAAAGCAATACTGTTCTAATGTCTCAACTCCATTGGCAGTAGTCTCGAGATATACACCACTGAGGCTCTTGCGCCAGTTAGCTGATTTTTCGGCGTTGTAAAGCGGGATTCATTGCTTCACAATAAATGGCCTTAAACAGCGAATGCGGGGGTAGCTACTCAATAACTATGTCGGAGGGGTCTGTGGACACGTTTAAGATATAGCCATTGGCTTTAGATCGTACATGAAGATGCTCGCCTACAGCCTAGGCGTGGGGGTACTTCGTGAATAACTTGAGAGGTTGCGAGAGACGGCGCCTCGGTGAGAGATGTGGCACACGGCGAGAAGCTGAGGCTTGGCCAGATACTTGGGGCCTGGGCCTGCGACGCCGCGGCAAAGAGGGGCGTCGGCGTGGTGTCTGTCTCCGGGGGAGCCGCTGTAAACGACATCATTTTAAGAGGCATAGCGGAGGAGGTTCCCCGCTGTGGGTAGCGCCTTGTCCAGCACAGGAGAGCCCCGCCTGGCGACGGGGGGATAGCCCTCGGCCAGGTCTACTACGCCGCCTATCTCTAGCCGGAGGCTCCCGGCTCTATATGCTCTGCCGGACTCACGATGTCTATACCCAAAGACCTGGCCAAGGCGCGCACAAAGTCCGGGTTTTTGTCATGTATAAACGGCGACACTAGAAGCACTCTCTCAACCCTCCTCCCAGACACCTTTTCATACAGCTCCACCTTCCTCTTTACATATGGCAAATCGCCGCGCCTAACCGCGGAGGTGATCTCCACAAGGATGGTCACACCGTTCTTAACCACCACGTCTAGCTCTACCTCGCTTGGGTAGCCGTAGATCTGGCCTTTGTCGTCAAAGTAGGTCCACCGCTCCACCACGTAGCCGGCCTCTCTTAGCAACTCCCTAACCCCCTCCCTGAAGGCCTCCTCACTCCACACACCCCACCTAGCCCCCAGGGCCGTAATCTGTATAGACAACTTCCTAATCTCAGCTCGCAACTCCTCCTTGGTGGCGAATATCTTCAAATCTTCCTTGGTTGCGAAGGCTTTTAGATCCTCCTTAGTGGCAAAAGCTCTTAGATCCTCTTTCGTGGCGAAGGCTTTGAGATCCTCCTTCGTCGCCATCCTGTTCTTTATGTCTTCTAGCTCCTCCTTGGTGGCCAGCGTCTTTAAATCCTCTTTTGTAGCTATTCTGCTTTCTATCTCCTCTAGCCTCTTTCCTATCTTTTCTAACTCCTCCCTTTTGGCCATGATATTTTTAACTTCTTCTAGTTCTTTTTTCGTGGCCATGGTGTTTTTGATCTCCTCAATCTCCTTCATCAACTTCTCCCAGGGTAGTAGCTTGGCGAGGGCCTCATACACGATGTGAGGCCTAGCGGTCAGTACCTCCACTAAAATCTCCGGATGCTCCAGCAAGACACGCCTCACCTCCTCAGCAACAGACACAGACACGTACGATACGGGAATATAAAAACATGTGTTGACCATATACTTCTGAGCCGCCGCAGAGGTCTATGGCATGTACAGCCTTGGCAATTACTGTAAGCCTCCCAGTGGCGTCTATCCCACTCAGCCTATGGGGCCAAGTCTGGCTGGTAAAGTCATGTAACGAGTGTAGAGAAAATTATGAGACCTGGAGGAGTTATAAAAGAGGGCGTAGCCAAGCCAGTTGAGGAGGAGCCTCAAAGACTGTTCAACACGTCCTCTACAAGTGGTTAACCGAGTTGGGTAGCGCCAGGTAGCTGGCCCCCGCCAGTGTGAAGGAGCCAGCCGAGAGGGTGAGGAGGTAGCTCGACTTGATATTATGGAGTGTTGTACCTCTTCTGGGCTATATAAGGCGCCTCCGTTGACCTGCCAGCGGTGCTGGCGAGGCTAGTGGGGCTTGGCTACGAGGTGGGCCGCGCCACTTTTAGGGAGGGCTTTATCCACCTGGAGCCACTCCCCGGCGGCTACGCGGCGAGGCGGGTGTACGAAGACGGGACGGTGTACGTCTTGGCGGATCTGCAGAGAGGCGCCGTGGGCGTTTACGCCGACATATACCCCGTCTTCACAAGGGGGCTGGCGGAGCTGACGCGGGCTTTAAACGAGGCCCAGCTCCCCGAGCCGGCGAGGACGGAGTTCGCGGTGGCCTTCGGCCACATGGGGAGGGACTGCAGATCCGAGAAGGTGAAGCTCGCAGACGTGGAGTTCGTCAAAAGCGGATTTGTGCTCATACACGGCGAGCCCCAGGAGGGGGAGGGAATACAGATCGCCCTCACCCCAATAGACGGATCCCGCTACATAGGCTACATAGCCATACACGGCAGGTGGCAGTTCACTATACCCCACGTCTATAGAATAAACGACTTAATCAACGCCGCCGTGAACTACCTCAATTGCTCACAGCCCCAGTAAACCCCTCAGCTTCTCCACCAGCCTCAACACGGCTTCTCTGTGTAGTTCAAACCCCTCTCTTCTCATGAAGTTGTGGTAGTAGTTTGCGTGGAGGCCCTCGGCCATTCTAAACCCCACCACCAACTCCCTGTCCCTCGTCTCTGTGTAGAGCCGATCTATGGCGACGGCGTAGTCCCGGTGGCTGTAGTGCTCCCAGCCCCTCTTATCCGCTATTGCGTTTAGGAGGGCGGCTACGGCGCCCCAGTACTTCTCCCCAGCCTGAAGCAAGTCGCCCCTCTGATACAGCTCCTCAGCCTCCCTCAGGTACTTCTCGTGGAGCTTCAGGTAAGCCTCGACGCGCTGAGGCGGATCCAGCCTAGCCGCCACCAGCTCAACGAGAAACTCCTCCACGTCGCGATCTCCCGCCGACTTTTTCACAATCTCCGCCACCTCGCGAGAAATCTCTGCATACGCCATCGGAAACCGGCTTAAATCTTTACTCCTGACAAACACTGGAGCGCTCATCGCCTTTCTACCTCTCCATCTGGCGCGGGGAAGGCTGTAGAGGCATCCGGGGGGGGGGCGTTGCAGGCCTTTAACGCCTATTTATACCGGCTTAAAAACTCCTTTACAATGTCGATTAATATCTGGACGTCTCTTTTAGCCGACTCCTCGTTGCGGTAGGGGCTTAAAACTCCCTCTCTATCCGGCCCGTTGTACTGGTGTATTTGGAGGGCTAGAGATGTGGCGAGAGTAGCCTCGCGGCCTAACAACTGCGAGAGCTCCTTCATCAAAGTGGTGGGGACTAAGGCGAGTATCCAATAGGCCTTTTTAACCCTCCTCCCCTCTCTAATCCCTACGGAACCTGGGTAGAGCCGCTCCAGCTCCGCCACCTTGTCGGCAAGCATGGCGCCCAGCAAGGCCTTCCAAGCCTGGAACGCCTTGCCGGCGGCGTTTCTAACAAGGCCCTGTCGGAGAAACCTCTCCGCTAGCTCAGCCTCGTATTCAGCCTCCAGGATCCTCGTCTTTTTATATCCCTCTAAATCAAGCCACGGCTTCGACAGCTCTACATATAGACATAAACCTTAGTTTAAAAGGCTAAACATGGGCGCCGCTGTTCCGTGAAGGCTCCGCCGTTTAGAGGGCTTGCCGACTATAGGTGCGCGATGCGCTCCTTGCGCTAGAGACCCATCTCTATCTCCCGACACTTGCCGCTTCTTTAGTCTGGTGAAGTGGACACCTTGTGGATCTGGGGAGTTACCGCGCCGCCAGAGCCGTATGATCACCTAGACTCTCTCCACACACTTATGGCGCTAGACGTTGTCGACCGGGGCCGGTGATCCAGCCACTCCGCGACAAGCTCAAAAAGAAACTCCAAATCTCCCCTCTCCGCATTTTTAACGCCTTAAGTTCACGAAAAATCGCCGCAACTTCCGGTGAGACGAGGCTCAAATCTCTACCGGCTTAATCGTCCTCAACACATATATCTCCTGTGTTGTGTCTCTATGTGGTGCGTCGTCTAGAGGGGGTGAGGTGGGGGGAGCTGGGGGCTCGGCTAGTTCTGCTGTTCGGCTCGGCGCTGAGGAGGGAGAACCCGCGGGACGTGGATTTGGTGGTCTTCGCCGACCCCGGCTCCGACGGCGAGGAGATCGCCTTGAGGGTTATGCAGGCGGTGGAGGAGGCGGCGGGCGCCGAGACGGACGTCTACGTCGTCGACGATCCGGGCGACGTGAACTGCTTCCTGCTACACGAGGCCTTGAGGACTGGGGTTTTGCTGTACCAAGACGAAGTGGGGCGGGAGATGTTGGTGAGGGCCGTGGGGATTTGCTACGACTTCTTCCTACCCCGGGAGAAGCTCGGCTACACAGAGACGTTGCTGGGCAGGGTTCTGGGCAATGCTCCACGATAGACTCATCGAGGTTGTGGCGGCCCACGTCAAGCTACTAGACGAGGCGGTGGATAGAGGAGTGGCCCTAGACGACGTCTTTGAGCTGTACGGTGTCCTCCACGCCCTGCAGGTACACGCACAAGCCGCCATAGACTACCTCCTACACCTTCTCTATTTTGGGGAGGTCTGCAGAGACGCCTCTGCGGTGTGTCGACGTGCTCCACAGAGAGGGCCTCCTGGGGGAGCAAGACGCCCGTCTATTGAAAAAGATGATTAGGTTTAGAAACATAGTAGTGCATCAGTACGGAGCCATAGACGTGGAGAAGGTTGAGAAGATCCTGGCTTCACGCGGCTACCGAGATGTGCTGAGAATCCTCACAACACTCCATACCAAGCTGAGGGAGAGGGGCGCCGCAGATCCTTAGCCACGTCTGTGAGATATTTGCGACATGACCTGAGGGGTCTGCAGAACAGCCACGTCTAGGCCTGCGTCTCGGGGGTGTTGCGTGTTGTATATATGTGTACTGGTTAATCAGGTTAGCTTCAATATTGAATTGTAGAATACGCATCTTTCTCCATGGTTAAGGTAAGGGTTAAGTACGTCACCGGCGTGTTGAGAGAACACCACGACAAGATTCTAGAGGCTCTCCAGCTTCTGGAGAAGGTGTTATCTAGCCCCAGCCCCGACCCAGACGACGTTTTAAAGCTCGTCCAGTTCGCGCAGAGGTTTGTAGACGCGTGCCATCACGGGGTGGAGGAGTACATCCTCTTCCAGGGGGCGAACCGCTCCGGCTTCCCCTTCACAGGCGGCCCCATCTACGTCATGGTGTCGGAACACGGCGTGGGGCGGTACCTGGCGAGGATGATGGAAGAGCTCCACCGGGCGTGGAGGGAGGGGGACCGCAACGCACTGGCGGAGCTGGTGGACTACGCCAAGCTCTACATCGAGCACATCGCGCAGCACATCGACAAGGAGAACAACGTCCTCTTCCCCATGCTGGAGTCCACAGCCGCCGAGGTGCCCGCTTCTAAATCTGTAGAGGAGATCGAGAGGGAGAATGAGCACGACAAGTGGATCGCCGTGCTGGAGGAGCTGAAGAAGAAGTACGGCGTCTAACGCCCTCTAAATTTTTTAAGTCTTCTCTAGAGGTGGATGTGCTGGGCGTACTGACCCTGTCTCTGGTGTTGGTGATGTCGGGACTGGCCGCGGGCTTCATGGGCGCCCTGACGGGGCTCGGCGGCGCCACCTTCCTAATCCCTATCTACGTGCTCTTCGTCGGCATGCCTATTCAATACGCGGCGGGGGTGAGCCTCATCTCCACGGTGGCCACCTCCAGCGGCTCCGCCTCGGCGTATATAAGAGACCGCGTGTCTAACGTGAGGATTGGGATGTCGCTACTCACCGCCACGACAAGCGGCTCCATAGTCGGCGCACTCCTCGCCTCGTGGGTCTACAGCCACGGCCTCGAACACGTCATATACATAGTGTTCGGGGTGGTGCTCCTAGGCTCTATCTACACCCAGGTGGCGAGGGCAAGGTACGAGCTCCCCGATCCCAAGCCGCCCGACAGGTGGACCACGTGGCTACGGCTGAGCGGTAGCTACTACGACCCTGTGCTGGGCAGGGAGGTGCAGTATCACGGGGTGAGGTGGTGGCTAGGCGCGTTGATTATGTTCGCCGCCGGCGTCATATCGGGCCTGCTGGGCATCGGTAGCGGGGCCCTCAAGGTGCTGGCCATGGACTGGGCTATGAACCTGCCGATAAAGGTATCCACCACAACCAGCAACTTCATGATCGGGGTGACAGCCGCCACCGGAAGCGCCATCTACTGGCACCTCGGCTACATCCAGCCCTACTTCGCAGGCCTCACCGCCGTGGGGGTCCTCGCTGGGTCCTACATAGGCACTAAGGCGCTGATGAAGCTAAGAAGCGCAACGATCCGCTACATCTTCATCGCAGTCCTCGCGGTGCTGGGCGTGCAGATGCTTCTAAAAGGCCTCGGCCTCTACCCAGGGGCGACATGACGCCGGAGGAGACCACCAGCTACATACTAAAAATCGGCGTCTTGACCAGCGTCGCCCTGATAATCGCCGGGCTGATCTTTCTAGTGGTGAAGCCCCCAGCCCCCCACATACTCGACAAGCTCTCCACGCTTAGGTCGCCCCTCAACACCTCCGTGGTAGGCGCCCCACAGCTGATTAAAGGCGCCGAGGAGCTCAACGGCCTTGACATCATACTCCTCGGCCTGGTAGTCCTAATAGCAACCCCCGTGGCCATGGTATTCACAAACCTACTCTACTTCATACACCAGCGCAACTACCTATACATAGCCATCACCTTAGTGATCCTAACTAACCTCACCGTAGCCATCGTAGTACTGCCAAGCTTCATCAAGTAAGCCGCCTAGGAGGATCCACGGCCCAAATACTCATAAATCCTTAGAAGCTGTTATTGTATGATCCTGCTGTTCGGCTTTGGGGGCGTGGGGAGGACATATGCAGAGCTCCTCTACCAGCGAACCAGCCTGAAGCTCTGCGGCGTGTTTGACAGCGGGGGTGGGGTGGTGAAGAGGGAGGGCTTCACGTGGGAGGAGGTGAAGGCCCTCCTATCGGCGCCTAGGGGGGGCGTGTCTAGAAGCGGCGTCGGCAGGCCGGCGTCGCTGGACGAGGCGCTGGACGTCTGCCAGGTGGTGGTGGACGTCTCAGCGCCTAACTACGACACCGGGGAGCCCTCCCTCTCCCTGTACAAAAAGGCGTTGTCTAGAGGGCTGGCGGTGGTCACCGCGAACAAAGCCCCCCTGGCCCTGGCTTTTAGAGAGGTGGCCCACAGGAGGCTGTTCTACAAAGCCACCGTCATGGCGGGGACTCCATTGATAGATCTCCTCAAGGGCCTCCCGCCGCAGAGGGTTACGCGGGTAAGGGGAATACTTAACGGTAGCACTAACTACGTCCTTACAAGAGTCTACAAAGACGGCGTCTCTTACGAAGAGGCTGTGAGGGAAGCGCGAGAGCTAGGTATACTGGAGCCGGACGCTAGGCTTGATCTTGAGGGGATCGATCCAGCTGCTAAGTTGACTATTGTGGCTAACACGCTTGGAGTCGGCTTGAGGATTACAGATGTGGTGAGAAGGCCGGTGACTCCGCTCGGCCCTGTAACTAGATACGTGGCTAGTCTCGAAGTTGTTGAGAAAAGGGCGGTAGTTGAGCCGGTGAGGTTGCCTCCTGAAGACCCATTGCATGTGGACTATACTATGAATTCTGTAGAAATCGCCACTGATGTAAATACGATAATTCTAAAGGGGAAAGGTGCCGGGAGGATAGAGACGTCCTACGCGCTCCTCAACGATACGTTAAAAGCACTGGAATCTCTACAAAATTAAAATTTGCGTTATGTGTCGAAACTCAGTGCCCTGGTTAGTTCGACTGTGCATTATGTAGGAATTGTGTACATTGGTTATAACTACTATTCAGGAAAGTTGTAAATTAAAACTAGACATTTTTAACATATTCATTAGAGATTTATAAAAGCATTTATTGTTTAGCCAATAAAGTAAATAAATAATTATAGAAATACTTTTATAGATTGACTAACCAGAACTTCATGGAGACAAAGATTTTAGAAAAAGAAGGCGAGTTGCCCTTTGGAGAAAATATAATAAATGAAAAATGGAGAAGCAGACTCACCCCCGTTGATGCTTACTATAAGTTTCACGCCCACACAATAGAGAATTTAGAGACTTTCTGGGAGGGAGTTGCTAAGGAGCTAGAGTGGTTCAAGCCGTGGGATAAGGTGCTTGATGCCTCAAATCCGCCTTTCTACAGGTGGTTCGTTGGCGGTAAGCTGAACCTCTCTTACCTTGCCGTGGATCGGCACGTCAAGACTTGGAGGAAGAATAAGCTAGCTATTGAGTGGGAGGGGGAGCCGGTGGACGAGAACGGCTACCCCACAGACAGGAGGAAGCTAACGTACTACGACCTCTTCAGGGAGGTGAACCGCGTCGCATGTATGTTGAAGTGCAACTTCGGGGTCAAGAAGGGGGACAGGATTACTCTCTACATGCCGATGGTTCCGGAGCTCCCCATAACGATGCTGGCGGCGTGGAGAATCGGCGCGATTACAAGCGTCGTGTTCTCCGGCTTCTCGGCGGAGGCGCTGGCTGAACGCATCAACGACTCACAGTCCCGCATAGTCATAACCGCAGACGGCTTCTGGAGGAGGGGCAAGGTGGTGAGGCTGAAGGAGGTGGTCGACACGGCTTTGGAGAAGGCGACGGGGGTGGAGAACGTAATTGTGCTCCCGCGCCTCGGCCTCAAGGACGTGCCGATGACAGAGGGGAGGGACTACTGGTGGAACCGCTTGATGCAGGGCATCGCACCGAACACATACATAGAGCCGGAGCCTGTGGAAAGCGAGCACCCGTCCTTTATCCTTTACACATCTGGCACCACCGGCAAGCCCAAGGGCATTGTCCACGACACGGGCGGCTGGGCTGTACACACATACGCAACGATGAAGTGGGTCTTCGACATAAGAGACGACGATATTTACTGGTGCACGGCAGATATAGGCTGGGTCACCGGCCACACCTACATAGTGCTTGGCCCGTTAATTATGGGGGCAACTGAAATCATTTATGAGGGAGCGCCAGACTACCCGCAGCCGGATAGGTGGTGGGCGATAATTGAGCGCTATGGGGTGACAATACTGTACACCTCCCCCACCGCCATTAGGATGTTTATGAGGTATGGAGAGGCGTGGCCGAGGAAACACGACTTGTCTACGTTGCGCATAATCCACTCCGTGGGTGAGCCCATTAACCCAGAGGCGTGGAGGTGGGCCTACAGAGTTCTCGGCAATGAGAAGGTTGCCTTTGGCTCCACCTGGTGGATGACAGAGACGGGGGCTATTATGATCAGCCACGCCCCGGGCCTCTACCTAGTGCCCATGAAGCCCGGCACCAACGGGCCGCCCCTCCCCGGCATCGTAGCCGATGTATACGACGACGAGGGCAAGCCGGCTCCGCCCGGCGTCAAGGGCTACCTCGTGATTAAGAAGCCCTGGCCGGGGATGCTCCACGGCATCTGGGGCGACCCGGAGCGCTATGTGAAGACGTACTGGAGCCGCTTCCCCGGCGTGTTCTACGCCGGCGACTACGCCATAAAGGATCAAGACGGCTACATATGGGTGTTGGGGAGGGCCGACGAGGTGATTAAAGTCGCCGGCCACAGGCTGGGCACCTACGAGCTGGAGTCGGCGCTCATATCGCACCCCACAGTGGCGGAGGCGGCGGTGGTGGGTATACCCGACGCCATCAAGGGTGAGGTGCCCATCGCCTACGTGGTGTTGAAGCAGGGGGTGTTGCCTAACGACGAGTTGAGGAAGGAGCTGAGGGAGCACGTCCGCAAGACCATCGGCCCAATCGCCGAGCCGGCCCAGATATTCTTCGTCACCAAGTTGCCCAAGACCCGCTCCGGCAAGATCATGCGCCGCCTATTGAAGGCGGTGGCCACAGGGGCGCCCCTCGGCGACGTAACCACGCTGGAGGATGAGACGTCAGTGGAAGAGGCTAAAAAGGCGTACGAGGAGCTGAAGGCAGAGGTTGGGAGGGCATGAGTGTACAAGTCAGTTTTAGACAAGTAGCTGGCGTTGCCGCGGTTGCGTGGTCAGGCGCTTTTCTGGAGTGGCTTGATTTCTACACCTACGCCCTTTTAGCGGGCATCGTGGCTAAGGTCTTTTTCCCATCGACTGATCCCATTGCATCGCTGTTGGCATCATTTGCAGCTCTCGCTATCGGGTTCTTGTTTAGGCCACTAGGCGCCATAATTTTTGGAAAAATAGGTGACCAGTTTGGGAGAAAAGTGGCGTTTATTACAGCTATGACTCTAATGCTTGCGGGTACTCTCGGTATAGGACTTCTACCCGGCTACGCTGAGATTGGAATATTGGCATCTGTAGGGGTGTTTCTACTCAGAATAATTCAGGGTCTTGCACTTGGCGGCGGGTACGGCGCCGCTATTACATATCTTGGGGAGTTCGTGCCGGAGCACCGCAGAGGCTTATTCACTGGTTTCCTCTTCACAACACCTGCCGCAGGCATGGCCACAGTTGGCGCTTTGATTTGGCTGTTCTCAACTTACTTAGGGAGCCAAGCCTACAACGCATGGGGTTGGCGTCTCAACTTCATAGTCGCCGGCGTAATTGTCTTCCTAATTGTGTTAGTAATGCACCTATTCTACAAGGAGACTCCAGTGTTTTCCATGTTGAAGGCTGTGAGGCGGGTCACCTCCGCCCCTATTAGGGAAGTATTCTCGCGGCGCTACCTACCCCTGGTCTTGCTTGCGTGGATCGGCGTTGTGGGGGCCCACGGACCGATTTGGTACACAAACCAGCTCTTCAACACTTACTACATTGGCCCTAACTTTCAGAAATATGTAGATGCCGCAACGGCAAGCGCCCTCTTGTCCACTGCAACTTACGCCGCTCTGTGGATGTACCCCCTGTTTGGATATATATCTGATAAAATCGGCAGGAAGCCTGTACTTCTACTAGGGATTTATGGCAACGCCTTGTGGTTCCCCATAGCCTTCTGGCTAATAGATCAGTTTGGTCCGCAGAAAAATCTCACAGCACTGTGGCTACTGTTTTGGTCTATGACGCTTTTCAACGGCATTGGATACAGCGGCGCGATGTCTGCTTTCTTGTTAGAGTTATTCCCCGCTAGGATTAGACTCTCAGCGGTGTCGCTGGCCTACAACTTGGGTTACGGAGTCACCGGCGGATTGACGCCTTTTGTAATTACTTGGCTCTACTCAATGAATCACAACATATACTTATCTACGCTTATCTGGTCAACCGCCGTGCCTATGGTGATGGCGTTGTGGTATTTGCTAAAGGGGCCTGAGACCCTCGGCGTTAGAATTTGGGCCGAGTTCTCAGCAGAGAAGTTTGCTAAAAAGACGGTTACCCTACCCGCAACGACGCCTATAAGAGAAGTTGTTTCAAGACTACTCCAAGCCGGGTCTAAGTACGCTGTGTTGACTGGAAGCGTTGTTGGTGTGTTTGGAACCAGGAGCTTATTAAGGGCTCTGAGCTCTGGCGCTAGTTTAGATGAGCCAGCTGAGAAATATGCTACAAAGGTTCCATGCATCCAGGCCGACCACCCGGTGACTGAGGTATTTGTGGCGTTGGAGCAGTACAACGTGAGGGCTGTGCCAATATGCAGAGGAAACGAGGTGGTGGGCATAGTTGAGGCCCGTGATCTAATTAACGAGGCTTTGGCTTTAAGGAGCGCTCTTAGGAAGAAGGTGGCTCTGCGCTTCACTGCGGCGGACGCCGCTCCGAGGGAGTTAATATCCGTAGGACCCGAGACAACTTTAAAGGAGGCGGTGGACACGATGGTTAAGTACGACATAGGGTTCCTACCCGTCGTAGAGGGTGGGAAGCTGTTAGGCGTAATTTCTGAATCCGACATAATGAAGCTAGTAGGAAAGGGAGCCGACTTCAACGCGCCAGTTTCCGCCTATATGAATGAGAAACCTATAACCATAAATAAACAGGCAACGCTGAGAGACGCGGCTGAGCTAATGGTTAAGTACAACATTAGACACCTCCCAGTGGTAGAAGACGGTAGAGTCGTTGCTGTACTTTCAGTAAAAGACATAGTCAAAGTTATTGGTTAAACAGACAGAAAATTTTTAAATTATAATTCATAATTTTATTATGGAACATGTATATAGTAAATACAGTGTATATAAAAGATGGTTAGAAGATCAAGAGGGATACTGGAGAGAGTTTCTAGAGAAGACCTCTAACTTGATATACTGGGCAAAGAAGCCAGATCAGATATTTGAGTGGAATCCGCCCCAGCCGTTTAGATGGTTCACTGGAGGCTACACCAATGCCGGCTACAGCGCCGTGGATTACAAAGTGGGTAGATTCGGCGACAAGACTGCATATATCTACGTAAACCCCGAGCTTGGTCTAGAGAGGAGGGTAACCTACGGCGAGCTGTACAACCTAGTGTGTAGATTCAGCGCGGCCATGAGGGCGGCGGGGGTGGGGAGGGGGGACTCCGTCCTTATCTACATGCCAAACACCGTGGAGGCGGTGGCGGCTATTCTGGCGGCGGCTAGGATAGGGGCGGTGTCCAGCACGGTGTTCGCCGGCTTCTCGCCTAAGGCCGTGGCGGACAGGGTCGAGCTTGTGGAGCCCAAGATTATCTTTACACAAGACTACTCTGTGAGGAGGGGGCGGAGGGTTCCGCTGAAGGAGAATATAGACGAGGCGCTGAAGATATCGCCGTGGAGGCCCCGTATGGTGGTGGTGAGGAGGAGCCTAATGGAGGAGAAGGAGCCGCCCATGGATAGGGGCCGCGACATGTGGCTGGAGGAGTTTCTCGAAATGGGGAAGGCCGGCGACTGCTCGCCTCTGTTTGTAGAGTCTAACGAGCCTCTATTCGTCCTGCCGACGTCGGGCACCACCGCCAAACCAAAGCCGGTTGTCCACGTCCACGGCGGCTACCAGGTGTGGATTATCCACGGCGCCTTGCTCGTATACGGCCTGTCCAGCGACGACGTGATATTCAACACAAGCGACATAGGCTGGGTGGTGGGGCAGAGCTACATAGTCTTCGCCCCTACCATATTGGGCGCGACCTCAGTCTTATTCGACGGCGTCATAGACCACCCCAGGCCAGACGTGTTTTGGGAGGTGGTTGAGAAGTACCGCCCCACCTTGATATGGACCTCGCCCACGGCCGCCAGGATGTTGATGAGGCTGGGGGCCCACCACGCCAGGAGGCACGACCTCTCCAGCGTCAAGCGGGTTGTGACCGCCGGCGAGGTGCTTAACCCAGAGGTGTGGAGGTGGCTGTATGAGGAGGCCTTCCAGAAGCGGGTCCCAGTAATTGACCACTGGTGGCAGACCGAGCTCAGCGGCCCCGCCATCGGCTACTACCACGCCCTTGTGAAAGACATGCCCCAAGGCCTGGAGTTTATGCAAATCAAGCCGGGCTCCGCCGGCGTGCCGATCCCCGGCGTGGAGGTGGAGGTGGTGGACGAGAAGGGCAACCCACTACCGCCCGGGCAGAAAGGCACCTTGGTAATAAAGAAGCCGTTCCCCGGAATGACCCCCACTCTGTGGAAAGATCACAGGAGGTATATGGCCGACTACTGGGAGCGCTTTGAGGGGAAGACGGTTTACTACACCGGCGACGCCGCGTATGTAGACGAGGACGGCTACGTGTGGTTCGGCGGGAGGGCAGACGAGGTGATAAAAATCGCCGGGCACCGCATAGGAACAATAGAGGTGGAATCCGCCCTCCTCACGCACCCCGCCGTGGCCGAGGCGGCTGTGGTCGGCGTGCCCGACCCAATAAGGGGAGAGGCGATCGCCGCCTTCGTCGTGCTCCGCCCAGGCTGGAGCCCCAGCGAGGCTTTGAGAAGGGAGTTGATAGAACATGTGAGGAAGACCTTCGGCCCCATCGCGGTGTTCGCCGGCATGGAGTTCGTCAATATGCTTCCCAGAACTCGGTCTGGAAAAATCATGCGTAGAGTTATGAAGCGGCTCTGGACCGGGGAGCCGCTCGGCGACTTGTCTACAATAGAAGACGAGGCGTCTGTAGACGAGGTGAGAGAGGCTGTGTCGAGGCTAAAAGTTCTGAAAATAGAAGAGTAAAGGTTTATTTTTTCCTATACCCTCCAACAGGGCGGATACTCTGGAAATACTCCCCTTATATGCACTGCAAGACGCGGCGATTTACCTCTCCTAAGGGCTTGTTGAGGGTTTAGGGCTTGTCAGACGAGGATTAGTCCAATTTTTTCTATCCTCCCCGTCTTTGGGTCTACCACGTATCCCAGCCTTTCAAGCGCCTGCACGCCCACAAGCACATCTAGAGGCAACTCGTCGATAATCTCCACAAAGGCCTCGGTTTCCTCTCCGCCGATTTTTACCACACCAACCGCGACACCCATCTTTACTATCCTCCCATCTGCCAGCACCCTCTCCTTCGTCCTAAACGGGGCGAGGCCCGCCTCCTCTGCAACTCGGCGGCTCACCGCCACCTCTCCATTAAACCCAGTGTCCACCAACGCTCTGTACCTTCTGCCACCTATCTCCACCTCTGTAAATGTAATACCCACATCTATAACCCAGCCACTATTTAAGCAACTTACCGCCCCCTCGCCCTCCGCCATTCTGTAGATGGCGTACAGTGCTACGCCCTCTCTGTGTAATTTAGAACCGCCGCCGTGCCCAAGTTGTTGAAAGACCGCACTTAATCCAGTCACTAGAATTAACGAGGCGGAATTGAATTGGTAATTTACACCTCCGTTCATAGGGAGTGTACCTCTACGCCCATCAGTTGTCCCCCGCGTCGTGTTGTGCGGGGCGGCTCTTTAAAATGGGCCTAAGGCGGCGGATCCTATCGGGGGCAGAATCTGCCCAGGAGACCGCCAGTCCTCCGGACGCGGACCTGCCGTTGGCTACTACCACGCCCTTGTGAAGAGCATGCCCCCAAGGCCTGAAGTTTATGCGGATTAAGCCAGGCCCCGCCTATGTGCGCCCTCCGATAGGGGCGCTAACCTCCGCAAGAGTAGAAAGGCGCGGATTGAAATAATTCAATCTCCCCTCTCAAGACCTTTATATTTGCAGATAGTGGTTTATGTGGTTGATGCAGATATCGTAATATTAGCTCTCTCATAGCCCAAGCCCCGCTCGTAGCGCTGGCGGTAGTGGTGCTCTACTACACATTGGAAAAGAGAATTGATGGCGTTAAATATGAGCTTGAGAGGAGGATTGAGGGCGTGGATAGAAAAATTAAAGGCGTTAGAGAGGAGCTGAATGGGAGAGTTGAGGGCGTTAAGGCAGAGCTGGGGGGACGCATCTCGGGGCTGAAGGGCATGGTGGAGGAGTTGAGACACGACGTTAAGTCTCTTGGCGTTGCGTTTTACAACTATCAAAATACCCTAATCGACTTCCTAGCTACGAAGGGGGTCGTCTCGGCGTTTGAGGCTGTGCTCCTCCGCGGCGCGTTGAGGATCCTAACCCCCGTGGCCAGATCTAGGTACTACACCGAAGAGGTGAGGAGGCGGCTTTTAGAGCTGTTAGACAAAGACGTGGAGTCCTACACCTGAGACGAGGTGGCTGAGCTAGAGAGGATCGCCAAAGCCATCTACCAAGAGTACATAGCCACGGGTAGGGAAGATCTACTGGAGTACTACCCCAAACTTATGCTCTACGTCGCAATAATTAGGGGGCTTATACGGAGGAGAGAGATGGAGAAGGGCCAGGTACAGAGCAAGACCGAGAGCCATGGACAGTCCCAGCCCAAGTAGCAGAGAGGCCCAGCAAAGTCTGTAACTCAAACCCTCTGGCGGCGCCGGCGATGCTTGAGTCTTGTCAAGTTAGTGTTCAAACCACTAAAATGCCATCTGTGGTCTAACCCTCCAGCATCTACCAAGTCCTACACCTCATAACTCTTATATGTAGGACCGCGTATGTCGGCGTTGTTAGAGGCCTAGGCCTTGCCAAGCCCTCACTCAGCTTGGCTTTGTACCACTGGCGTGTCCTACTCTCAGCGCTTTCAGCTTTTCTCTAAGTTTTCTAGCGGCGTCTATAAATACATCCACCTCTACACGGCTGAGGTGGCCCTCGTAGAAGTTTACGTGGAGCTGCTCCACCTGGGCGAAGAGGGCTATAACCTCCCTGTCCCCAGACTCCTCGGCGATTTTCCTCAAGGCAACCCATACAAGTCTATGGGAGTCGTGCCTCCAGCCCCGGCTCTCCGCGATCGCCTTGACGAGCTGAACCACGGAGTTCCAAATCTTCTCCCCGCCCTGCCTGAGCTCCCCCCTCTCCACTAGGGACAGCCCCTCAGTCCAGAAATACTCCGAGGACTCTTCATAAAGCCTCTCTCTATCAGAGGGGTCCACCTCTCTGAGAACCAGCTCGGTGACGTAGGCAACCGGATCCACGCCCCTCTCCTCCAGCAACTTTACGATGTAGGGCGGTAAAGCCGCCATATGTCTCAACCTAGTTTAAAAACAACAGCCTGCCGGCGCCCGCCCTCTTAAATAAAAGATGTTTCATCGGTGCTCTCATCGGCCTCAGCTTTCTTTCAAAGGGGTCAAGCACGAGGCCGAAGATCTCCAGCGTCACGACGCCGAGGATACTCTCGTCCCCGCTCTCCCCCAGCACGACGGGGGAGCGCCTCTCGCCGTAGCCCGGAAGCTCGATCAAGGCCTCAGACACCGCCCTCTTCACCACGGTGCCGTCCGCTAAGACAAACTCCATTTCGCCCATCGGCCTGAGGCCCAGCTCCTCCCAAACGTCTCTCCTGAGGACTGTGTAGGTCGCCCCGGAGTCGACAAGGGCCCTAACCCATCTACCGCGCCCCCCATGCTTAACTACTAAATCCACATAGACGAGGCCCACATAAAAAACAACTCACAAGTTTAAAAATGTAGCAGGATGCACTCTATACATCATAGCTGGGGTTCAGACACGTTGAGACATCATTACTGACAACTGGGCTGTGTTATTGCGCTCTACGAGGTGGTAAAAACGTATATAAGTATAGCTGTCTGACCTACACGTGATTGATATAGGCGTTGTGCTAAGCTCGCTCATAGCCCAGGCACCGCTGGTGGCGGTTGTCATAATAACGCTGTATTATACTCTTGACAAAAAAATTGGAAAACTAGAAAGAAGAATTGAAAGGTTAGAAAATGAGGTTGTGAGATTAGAAAACGAGGTTATGAGACTTGACAAGAAGATCGAGGCCATTGGGGGAGTGCTTAGTGGCCAGATCAAGTCGCTGGCCAGGGCCTTTTACAGCTACAGCGACATGCTCATCCGCTTCCTAAGCGCCAAGGGGCTGGTGGCCGAGCCAGAGGCGGTGCTTCTACGCGGCGCGCTGGATGCTTTAATCCCCGTCGCCAGGTCTAAGTACTACACAGAGGAGATCAGAGAAAAGCTGTTAAAACTGTTGAGAAAAGAGATAAAAGACTATACCTGGGACGACGTAGCTGAGCTAGAGAAAATAGCGGAGGCCATATATAAGGAGTACGAAGCCACGGGAAGGGAAGACCTCCTCGACTACTACCCCAAGCTAAGGATGTACATCGCGATAATCCAAGGCCTTCTGACAAGGAGAGAGATGGAGCGCAGAGAGGTGACAAAGCAGAGCTAGCACGTGGCTGGCTGACTCAAGTTAGACTACCGTGGCCTTAGGCGAGTTATAAGAGATAGATTTGTATCACTAGGCCCCACTGGATTGCTCCGGATATAAAAGTAGCCAGTTCTGGTGTGTGCTGTGGGGGGGGGGTGTTAAACCTAGAGAGGGAAATGGTGTTGATCTACATATCGAGTCTAACCGTTTAGAGGTTGTGAGCGATTTATAACTTGTGTACACAGTTAATAGTAATTAATTTAAATTGTGTTAAACGTGTATATTTGTGAAGAGGAGTCTAAGCAGAGTTTTTATTCTGCGAATCGTCGTATTGGCTCTATTGGCTATTCTCCTGGCTTTACCAGTTTTTTATGCATACTTTACGTATACCCCCACGTTAAATGTGCAGTGTAGCATCTGCCACACAATGAAGTTCTACGTGGCTAATATAAGTAAGCCACACGCCACCTACAGCTGTTTGGTGTGCCACAACCTTGATATGGCGAAGATTCTCAACATAATGTGGACGTATGTCACGCAGTCTCCAGCGCCGCGGACAGTTTTTGAAAAGTACTACCCACACAGAGATCTGCTAGAGAACTGTAAAAAATGTCATGCAGATTCTAGCAGATTGGCAATACATAAGGTTCATGACCAAGTTGTAAAAACCTTAGGGACTTGTAGCGTCTGCCACGCAGTACATATCCAGAACTTCCTAGACCAGTCGTGTGTCAAGTGCCACCCCTATCTCGACACGGTGGATAAACACATGCAGATGCACGGCGGCGTAGTTGCGCGGCTGGCCGCCGACGACTGCGCAAGGTGCCACTCGCCTCTGGCAGATGCACCTGTACTGCCTGCGAATATTTGCCTAGAGGCCACTATCGAGGGGAGGAGTTGTATGAGTTGCCACGCCCAGCTCAGGCCGCCGGATATATCAGACAAGCCCTGCATCAAGTGTCATTATAAGTAATGTACAGTAGACATCTATCGTGAACAAGATGTATAAACATCTTTAAATAAGTTACACGGATACTCTAATCGTGTCTACCTTAAAACCTGTCAAATGGCCGTCGCGAGACTTCGGTGTACTTTATGATGTAGATAAATGTACAAAATGTGGAAGGTGCGTATTGGCATGTAAAGAGAGGAACGGAACAGTCTACGAAGCCAAGTCTAAAAGCTTCCAGCCGTCGTCCCTCACGGCGACTACATGGCTCTCCCTAAGGGAGTACAGAGGCGTCCCCTTCCTCCACCGCTGTTTTCACTGCTATTCAGCGGTATGCGCATTGGTGTGTCCCGTAGATGCCCACATAGTCACTGACTATGGCGCCGTGGTTATACAACAAGATAGGTGCATTGGCTGTGGGAGATGCGCCGAGGTGTGTTGCTACGGCGTACCGAGACAAGGCCTAGACAGGAGGTACAAGAAATGCGACCTCTGCCTAGATAGGATAGCGCAAGGAAAGCCGCCGGCGTGCGTGGAGGCCTGCCCCGTCGGCGCGCTTAAATTCGGCAAGATAGAAGACATCTACAAAGCGGCTAGGGAAGAGGAGGCAAAGGGGCGGTGTACATACGGCATAGAGCTCACACATTGGGTATACGTATATAGTGACCAAGAGGCTTTTGAGGCATTTCTAGGCGACGTTGCGAGGAGGAAAGATGCCGAGAAAATTAAAAATATACTCTCATTCCCCACGAAGCGCGGCGCGCCCCCGCCGGTGAGCTACCTAGGAATAGAGGGGGCTGTCATAGCTCTCTCCATCGCAGCCCTTGTGGCCTGGCGTCAAAACAGGATAAGGGAGAAGAAGGAGGGGGGTCATGAATAGGCGGACTTTTCTTAAGACGCCTGCGCTGGCCCTCCTCGCCACTCTGCCTACTGCTAAGGCAAAGTCTATAAAGTTACAGCCAGTGGAGAAGCCGGGGGGGACTGGCGGCGCGAAGAAATACGCCCTTTTGTGGAGCGCGACTAAGTGTATCTTTTGTGGGGCGTGTGTCGCCGCGTGCAACGCCGTGAATTATGGACGTGACAAAACTCCAAACACAACATGGGGGTGGCCGCAAGCAAATACAAGAATTGTAGAGGTAAGTCACGGCAGGGCTCCCAAATTCGTCTTTACGCAGTGCCAGCACTGTGAAGACCCGCCCTGTGTCTACAACTGCCCCACGGGGGCGTCTTACATAGATAAAAAACACGGCGGCGTTGTCATAATAGACTACAACCTGTGCGTCGGGTGTAAATACTGCCTAGCCTCGTGTCCCTACGACGCCAGGTGGATAAATGGAGATGGGCTACCTTCAAAATGCCACTGGTGTTTTCAAAGGGTAATGGAGGGGAAGCCCCCGGCATGCGTAGCCTTCTGTCCAGTGGGGGCGCGGGATTTCGGCGACTTAAACGACCCCAACTCGTCAATATCACGCCGCCTAGCCAGCGCCAAGGCGGTGTACGTCCTCTTGCCAGAGAAAAATACAAAGCCAAGGTTCTATATAGTGGAGGAGTAATGTTCCAGGAGTACTGGGACGCGTTCCTCATCGGCCCCTTCCTCTTCTTCGCAGGTCTGGTAGGCATAGGCATGGCCACCACGTCGTTTCTGAGGCTGAAAAGGTACGAGTTGAGGTACGAGGTATTGAGCTATCTTTTCCTTGGGTTCATCATATTGGCGTTGTTACTAGTGATGGCCGACCTCACAAGGCCTCCGACAGTTATGATGTTCTCAATGCTCAACTCCTTCATCACTCTGAGGTATAACTTCCTACTGCCGGTTCTGAGGGGGGAGATAACCCTAAGATTCTCATGGATGGCCCTTGGCATAGTTATGTTAATAGTGGCGCTCCTTCTAGTAGCTATATGGGCGGTGCCCCACCTACTCGAAAGGATCAGGGTAATTCTCCCACAGCGCATCACCAAGCCTCTTAGCCCAATCCTTACTATATTGGACAAGTTGGCTGGTTTCTTCCTCGCCCAGAAGTGGTTTTACTACCTATGTATGGTGGTGGGGGTGGTGGTGACGCTGTACAGCGGCTTCTTAATTTCAGAGGCAAAGGCAGTGCCCTTTTGGAACATCACGCTGTGGGGAATCCCGGCGATCCCAGTAATATGGATTTTCTCCGCCACCGCGGGCGCCCTGGCGTTCATAAGAATGTACCACCTAGATCACGAGCACATAGTCCACACAACTGAGAAATACGGCGTGGTGGCTGAGCTAGGCGAAATTCTCTTCATCTTTCTCTATCTCTACACAGCGCTGAACTCCCCGTCTATAGCAGCGAGGGAGAGCGCCTACGCAGTGATGTGGGGCGAAGTGGCGCCGGTCTTCTGGGGAGTAGTGATCGGCCTGGGGATTCTGACGCCGCTAGCCCTAGCCGCTGTATCGAGATTTTACCACAGCCCCGTACTCATATACGCCGGTTGCGTAGCCGGCCTGTTCGGCGCTTTGGCGCTAAGAACCATGGTAGTGTACGTAGGAATACCTGAGCCTTTATGACAAGGGTCGTATACATCGTGTACCTATTGGCGGCGTTAGGCTACGCCCTCAGCATAGCGGCGGCACCTGGAGCAGTAGTTAAGATCGAGAACAGGACTACCTTGACCGTAACCACAGACTTAATACTGACGGTGGAGGTGAATAATACAAAACTTTCCCAGCTCTACGGAGGAGACGTCTTCACCACCGCCGTCGTTAATTACGAGCTGTGGTGCTCAGCTAAGATGAATAAAAGCGTGGTCTATTTACTACAGAAGCCGATAGATGCGGTAACCCTTTCCTTTTCTCAGATCTCGATGGATATCTGCCAAGGAGAAGTCACAAAAATAGCGAAGCTGTACATCTACCTAGTAGTTTTAACACGGGACGGCAGATACGTAGCATCATTTCACATAGACGTCGCCAAGCTCGCCGCAGAGGCTGGAATAAAGCTTGAATTCACGCCAGAGTGGAGAGCCGTTGTGTTCACCATCGACACCAGGTTGGTAGACCGCTGTAATTGGTTAGAGTACGATATAAGGGGCAAATACGGCGGCGACGTGGGAGTCTTGAAAATAATTTCATGGGACTGCTTCAACTCCTCTAGAGCACTGCGTATTTCATACCAACCTACGTACTTCTACCTCTCTAAATATATAAAAGTAAACCTATACATAACCATCGACAACAGGACTCTGGCTAGGGATTTAAGTACAGGAGGCGAATTTATTCTACCGGGCCGCGAGGGCCTCTACGGAGTTGTTAAAAACATGACAATAGAGATCTATGGTCCCCAGAACCGCTATTTCTTAAAGCCGCTTGACACCATAGGACCCGTCAACATAACTCAACCCACAACGTCGCAGAGGCAGATAACTGGCATCGTGATTAACGCCACTTACATACCTCCCTTCTACTTCATGGAGATCCTCCTCAACGACACAGTAGCCCCCGAAGGGCTTTATATATACCAGGGCAACGTCACCCCGAGGCTTCTATACGCCTATGCTGTGGTCAAAAAGCCAAACCTGCTCCATATCTACGTTATTCCAGAAAGAGAGGGGTACCTAAGCGGCAACTTCACAATAACCTACTCCGGCCCCGGCGTAGTTAAGACAGGGTCGATACCCGTCCCGCCTATTCAGCTAGGCGCCGGGGAGGTTGTCAAGTCGTGGCCGGAGCCCAGGGCCAAATTTTACCAAATAGGAATTAAGCAACCGCAACCGCTGATCAGCGTCGACATACCGCTGGAGGGAGGCGCCGTCGCCGCCTATGTTGAGGTAAACGCCACGGTGAGGCCGAGAGATCCGCTGTACCCCTCCATGCTCTACATCGCCGCGTATGTCAATAAATCGGGAGTGTTGTTGCCAATGCCCCGAGGTGTTTTACTAAACTCCACAAACCCCGGGATTTACAGCGCCTATCTCAACGGTACAGTTAGGTTGAGGTGGCTAATCCCAGCCCCAAGCGGCGGCTCGCTTACCGTTTATATCTACGGCGACAACATAGCCACCTTCCAGTTGCTCTCAGGCAGGGCTTACCTCCTAACGCCCCGTTGGAGCCAGAGAACGCTATCGCCACCAGCTGACTGGGATCGCGTAGTAGCCGCGGCGCTTGCCACAGCCGCGGCAGCCGCCTTGCTTGTCTTCAAGCGCCGCAGGTAAGTATGAGGCTCTCCCTCCTGTCCTTTAAGAAGTTCTTCACCCCCAAGACACTGGCTGTGTTGCTACTGGCGGTGGCCCTTGCCGCCGGCGTAGGGATGTGGCTATATGTAAGATACGACCCAGGTAGTTCAAGCATATGCGCCACCTGCCATAACATGGCCCCCTTCGTCGCCGACATATCTAAAACCCCACACGGAGCCGTGGCCTGCGCGTGGTGCCACAGTATCGACTTCCCCCGGTGGCTTTATGTACAAGTGGTTGAGAACCCCACCCCCCAGCAGATAGCCCAAAGATACAGCGCCACGATGCTGAGCCAATGCGTAAGTTGCCACTCGCAACAGTTAAACCCGCCAAATATCCACAAGACGCACACCGCCCTGGTACAGAAACTCGCCGACTGCACAATCTGCCACAACCCACACAACCCACAAGCCCTAAGCGCCAACTGCCAGATCTGCCACGATATAAACAAGATATTAGCTAGTCACATGGAGTTCCACGCCTACGCCTGGGCCCAGGTAGACACGGGCCGCTACGACGTCTGCCTCGAGTGCCACAGCCCCTGGGGCAAGTGGTACGTCCCTATAGGCCCGGACTGCCAGCTAGGCATCGGCAGGGGGGTCACCTGCATAGGTTGCCACGGCCCACGCGCCGAGCCCTTCCAGCCCATCCAGTTCCTAGACTGCGGGAGATGCCACGCCAGGTGATACACGCGTTGTTGCTACTCGCCGCGCCACATGTCCTAGCCGCCGCCTTTGGCATAGCGCTGTACCAAGACCGCGGGATCCCCGTCGAGGTATCTGTCAATGTGTCGAGGGGTTCGGGCTACGTAAATATTGAAGGCCTCTACTACTACGACGACTCCCTCTGGTACTCCACGGTATTTGCCTGCTGGGAGGCCGCAATTTCGGCCGGCGCCGATCCCTTCTCTTATAACTACACAGTCTACATAGCTCCGATAAACGCTTCAAGATCGCTGGCGGGGCCGAGCCTATCCCTAGCGGTATACATAGCAACCTACAGCACCATCACCGGGTCACCAGTAAACTCCAGCGTTGTGTATACGGGAACCGTGGCGCCAGGCGGCGTCGTAGACTTCGTAGGCGGAGTTGAGCAGAAGGCCGAAGGCGCCGCGAGATACGGCTTTAAACTCTTCGTCTACCCGGCGTTGCAACACCTAGAATTTAAAATGGTGGAGAAGCCGAGGCTGATAGGGGTGTACGGCTCCTTAGTGCCCGTGTTGGAGATCACTCCCATACAGATCAGGAACATAACTGCCATTGAGGTGGGCAACGTATACCAAGCCGCCGCGGCTACAACTGGGCGTTACAACGCCACTGCCAATATCGAGAGGCTAAGAGAGGTACTTACGAGAACCAACGCAACCGCCCCCCAGTACAAAATCGACGCGTTGATAAACGAGGTAAATAGGGCAGTGAAGAAAGCCAAGAGACTAGCGGCGCAGCAACCCAGGTACCACGACGCCCTCGCCGCGGGCATAGGCAAGGCGCTTGCATATGTAGAAATCTCTAGAAACATAACTGCGGCATCTACCGAGGCGCTCCCCAGGGCGTTGGCTGAGGTCTTGACACCCTACTTTTATGTGCTATTCGTCACAGATTTTGAGAGGGGACGTGCCGTGGCTGAGATATACCTCGCCACGTTGCGAAACATAACAGAGGCTTTGAGGCCGGCTGTAGGAGCCGATAACATATGCGACGCCGCCGTGGCCCACGCCTACATCCACACGGCAGAGATGGCTAAATCAACGGCGGAGAGGTCACTGACGTCGTATATGCTGACAGGAGACGTCACATACGCCGCCGAGGCTTCTTACTGGTACAGCCAAGCCGCCTACTACCTATGGAAGGCAATTCTGCTATCCAGAGAGCCAACCACCGGGCTGGATCTCAACAAGACGCTGGCGAAAATAGGCCGCTACGTACAGACAGCGGTTGAGTACGGCGATGTATACAGCAGAGCCACCGGCGTAACCTCGCCCCAGCTCCTAGAAGGCGGCGCGAAACTCAACCTCCTGAGGGCACTCGCGGCGCAACAAGAGGGCCGCGGCGAGGCCGCGCTGGGCTACTACATCGAGGCCCTCGCCTCCCTCCTCGCCTACTTCGCCATACACCCCGGGTTCCCCAACACCACCGGGGTGAAGTATATGCACTATCTAGACGCCGTCGCCCACGTAGCGGCGCCGGTTAAATCTATATATGCCGCCGAGGCCGCCGCCCTTGCAGAAGCCGCCGGCCTTAACGACACAAAGATCTTGTACATGGCAAAAATTCACGCATGTATCATAGCTGAGAAGCTAGCCGTAGCCGGCGACGGCGCCCCACACCGAATGCTGAGATACGTTAACTACCAAGCGCCGGCCCCCCCTCCACAGCCACCCGGGGAGATGCCAGTAGAAATCACCGCGCTGGGGCTACTCCTCCTGGTGTTTATAGTCAAAGTACTGCATCACCTCAGCAGGCGGCGTTAATACTAGATGTACACTAAATATAACTTAAGGAAACAAATAATATAAAAAGCAAATTAGTTATAGAAAAACTTAAAAGATACCCAAAAACTCTCACACATGCCTAATACCAAATTAGCGATAATTACTGCGGCGCTACTACTTGTAGCAGTCGCCTACGCGCAGACTCTGTACGGCCCGCCATACGGCTTCAACCACCCAACCAACTGTATCCAGTGCCACTCCGATTCCACCTCTACAGCGAATAGCCCCGCGTTGAGCGGCCTCACGTCGTCGCCGCCCGCAGGCCAGTGCGATCCATCACAACAGGAATGTGTCTGGAGCCACCAGGTCCTGACGGGGCAAGTTGTATGGAAGAAGTGTGTAAACTGCCACGTAGCTATTCACAATTCCCTCCTTCAAAACAACGTACATTCTAACTTGTATAACGCATATGGCTGTGCCTGTCACGCAGTTGCTCACGTGGGCTACGGCGACTCGGTTGACGGCTACACTGCATGTATATACTTCTATGTACCGGTCCTATCTAGTAACCCCGGCTACTTCGGCGCAAAGCCGCCTGCTGTCAAATTCAATAACACCTACATATGCTTCAAGGGGACGCCCGGCGGCACTTATCAATTCAAATACGACACCTACGTACCGACATCGTTACAGGACGTCCTAAATTCGAGTGGCTACGTCTATGTCAAGTGGCTTAATGTGAGCTATGTCGAGTACCCCAATGGTACTGTGATTGCCCAGAGGATGAGGGCCTCCTTCGGCTACGTGGACTTCTTCTCCCTGTTAACAACTACACCGATATTCCGCTATGAATACGGCACTGCCTACGGCGGGGTGTTAAGGAACTCCACCGTGAGAACTCACCCATTGACTGAGGAGGCGCCTAACGGAGAGACGATAATCATGGGCGCGTTCGACATACATGAGGGTTCCTTCATCCTAGTGGTGCCCTATGCTCCATACAGCCGGGCTCCCTACTACTTACCTGTGGCGAGTAACGTAGCCGTCGCGGCGTGTTTCAACTGCCACTTCGTGTACGAGGGCCAGACGGGCACCGCTAAGGTTATGAACATCGGCGGCGTGTGGAAGATAGGAATACCCTCCGACGTTCTCAACTCCCTAACCAATCCGCACGAGATTTCGATGCCAACTGTGGCGGCGTCCGGAGGCGCGGCGCCCAACCTAGCCCTGGTGGCTCTGCTAGCCACAGCCACGTTGCTAGGGGGAGCTTTCGTAGCTATTAGGAGGAGGTTATAATAATAAAACATATTTTTTCCTTTCATGTTGAATTTAGTATTTCTATTATTTCTCCTAGTTGCCAGCGTCGTATTTCCCTCTTTTCCTCTATTAGCCGTTGCGATATATGCCGTGGGCCTCGTCTTTATTGCCCGGCGTCATTGGTGGTTCCTGGTGACGTACGGCGTCTTGTTAGCCGCTGTCTGGGAGATGGGAGGGGTGCCGGGGCCTTTGCAACACTTAGCGTTGCTTGCGGTTGCGCTCTACGTCACAGCGATTGCCATTTGGCAACACGCCTACGTGCCGATCGCGGGGGGCGTCGCCGTAAGCTCTATCGGCTACGTGGCGGCTGGAGATCCTCTAAAGGTCTTTGCTCCCTACTTCGCCTATTTAGCTATGGTGGCGTGGGTGGCTTGGAGGCTTGGCGGGGGGAGGCCGGCCTATTTAATAGGAACCTCCTCGCTAGTTCTACAGACAGTAGTTCTGCTTTTTGGCGAGGTGCCGCTAGTGGGGAGCTGGCACTTCGCCCCTTTGCTAGTTTTCTCCCTAATCCCCCTGGTCTTCCAAGACGGGGGAGGTTTTACACCATGTAGAGATGTAGCGGCGTTGATTATCTCCGCCGCCGGGGGCCTGGCTTGGGGGCTGTTTGTACTGTTTACGAAATCGCCCGACTCCTTCTATACAAATCTATACACGTTGCCATTCCTCGCGATGTCGGCGCTGTTGGTGTCTCTGATAAGATCCCCCAGGGGGTTCGTGGGGGGTGTCTTAGTCGCCTTGGGGATATACCTCCTTGGTCTATACTTTGTACCTCCTCTCCTTTCATGGCTCTTTACATCGGTTATTCCTCTGTACGTTGTCTTGGCGTTTTCCTTGGGGAGATCCAGGGCGTTGGTCTACGCGACGGCGGCCGTGGTCACCGGGCTTGTCTTGATCTACATCTCGCCGTTGATATATACGCCGGCGGCAACAGCCAGCCTCAAGCTTGGGCCCGTCGTGGTGGCCCCCGACGGAACCCTGGCCTCTTACAAAGGGGGCTTCGCCAAGCTCTCTGGTGGTGCCTTCGGCGTAGTCGACGGCGTCGGTAGGGGGTATGTATATGTTGAAGTTTTTCGCACGGGCTTCAAGGCGCCTATAGAGGTGGATTTTGTAGATATGGAGGGCTCTGTCTACCAAGGCGTCTTCTACATATTTCCCGATATATACATCATCAGGATTTACGTACTTGACGACGTCTACAGGTCTTATCTCATGTGTACGCTGGGCTCCGAGCTAGGCGTTGGGTGCGGCGGGTTGCGGCTATCTCTTGAGCTGGTGGTGACTGTGGCTCGCGGTGTCTTGCTCTACGGGTTGCTGTGGTTCTGTGTGTTGCTGTCTCCGTGGGTTGCGTGGCGTCTCTCGCAGTGGTTGATAACTTTTGTGGAGCGGTTTAAAACAACTGTACACTAGTTATACATAGACATAAATAGAGAGATGTATCTACAATACATGCATTTCACAGGTGCCGTGTTTATAACATCTCTCCTTATGTATCTAGCCTATTTAACATCGCTTATCAAGGCGCCGCGTTGGTCCCGGTGGTTGTTAATAGCCGCAACTGCGGCGCTTACGGCATCTTGGGCTTTGTACACTTACTCATTCCTCGCCCAAGATTTCTCACTGGCGGAGGTGGCGAGGAATACAAATCTCGGGATGCCTTGGTGGCTGAGGCTCGCGGCGTCTTGGGCCAGCACGGGATCGAGCCTCCTGCTGTTCACATTTTTCATAGGGCTGTACATCTTGGCCGCCCACCTTGCCTCGGCTCCCCGGGTTGGGCTTTCGGCGGCCACCGCGGTGCTCCTAGTCGTGGGCGCCAGCGTCTTTCTCTACGGCACCTTTGACACCTTGAGCGAAGCTACTATAGGCGGGGGGCTGAACCCCTTGTTGAAAAGCTTCTGGGTGGCGGTCCACCCGCCTCTTGTCTTTTTGGGATACGCCGGCGTCTTGGTTACATCGCTGTCGCTGGCGGCGGCTGAGTCGCAGAAGTTAAAAAGGTTAATGTATGTGGCGCTGGCCTCTCTCTTTGCAGGGCTTGTAGTTGGGGGCTACTGGAGCTACGTAACTTTTGGATGGGGCGGGTACTGGGCCTGGGATCCGGTGGAGACGGCCCAGCTGATGGTATTTGTAGCGGCCACCGCATCGCTCCACGTGCCTTCGTCGCTGGGCCAATTGAGGCGCGCCTCCTACCTCTTAGCAGCGAGCGGCGTCTTCCTAGCCCTCTTCGTGACTAGGACTGGCATGAGCCCTCTACACGGCTTCGCCTCGCCGGGCGCCGGCGGCTACCTCTTGCTGGCCGCCGCACTTCTCTTCCTCTTCGCTTTTATCCGCGATGTTTTGACCGCCAAGTTTACACACTGGGCCAGCTGGGGTAGGACCGTCACGTTTCTTGTGATATTCGCCGCTGGCCTCCTTCTCTACGGCTCTTTGCTGGTGCCAGCGATAGGCGTGGCGGCTGGCGTAAACACATCGCCTCCGCAGATGGACGACGGAATGTGGTTCTACAACCCGGCGCTCTACGTCTTGGTATTCACAACACTTGTCCTGGCTCCTCTGATCTACCTGGAGCGGGGCGGCCGCCTTCTTGTAATATACCTCGCCGCAGGCCTAGCCGCCAGCGGCCTCGCCGTCGCCTTAGTACTCGCCGGCGTCTTAGTAATCTCCCTAAAGTCTCATGTACTTACAAACGTCGCCGTCGCCGCGGCGTTGGCGTGGTCAGTCCCGGCGGGTGTAGTCATAGCATACTCAGCATTCAAGGCGGGGGGCAGATCAGCCGCTCTCACGAGAGTACTGCACCTAGCCCTTTTGATCTTCTTCGTGGCTGTGGTGTACAGCTTGCCTTTCGCCTACAATAGGGCCTATTTTCTAGATGTCTATATCACGCCCGAGGCCACCGCCAAGGTGGCGGGCTTCGAGGTTAGTGTGGTTAACTACAGCCTTGGCTTAATGGAGGAGCGCCTTGATATATACACGGTTTACCGCGGCAACGCTGTTTACAGCTACGCCCAGGCTGGCCTGGCGTCCGTCACGGGCCTTCTGTCTCAGATAAAGCCGATGATCGACGAGGCGGCTAGGCGCGTGGAGAGGAGCCCCGTGCTGGGCTTCTTATTCAGAGGGGTGGAGACGCCGCTGTCCATCGGCGACGTCGTGATAACGCTGGTTAACTCCACCAAGGTTGTGTTGAGAAACGCATCGCTTGCCCCGTACGTGGCGCATACGGGGGGCGGCTTCGCCTTGATGCTCTCCATACACGGCGAGTCCAACATCTCTATTGTAAACCAGACTGTGCTGGAGGTAGAGCCGACATTACTTAGAGTTGAAAATGTCGAGATCAACATCTCCGGCGTCGTGGTGGCTCAAGGCGGCGGTGGATATGTTGTTTTAATACCGATGTCTGCGCAGATATCCGCGCCGGGCGCCGCGGCGAAGTTGCCGATGTTGCTAGACATGAATCTGACTCTGTACTACATGGCGTTTAGGCCGGGGACGCCGATATACGGCCTGCTGTACCTACCGTTCTACAACTTGCTAAGCGACGCGAGGTTTGGGCGCGTATTTTCCCAAGACTTCCCCAAGGCCGTGTCCTCGGGCGCATATTCCAAAGCAACTCTGTCTATAGACGGGAGGCGTGTAGACGCCGTTGTGAGGTACGAAGTCAGCGGAGAGGTGAGCGGAGTACACGGACTCGTCTCGACGGTTGTGACCATTCCCAGAGGCCTGGGAGATGTGTACATCGTCGTATTTACGCCTTATGTTAAGGGCTCGCTTTCCTACTACCCAGAGCCTATGATTTACTACATACACAACATCCTAAGGTCTATGCCGCCTGTAGACGCCCTACGTGTCGCCGCGGTGTTGATCACCGGATTCTTCCTAGACCAGCTGGGCAGAGCTTCGCCAGAGACCTTCCCCACCCTCTACACAAACGCCTACCTTGAAGTGCTCACACTGGCCTATAAATACGACCCCAGGCAGTCGCCTATATACACCGAGGGTCTACATATCACTGTTAAGGAGGTGCCCGCCGTAAACCTCCTGTGGGCGTCCTCCATAGCCGCGGCGGCTTTGCTCATAATACTGGCCTTTGTGAGGAGGTGAAGTGGGTAACCATACTTGTGTTGCTCGTCGCCTTGGCCTTTGCAGTTCCCAACCCCACTTCCGATAAAGGTGTGTGTAATACATGCCATGGCAAGGGGTGTACGGCGTGTCACTCAGCCCCAACTTTAAGCGGGACAGTTCATCAATCATTTCCCAGTGTTGCGAAATTTTGTGCATGCCATGCCGTAATACACTTTAAGCAGGGTGATGTGAGTCTTTTTATCAAAGTGTTTTACCCAACAACATCACCTCCTTACGTGACGCCGTCGCCAAACTTTAGAGATACGGAGATCGACTATGCTAACTGTCCTCGGGATTGTCCCCCTAATCTACGGCAACTTTGGTATGCTTTAAATAGTAGCGGCTGGATACAAAACGCCCCCGCCTCACGTATCCTCGTAGTAGGGCTCTGGGATTGGTATGTAAGAGATATAATAAAGCCGCTTCCCGGGGATTCTATAGCCAGGAATGTGCCCGGGATTGATCCCTCTTTTGTGGGGCGGTACGGCTCTGTTGCTAATAGTAGCTGGGTTGTGTGTTTTAACTGCCACTTCGTCTACACGGCGCCTCAAGGCGTAACTGTTGGCGGGCCGCGGACACTTTTCGTGCAACACCCCGACACATGCCAGCCTTGCCACGGCGTCCCCACAAACCAAACTACTACAATAACCACCCCAAGTGGGGGAGCTGTGTCTAGGACTATTTGGGCGCATAACATTTTGGGGTATAGAGTCAACGGAGCAGACGCGGTGTGGAGTAACTGCGGCGTCTGCCACTCGGCGATTTCAAATGTAGTGGCTCAGTCTGTCCACAGCGGGGTGGGTTGCAAATGCCACGCCGTTGTCCACATCGGCTACAACTACAGCGGGACGTGGCTTGCCGGCGTGTATACCTACGTCGGCACTGGAACTGGGTGGGAGACCGTGCCGTCTATTGCGAGGACTGTACGGGTATATACGCAGTTAAACATTTCGGCAACCTCCGCCTTATACGCTCTGCTGTCAAACGTCTGGAGGGCGGCTGGCCCTGGCCGGGACGTGGAGGTGGGCCTCTGGGACGCCTACTTAAAAGACTACATATCGACTCTCCCGGTAGGCGTGGGGCCTCAGAGGGTCTGGGCCGCGTGTTTCAACTGCCACTTTGTGAATATAGACCCCAGCAAGGTATCTGATCCTCATAGAATTGGCTGGAGCTTTGGCGTCAGTCCCTGGGATTTGAATAAAGACACAGGTTCTATTGAGCCTGGTGCTGAGCCTAGGAAGACCTCGGAGGTTGTAATGCCCCCGGCTGGGGTTTTGGCGGCGTTGGCGTTGCTGGTCGGTGGGTTGTTTTACCTTAGGCGTAGGGTGTAGTAGCAATGTACATTTCGTATAATAAGTTTTATATCTTGATTTCAGAAGTAGTTGCGTGACTGGGTGGAGATTCCTGTTGTATATTCTCATCGCGGCGGATGTCCTGTCTGCGATCTACCTCGTGGGGTGGGGGCCTTTTCCGCTGATTATTTCAGAACTGGGCGCACCCACGGCGTATTTAAACGTGTATGTCCACGTGCCTGCGGCTATTCTGCTGTACATAGTTGCTGTCGTAGCCCTCGCCTTCGCAGTGTGGGGCGCCGTGAAGAGGCCCTCCGAGAGGATTGTAAAGTGGATGGACTTCTCGGCGTATACAGTGGCGTTGCTGGGCTGGTACGCATTTATAAGCGGCACGATATGGGCCGCCGAAAGCTGGGGCTCCCCCCTCGCCCTCGACCCTAGGCAGATGTCTATACTTGTCCTAGCACTGGTATTCTCTATATACCCGGCGATTAGGAGGGGTGTCGAGGATCCCGACAGAAGCGTCAAGCTGGGCCAGGCGTTTATCGCGGCGGGGTTTGTCCTAGCTGTGGTGTCTCTCCTAGCGCCCGTCCTCGCGCAGGCCTACCACCCCAAGCCTGGGACGACGCTCGCCGGATCCATGGGGATGTACATGGGCTTACGCATCCTCCTCCTCATAGCTCTTTTCTTCTCAGTAATGTTTCTAGGCTCTGCCCGCCACGTCGCATGGATCTACGTAGTGGGCGTCTTGATTTCGCTGGCGCTGCTCTACCCCTGGCTTTTTTACAGCCCTGTCAGAGTTGTGAATGTTACGGCCACCTCCATTATCTTGGAAAATGGCAGGTCTGTGCCGGTGCCGCCTGGCGAGGTTCTCAGCCCCGTGGAGGTGGGCGGAGTCCCCACGTTGCCTAAGAACTACGTTGCTGTGATCGGGGGGAGGGTTGAGCTGGTGAGGCATTTTAGTGCGTTTGTAAATTCTGCGCTTTACTTCATTTTCATGGCTTTACTCCTCAAGCTGAGGGAGAGGCTATGAAGAGGTGGGTGTTGGCCGGGGTCTTAATTGCCGTGTTTCTGGCGGCCGGCATAGCCTCGCTTTATATAGGCACGCCGAGGGACGTGTCTGATCTCGAACGCTTCTCGGGTGGAAAAGTGCGGGTTTCTGGTAAACTTGTGACGTATGGCAAGTCTGGGGACTACCTCTACCTAATCCTCGAGGGGAGGGACGGCTTTAGAATCACGGCGGTTGTGCCGTATGTAGAGGTGTTGAAGGTGGCTGGCCCCTCCTTCCAGTTCAGCGACGAGGTTGTGGTTGAGGGCTTCTACAACCCCAGTACAAGGGTGTTGAACATAACCACCATTCTAAAGGGTTGCCACTCTGCCTACTATGCGCCGGTTAAGAGCTGAGTTGTTAAACATTAGATTTTATGTACATGTTTTATAGAAATCTTTTTATCGAGATTGGTATTTGAAAATGTGTATACTTATAAGTATATATCCGAGTGGGGGGATGTGATTGAGGCTGTTGACGTGTGGAAGCGCCTAGGCGGGGGCTGGGTGTTGAGGGGGCTGACTCTTAGAGTTAACAGCGTTGTGACGCTTGTCGGGCCTAATGGCTCTGGCAAGACGACTCTAGTCAGGATAATCGCCGGCGTTTTGGAGCCCACCAGGGGGGAGGTTTATGTAGACGGGAGGAGGCCTAAGGTGCCGGCTAGTTTGCTGGGCGTGGTTTTCCACAACCCGATGCTGTATCCAGAGCTCACAGTGAGGGAGAATTTAAAGCTGTTTGGAAAGATGGCTGGTGGGAGACTGGAGGGGTGCCCCCTGGGAGTTTGTAAAGTGCTTAACAAACCTGTGAAGGCGCTGTCATTTGGCTGGAGGAGGCGTGTGGACATCGTGAGGGCTCTCCTGCCGGATCCGCCTAATTTAGTAATCGACGAGCCCACCACAGGCCTAGACGAGGAGGCGAGGGGGGAGCTTCTTGACATCCTGAGGCAGAGAAGCGCGGCGTTGCTCACATCTCCATTCCCACTGGGCGTAGGCGTGCAGGTGGGCATCGAGGAGGTTCAGTATGTGGGAGGTAGTTAAGGCAGATTTCAAGGCGGCGTCCCGTAGGCTGGAGGAGCTTGTCTTTATTGCAGTTGCCGGAGTGGCGGCCGGGGTGCTGGGGTCCTTCGCAGGCGGTGCCTCTGTTTACCTCGTCGCGCTTTTAATGTCTCAAATCGCTGCGTATCTCTACGTCATTAGGGATTGGGACCGAGGAGTGTTGGAGGGCCTCATCTACTACATAGGCCACGTCGGCGTCTACGTCTCTAAGCTCGTGGTCACCTCGACGGTGGCTCTTGCATCGACAGCTCTCGCCTGTCTATTTATCAACATCTCCTATCTCCCATCCGCCGCGGTGGGGGCGTTGTTGCTATCTGCCACCAGCTCGCTGGCCGCGTTGTTTGCCGTATATGGCGGCCTCCCGCCTCCTGCGGCGACTGCCATGTCGCTTGTGCTGGCGCTTCCGCTGGTTGTTAGAGTTGTAGAGGGTGGGTTTGTGGTTTCTCTCGCAATGGTCGCAGTGGTTGTGGGTATGGGTGTGATAGTTTCGGCGTTGCTTGACAAGGTATGAGACTCCTCTTCATATTCTTGCTTGTCGTAGCTGTTGTTTCTGCCAGCTATGTGGAGAAGGGCGCTTTAGTGTTCCAAGTGATAGACTCCCCCAAGGCGGTGGAGGGTAGGTTTTTGTTGTATTTCTACCAGCCGCTGTGTGAGGAGTGTAGGGTGCTTGAGGCAGAGGTGTTTTCCGACAGAGCTGTGGCCGCCGCGCTTTCGGGATATCAGCTGTACGCTATAGATATCTCTAGGTCTCGGGTGGATTACATAGACGTCTATATAGATGGGCAGGTTGTGTACGTCGACCACGGCGTGGTGAAGTACTTCGTAACGAGGGGTGAGAGGAGGTTTCTAATCCCCGGCACGCCCACCGTGGTGATCGGCGTAAGGGAGGGGGACGTGATTAAGATGCTGGGCTTCTGGACCGGCGCAGACATGCCTCCCGGAGTGAAGCTTAAAGACGCCTTTATACAGTTTTTAAAAGAGGCCTCGGCAGAGAGAGGCGCAGAGGCCCGAGGTGGATCTGATTTCTATATCTGGCCTCTAGTCTTTACTTTTTTGATGGGCGTGGCCAGCGTATTCTCTCCATGTGTCCTGCCTGTCTTAGGCGTCGCGGCGGTTTCCCACTTCGCCCGGCGCAGTGTAGGTAAGGTGCTCTCTGGTTTAGTTGTTGCCTACGCCGTTTTCGGCGTCTTGGTGGCCGCCCTGGGCGAGGTGGCGTCATCTGCGAAGTTTCTGGTTACAGCTATAGGAGGGGTGGTACTCCTGGGGATGGGGCTGGTGTTGCTTGTAGATAGGTTGAATATTAAATACGCCGTGGCTATGTCCCGGCTTCAGACATCGGCGTTTAAAAAACTCGGCGGCGCGGGGGATTTCCTCCTCGGCTTATCTCTCGGCGGCGTCTGGATGCCGTGTATCCTGCCGTATACAAGCTTCGCCACTGTGCTGGCCCTATCATCACTCGCCGGCAACTTCGCGTTGTTGTTTCTATCGCTTCTGCTCTACGGCGTGGGCCTCGCCGCCGCCAGCTACATGGTAATTAAGGGTCTCTTCAGACGCGTGGCCGGGGGGAGGAGGCTGGAGAGGGCGGTGGGGATCGCCGCGATGTTGCTCGGCGTTTATATGCTGGCGGCTGTGTTGATATGAATTTTGTAGACCGCCTTGTCGCGCTTTCACTTACGCATAAAGAGGTAGATGTAAATACCTTGTCGGAGGTGGCGCGGGGAGTTCACAAGAGGTGCGTGGAGGCTCCCTATCCAATTTTTGTCCTCCACACCTGTAACAGAGTAGAGGCGTATCTATATGACGTGCCAAGGGAGTTTATAAGCTTCATAAAAGAGGGCTACGCGCCGTACATAGGCAGACTAGTTGAATACAGGGGGCTGGACGCCGCTAGACACCTCTTTCGCGTAGCCGCCGGACTGGAGTCTATGCTAATCGGCGAGACGGATGTTCTAGGCCAGGTTGAGGAGGCGTTTGATAGACAGGTAAAGGCTGGCTACACCCGCGGCCTTCTTAAGACAGTGGTGGAGAGAGCTATAAGAGTGGGGAAGCGCGTCAGAACTGAGACCGGCATATCCAGAGGGCCACGTAGTCTTGGAACTCTGGCGATTATGTATGTACAGAAGAAGCTTGACCTCTCCACTGCGAAGATATGCGTCATTGGTCTAGGCGCGGTTGGCCGTGGATTAGTCAGGAGCTTGAGAGAAATGGGGGCGGGGGATGTGGTGGCGGTAAACCGTACTGTGGATAAAGGAGCGGATCTGGGCGTGGTGGTGTGGGCGTTGACTGAGGAGTCTGTGGAGAGATGTCTCAAGGAGTTTGACGTGGTCTTCACCGCCGTTTCTGCTTTTGAGCCGGTGATTAAGCAGTTGCCGCAGGGGGCCAGGGTAAGTTTGATAGTTGATTTAGGGATGCCTCGAAACACCGCGCCGGGGGTCCCCAACGTGGTGACTTTAGAAGATTTGAGATCTCTCGCCGAGGAGTACAACAAGAGCCGCGTTGCAGAGGTGGAGAAGGCGGAGAGGATTGTGGAAGAGGAGGTGCAGTCGCTTGAGCTGTTTCTAAGGAGGCGTTGGGTCGAGGAGAGGTGGGCTGGGCTACTGTCCTACTGGGTTAAGATCGCCGAGGATGAGGGCGAGAGGGCCGGCGGGGGGCTTGCGAAGACCGCCGCCCTAAGCGCAGTCAAGAAGAGCATTCTCCCACTTATCAACTACACGAAGTACATGGCGCTTGAAAAACCTGAAGAGGCTGACAGACTTATTTCAATTCTTGAAAAGGCGTATAAAATTAAATAGATGAGGAGGCGTATAAGGCCTATGTCTAGATCTACAGTGCCTGTGGAGGGAGACGTAGCTAAGGAGCTGTCAACGGTGGCCAAGTCTCAGGGTTTTTCCGTGTTGAGGCTGGCCTCGGATTCCCTTAGGCTGGCCCTCGAGCTTTTGAAACGCGGAATCACCCCAACCAGAGCTATAGAGATGTGGAAGCTGACTGAGAAAATCGCGGCGTTCGACGCGGTGCCCGTCCCCCTCTCCTACCTAGAGCTGGTAGCTAAGAAGTGGGGGGTTTGCGAAGATCCTGAGGTAGAGGCCTTCCTTAGGGAGATAGGAGCTAAGTTTGGCAAAACCGTTGCGGGGGAGTTCAGGAGCTTCGGCGAGTTTATGTCTGTGGCTACCCAGTTTCTCTCAATGTTGCCGGTGGCTAGGCTCTCCCTCAGCCGGGGCGGCAACACGTGGCGTATTGTCTTCACCTCGGCGGGGTCCTTTTCTGTGAAGTGCCTGGGCTACTTCGCCGAGGAGGCTGTAAAGCAGTTTGGGTGTGTGGTGAAGATTTCCTACGGTGACTCTACGATCACCGCAGAGGTTACGTGTTGACAACTTTTATATCTGCTGTACAGTTCTGTACATGGTTAACAAATATGCAAGACTTGCAGTAGATAGGTCTCTAGCTGATACTTTTTCACAAAAGGTACGGAAAATGGGACGCAAGCCATCTGACGTAATATCCGCAGTTTTGAAAGCCGTCATAGACGCCGTTGACCACGGCGTCGACCCCATAGATATGATTCACATATGTCGAATAGCAAGATCGGTGGGAATAGGGAAGGGGGGCTACGAGGTTGGGCTGAACGCCGGCGCTCTGCTCAAGGCGTACTACACCCCGCAGGAGTTTCTAGAAGTCTTAACGAGGGTGGGGCCCCAGGCGATGGGCGTCTACAGAATTGCCCCCGGAGTTTTTAGGATTAACGATCCCCAGCTCCGGGAGACTGTGCGGGGGTTGCTGACCGGCATGGGGTGTAGATGCGAAGAGAGTCAAGAAATCCTCAAGGTTGTCTGCGACTGAAGGTACACAGGTTATAAATCTTGTACACAGCTTGATCAAGTTTTATAACAAGAGTTAAATGCATAAAAAGTCGTGTAGACACATGTCTATCTCTAGAAGAGATGCAATTAAGGCCGGGGTCACAATAGGTATTGTTGCAGGCGCCTCTGGCCTTTTGCTTAAGGCTACTATTAGCGAGGTGCCTAAGGCCGGCGTCTCCACGACGTCTATCCCCTCTATCTGTGGTATGTGTATGGCGCAATGCGCAATCTACATCGACGTAGTGGACGGCAAGCCGGTGAGGATAAGGCCCAATACCAACGCCCCAACCAGCGCCTTGGGGATATGTCCCCGGGGCGTCTCCGGCACCTTCAACGCCTGGCTTAACCCAGACGCGGTGAAGAAGCCCATGGCGAGGAGGGCGCTTGTGGATTGGGTACAGGGCAGGATCAGCTGGGAGGAGGCAAAGAGGCAGCTGTCTCAGTCGAGGGGGAGGTACGACGACATGGTTGAGGTGGACTGGAACACCGCAATTGAGATAATCGCCAGGAAGCTAAAGGAGCTGGCAGACGGCGGCGAGCGTCGCGCCTTCACCTTCCTCTTCGGCGCGTGGGGCCCCACGGCATCTATGAGAGCCGGTGTGCCCGTCTCACGCTTCGCCGACGCCTACGGAGGCGGCATGATAACCTTCGACAACCCCTACTGCACCTACCCCCGCTACCTGGGCCACTGGCTGACATGGGGCCACGGCCACCAAGCCCACACCGTCTGCGTCGACTACTCCGAGGCGGAGGCTGTCCTCGTAGTTAGGAGAAACGTGATCGGGGCGGGGGTGGTGACTGAGACGTGGCGCTTCATGGAGGCGGTGAGGAGGGGGGCGAAGCTGGTGGTACTCAGCCCCGTCTTCGACGAGACGGCCAGCTACGCCACGGTGTGGCTACCTGTCAAGCCCGGGACAGACCTGGCGGTGTTGCTGGCCTTCATTAAATACGTCCTCGACAACGGCTACTACGTCGAGCAGTATCTGGCCAGGTTTACCAACGCGCCGTTTCTCATAAAGGAAGACGGGTTGCCCCTCCTAGCCTCGGAGGTGGCATGGGATAGGTACGGCCTGCCTGAGCCCAAGGAGTTTGCCTACGTCGTGTGGGACACAGCCGCCGGCGCCCCCGCCCCCGACAACGCGGCCAAGAGGCCTGCCCTCTTTGGGCAGTACGAGGTTCAGCTGAAGGACGGCGGCGTTGCGAAGGCGAGGACTGCGTTGACAATACTAAAGGAGTGGGTAGACGCCAACCTCTCAGCCCTCGCCAAGAAGCACGGGGTCGGCGACTACATGGAGGCCGCGGCGAGGGAGGCTGATGTAAACGTCGACGACCTCAGAAGGGCGGCGGAGATCGTGGCGAGGTACAGAGCCGTCGTCCCCATCGGGTGGCACGACCCCCGCTACAGCAACTCGCCGCAGACGTGGCGCGCCGTCGGCATCTTAATGGCCCTTCTGGGCCGCATCCAGCAACCGGGGGGCGTCTTCCTCTTGACGCACCTAGTCATGCCGTATGCGGATATCTACACCAAGGTGCTGAAGTACACCAAGAAGGACCTCCCCTACAAGACAATCCGAGGCCTCACCTTCGGCGAGTACGTACCTGCCTACCTCCCCGCTATCTACGTGATTCCAATCGCCCCGCCTCTGCCCGGTCCCTCTGACAGAGGCGCCCCGCCGGTGCCTGCGCTGGTGGAGGAGTGGGCGGTGGAGGCGGAGAAGAGGGGCTACCTCTACCCCTACGACACGGTGCAGGCGCTGTACGAGAGCGTTGTCCACGGGAAGCCGTTTAAGACAAAGGTTGTGTTTATCATCGGCTCTAACCCTATTCCGCAGATCGGCAACAGCAGACTCGTCGAAGCGATATTCAGAGAGCTGGATTTAGTAATTGTGCACGACATACAGTTTAACGACACAACCGCGTTCGCCGATATGATACTCCCCGATCTTCCATACCCAGAGCGCATGGACCTGGCCCTGCCCGGGCCCTTCTCCCCGTTCCCAGCAATATCGGTGAGGTTCCCGTGGTACTACGAGGAGTATATGAAGAGGCTTGAGCTGGGCGGGAAGCCGGGGGAGCTGGACAAGCTGTTTAGGTCGAGGGACGGCCGCACGATATTTGAGGTCCTGCTGATGGTGGCTCGGAGGCTTCAGCAGATGGGGGTCAAGGCTAGAGACGGCACCGACTGGTCTCAGAACATGCCCGTGGGCATGATTACGGAGGACGGCATCTTCCCGATACCCAACCTAAAGATGTTTATCAACGCCACTTTTAGACGTATTAGGATTGTGGACGAAAACGGCCAGGTGAGGGCTCCCACGGTGGACGACTTGTACAAGATGGGGGGCTACATGGTGCTGGTCCCCACCGGCCGCGTCGAGACTGTGGTAGACGAGCGGTGGAGCCAAGCCCTCGGCAAGGAGGTGAAGGTGAAGGTCCACGTGTTCAGGCCGGTGCAGTACAGCGTAGATAAGGAACAGTTGCTCTGGAGGCAGATACACTACAACTCTCCCTTGACGCAGGGCCTCGCGCCGCTTCCCACGCCGAGCGGCAAGGTGGAGATCTACAGCATAAATCTGGCCTACGACGTGAAGAGGGTATTCGGAAAACCAGCAACTTCAATTGACCCCTCTGACCTGGAGGGCGCCAGGAGCGGCGTGGATCCCCTCTTCTCTCCTGTGCCGCTGTACGCCGGGATGGCTAGGCCGGACTACATGTGGGCCGCCGGCCCGCCGACGCCGGACGTGGAGATCAACGGCCTCGCGTCTCCCGACCCGCCGAGGAGGCTTCTGCTCGTATACCGCCACGGCCCCTACACCCACACCCACAGCGCCACGCAGAACAACCTACTCCTCAACACGCTGACGCCGGACGAGTTGTTGACTGCGTGGATTCACCCGGACACCGCGGCGAAGCTGGGGGTTAAGGACGGCGACGTGGTTGAGCTCAAGCCCGCGGCCCCCAAGGTGTTGGAGCAGTTGAAGGCCGTGGGCGCCGCCGAGGTGCCGACGGCTAGGTTCAGGGTGAGGGTAACGAAGATGGTGAGGCCGGATGTGATAGCCATCTACCACTACTGGCTGGTGCCCCGGGGCAGGCTGAGGGTGAAGGCGGCGAAGCTGGCGGGGTTGAGGTCTGGCTACAGCGACGACAACTACCTAGGACCCATGCTGGCGGGGAAGCTCGGCACGCCGGGGGCCATGGGCAATACAGTAGTAGAAGTGAGTAAGGTGGAGAGGCTATGAGGCCGGTATTTGTCATTGATCTCAATAAGTGCGTCGGTTGCCGCGCGTGCGTAGCCGCTTGTGTGCAGGAGCACGGCCAGGTGTTCACCGCCGCACGGACTGCAGACATCGGCAGGCCTCAGACTGTTTGGCTGAGGACGTGGGTGGAGTGGAGGGAGAGGGAGGATCCCACGCCGTCTAGGAAGTTTATACCATATCTATGTTACCACTGTGAGAACTCGCCCTGTGTCACGGCGTGTCCAACCGGCGCCTCTTACAAGACCAAGGAGGGAATTGTGTTGATAGACAAAGATCTGTGTATCGGTTGCCGCTACTGCGTCGTGGCTTGTCCATACGGCATGAGATACGGGCCGCTGGTTAAAACCGCTGAAAAAGCTATGGAGGAGCCGCTAGTGAGGGAGGCGGCCGAGGGGGCTAAATACGGCGGGGTGATATTCAAACCGCCTGTACCTAATAAATGGGCCTTTAGAGCGGACGCCGTTGATAAGTGTACCTTCTGTTACCACAGATATAAGGGAGATGGCAAGATATGGACGCCTGCATGTGTAGAGGTATGTCCTACAAAGTCTCGGATGGTAGGCGATTTAGACGACCCCAGCGACGAGGTGGCTGACTTGGTGCGTAGGGGCGTAGCTAAGCCGGCTAATAAATGGGGAGGGTTGGTATACTACGTGGGGCTATGAGCAGGGATATGAGGTGGGGTCTGGCGGGCCTCGCGGTGGTTTTAATCGCGGCGGGAGCTGTGCTGATCTGGCAGGGTAGTGAACATAGACATGCCGAGGTCATCCCCTGGGGCCTACTGGTGCCTGGATATGTCTTCTTCGCTTTAATGGCCACAGGTTCGAGTATTGTAAATTCGATTTACACAGTATTTGGGTATAAGGGACCTAACGGAGAGTATGAGAAAATCATTAAGTTGGGCGTGTTCTTCTCACTGGTTACAATCATCCCGGCGTGGATAATGATATTAATGGACTTGTCAAAAGGACCGCTTGCCGCGATGAATATGTTTATCCATACCAAGGAGGGCTTCTCGCTCTTCTTCCAGCCTCGTTCAGCAATTGCATGGATGGCCTTACTATACATGATATTTGCACTCACCCTACTAATTGAGTTGATATATTTCATACGTAGCGAGGTAAGTGAAAAATTAAGAAAAGTGAAATCCCTTGAGCTCGCCATTGCCCTAGCTGTATTAACCGCCACAGTACTAGTCCACAGCAACCTAGGCCAGGTGTTTGGGAACGTCATGGCTATACCTGCGTGGTACGGGCCGCACATGGCTGTTTACTTCATTATCAGCGCCATAATAATAGGAGCCGCTGGCCAAGCTTTATTCCTATTGCCATTTACACAGAGCTTAGGTGTACGGGAGTTTACCACGTGGTACTATTCTAGGATATTAATGATCTCTCTACCAATTTTAGCATTTATAAAGGGGTGGATGGTGATTAACTCGTATTACAGCCCAGCCTCTTGGGAAGCGTACAGAGAAGTAGTATCCACGCCTAACTTCTATGTATTTGAAGTAATTCTGCTACTAGTCTTGCCGTTTATAGCGGCTACGGTGGCCTACTACAGAAAGAATACTGCCCTGCTCATCCTAGCCGCGTTGTCGCTCGTGGTGGCGGGGTTTGTGGATAAATACGACTTGATAATTCACCCACAGATAGCCTTCATCCATAGCTATCTTGGAAAGGTTGGCCATGTCCACTACGCACCTGCTGAGTTTGAAATTATGATTTCTACCGGAGCGGTGTTGGTGTACATAGCATTGCTAATACTCGGCGTATTGCTTTTACCTCTAAAGCCAGGCGAGAAACCTAAAACTTTATATATTTTTAAGTAAACTACCTCCAAAACTAAATAAAAATTATATTTTTGTATATATAGAACAGTATTTTAAATTTTATTAGTAGTATGACTTATTAAAAGCCTTTAAGGAAAGTCTTCATATCTCACAAGAAGTGTAGAAGAGGTTGTTTTTCCGAACTCTGTTCTTTTTTCTGTATACAACTATGTACGGGATTTTACCAATACTTAAATATACCAATAAAACGCGCTTTATGCCCAAAAAACTGCTGGTTCTGGGCGGCGGCACCGGCGGCTTGGTGATTTCTAAAGAGGTTAGGGAGTTGTTTAAGCCGGAGGAGGTGGAGATCACGGTGGTTGATATGAAGGACAGGACCGAGTTCCGCCCCTCGTATCTATACGTGGCGTTTGGCTACAGAAAGCCGGAGCAGATAAGCGTGCCGCTGGAGTACCTAAAGCGCCGTGGTATAAACTTCGTAAAGGCGAGGGTTACTAAGATAGACGCCGCGAATAGAAAGGTGTCGACAACCGCGGGTGACTTCACCTATGACATCCTCGTCGTTGCGCTTGGGGCGGAGACTGTGGACACGGGCTTCCCCCATACATGGGAGCTGGAGCCCTCGCTTAAGGTGGCCGAGGCGCTGAGCAACGTAAAACAGGGCCACGTTGTCATCGGAGTCTACTCACTGCCTTATAGATGCCCACCGGCGCCGATTGAGCTGGCGATGTTGACACACTTCTACTACCTCACCAGGGGGCTGAGGGACAAGGTGAAGATCACGGTGGTGCACCCCCTGAAGCGGCCCTTCGAGAACTTCGGCCCCATGGCGGCTAAGTGGATGTCTGGCTTCCTACAGCAGCTGGGCATTGAGTACATTGGGGTGGGACAGGGGCAGGCAATTAAGAGTCTTGGGAAGAACGAGCTGGAGACCACAACTGGCGAGAGGGTGAAGTTCGACGCGGCGTTTATTGTGCCGCCGCACAAGGCGCCCGACCCCGTGCTGGGGAGCGATCTGGTCAAGAACGGCTGGGCCGCGCCGAGGAGTCCGCCAAACGGCGATTTTAGAAGCGAGAAGTACGACGACGTGTACGTCGTCGGCGACGTCGCGGCGCCGAACGTCCCCGTGGGGATGGCAGGGACAATTCTACACAGCTACGCGCCGTGGGTTGTGAGCAACATCGCGGCCGACCTCGCCGGCGTTTCCATCGGTAAGCCACCGTTTAGGATCGTGGGGACCTGCGCGCTCGACGTGGGGGCATACGGCATGGCCGCCGCCTGCGACTTCACGCAGTTTGTCAAGAAGCAGAAGCCCTACCCAGACTGCATGTTCCTCCCGCCGTCGCCCGTCACCAGAATCTTCAAAGAGATGTTTGAAAAGGTCTACTTCAACTGGCTTCTGGGGGTGGTGCCATGAGCGAGGTTGTTACAATACCCAAGGCCGACTACCAGCGCCTGCTCGCCGAGGTTGAGGCGCTGAGGAAAGAGGTGGAGGAGCTCAGCTCCCTGTTGCTACCGGTGAAGATCGTGCTGGAGAAGCTACCGCACTTAATGGCCGACATACAGGTCTTCAAAGTGGCGGCCCCGCTGATCTCCATGCTGTCCATCATGGACGCCGCCGACGTAAACGCCATGGGCGCCGCGATGCAGGGCGGCGTGACGTGTACAAGCAAGGCGCTGAGACAAATAGCCGAAAACGGCGCCCCCAAGGTGGGCCTCATGGGCCTCCTCAACGCCATGCGCGATCCAGAGGTGCAGAAGGCAATGGGCATAATGCTGACAATACTAAAGGCAATGGGTAGCTGCATGGAGGAGAACCTAAAACAAGTCAGCGAAAAAGCCTAACCTAGCACCAAGCCGACCTAACCCCCCAAACCTGGTTTCTTGCATGTCTTTCTGAGCCGTCAAAAGACTCTAATACCAATGCCTCTGTGTCAACTAACAGCTTCATCTAGCGCCTTCTCCACACCTCTTTCCAACTCCTTGACGTTGACAGTACGGCCGATCTTGAAGGTAATTCTGCGCCTCCTCGCTGGGACTAGCACTAGCCTGTCCCCCTCCATGTATATCATAACCACGTCGCCAATCTTAATACCTAGCTTTTTCCTATACTCTGCAGGTATGGTAATTTGATAGTTACGTGTCACCTTGACGGTGGCCATAGTAAAAGGTACATAGTAGATTAAAAGGCTTACTACTATGACGTGCGCCCTGCCGCCTTGGCACGGCTAGTAATATCTGGCGCGTGGCCGGCAGATGTATATTATATAGTGGTTGTTTATACATGCCCACCGCGATTGTGACCGGCTCCGGTAGGGGGATAGGTAGGGCTGTTGCTGTGAGGTTCGCGAGGGAGGGGTGGAATGTGGTGGTAAACGCTAAGAGGGGGAGGGAGGAGGCTGAGGAGACTTTGAGATTAGTAAAAGAGGCTGGTGGCGTCGGCGTGTTGGTCATGGCGGACGTGGCCACAAGGGAAGGTTGCAAGTCCGTGGTCCAGTTGGCAGTGGATAAATTCGGCGGCGTAGACGTTTTGGTTAACAACGCGGGGCTGGGGCTCTACTCCCCATTTCTAGACGCCGATGACAAGCTAATCGATAAACAGCTAGAGGTTACCCTAAGATCGGTGATCTACTGCTCACAGGAGGCGGCTAGGGCGATGAGGGAGGGTGTCATCATAAACATAGCGTCTATCGCCGGCATACGGCCCTTTATAGGCCTCTCTATCTACAGCGCGGCGAAGGCCGCGGTTATGAACCTCACCAAGGCGCTGGCAGTGGAGCTGGCGCCGCGCATAAGAGTGAACGCCGTGGCGCCGGGCGTCGTAAAGACTAGGATGGGCGACAGCCTCCTCCAACTGCTGGGGATGTCTGAGGAGGAATTTGCCAAGCGGTATACGTTGCTGGGGAGGCTGGTCGCCCCGGAGGACGTGGCTGAGGTAGTGTGGATGCTGGTTAAAATACCGACAATTACCGGACAGGTGGTTGTTGTAGATTCCGGCGGCTTGCTAAAAGCGGGGCCTCCTTAATCCACCGGCATAGTTGCCACGTTAATAGACCCCGTCAGAAACGAGATACCTACTACATGGAAGCGGCAACCCGGCTGTCGACGGGATGCCGGCATCAATGTGTAGTGGCTACTACCGTTGTTTAGTATAATAGAACCTACTTGTGTTTTTTGCATTTTTGCCGAGGCTGAATAACCTCGTTTATAGCATCCACTGTAATCCCTCGCCTCCCTTTCTCACTAGGTTTGAGTCGATCTCCTTGTCTATGACTTCTGTATAGAGGTAAATCTTGCTTAGGGCGGTTGCCCACTGCTCTCCTGAGTCTTCTGCCCACTCCTGGTAGTAGGTAGCGGCCGTTGCTTTCCCCAGCATGGCTAGTAGTTTTTTCGAGTGTAGCTCTACGCCGTCTTTCAACGCCTCTGTCGCAAAGTCTTTGATATTTTGCAAGGCGGCTGTGAGTTTGTGCCTCGCCTCTTCGTCGCGTAGCTTGTTTATCCTAGTTGCTAGGTCCTCAAGTAGGGCTTTTCCAGCGTCTTTGCGGTAGAAGGCCTCAGCCATGTCGAGAGACTGGATGTTGCTTGTGCCTTCCCAAATCGCCGTGACCAGCGCGTCTCTGTGGATCTTCGCCATGGGGAACTCCTCCAAGAAGCCTATCCCGCCCATAAGCTCCATGGAATACCTAGTTATTTCTATTGAGGTCCAGGCGGCGAGGTTTTTCACTATGTGTGTATGGAGCCTTGCGTAGTAGTAGGCGGGGCTGTAGGGGGGCCTCTCTGCATACGCCACGTCGCTGAAGGTTTTCGCGGCGGTGAGCGTGTACAGAAGCGTTGCCTGTAGCTTGGCCTCCATCTCCACCAAGTCGCGGAGGTAAAGCGGGTGCTCCACCAGTCTTTTTCCAAAGGCTCTTCTCTCGTTTCCGTAGAGATACGCCTCCCACAGAGCCTTCCTTGCCAGGCCGAGGCCGGCTGTGGAGTTGTCAATCCTGGCTATTGTCAAAATTTCCAACGCGATGTAGATGCCTATGTCGAGGGTCCCCAGTAGGTGGGCATCGGTATCTCTAAGCTCTACTTCTCCAGTTGGGACGGTGACCGTGCCCAGTTTGTCTTTTAGCCTGAGTATTTTCCAGTTGGGTCTGCCGTTTGGTAGGTAGGCTGGGGCGAAGAAGGTGGCGACTCCCTTCGCGCCGGGCCTGGGCGGCGTTGGCTTGGCGGTTATTATGGCGGCGTCTGCCAGCCCGACGTTGGAGGTGAAGTACTTAATTCCTCTTAGTCTCCACTTTCCGTCTCCGCTCTGTTGAGCAACCGTCTCCAATCCGCCTAGGTCGCTACCGGCTTGTACTTCTGTGTAGAAGGTGGCGCCCATCCAAGGCTTCTCTCTTTTCAAGAAGTTGGGGAGATACGTGGCTTTGACCTCGTCGCTTCCGTATTTGGCGAGGCCGTATGCCGTCTGCTCGGTGAGTGTTATTGTGCAGAAGAAGCCCGCGTCGGATATGACGTAGCCAGAAATGAAGTGGTATAGCAGATCTCTTTCACCTGTGATCGTCTTCGAAACGACGCCGTGTCTCAATAAGTCGTATAGAGTCTGGAGATGGCTGGGCGATACCTCTACGTAGTTTATCTCCTCGCCGCGGACGCTCCACATCTTTAGAATCGGTTTCGCGTAGTGGTCCACGTAGTACGCCTCTTCTATCATTTTCGTAGAGACGTAGTGACCCAGGGCGTCCAGGTCTGCATCGGGCTTAAAATTGAGGTGGCTTAGAAAGTATTGCAGAGGCTTGTCATGGCTGTAGTAGTTCTTGCCGGTGGTGAGCCAAAGTTTTTGAAACATGGTATACCTCAAGGCTGTATTTTAATATGTTAATAGAGAAGATGCACTTAGATCGCAAAGATAAAGCAGAAATAGATTTTAAATCTATTGTAATTTACCGAATCGAAAACCATAGAGGATGAAGGTTTCGACGAAAATGAATTCTGCCCTATAACCAGTCGACATTTAGTATTAAAATTATTACATGTGTCTAGACGTGATACGGAAGTTTGTTTCGGGGGCTGAGGCTGTTTCTAAAATTCCAGATGGGGCCGTGGTGGCTATTTCAGGCTTCAACGCGGCGACGGCGCCTTTCTACCTAATTGACGAATTGATAGAGAGGTATAGGAAGACGGGGCACCCAAGGAGGCTTTTCATAATTTCAGACGCCATCCCCTCAATACCCGGCTTTGGCCTCGACAAGATCGGGAAGCTGATCCTGGAAGACCCGGACCAGGACTTTGTGAAAGGTTTTCTACTCCCGTTCTACGGCTGGGCGCCGGAGTTGCAGAAGGCCGTCATGAAGAACTTAGTGGAGGCCTACACCTGGCCCATCGGCATAGTCACCAGGTGGCTCCGCGCCGTTGCCGTTGGGGCGCCGGGCATCTTCAGCCGGGTGGGCCTAGGCACATTTATAGACCCGCGGCAGGACGGCGGCTTTCTAAACGGGCTGGCTAGGGAGAGGAGGACCGCCACGGTTGAGCTCTACGAGGTGCATGGAAGGGAGTACCTGCTGTATAGAGGCCCCAAGCCGAACGTGGCTCTGGTAAGGGCTACGACGGCCGACGAGATTGGTAACCTGAGTATGGAGCAGGAGGCGATATACGGCTCCGTCCTCTCTATTGTGGAGGCCGTCAAGGCCCACCCCGGCGGCGTCGTGATCGCACAGGTGCTGAGGACGGTGACGCTGGGGGAGATCCACCCCAAGCACGTGGTGGTGCCTGGGCCCTTGGTGGACTACATCGTCGTGACTAGGCGGGGCACGGAGGTGGAGAAGTACCACTGGCAGACCGCCTCCTTCGACCTCAACCCGGTCATAAGCGGCGACGCGCCCTACAGAGTGGCGTACGAGCCGGTGAAGCTAACTGCCGAGAAGGTGGTGGCTCGGAGGGTTGTCCTCGAGCTGGTGAACTTGGTGGGGAAGCTGGGGCGCCCAGTAACTGTTAACCTCGGCATCGGCATACCCGCTGTGGCCGCAGACGTCATTAGAGAGGAGAGGCTAGACGACTTCATCCACCTCACGGTTGAGTCGGGGGTTTGGGGAGGAATCGCCCTCATGGACGCCGACTTCGGAGCCGCCATGGGGCACTACGCCGTGATCCCAATGCCCGACCAATTTGTCTTGTACGAAGGCGGCGCGATAGACGCCACCTCGCTGGGGTTTCTACAAATTGACAAGGAGGGCAACGTCAACCCGGCGTTTCTGCCCGGGAGGCTTCCCGGGCCCGGGGGGTTCCCCGTCATCGCGATAGGCTCCCCAAGGGTGTACTTCGCCGGGGGGTTCACCGCTGGCCGGAGGGACATAGCGGTGAAAGACTGCAGGCTGGTAGTCGCTGAGGACGGCCCCATTGTCAAGTTCGTGGAGCGTGTCTACAAGATCGTCTTCAGCGGGAGATATGCGGTGGACGAGGGGAAGGAGGTGCTGTACATCACAGAGCGCGCGGTGTTTAGACTGACGCCAGGCGGCTTGGAGCTTGTGGAGGTTGCCCCGGGAGTCGACTTTGAGAGAGACGTCTTGGCTAAGATGGAGTTCAAGCCAGCGGTGAGGCGCGTTGAGGAGATGGACAGGAGACTTTTCTGTGAAGAAAGGCTAGGGCTGAGGGAGGTTGCTCTCGAAATTGTAAAAAGGTAAGTTTAAAAGGCGCTGTGTAGAGAAGGAGGTGATAAGAAGAGACAAGCCCTCAGTCCTCGTTGTCAGCGGAAGATCCGACTTGACGAAGTACCTCTCGCAGACTCCCCTCTACTTCGCATACCGCGGCCCCCACGGCGACTGGTTCAAGTCGGTGGCCGAGAGGCATGTGGACTCCGCGGAGTGGCAACTCCTCCCGCCGGCGGAGGCGAAGGCGGCTACTCGCAGAGATCTGCTGACGGGCGGCTTCCTGAGGCTGAGGGACACGGTGGCGGTGAGGCAGGACAGGTGTATATGGTGCGGCCTCTGCGCCTCGCTCTGCCCAGCCTCTGCCTTTGAGTACGCGGAGAGGCGCGTCGTGAGGGTGAGGTACGAGTCTTGTATCGACTGCGGCCTCTGCAACGCCGTGTGCCCCGTCGATGCCGTGCAGATGCCCTCCCTCCCCGACGCCTACCTCGCGGACTTGGTAAAGACCGCCCCTGCGCCGCTTAGGTTTATCTGCGACTACGCCTTCCAAGACGGCGACGAGGAGGGGGTGCGAGTCAAATGCGTCGCCGCAATTCCAAAGCAGTATCTCTACCTCGCCGCGGCGAGGCACGGCGAGGCCCGGGCCTACTGCTCAAGAGGCGAGAGCTGTCCCCTGTGGCCGGCGGCGGCGAGGTGGGCAGAAGGCCTGGATAGGGAGGGGAGAGATTTCGTGGTGAAGACGGCTAGGGCCCCACTGGAGCCGGGGGATAGGTGGCAGACGAGGATGCTGGCCGCGGCCCTGGGAATGCCCGTAGGCCAGCTAGAGGTGGCGAGCGGTTGCACCTTATGCGGAGCATGTGTCAACGTCTGTCCAACAAACGCCCTGGCTCTGAAAGGCGGCGAGCTGAGGCTGGTGCCGGCTTTGTGTATAGCATGCGGCGTATGCGCCGACAAGTGCCCGGAGAGGGTCATCAAGGTGTTTAGAGGGGCCGTGGAGAAGCCGTACGAGACGCAGACGCTGTACCGCGACGCCCCGGCTAGGTGCGCCTCGTGCGGCAGAGCCCTCCCCTACACGGAGACCATGGCGAGGAGGCTGGCGGAGCGTCTCAAGTCTAGGGGGTTGCCCCACGGCCACGTGTACCTCTGTGAAGAATGCCGCTTCAAGACCTCGCCCGCCTAGCCCTGACAGCGTGTTTGTCCCCCTCCCGCCAGACGTCCACAACTACGTACTGGAAGAGGGGGAGGACGAGTCTAAGGACCTTTACACAGTCCTCGTCGCTTGTCTTGACAACCAATTCCTCGGGTCCCCTCTCCTTTATGTACTCAACTGTCTGGAGAGAGCCCTGGGGACAGCCCGCAACCTCTAGGACATCCATACGGAGAAAAACTCTACGAAGTTTAAAAATAGTGGCTAAACCGGCGCAACTATTCTACCCCGTGTTGCTGATATACCAGCCACACATCCTGCAGTACCTCCCATCGGTTTCTGCGCCGCATACAGGACACGGCCTTGCACCTCCGCGCGCATAGGACAAGCCCATGTTGCGGAACAGGTGGTAGAGATACCTCGCGGCGCCTTTTACCGGGATATCTACATCGACATCTCTGCCCAGCGCAGCTAGTACGTCGTAGAGCTTTCGAAAGCCGCTACCCACCTCAATAGGGTCTTTCCTCCTGCGCCCCAGCCCGCCGAGCGCCTTCTCAAGCTCAAGGCGCAGTAGGCACTTCCCAACTCCACACCTTATCTTCTCCTCAAGAGGGATTGACATGAGGAACTCCTCTATCTCGAGAAACGGGGCTTTTACAGAGACGCCCAGGGCCTTCCCGATGTCAAAACTACAGAAATACCACCGGCCCCGCATTTGGCGTAGATAGCTCGCCAGCTCGTCAACTCCCTTTCTCAACATAAAGTCGTAGCCGATGCAGAGGTCATCCCCGCCGTCCCCCGTACAGACTCTAGAAAAGCCGCGCATCTTAGCCTCCAGGAGGCCGATGTAAACATCGGCGCAGTTAACCATCTCCATGGGGTTAAACACCCGGAGAATTTTCACAACCTCGGCAACCGCCCCCAGCGCCTCGACCTCCGGCACCTTTTCTCTCTCCACTTTTATAAAGTCTAGCCTTCACTTGGCGATTTCGCAAGGCACCGCCAGCCGCTGGGGTAGGGCGTTGCAGTTGGCGGTCGACACGAGGTGTTTAACGCCAGCCGCCAGCCTCCGGGCTGTGGGCGGAAGCTTTTCAACAGGCGTTATGAGGATTAGGTCAAGTTCGTGTTCTAGAAAGGCGCCGCTCCGCAGAGCCTCTCCCGCGGCCTTTTCAAGAAATGCAGGGTCCCCCGTTTCGACGTATTTTACAATTAAGTCATACATATACATGTCTGTAAAAGGCTTCAAATTTATCTCTAATCCCCAGCCCCGAAGCGATTCCCCTGGCCCTTTCCCAGTCGACTCTGTCTTTTAGCAACCTAAATCTAGCCACGTCTACGGCCCTGGGGCCGTCTGGCCTGGTGGCTTGGAGTACCGCGTAGGCCTCTAGGCTAAGCGTCCAGTAGTCGACGCAGTCGCGCTTCACTAACACCACCTCGTTAAAGAGAGGTGTTTCTGATATCCTGCCGAGGTGGGTTCTCGACATAACCTCTATAGAGACGACGCCCGCCTCTACCGGGGCGAAGAAATGGAAAATTACATTATCGCCTCTTCTAAAGACTTCATACCTCTCCTCGCCGATGCCAAGCGCCTCTGCAATTATGCGGGATAGGAACATTGGATTAAATTCTTCTTATGAATATGTCGATGTCTTTCGAGGGGAGCGCCAAGCCGAGAGTTATGTAGAAAACTTGAGAACCTCTAACCACTGCGTTGTAGTGCCTAGCCAAGGCGGGGTAGATCTTCTTCAATACCTCCACCCAGATTGTAACCACGGGTATGCCCCACCGCTTTTAAACATAATTCAATATGTGGAGCGTCTTTATCCACATCTTTTGGGCAGTGGCCGTTGATGTTAGTGGAGTCAGGATTGGGGGGTAAAAAGTTTGTTTTAGAGGCTTGGGTGTGCGGGGGTGGGGGTTTTGTGGGTGGCGTACAGCGCCACTATGTCGCGTTGAGAAATAACGCCGTATAAATCGCCGCTTTTATTTAGGACTAGGACGTGTCTTATGCCGTGTTTTACCATTTTCCCCGCGGCGAGCTCCACCGGGTCGTCTGTGTAAACATAGATCAGCCCCGTGGTGGTGGCTACTTCTCTCACGGTGACTGTCAACGGGGCTCTCCAGGCGAGTGCCCTCACCACGTCCCGTTCAGACAGCACCCCCACGGGCTTGTTTGGATTATTTCTATCCACGACTACTAGAATCCCCACGTCGTGTGTTGCCAACAGCTCCACAGCCTTGTCTAGAGTCTCGTCTGGCGTTATGACTATAGGCGGGCGGGAGGCAATTTCTCCACATTTCATATTTAACAATAATGATAGATAAATAAAAACTTTTCTATAGACATTCACACTTGACAAATTGTTAAGGTGTTGTACAAGGAGAAGATCAAAATGCGGACTAGCAACCGCTTGTTCTACTCACGACGCTCCAAGGGGGTATTACTGCCGTCGACATTGGCTAATAAGATACAGAAGTCAATGCTCAGGTAACTGCCTTAGATAGGCGCTTAACCGAGCCTCTAGCAGTAGCCGCTCTAAATTTCTAATTCACTACACCGCCGAATTGCCTCATTGCGCCTCTGAAGTTTTTAAAAGCTTTAAATAGGAGATCGGTATTGATTTGTGGTAAGTGATGTGGTGTTGTCCATCATAGGACTTGCTGTGACGGTCGTAGGCATGCTAGGCGGCGCTCTCTACTGGCTGGGGAAAAAATTCCAGGAGATAGAAATGAGATTTAGAGAGATTGAGATGAGGTTCAAAGAAATAGATAGGAGGTTTGAGGAAATTAACAAGCGGTTTGAAAGCATTGAGAGGAGGTTTGAGGGTATAGAGAAGAGGTTTGAAGCCGTGGATGCTAGATTTGCCGAGATGGATAAGAAATTTGTTGCGTTTGCCGACTCCATTAGATCGGCGGTGGTGGCTATGAACTCCGCCGTTGTGGAGTTCCTCGGCGTCAAGGGCTTGATCAGCCCGCGGGAGGCCTCATTTCTAGTCAGCGAGATTTCTAGACTCTCGCTGGCCATAAAGGCCAACCCCATCTCGAAGGAGGAGGTCGAGTACATCCGGCAGGTCTTCGCCAAGGGCGACGTAGATAAGATCAGCGTCGAGGAGCTGGAGAGAGTCGCCGAGATTGCCAAGCGCTGGTGGTACGAGGACGGCTCCGAGGTGGCCTACAAGCTGTTTCTCTACACCTGGATGCTGAGGGCATACAAGCTATACGGCAAGGAGAGCCAGGAAAGCGGCGCGGGGCGTAGCTGACGTTGAGGCGTCTAGCTTTTATTTCGACCCCCAGCACTATCCATGGTCCATGTATTTGCCAAGGCTGTGTTTAGGGGGAGGGGTGAGGTGGTTTTTGACAAAATTCTAGTTGACACGGGCGCCACCTTCACCGTGCTTCCGCTAGAGGTGGCTGAGAAACTTATAGAGACTCCCTTCACAGTGGAGCTTAAGCTGGGAGACGGCCGTAGGGTGGCGGCGAGGGTCTACATAGCGGAGGTGGAGATCGGGGGGGGGGGGCGCGGCCCGGTCAGAGTCTTGGCGTTTCAAGGCGCGGTGCCCGTAGTAGGGGTGGACACGCTGGAGACCCTGGGACTGCGTGTAGATCCCACCACCGGCAGGCTGGAGAAAACCGAGTACTACATGCTTTACGTCTAGCAGCGGCCCACGCCCCCTGCCCCCGTAAAGGCCTACTTTACGCATCTCACAAGGTCGAATCTCTGACAATTGCAGGAGTCCGACATAAGTAATGCCCCTTTCTGCTCTCAAGCATCCCGAGGGTGCGGGGCCCGTGCGTGCACGGCGGCGCGCGGGCAAACCACGTCTGGAGGGCTGGCGTTTCCCTTCAGCGGATTCTGTTTCTCCCAGAGTCGCTCCCCCCGCCTTAGGCTTGCACTTAGGTGTCTCCACACGGCCCTATGCGGAGCGGCGGCAGATACATCACGGCTTGAAGCCGGTGGGATGCTCTAAGCTTGATCTACAGATACTGGGCAGTCACACAACACAAAAATCCCAACCCTACCCTCATCCTAGACGCCGTACAATCTCCCCTCCCTCCAACTCGTTATATCGTATTATAGAGACGTTGCACACCCTCATTGCCTATAAGGAGCTGTGATCCTCATAGCGTTAAAAAGGCTGATGGATATCTCGAAGGAGACTCGGTAGCTTTGCCCTGTTGCCTAGAGATGTCTCTAATTTATCGAAGAGATCTCTGACCCTAGCCGAGCGCGCGCGGGCCATGTGCACCCGGGCGCCTAGAGAGTAGAAGGGGGCGTGTGGCAGAGACGTTTTGGTCACATCAATTCTTTTCCAAAAAATATATAAATTGGCAAATATGATGAACTTATGGAAATTGTGGAAGTTGACGGTTCTGGGAGAATTTATCTGCCCGCCAAAATTAGAAGGCGGTTTGGAGTTAGGCGTTTTAGAGTGAAGATTGTAGAACAGGGTATTTTGCTAGAACCTCTAGACGACGTGGATAAGTACTACGGGAAGTTTGGCCCGCCTAGGTATCAAACTCTGGAGGAGATAGAGGAGGCTTTGAAAGATGTCTCGCAAATGGATTTACATTGATGTAAATGTTCTTTATTATTTTTTTACAGCTCATCCAAAATACGGAGAGGGCTCTCGTGAGCTGATTAAAAACTACGCGGGGAGGCTTGCCACCTCGGCTCTTACCGCCTGGCTACTCTACGTATTAACGCGAAACGAAGAGGTGGTAGAGGCGGTAAGAGATTTAACAACGTTGCTACCGCTTGACGCAGAGGTTTTAAACAGAGCCAGGAGTCTGGCTAAGCCAAGAGATTTTGAAGACAGGATCCACCTCGCCACCATGCAGATCTACGGCATAGACACCATACTATCCAACGACGGCGACTTCGACAATGCAGGCGTGCATAGAATTCCCCCTAGAGCAAAGTAGCACAGCCCCTCTTAGGACAAGCACCTATGGCGATTGGCGCCCATTCAGACCCCCGGCCGTCGCCACATCCGCAGATCACTGGGCGACCTCTTCCTCCCCAGCCGCCGCTAACCTGTCATAGAGAGCCACGGCCAGCGACGCCGCACGTGGCGTCTGCAATAATACTTTAATTTGGAATTAATCAGTAATTTATGGCAAGGACAGTGATGGAGGAGGCCCGCCAGGGCCGGGTCACCGACGAAATTAAGGCGTATGCAAAGGTGGAGGGGGTTGCGCCGGAGAAGTTAAGAAGGAGGATAGCGGAGGGGAGGGCGGTTTTAATTAGGAACGTGTCTCACCCCTCTGAGAAACTCGTGGCGATTGGGGCCGGGCTAGCCACCAAGGTTAATGTGAATCTGGGGACTTCTAGCGAGGTGGTGGATCTTCGACGCAGAGTTGAAGAAGGTGGAGGTGGCTAACCGCTGGGGGGACACCCTCATGGATCTGAGCGTGGGGGGCGACCTGGACTACATTAGGAGGGAGGTTCTAAGGGCGTCTAAACTGTCGGTGGGCACCGTGCCGATCTACCAAGTGTTTATAGAGTCTTTCACGAAGAAGAGGGGCGGCGCCTACTTTACCGAAGAGGATTTGTTGAAGACTGTGGAGAAGCATTTAAAAGACGGCGTGGCGTTTATGACTATACACGCCGCGGTGACGAGGGACTTGGCGTTGAAGGTTCTGCGGAGCGAGAGGGTTATCCCTGTGGTGTCGAGAGGAGGCGACATGGTTATCGGCTGGGTGCTCCACAACAAGTCGGAGAACCCCTACCTCAAGAACTGGGACTACCTCCTGGAGCTCTTCGCCCAGTACGACGCCGTGATTTCCATCGGCGACGCCCTGAGGCCCGGCGCCATAGCTGATGCCCACGACGAGTTTCACGTGGCGGAGCTGGTGGAGGCGGCGCGGCTGGCTAAGAGGGCAGTTAAGAAAGGCGTCCAGGTGATGATAGAGGGCCCCGGCCACGTGCCGCTGAACGACATTATCTGGAGTATAAAGCTGGAGAAGAGGCTGACGGGGGGCGTGCCCTACTACGTGCTTGGCCCGCTCCCCACGGACGTGGCGGCTCCCTACGACCACATAGCCTCCGCCGTGGGGGCGGCGCTGGCGGCGGCCGCGGGCGCGGATCTGCTGTGCTACATCACGCCGGCGGAGCACCTCGCCCTTCCCACCGTCGAGCAGGTGGAGGAGGGGGTAAAGGCCTACAGAGTGGCGGCCCACATAGGGGACATCGTCAAGCTCGGGAAGAGGGCCTCCAGGTGGGACCGGGAGGTCAGCACCTACCGGGGGAAGCTCCAGTGGCGGGAAATGATATCGCGGTTGATAGATCCAGAGGCGGCGTGGCGGGTATACACACAGTACGGCACCCCCAAGACAAATGCCTGCACCATGTGCGGCGGCTACTGCCCAATGATGTGGGCAATGCAACAAGCAAAGGCTATGGCGTAGCAGACGCCGCCTCACCTCTTTGCAAACTCTGTAAACCACCGGTTTTTAAACTACAGTTCAATAAGCTAATGGCTTGCCCGCCGAGTCTTTCCGCCAGCGATCTGTCAGTAGTGGCGAGCTTGGCGCCTAGCTTCACGGCAAGTGTCAGATACAGGGCGTCGTAGACAGCCACGCCGTGTGTAACCGCTGTCTCGACAGCCTCCTCCAAGAGATCTATGCTTCTGTAGACATTGGCAGATGATATGATCTTGTTGGCGAGGCGGACCCGGTAAGCCGCCTCGCTGGCCGGTATGCGCCCCATCTTCACGTGTTTCCACACAACATTAGCCACCTCGGCATATGCGATATCCACCGTGGCCTTGTCGCCCCGAGCCACGTAGGATCTGCAACGATCGTAAAACTCGTCTTTTACCACGACGCTGGCGAAAACGCTGGAGTCAATTACTATCACGATCCTCCCTAATCAGCCTCCAGCTGGGCGCCGGCGCCGGCGGGATGCCCTCGTTCAGCTTGTCCAGCTCTCTAAGGGCCTCCTCCGCCTCAAGCTGTCTAAGCTTCTCCTCGATGGCCTCTGTAATGACTCTCTTCCAGTCAATTTTATACCTCTCCATCCTCTCCTTCAACTCCTTGGGAATTCGTATACTCAACACAACCTGCACGTCTACAGACCGTGTACGCAAATAAATACTTTATGTATACAGATATGTAGACACCTCTCGGCTATGGATCGCCTGAAGATGGCCGCGGTTCTGGGGGTAAACACCAGGCTGGTCTACACTGTTGCAGTGACCCTGGGGGGATCTTGACGGCGCTTCTGGAGGGAGCGGTTTCGTCCCTCTGGCAGAACTTCACCATCGGCCTCGCCAGGGTGCTCCTCGTATACGCCTTCGCGGTGGTGACCGTGGCGGGCCTGGGGAACGTGACGGGGGTGGTGGTGGCGGCGTTGTTAGTAAGCACGTTGAGGACGCTGGCGGTGTTCTACTTCCCAGAGCTCGAGCTCTTGGTGATATACATCGCGGTGATAGCAGTCCTCCTCTTAAAGCCGTCGGGGCTCTTTACTAGACATGAAAGGCGGGTATAGAGCCCTGGCAGTAGCCGCGGCGCTGGCGTACCTCCTCTCCCCCAACTACTACGTCAGATATGAGGTGGCCTACATCGCCGCGGCCAGCCTCGCCGTGCTGGGGGTGGTGACGTTGCTAAACGCCGGGCTTGTGAACTTCAGCTACGGGATGTACGTAGCCGTGGGCGCCTATACGGCGGCGCTCCTCTATAAATACGCCGGGGTTAAGGAGCTGGCGGTTGCCCTCCCCCTCTCCATCGCCTTGGGAGCCGCCGTGGAGCTTGGCGTGGGGTCCCTCACCGGTGGAGTTAGGGGGATTTTCTACGCCCTGCTCAACCTATCCCTCGCCATGGTCCTGTACGGGGCGTTGGTTAAGTTCTACAACTTAACCGGGGGCTCAGACGGCGTCTCAGTCCCGATCTACACCATTCTGGGTGCGAGGCTCGGCCTAGACGGGCTCTTCGCCTTGTCGCTCGCCGCCGCGGCCGCCGCGGCGGCCCTTAGATATTTCTACGTCGAGACGGCTCTGTACTGAAGCGCCGTGGGGATAAGGGAGAATGAGCAACGCCTCCCCTCCATGGGCGTGGCGCCCGAGGGCGTCGTAGCCAGGATAACAGTAATCTCGGCTATGCTCGGTAGCGCCTCGGGTTGCCTACTGGCGTATCTCACCGGCCACGTAACCCCAGAGCTAGCCTTCTGGTCCTACTCCACCCTGCTGGTCATCAGCGGCGTCGTGGGCTTCTACGCATCTACGACGCTGGGCTTTTTAATAGGGACGGCGGCGATGCGCGTTGTAAACCTCGCCGCGTACCACGCCACCTACGAGCTGGTTATTGGAGCCGGTCTGCTCGCAGTTATGGCGGGGTTGCTCGCCAAGGACAGGCTGGCCTCTGGAAAAACCCGCTAGGCCTTTCCCAGGGCCATCTCCAGCACCCTCCTGTGGAAGGCGGTGGTGGTGAGCTCGGGGTGGAACGCCGTGGCCAATATATTGCCCTCCACCGCCGCCGTGTAGATAAGGCCGAGGCTTGCGTGCCTCACAGGTGCGAGAGGCTTCGCCGAGCCCCACGCCTTCACCACAGCGGGCGCCCTTATAAACACGGCGCGGATTTTCCCAAAACCCTCCACCTCGAGCTCCGCCTCGAAGGACTCCCTCTGTCTGCCAAACGCATTTCTAACAACGGCGATGTCCATCACGCCGATGGTCGGCTGCCCCGTCTCGCCCACCACGGCGTCTCTCACCTCCTTAGCCAGCAAGACGGCGCCGGCGCATGTCCCAAGCGTCGGCAGGCCCCCCTCCGCCGCCTTCCTAAGCGGCTCTATTAAACCGGCCCTCTTCGCCAGAATCCCAATGGTGGTGGATTCGCCGCCCGTGAGCGCCAGGGCCTTGACGTCCTCTAGTTGCCGCGGCTTCTTCACCTCGAGAACCTCCACCGCAATTCCCAGCTCCGCGGCGGCTTTTCTAAAAGCCTCGGCGTGCTCCTCCACGTCGCCTTGCAACGCCACAACCCCCACCTTCATACCCCCCTTGTCTGCAGGAGCTCCTCAGGCCTTAGAGTTCTGATATCAATACCCAGCATTGCGGATTTCTCACTAACCATCTTCTGCGCCTCCACCACAGTCTCGGGATCGTCCCAGTGCGCAGTGGCCAAAACAATGGCCTCCGCCCTCTGCCTCGGGTCCTGGGACTTGAAAATACCGCTACCGACGAAGACGCCGTCCGCCCCCAGCCACATCATCAAGGCGGCGTCCGCAGGCGTGGCTATGCCCCCAGCGGCGAAGGTTACCACGGGAAGGCGCCCCATCCTCGCCGTGAGGGCGACAAGCTCAATAGGCACTTGGCACCTCCTCGCGTAGTCTCTAAGCTTCTCCTCGTCGCCAGATCTATAAGCCGCCGTGAGCTCCTCCACGGCGCTGTAAAGGGCTTTGAAGTGCTTCACCGCCTCCGCCACGTTGCCGGTGCCCGCCTCGCCCTTAGACCTAATCATGGAGGCCCCCTCCGAAATCCTCCTCAACGCCTCGCACAGCTCTCTACACCCGTTTACAAAAGGCACCGTGAAGAGCCACTTATTGATGTGGTGTTGCTCGTCCACCGGCGTGAGGACCTCCGACTCGTCTATCAAATCTACGCCGATAGCCTCCAAAAGCACAGCCTCGTAGTAGTGGCCAATCCTAACCTTAGCTGACACCGGAATTGTAATGTGCGCCATCACCTCTTCAATCAACTTCAAGTCGGCCATCCTCGCCACGCCCCCCGCCTTCCTCACGTCGTAGGGAAGCTTGTCGAGAACCATCACGCCTACGGCCCCCGCGTCCTCCGCCACCTCCGCCTGCTCCACATTCGTCACGTCCATAATAACACCCCTCTTCAACATCGCGGGGAACCCCACCTTAACCCTCACTGTGCCGGTTTGGACCCCCTCCAGAGGCCTCGGCCACTTCACACCCCCCTCCCTAAGCCTATCCCTCACTTCGAGCAACCCGTAGAAGAAGTCACGCAACCGGTCCAGCGTCGAGAAGCCCCCCGCCACCGACATAACCTACCTATCATACAGCCATATATAACTTTTTAGTTTCAAAACTTTGACGACTTGCTAAGGATATTATTGAGAACTAAATGCTTATCTCCTGGAAGTAGATATGAGGTGAGAGGAAAAGCGAGCTAGACGTCTTATTTAACGCCAAGCTTTTACGAAGGGGGCGAGGCCGTAGCTCATGGGAATTGCTGTGTTCGGCCTCGCTGAGTGCAGAACCGTCAATATTAAAACTCATGCCTGTCTAATTTATGTGTGTCTCGAGGGATTTGCCAAGGTGCGGGCTGGGGTGGGGGGTCTATTCGCCGCGGAGATTTTGAGGCAGATTAAAGAGACCGCCAAGGCGCAGAGGCCTAGATGCGCGGTGCTTACCTGTAGCGACTCCCGCCTCTCGCCTGAGCTCCTCACCCTCTCGGGGATTGGGGAGATGTTCGTCGTGCGGGTGGCTGGCAACGTGGTGGACGAGCTGGTTTACCACTCTCTTAAATTTGCAGTGGAGAAGCTGGGCGTCGACACCATCTATGTGATCGGGCACAGGAGATGCGGCGCCGTGGCCCTCGGCATGGAGGGAGCCGCCCCGCCCCCCATACAGAAACAAATAGACGAAGCAGTCAAGCGGGCGGGCCGCCGCGAGCCGGAGGCCGTGGAGGTGGAGAACGTAAAGTTATCCTGCGAGAGGCTTAGAGACATCGGGGCTAGGGTCGAGGGCTACTACTACGACATGGACGCTGTCGAGCTGAGAAAAGTTTGTTAATAAGTAAAGTATATAAGAGGCGTTGTTATCGAGCCACATGAGTCCCGTGGGGAGCCTCACGGGGCTGGTTGTGGGGTGGATTGTTTCCACAATTGCCGTCTGGATTGCACTTAAGATTTTCCCCGGGAGGCAGAAGAACGAGAGCTTAACTGGGGCTGCCGTGACCGCGCTGGTGGGGGCCCTAATCTACTGGTTTTTCCACTCGGTGTTTAGAATACCCTTCGTAAGCGGCATACTCGCCTTGGTGGTGTGGCTCTACGCCTTGAGAAAGCTCCAGGGCGTTGGGTGGCTCGGCGCCGCGGCCCTAGCCCTTCTTATATGGGTAATAAACGGCATATTCAGCCTATTCCTGCCCACGATACTGTAAAGTGCATAGGAAGTTCCCCCCGCAGTGCGGCGTGACGTGCCGGATCGCCCATGTACTAGCCGAGATCTTCTCCACAGCCCAGGGAGTCACAGTGACGTTGCGCCCGGGGCAGGTGGCTAGGGAGGCCCGCGTATCCCCGATAGTGGTGGGGCAGATATTCAGAGCCCTGGCCGAGCGTGGCTATATGACGTGTAGCCGTGTGGGGGAGAGGCGGCTGAGATGCACCGTTAGGAGAGACTCTCCGCTGTGGAGCGGAGACCGCGAGGCGATCTACGCCATCCTCCAACAGCTGTAAAATTTTTATCAGCGCACGTATATAGAGCTGTGCTTAGGGAGCTAGCGAAGCCGTGGAGGGACGAGAGAGGCTATCTAGAGGCGAGGCTTATGGAGGCGGCGTATGAGAGGGAACTTGCCGAGAGATTTCTCTCAGAGGGGCTTATACGGAACGCCGCGGGGAAGGCTTGGCAGGCTTGGAAGGCGGTCCTGGCGGCCCTAGCGCTGAAGGAAAGGGACGCGGTGAGGGAGGCTTTTAGGGGGGTAAAGAAGATGCGCGGCGGAAAGGCTATAAACGAGGGCGACTGGGTAATTGCCTTCATGCTCTCTACCCGCGTGAGGCTTGTGGCGCAACTTTTGGCGCGGAGGCACGGCGACGAGGTTCTTATGTACACAGACATAGCCCTTAACCTCCACGAGTATCAATACAACGGCCCCGATCGAGAGGGCATTTTCAGTAGATACCCCAGCGACGAGGCCGCCGCCGAGGACATCAAGAGGCTGTTAAGAGGAGTCGGCGAGTTCACCAACCGCCTTGTCGAAAAAGGCGGCTGAGAGCGCTACCTCCCGGCGACCTCTACGCCCAGCAACCTGCCGACGCGGCCGTCTAGAGATCTCAACAGGTCTAGGTTTCCTACCAAGGTGTGCATGTAGCTGGTGACGCCGCCGGCCCCCATCAAGACTTTTAACTCAGCTGTGAGGTTTGCTATCAGGTTTTCGTATCTACACCGCCTCTCCCCCTTGGGCATGTCCTTTACCCTCTGGCTTACATATTGAAAAGCGGACAGCGGCGCCACAATGTCGGCGCCCAGCGCCGCCGTCTTATACACATCAGCGCCGTTGTAGAGATCTCCCACGGCGACGATAAGCGTTTTGTTTCTCCGGCCGCTCTCCATAAGCCTCCTGTGGAGCCTCGCCACGGCGGCTTCCAGCGGGAGATCTCCGCCCAGTCTCTCGTCTATAACCACAACGCCCGGTCCGACGTCGGCGTCGCTCGGCGGGATAACCGCGGGGTTTAAAGCGCCTATGCAGTACTCCCCGTATCTACAGCGGTCTGCCAGTATGGGGGCGCCCATTACATACGCCGCGTCCTCCACAGCTTCGTCCACCGCCGGCGCGGCGATAGGCGTGTCGAAGGTGACGTCGCCGAACCTCACAGACACGTCTACGTCCTCTCTATACGGGTCGACGGAGGGTCTTGTGACCTGCGCAGCCTCTATTCTCAACACGTCGAGCAACCTCCTGGCGGGGGTTGTGTAGCCGGGGACTACACCGCCCATTCCGGTGATCGGTATATGGACAGACTCGTAGTACTCCCTCGGGACGACTACCCGCCGCGTTTTGTCAAACCACGCCGCGTCGCCCGGTTGCCCCAGCTCCACGCCGATGGCGTCGGCTAAGTCCTCGTCTACGTGGTGTATCTGCAACAAGTCGCGCCGCCCCACCAGCTCTTTTATACTTGACATGCCCAAGGAGTAGAGCACAGCCTTCAGCCCCCGGGCCACGGCTAGGAGATAGTTGCGGAGCACCGAGGACCCCCATTCGATGTCAAGCTCCTTCCCCGAGCCTATCATGTTCGTCAGCGCCGTGGGGCAACCGCCGGTGTGGCACGCGTGGCACATGATGCAACCCATCGCCAAGAGAGATGCTGTGCCTAGATTCGCCATGTCGGCGCCTAACGCCGCTATTTTAGCCACGTCCAGCGGGGAGTACAGCATGCCGCCCGCCACCACCAGAAAGCCGCTCCTAGTCCCGTCTTTCCTAAGCCACTGATCCACCACCGGCACCGCGATGTCTATGGGTATCCCCAGATGGTCCCTAGCCACTATAGGCGTGGCGCCCGTGCCGGCCCCGGCGCCGTCGATAATGATGCCCTCGGCCGTCGACCTCGCCACGCCGACAGACACGTAGTGTATCTTATTAACGGCGGCGACCTTCACCAGCACCGGCTTTTTAGTCAAGTCCCGCAACGCCTTTACCCTCTGCGCCAAGTCCTCAATTGAATATATGTCGTGGTGAGGCGCCGGGGAGATAGCCTCGCTACCAACAGGTATTTTTCTCAACTGCGCTATTATATCAACAACCTTTCTCCCCGGGAGGTGCCCCCCGATGCCGGGCTTAGCCCCCTGCCCAATCTTAATATTCACCGCAATGCCAGCCCTAAGCAGATTCATGTCCATCCCGAAGCGCGCAGAGGCCCACTGAACCACGATATTTCTATACTTCGCCACCTCCGGGTGCAACCCGCCCTCCCCGACGCCCGCCACAGCCCCCACCTCCGTGACGGCCTTTGCAATTGCAATATTGGGATTTCCGCTCAACGCGCCGAAGGACATGTCGCCGACGTATATAGGCATTTCAAGCCTCGCGGCGCCGATGTTCACCCCGACGTCCACGTCGATTTTATCAGCTATCCTAAACGCCTCCTCTAGGCTACTCCTCCTCAAATCTCTAAAAACCATCCTATCAAGCAGGCGGCCGAATTTCTCAGGCTCAAACCTGTCAAGCACAGGCTCCGCGGTCTGCGCCATCTTTCTAATTGCCAGAACTCTACTAGGCTCCCAAAACTCTGGCACAATATGGCGCGCCACCTCTATATAGCTCTTAACCACCAAAGGCCTTAGGCCGCTCATAGAGCCCTGCCGCCAAGCGGCTTTATGATTGTAAACACCTCCCTCCTGATGTCTATATCTGTGTTAAATATAGAATTAAACCTATTGATATACGGCTCTAAAAGCCTCAGCTCCTCTTCGGAAAGCTCCCTCACCTCCACCCTGTGCGTGACAGAAAACAGCTCAGCCCTCCCATCCAGCTTCGCTATCAGCTCGGGGCTTCTCAGTATTTCCTCATACTGCTCCCAACTCAACTCCCTCTCTCTGCGCATCACCTCTAGGTACCTCCTCAACCTCTTCGGATCAAATCCATAGCCTATCCTCTCCCTCGGCACCTCCCCCCTTATGAATATAGTCCCCCCAACCATGCCGCTGCCAATCCTCCACCCCACCTCCTCATCCCAAGTCTTTCTCAAAACCACCACAACCCCCCCGCCCATGTACTCCCCCAGGTAGTCGCCGGCTGAGCCCCCGATTATCATCACGCCGCCTCTGTGCTGAATAGCGGCGCGGGTACCCGCGTTGCCATATACATAAATCTCCCCCCCTCTCTTTGCCTGCCCCACAGCGTCGCCGACGTTGCCAAACACGGCGAGGACGCCGTCGTTCATCGCGTCGCCTAGGTCGTCCTGCGCGTCGCCGTATATGTTAAACACGCCCCCGCTCATCACATTTGCAGAGGCGTTACCCACAACACCCCACACGTTGATCACCCCCCTATACATGCCGTTGCCAACATAGCGGTGGCCGGCTACGTTCACCACGTTCACCACCCCGCGTCTCTCCAACTCCTCTCTCACAACCTCGGCCAATTTAGTAACCTCATACCTAGAGGCGTCTATAGCGTCGGGGGGCTGTGGATAAGCCAGATACTTAACAACCCGCTTTCTAAAGTTGCCCCACACCTCGCCCCCCTCCGCAATTATGTACTCCCCACTTCTCATAGCCCAGACCTCCGCGTCTTTAGCCACCCTCTTAATAGCCATAGCCTCGCTCGCCACGTAGAGAACCTCGCCGTCGAACCCCACGTAGAGGGGGCGGAAGTGCTGTAGATCCACAAACGCCCCAAATATCGGCTTAGACTTGCCAATTATAAAAGCCACGGCGTAGGGGCCGTCCAGCCTCGCCCACCTAACCCTTCTGCCATACATCAACTCCAGCACGGCGTCCTCTACACCGTACTCCCTGTACAGCTCCCACAAGAGGTGAGCTATAACTTCGCTGTCAGTGCCGCTGAATTTCCCATAGCCGTAGACAAACCTCAGTAGGTTTACATTAGAGCCGTATGAGCTGAGGTCGCCGTTGTGGACAACCGCAACGTCGCCTACAGAAAATGGATGTGACTGGTAGGGATACCAACCGGGGCTGTTGGTGGGGTACCTAGTGTGGCCTATCCACACGCTACTCTTCAAACTTTTAATATCATACAACTTGGCGATGTCCTCCGGCCACCCCACTATTTTATACACGTCAAGCCACCTACTCCTCATATATACAAAAGCCCCCTCGGGGAGGCTATCTCCGGAGGTGGCCACGTTGTCATAAATCCCGCCGGGTAGCTTGACAGAAGCAGGTGAGCTTGGCGACGGGGCGAAGAACTTAACAACCTCTCTCCCCCAGTCTCTAAATAATGCAATACCTGCGCCGTGCTGGGTCCCTCTCTCCCTCATTGAGAGAAGCCCCTCAATTACGGTGCCAGAAAATATATCTCCGCCTTCAATACTATATACGCCAAATATACCGCACATGGACCTCAATAGATTGAGGACCTTTTAAAATTTTCAGACTTGATATTTGATAATATCACATTCAAATTTTTATAGTAGGACCAGAATTTTAAATAAGTAAAGCCATCAAAACTTCCATTATGAAAATCCATAAAATAGTAAGTTTGAAATTACGTAATTATAATAGGAAGCATTAATCTGAATATGATGCTTATTATTATAACAATTGTATAATAGATTTTGCCCAGCAACTTATCCAACACCTAGACACAAGAAACGGTGCAACACGCACATCAGAGGCTGCTGGCTCAGCAGATGTGGGAACAATTTCTATCACATACAATGGACTCACTGTATTTCTTCCAAGCAACGCTGTGGAGGTACTAACATAGCTTTCTATATATATTTCCCCTCCGCTAAATATGTTTGGAACTAAAATTAATAAAGGTGGTAAGTATTGAGGCTATGCCGGTCGAGGGTCTAGACATGTGGAGGGTGTTAAAAGGCGCTGGGATAAAATACGTGAATTTTATAATAGCAGACATCTACGGAAGGCCCAGAGTTGACGTGATGTCAATAGACATGGCTAAAGACGCGTTTATAGACGGAGTACCTTACGACGCGTCATCTATACCAGTCTACAGCACGGTGAATAAAAGCGACTTCGTGGCGATGCCCGACCCCTCAGCCGTGTACATAGAGGCTTGGAACGGCGGCAAGACCGCCTACGTCTTTACCAATACTCTAGAAGGCGACAAGCCGTCGCACCTGGATCCAAGGAATATACTCCAGAAAACTCTAGACATTGCCAACCGCCGCGGGTACCAATTCAAGATCGGCATAGAGCTTGAATACTTCATTGTAAGTGGAAACCCGCCTAAACTCGTAGACCAGGCTGGCTACTTCGACGTACCGCCTCCGCAGACGAGGAAGGTAGTTGAAGAAATTATGGACTCCTTCGCCGCCGCCGGCCTCGGCGACACCAAGACACACCACGAGGTAGCCCCATCCCAGTTCGAGGTTAACATCCCCTACGGCAACCCGGTTAAGGTGGCAGATTCGGTGTTGATATACAAGATAATGGCCCGCTCTGTGGCGGCTAAACATGGATACACTGTTACATTCATGCCGAAGCCCTTCTGGGGGATGAACGGCAGCGGGGCGCACACCCATGTATCCGTGTGGAGAGACGGCCGCAACTTGATGGCCTCCGTCAAGGAGCCAACGCCGGAGCTGAGATACGCAGTAGGCGGCTTATTAGAAAACGCCATTTCGATATCCGCGTTGGTGGCGCCCACCGTGAACTCATACAAGCGCCTCGTCCCCCACCACGAGGCTCCCACCCGCGTCGTGTGGGGCCTCGGCAACCGCTCGGCGATGGTGAGGATCCCCTACTACGCCGGAAAGATAAACAGGATCGAGTACAGACACCCAGACCCCTCCATGAACCCCTATCTAGGCTTCGCGGCAATTATGCTGGCAATATTGAGAGGCTTGGAGGAGAGGATCGAGCCGCCGCCCCCCGTGTCCGAGGTGGCGTACGAACTTGAAGGGGTGAAGGAGACGCCGCGCCACTTGGGAGAGGCCGTTAAGTACTTCGCCGAAAGTAAAATAGCTAGTGAACTACCCTCCGAGGTTGTGAAGGCCTATGTACGGCTTAAGGAGGCGGAGTGGCAGAGCTACGTCGAGAAACATCCATGGGAAAAGACCTGGAACACAATTACGGATTGGGAGTACCAGCAGTACCTACTAACAGCGTAGTCCACATTTTCTATTCTCAGCCTTCCTTTTCACCAAGGTGAAGCTTTAGCGAGAGGGCCGTTATCCGCCTCCTCAATCAGCCACGTGCTAGAGATCTCAGATGTATATAAGACGCGCCCGTTTTTTACGGCGGCGTAAACGCGCGGGGGAAAGGTGTAGAGAATTACATTCGGCCTCTGAAAGATGGACTGCAGATGTTAACATCAGCCACTGAAAAATACGGCGCATCGGAGCCAGGCGTCGAAGACGCGGCGGCTCTAGATAGAGGGTGGCATCTATGCTGGGAGTACCGTATCTCTACGGCTAATCTTACATACACCTCACGCGCGACGATAAACTGCATAAATCCACTAAAGCGCATAGCCAGAAAGCGATACATAATCGGGCGGCTCTTTGCCAAGCTCTACAACAAATATGCAGTCCTTTTCCTACCGAAATTCTGTATACAATGTAAATTATCCATACATGCCCGTATTAGACGTTTCACAAGGCTATAATCCTTTAGGGAGTTTTAGTACATTAATCACGCAATATTTATCCCTCTGTTCATCCCCCCTCATTTATGGATTATCTGGAGCCTAGGTTTCACCCTGCTGTGGTTGAGTTTGAGAAGCTTGTGGCGGATAGGGAGGGCTACCGTAGGGTGTTGGAGGAGTGGCTTAGGTACTCGTGGAGGTGGGCCCGCGTCGACAGATACCGGCTAGTCTTCAAGATACAGGCGGCTGCCCTAAGGGCTATCCGGGAGTTTCTAGACCGCCAGGGCTTTACAGAAGTCCTCCCGCCGATAATCGGCCCCGTGACGGACCCCGGCATTAGGGGGGCCAGGCAGGCCTCCATTGACTTCTACGGCCGTGAGTATAAGGTGATGTCCTCCGCCATCCTCTACAAGCAGTACATGGCCGCCTCCCTCGGCAAGATATACTTCATAAGCCCCAACGTCAGGCTTGAGCCCCCCGACTCCATATACACCGGGAGACACCTCGTGGAGTTTGTGCAGGTGGATGTGGAGATGCTGGGCGCAGACTACCACAGGGCAATGGAGGTGGCGGAGGGCCTCGTGGCCTACGTAGTTAAGGCCGTGGGGGAGGAGTACGGAAAGAAGCTGGAGGAGGTGTTCGGCAGATCTCTGCCGTCGTTTAAGCCGCCGTTTAGGAGGTACAGCCATGGGGAGGTGGTGAAGATTGTAAACTCCTTGGGTTGCCGGAATCCGCCCGATGCGGAGCTTGAGTGGGGGTGTGAGAGGCTTTTTTCTGCATTACACAGCCAGCCTGTGTTTATATACGACTACCCCAAGGGTTCACGCGGCTTCTACGACCGGGAGGATCCGGCGAGGCCGGGGGTGTTGAGAGATTTCGATATGCTCTACCCAGAGGGCTTTGGGGAGGCTGTTAGCGGGGCTGAGCGGGAATTCGAGCCGGAGAGAGTGGCGGCGAGGATTAGAGAAGGCGGGGAGGACCCGGCGAGGTATCAGTGGTATCTAGAGATGTTGAGAGAGCTCTACCCTCTGCAGACGGCGGGCTTCGGCATAGGCGTAGAGAGACTGACAAGATACCTATGCGGCCTGAGAGCAGTATGGGAAGCCCGGCCATACCCAAAACTAGCAGGAATAGCGCCGACGCCGTAATGTGTAGGATATTGCTGTCGGTGGGGGGCCGCCCCTCTAGCTTTTTCAAGTCGTTTATTGAAATCTCCAAGCGAGATAGGACAATGGGCTGGAGCCACGGCAGTGGCTGGGGGGCGCTCTGGGCCTCTAGAGAGGGGTTTGGGGTGTACAAGTCTCTGAGGCCGATATGGGAAAGCTTCGTGGAGCCGCCGGTCGGCTACTCGCTTTACCTACTACACAGCAGGCTGGCCTCCGTTGGGAGGGTAGCCTTCGAGAACACCCACCCAATTGTCTACGGCCGCTACGCAATTGCCCACAACGGCACTCTGGACAAGGAGAGATTTCTAGCTGAGCTGGAGAGGCGCGGAGTGGAGGTCGGCGACGTGGCGGGGGAGACAGACTCCGAAGTTTTACTCAAAGCCATTGTTAAAATGGGCGCGGACGAAGACGCGGTGAAGGAGATCGCAGAGGCGGCGAGGCAGTTCATAGACCCCGAGGAGCCCCTCCTAAACTTCGCCTTTATAGACGGCGGCGGGAAGGCCTACTTCTACACGTACAGGGAAAGCGAACACCCGCACTACGTCCCCGTCTACGCCGAGCTCGGCGACGTGTTTCTAATCGCCTCAGAGCCACTAGGCGGAGGCGCGGAGTGGAAAACTCTAAAAAACGGCGAGTTGCTAACCCTCACATACTAACTAATCAACGGCCGACTCATCTCTACAACGCGGAACGGATAAGCAAAAGGGACGACGCCTAATCTCCGTCCAGGCTCTAACTGCTATCCCGATGCCCCTTTTCCTCCTCCTTTCTCCTGGCGAGGGCCACCCATATAGAGGCGTAGATGTGGAGTTTCCACGTCTCCGGGGTCCCGTACTCCAGAATCAGCCGCCTAGCCACATCCCTAAGCCACACAGCCTCGTCGTATGTAAGCTCCTCCTTCTCGATAAGGGCCTTCAGCCTCTCCACTTCCTCCCTCGTAAGCGGGTTGGCCCCCACCAGCTTCACAACCCGCCAAAGCTCCCCCCTCGCCAAGTCTGCACTCCTCTTATCAATCACACCCTCCGCGGCTAGGAACTCCACAAAAAACTCTCGATAGCCGGCAAAGCCGTGGAGAAGACGGTCAAGCCGCCGGTCGATATATCCCTTTAGATCCGCATCTCTTTTACTAACATCTTCAAAACCAAGCCGCATCTCCCGCTCTAGCCTCTCAAATCTGCTGTCTACATCTCTAAACCTGTTTTCAATTTCCTTAAACTTGGCGCCAAGCCAGTACAATGCCCCGCCCAGCAACCCAATTATAGTCAAGGAAAACCCAACCACGTAGTAAACCACATCCACAACCCAACCGCGCCACCCATATATAAGTCTTGACATATCACCAAAAGTTTCAAAAGACACCCTCGGTGCTCCCATCACTATTGCGGATATAACGGCGTGTAGATGTGCAGTCGTGGAGACTGGCGAGTTGCTAAGCCGCATAGAGACCGCACTCAGCCCGCAACCGCCGCCCACGCTGGAAGAGGTCTTGGCTGAGATAGGAAGGAGGGGCGTGGTGACAGGAGGGCTGAACAGAGTCCTCCAAGGGTATAAGATATACGTTTCATATGTCGCGGAGAAAATAGCACAAATGGCGCCGCAACACGAAGATATAGAAAAAGGAGCGGTGATAATGAAGCAATTACTTGATAGGTTAGGGAAGGTGGCGGAAGGCGTACTGAAAATGGTAAGAGAGCATATTGATAGTGGAATTACGAAAATTAACGGAGTCGGGGTTTACGAAGCGGGAGGCCACAAGAGCTATTATGTGAAAATAGGCGGAGTAAAAGGAGAGAAGAATTTTCCAAACCTACTCAGCGGAATGGAACTGGAGCCGTTTCAATTAGGTTGGAGAGCGTCTGACGAGAGCAGGGTTGGGAAATACGCGGCGTTGTACACAACACAACTCTGGCAGTTGTACGCCTGGCTAGCCGTGAGGCCAGGTCGCGTTAAGATCTACGTCCCCCGTCTCAACCTCACCAGACATGGAGCATCTCCGATGTTTGTAGCCGTGGCTGAATGCCACATCCAGGCGTGGTCTAAAGACGAAGCACAGAAACTAGCTATTGAATACATAAAGAGGGGGGACTACAGGCCGTTGTTAACTTGGTGGCTAGGCGACGGCTCCGTCAAGTGGTCCTTTGTGGAAAAAAGGCACTATAAATTGAGAATCAGCGCAGGGGACAATATCAAGCAACAATTGACGCAGTTAGTTGGCGGATTTTACGAAAGGAGAGAAAAATACTTCTATCTGGCAGGCGGGAAGAGGCTATTCAAAGACCTGATAGAGTCGGCTGGTGATTATGGCAAATTGCTGGATATATTAAGCCCCCACAAGTGGCAGTATCTTAAATCCATATACACACCTAGGAGGAAATATAAGAGAAGCCCCCCTTCGAATGTACCCAATGTTATCTATGTGGAGACTCCAAGCGGCACTATAGGACTTAGATTACAACTGGTGTTTAATGAAGGCGGTGCGCTATACGCCGTAAAATACTGTAGCTCACAAGAGGAGGCTCATAAAGTGGCTGAGGCGTTGCGCCGACTCTCCACAGAGCCAAGGATTACGAAAGGCAAGACAAGCTACGCCGTTTACATACCAACACAAGAATTTATAAAATTAGTAAAAAATGATAAAAATCTATATATGTTTGTAAAAGAATACATTCATAGAAGACTAGAAATTGCAACAGAGCAACAAAAGGCAATTATTTTGAAGTTAGTCAAAAGACTTGGCTTAGAATAACCCCCATCTAAATGCTTTACAGCTTTCTTGGACTAGTCTATGAAAATATCAAAAATTTATTCAAAGAATGTCAATAGTAGCGGGGCCCGGATTTGAACCGGGGACCTCGGGGCTCCACGGATCTCCGTTATGAGCCCCGCGGCCTACCAGGCTGGCCTACCCCGCTCGTCTCTGTTTTTGTGTGGGTTTATATGTTTTTCTAGGTTTTGTATAGAGGGGTGTTATAGGGGAGTCTTGGGACTAGGGCCATGGCGACGGCGGCTAGGTTTAGGTCTTTTCTGGTTATGCGCCTCTTGGTGAGGGCGCCTATGATGCCTTCGCGGTAGCCTATGGAGGGTCTTTGGTAGTGCCTCTCGGCTAGGGCGCCGAGCTCCACGCCGTTTAGGAGGTGGGGGAGGAAGGGGGGTGGTATCTGGAAGGCGGGGCCGAAGCCTATGGTCACAACGCCTTCTCTATCTGCGACGGCGGCTATGGTTATGTCGAGGTGGGTGTCGGCGGCCTGCACCGCGCCCGCCTCTATCCCGACGCCGTGTTCTGCCTTGGGTATCTGGCTCAGCGCGGCTTTTGCCCTCTCCACGGCTCCCTTTACCACGGTTTCGAGGCCTATGGGCTGTGGGGGGACTGGGGGCCGCGCCGGGGCTGGCACCACCACCGCCGGTATGCCGAACATCTTGTAGGCCTCCTCCACTGCTCTTATCTTGTTTGGGTTTTTAGTCCCCACAGCCACTATCACGGGTGGGGAGTTTTCCCCCGTTTAAATTCTAGACAGGCGAAGCCTGCCCGCTCGGCCTCGTCTATGCCCGTGTCGACGGGGTCCTCGGGGGCGTCGGGGCCGGGGGGCGGGGTGAATAGGGTGGCGACCACCCTGGCGGGGGCGAGGCCGGGGGCCATGGCGGCTACCTCAGCCAGTGTGTAGAACTTGGCTTTGGAGTAGAAGGGGTGGCCCCGGGCGCCCAGCTCGGCGTAGAGCCTCCCCCATGGCGATTTTCCCGGGACTACGCAGGCCACGATCCTCTGGGCGACGCGGGCGGCCTCTCTCAGCACCGCCGCCGGGTCGTCGACGAAGCAAAGCGTGACGACGAGGAGGGCGCATGGGTAGGCCCCGTCCCTGAGGGGCAGGCTTTCGCCGACTCCCTCCACCAGGTCTAGGTCTCTGGGGGCTAGCCTCAGCATCTCCCGCGCCGGGTCAACGCCGGCTCTGAGGCCGAGCGGCGCCGCGAATCTCCCCGTGCCGACGCCGATCTCCACCCCGCCGACACAGCCCAGCCTCTCGACGGCGGCTAGTTCAGAGGCGTATATGGCTCTGTGCCTCTCGTACCACTTGTCGTAGTCGTCGGCCCTCTGCCTAAACACCTCGGCGCTCCTCCACATATGGACAGTACCCCTCCTCCGCCACCTTGAGCTCGTACACGCCGTGTTGAGTCACCAAGGCGACTCTCTCGGCGGGCGGCGCCTCCCTAATTACCAAGGCGCCGTGGGATCTCTTCGGAATCACGACCTCATTCTCGGTGTGCTTCACTTCGCCGTGGCCCGCGACAGCGCTGGGGGGTAGGTGGTATCCCCCCACGTCGATGTACATGAGATTCAGCTCCCGGGGGGCGCCGTCTATACAGACGACGATGTCCCCGCCCTCTCTATATGCGTATATCGCGGCGGCCTTTGGCCAGTGTAGGAATGGGAGGAGGTCGGCGATTAGCTGGATCAGTGCGGCAATATCCACTGAGTCTCCCCGGCGTGGGTATTTATCTATTTCCAGTAGTTCTTGTTGCTGAGTATCTTCTTCAACTCCTCTGGGGTGGTTGCGCAACCGTTTTTGCTTAGCCAGTCGCTTAGTATGCGTAGCATCAGCTCTGCGTTGTGGCGCCCCATGGCCTTCTCCAAGACTTCATACAGACGCCAGGGCTCCTCAGTTATGTAGTAGTCCAGCGGCTTGCCGTAGGTCGCCAAGATTCGGTAGTGCGCCATGACTCTCCATGAGAAGTTCACCTCCGCGTAGAACCTCAGCAGTAGCTCCTTAGTGACACACATCACATCCTTGTGTATACCACCCTCCTCCTCTGCTCGTCAATTTTGAACTGGAATCTAATAGGCACCGGGCTCTCCGGCGTGTGCGCCTCCAGCTCCCCGTGTCTGAACTTAAATACGTAATCTACCAGCGAGCCCAGGTACAGGCTCGCGGAGTCCCAGGCGTCGTAAGAGTTGAACACAAGGACCGTGGTGGTGGGGTAGTTAACTAGGGATTGGTACAGCCTCGCCGCCTCAACCAGCAACTCGGGTCCGGTGGAGGAAACCACTTGCTCGTACTGATCGGCGAAGTGCACGTCGAATCTGCCGCGGTTAACCATCTCGGCGCTCTTGAACCACCACGTCAAACTCTTGTGCTCCACAACGGGGTGGTAGAACCACTCGATATTAGGAACCTGCCACCTCACGCCCAGGCTCTCGGCGAACTTGGTAAAAGTGGGAGCCACCTTGTGGTGGTGGTAGAGCACCCTCGACCCCCGCCTGGCCAGCTCAGCCGCCGTGAGCACCATCAGCTTGCTGGCCAGCCCGTCGGGTGGGCCCACCACGGCCACCAAGGTCCCCCTCCACACGCCTCCGCCTATTGCCTCGTCGATCTCCGGCGCACCAGTTGTCAACCTGTCGCTGGGCAATTCCTTCGACTTTTCAATAGGCGTAATCACAAACGGGCCGGACTCCGTAATTACGAAGGGTAGCTTGGCGTATTTGAGAGGCTTGCCTCTGGTCTTCAGTAGCTTGACATATCGTATGGAGGCGCCCGATTCATATACTTGGTGCTCCACCTCTATAATAACATCCGCAATGTAATCTGCTGGAGTCACCTCCACACCCTCTTTTATAAAGATCACAGGCGACTCCCGGGAGATGCCGTGGTAAAACACTGCGTGGACAAGCTCCCTCTCCCCTTCTCCAGCTATGGCGTTCACGCCGTCGACCACAACGACGTCAGGTCTCAACTGGGCAACTTTCTCAACTATGTACTCCACCACCGCCTTCTCCCCCGTTGTCACCATGTCGAAGATGTAGGCCGGCGGCGTAGTCCCCACGGAGGCCAGATACCTCCTCAATCTCTCCTCTGTCTCGTAGAAAGTGAACCACGTAGCCTTCCTAAAGCGAGACACTGCCTTAGCCACTAGTAAAGTCTTCCCAGCCCCCGGCAGACCCTTCACCACTATTACACCTTCACTAAACAGCTCTTCGAGGTTACACCCTGCCGACACGTAGAAGTATAACAAACTATTTTATATATTTTCTGGTGTATACGTCGTAATGCACTGCTACTTAATTTCTCCCACTGCCAGCTTCAAAGCCGCCGCCGCCGTCTCCACCTGCGCCACTTCTATACGCTCGTCTTCAGTGTGTGCGTAGACCGGGTCGCCGGGGCCGAAGGCGACGATGTTCTTGGTAAGCGCGGCCAGTATGTTGAAGTCGGCGGTGCCCCACTTCCTGCTGAGCTTCGGCTCTACGCCGAGTTTTATCAACGCTCTGGTTAAGGCGCGGGCCGCCGGGTTCGTGGGGGACACCTCCACGGGGTCTGTGCAAGACGCCGCCCTGGCGCCGGGTGGTAGCGACTGCAGCAGGTCGCGGCAGGTCCTGCCCGGCGGTATTCTGACGTCCAGCACCATGACGCAACGGGTCGGCAACTTATTGGGGGCCTCTCCGCACTGCACCACTGTGGGGGTGACGGTGAAGGCGTCGTACCTCTCCGCGTGGCCGAGGGCCCTCTTCACCTCCTGGTAGACGGCGTATAGCTCCTCCACGACGTTGCCGTAGATTGGCGAGCTTGCGTGGCCCCCCCTGGACTGTAGCTCTATGTACACCTTCGCGCCGCCTCTGTAGGCGTAGGCGATGTGGAGATTCGTGGGCTCCCCCACATATATGTGGGTTGGCCTCGGGGGGCCTCCCCTCATTAGGGCCTCTGTCCCGGCGCTGTCGTCCTCCTCGGCGGTGACCAGCGCAAGGACCAGCGTCCCCCGCGGCTCGGCTTCTAGAAAGGCCTTGAGGTAGGCGACGAGGGGGCCTTTGTCGTCTACGGCGCCGCGGCCCCAGACGACGCCGTTTTCAACTCTCACCGGCAGGGGGCCGGGCACCGTGTCCATGTGGGCGTGTAGCCACACCACGGGGGACCCCCCGCCTTTGACAGCCAATACGTTGCCCGCCTCGTCTATCCAGACGTCTGTCACGTGCCTCTTTAGATAGGAGTGTAGATACCTGGCGAGCTCCGCCTCGCCGTGGGGCGGGCTGTATATCTTCAACACATCCACCAGCAACTGGGTGACGTCCATGGAGCTGTTTTGTGAGGTATATAAAAACCACAAAATATATATAACGCGGGGGATTCTTGTACATGCACATACGCGAGGCGTTGAGGCTTGCGAGGGAGTTCGGCGCCTTCACCGCGGCACAGGCGGCTTACGTCTTAGGCAGGCCCGTCGCCGAAGTGAGGGAGAGGCTGGAGCGGTTTGTCTACAACGGCTTGCTGAAGGCGGTCGACGTTGCGGGGGTGAGGTTTTACTACAGAGATCCCGTGGAGGCGGCGGAGGTTATCCTCAGCTCGGTAGACATAGCGGCCCTCCCCCGCGAGGAGAGGCGGAGGCTGGCCAATCTATGAGCTGGAGGTGGGAGAGGCTGAGCGACTGCGTGGAGAGGAGGTATATAAGCGGGGAGAGGATGACGGTGGCGCAGTTCAGAATTAGGGAGGGCTGTGTGGTGCAGAGGCACAGCCACCCCAACGAGCAGATCACCGTCGTTCTGCAAGGCGTCTTGGAGTTCGACGTCGGGAGGAGGCGCTTCACCGCCTCGGCGGGAGACGTCGTCGTGATTCCCCCCGGCGTGGAGCACGAAGTAAGGGCCGTAACAGACGCCGTGGTGATAGACACCTTCGCCCCGCCCCGCGGAGACTGGGCCGGCGGGGGAGACGCCTACCTGAGGAGGTAGGCTAGAGCTCGAGGATCCTCCCCGTCCTCCAGACCTGGAACCTGGGCCTCCTTCTGTTGACCACCGCCTCGGCCACGTAGAGCCTCAGCTCGAAAACGTTGGTCACAGTCTTGCCGTCTACTTTCGTTATCACGTCGCCCCGCTGGATGCCTATCTCGTCTGCGGCTGAGCCGGGTAGCACCTCCGCCACGAGGAGGCCTCTATCTATGGGGAAGCCGTATAGAGAGGCCAGGGCTTTGTTCAGCGCCGTGACGTATATGCCAAGGGCGGGGCGGGTGTAGCGGCCGTATTTCTGCACCATCTCCAGCATGACGCGTGTGAAGTCTATAGGGACTGCGAAGCCGAGGCCCTGCGCCCCCGCAATAATGGCCGAGTTTATGCCCACCGCCTCCCCCGACATGTTGATCAGCGGCCCCCCGGAGTTGCCAGGGTTGATAGCGGCGTCTGTCTGTATCAAAAACTCGAATACCCTCTCGCCGGCTCTTAGAGTTCTGCCGACGGCGCTGACTATCCCAAAGGTCGCCGTCGGCTTGTCGAGGAGGGCTAGGGGGAATCCGATGGCCACCACGCCCTGGCCCACCCTAAGCCTCAAGGCGCTCCCCATGGGGAGCGGGGGTGTCTGCAACTCGGCGTATATCAACGCCATGTCGTAGTCAGGGTCCCCAGCCGCCACCCTCCCCGGCGCCTTGTCGCCCTCGGGCGTCACCAGCACAACCTCATCCGCCGAGGCCACGACGTGGAAGGCAGTGGCGAAGAAGCCCCTCCCCACGGCGAAGGCCGTGCCGAACCCCACGTCGCCCGTGAAGACGTCCACCTGCCGCGTGACGACGGCCACCACAGACCTAGCGGCCTTCTCCACCAAGTTGCTGAGGTCCACCACACCCCCTCTTTGAGGACTTAAAAATATATAGGTGGGCTATCCCTATAGCATGGCAGAGAGGTGGGTTGTCCTAGGGGTTTCCCTAGCCCTCGCGGTCAGCGTCGCCGCGCTTTTCCTAGCCTTCACAGCCTGCAGAGCCCCGCCCCAGCCTCCACAGCCAGCTAAGCCGAAGATCGTGCTGGTGCCCGTCAACTACGTCATCGACAGCCCCCAAGTGGACAAGACGGTGTCCGCCCTCACCTCGATAGCGCAGAGAGACGACGTGGCTGGCATAGTCCTCGTTATCGACTCGCCGGGCGGCACGGTGTCGGCTACAGAGGCGCTGTACACAGCGCTTCGGGGGATAAACAAGACGAAATACGCCGTGGTGAACGGCCTCGCCGCCTCCGGCGCCTACTACGTGGCGGTGGCGGCTGACAAGATATACGCAACGCCCTCCAGCTGGGTGGGCAGCGTTGGGGTGATAGCCGTGCTGTGGCCCGAGGAGTATTTCTACGACATACCCGACTACGTGTACACGACGGGGCCTCTCAAGTACTACGGCAGGGAGCTGGTGGACTACTACAACGACATCGAGAGGGTGAGGCTCAACTTCGTCAACGCCGTCTTGAAGGGGCGGGCGGGCAAGATCAAGGCCGACCCCCAGGTTTTCGAAACCGCGACTATCTTCACAGCCGACCAGGCGAAGAGCCTCGGCCTAGTCGACGAGATAGGCGGCATCTTCGACGCTGTGAGAGACATGGCGCAGAGGCTGGGCCTAACCCAGTACGAGGTGAAGTACCTCAGCCAGGTGGCCAACGTCTCGACGGCCCCGGCGGGGGCCCAGTACAAGGTAGAGCTCTCCACGCTACTCAACTCCACGCCTGTGCCTATCTTCTACATTCTGCCGACGGCCGTCCAGTGGATGCTCCCGGCGGACGGCGGGGGGAACAAGACGCCTCCGCCCGCCGCCCCGCCGGAGAAGCCCTACGTCGTGCTGGACATGGCCCACGACAACATGGTCCCCCGTAGCTTTATAGAGGTTCTGCGCGCCGAGCTAGCCACGAGGGGATACGCCCTGGTTTCCGCCGCCAGCGAGTACCAGCTGTCGACGCTTCTCGCCAACGCCACGGGGCTCGTTGTGGTTAACCCCACGGCTCCCTTCAGCAGAGACGGCGTTAGGGCTGTGCTGAACGCCACGGCGAGGGGGGTGAGGGTGGCCTACTTCTACGACATGAGGGCCAGCGCGGTGGTGGTGAGCTCCGGCGCGGCCTACGTGGCGCCCTACTCCCTATTCGCGGTGTTCGACCCGTTGCTGACATACTTCAACATGTCGGGACTGAGGGCGGTTTACAACTTCACCGCCGGCGGGGCGAACTACACAGAGAACTGGCAGTTCGTCGCAGTGAGGCCCCGGGGCAACTGGACACTGCTGAGGGGGGTGGAGAGGCTCCTCCTCTTCAGCCCCTCGGCCGTGGCGGCCAGCACGCCGCTTAGGCTAGAGGCCTGGGGCTACGTATTCGGCTACGGCTGGGGCAACTACACAGTGGCGGCCCAGGTGGGCAACTTCACTTTCATAGGCACCGTGAGGTCCTTCACGCCGTACTTCATAACCCAGGGAGACAACTGGAGATTTTTCAAAAACGTGGTGGACTGGCTCGTAGAGAAGAGACCTATTGCGAAGAAGCTCGGCCCCGTGTCTGCCGTGATATATACAGGTTGAGCTCCCTCAGCAAATCCCCCAGCAGGGCCCTGGGTATCCTGGCGCCAGCCGCGTTTTTGTGGCCCCCGCCAGAGGCGGACTGCCTCCTGGCGAATTCCCTCAAGAATGCGTTGAGATCCACTCCTGCAGAGGAGCGGAGGCTCATGACGTAGATCTCCCCCCTCTCCTCGGCGGCGAGGCCCACCAAGGCATCTTTGAGGCCTCTGGCTAAATTAGCGGCGAGGCCCAGGGGGCCAGGCGGGTTTATGACATAGGCCACCTTGCCCTCCACCAACGCGTTTTTCTCCACCCACCCCACGAGGGCCTCGTTTACCCGCGCCTGCTCCTCCGCCAGCTTGAGCAACTTCGCCATGGCTGAGGGGGCCCCGTTCCCAGCAAGGTGGTTGACGACTTCCCGCTTGAATTCATGATCTTTCCGCGCCCGCTCCAGCCCCTGCATTAAGACGCCGGCCTCGTAGTATACAATTCTCTTGTCCCAACGCTCCAGCGCCGACCTTACCCACTCGGTGTAGTCCATGTAGTCGCTTATGGCGCCGTACAGAGCCACGCGGGTGTAGGCGCGGGGGAGTCTGCCGGCCAGCCGCCGGTAGACAAGCTCAGACGCCGACGGCCCCTCCTCGTGCACCACCTCCACCCCCGGCAGATCCGCGGAGAGGGGATGGTGGTCGATGTAGACAACGCGTCCCGTGTATCTAGAAAAAACTTCCCGCGCCTCGCCCGCGATTTTCTCGTCTATGGCTACGTCGACGATGTAGACGTCGCCAGCCGCCGCCTCGCGGAAGTCCTTTACGAGATCCACCGGGTGTGTGAAGTAGATCCGCACCTCGTCGTAATCGCCGGCAAGGGCCGCCTTCACAAGCGCCGCGGAGCACACGCCGTCTGCGTCACCGTGTGCCATAATTGTGAGAACACGCCCCACGTGTTGTATTAATTAACTCCGTTATATAGATAGATGTGCGGACTCTCCTCCTGTACTCCAAGGAATGGCGCGATGAAAACATCCAGCGCCTCTACAAGGCCTTTACTGTCCTCCTCCAGAGGCAGAGGGCCTACGCCCTTGAGAAAATAGTAGCTAAGGCGCCGAACCGGGCCCTGGTATTCACCTACCCATGCGGCTGGCACGGCGACGTCTTATTCATAGCCCCCTACATTGTGGCCGTAGGGCCCTTTGAGAGAGATGCCTTCATAGACATGGTCTTGACACTGCCTGACCGAGTGGCCTTCACCATTCTAGAAGGCGGGTGGACTCTTGAGGAGGTGTTCAAGAAATTTGGCCCCTTCGACGTAGGAATCGCATGCGAGGGATCCCCAGTCAGCGGAGCCAGGAGGTACGTACATAAGATGATAGTTATAAAAGTCGGCGGCCCAATGGGCGAGCTGATAAATACACTATATAGGCCGGAGGACACGGAGGCGGACGAGGTGATTGAGGCGCCCGTCTAGCCGGCGGAGATGCGTAAATACGTAATATTCGTCGGCGTGGGCGGCGTGGGGAAGACCACCCTAGTCTATAGACTAGTCAGCGTGAGGCAGGCGCCCCCGCCGACTAAGCGCCCCGGCTTCTACCACGCCTATCTAAAAGGCGGCTCCTACTACATCCTAGACGTGCCGGGGCAGTACGTGGACGAGGTGGTGGAGACTATTTCCAAAATGGTTTTCATGTATTTCGACCGCGCCCTACTCGTCTACGACCTCACTAGACGCGACACCCTCCAGGCCCTATACGAAATCGCCGACAGGCTCTGCCGCTTCCACAAATGCATATCAGCCAAGGAGCTGTGGGTGGTGGGGAACAAGAGGGACCTCGCCGTGAGCTTGGGGGTGGAGCACACGCCGGATTTATCTACGCTGGGTGCCCAGAGATATGTTAAAATATCAGCAATACACGACCCATTTGACAAACTACTGGAGCTGTTGCCATGATCTGCGAATACCTCGCAAGAGGCGCCGTGTGCTCCCAGGCCTACAGGAGGTGGAGCAGGCCGGAGTTTTTCAAGAGATTAGGCCTCCCCCCGCCGGGGCCCGCGCCGAGGTGCACAGAGGTGGAGGAGGCGGCCGCCTACCTTGTGGACCACCTGCTGATTCCATTCTACGAGGGGAGGGAGGTGGCCCTCACCCCGGCGGCAGTGTCGGCGCTGGAGGCGATCTCCGCGCCGTTGCAGGCGCTAGAGGGGGAGCTCTCCGCCTACGTGCCAGAGGACCCAGTCATGGTGTACACCGGGCCGTGCGTTTTCGGCACGAGGATGAGGAAAAACGCCGTAATCACAGGACCCAGACCCATCATAGAGAGGCTAGCCGAATATCTACAAGCCCCCAGCCACCACTTCGTGGCAATTGACGAGGGCGAACCCGCGGAGCTGGCTGAAAAATACGGAGTCCAAGCCGCGGTGAGTTGCATCACCGCGCCCCGGGCTCCCTTGAAGAGCTACGTCTTGACATGTTGGGAAAACCAGTGGCTGGGAGAGCTACTAAGCAAGGCGCTCGGCATGCCTCCGGCAACCGAGGGCATAGCCGTGCCGCTACGCCACGCCAAGCTACTCATCCAGCACCCAAGAAAAAATTTAAATAAGCGCTAGACAGTACACGGCGGCTGAGAGCCCCGGAGGGGCCCGGTGAGCGCCGCAGTCGGTCCCCCTTGTACAACAACTCCCCCTCTGCTTTTAACGCCCCTCACCTCATGTAAGCAATGTATTTAAGAGAGGCACCCCCCTACCCGCATGGAGATTGTTGTGAGGGACGTGGTGAAGCTCTACGGCGACTACCCAGCCCTCAGGGGGGTAAGCCTCGAAGTCCCCAGGGGGGTCTTCCAGTGCCTCATCGGGCCCTCCGGCTCGGGCAAGTCCACCCTCCTCCACATAATAGGCGGCGTGGACAAGCCGACCCAGGGCGAGGTGTGGGTGGCCGGCACGAGGCTGAACGACCTCGGCGACGACCAGCTGGCGGAGTTTAGAAACAGAAACATCGGCTTCGTCTTCCAGCTCTTCTACCTAATCCCCAGGATGTCTATACTAGAAAACGTGGAGCTCCCCCTCATACTCAGGGGAGTCCCCAGGGAGAAGAGGAGAGAGGCGGCGCTGGAGGCGCTGAAACTCGCAGGCCTCGGCCACGTCGACCCCCGCAAGAAGCCTACACAACTCTCCGGCGGCGAGCAGCAGAGGGTGGCTATTGCACGCGCCATTGTGACAAGGCCCAGAATCCTCCTCGCAGACGAGCCGACGGGCAACCTAGACAGCGCCACGGCTAAGGTAGTTATGGAGACCTTCCTCAACCTCAAAAAGGAGCTGGGCGTCACCATCGTCATGGTGACCCACAACCTAGAGCTACTAACCTACTGCGACCGCTACGCCAAGATGCGAGACGGCAAGATCGTGGAAACCGGCTAAGCGACCAAGCCTCTAGGCACCACCTCCACGCCGGGTTAGACCCACCCCCGCCGGCATGCGGCTATGAAACCGGCATATACACGGTATATAGGTATATATAGTGGGTCCATTCAGAGGCTGTGTGCCTCGACAAAGAGAAATTAGTAGCCGCGGTTGAGAACCTCAGCCCACCTCTCAAGGCGCTGATAAACATAGCGACGTTGAGAATAGTGGGCAGACCCCTTGAGCAGTTGCTCGAAACAACGCCCCGCGAAGCGCTCAAGGCATTTCTCCAATTCGCGGGGCCCCACAACTACCAGCTACTACTCCGAATATTCCAGCAACAATTAGCCAAGCAGAAATGCTACGTAACACTGGAGGAGCTAGACAGATTTATACAGAGATGAAAAAGAGGGAGTTAGCAGGGTATATCCACCCCCACCTTGCCGCCCGGCGCCCGAACTGCTTGTACTACGCCTTTATCTACTCTAATCACGACGTCGAAGAACATGTCGAATTTCTCAAGGTCGCGTAGAGACACCACTATGGCAGGTCCCATTTGTGCAATTTTCCGCAACACCTTCAACACCTTGTATAGGCTCTCGTCGCCATACATGGCTCTCACCAAGTCAAGCCCTCGGATAAACACGGCGTCGTACCCCTCCCTCGCCAATTTATATAGCGTAACTAGAAGCTCTTCAAAGTTCATCTCCATCTTCAAGGCAGGTACTCCCCTAGTCTCGGCGTATATTAACCCACCGGTAGCCATGTCTATGTACCTAACCTTTCTTCCCCTCTCCATTAAAGCCCTTGCTGTATTGATCATGAACCAGTTCTTCCCCGCCCCCATAGGCCCCACCACGCTGTGAAGCAAACCCTTGTAGAGCCCCCCAGCGGCGGCATCTAGACACCACCCAGTCTCCACCACCTCCACCGCCGAAGTTGGAGCAGTACTCTCCTCAAATAATATTACTCCAGAGCCCTCGGCGATTACGAACGGCACCGAATAACCCGCCTTCCCACCCCTAACCTTCTTCACTAATATCTCTCTAATAGCGCCGTAGGGCTTTAGGTCATATACCAACTCAATGACGTTGTCGGCTATGTACGCCACCTTCTCCGCCACCTCTCTCTCTGCGGTTAAAAACACGTCTATACCCGCCTGCTTAATGACTCTATACACCACGTTGTGGATAACATCAACCCCACCCCCAAGACTCAGAAATTCTGTAATAGAGTCGATAACCAAAGCCCCGGGCCTCTCCCGGATCACCGAGTCCACCAACGTGTTAAAGAAGGCCCCTGCCTCTGCTAGAGGAGCCTCCCAAAACACCAGCCTATCGCCAAAGTCGTAGCCAAGCGCCGCCATGTTTTTCCTAAAAGCTACTTCATCCTCAAACGCAGAGACCCAAAACACCTTGTCGTAATTCCCATGGACATACCAAGCGGTTAGCGTCGTCTTCCCTGATCCAGGCGGCCCGTAAACCAGGGTAACGCCGCGCAACTTCATAGCCTCCCCAAAATCTTCCCTATTTCCTCTATAGACTTTACACAGCCCTGCCTCTCGAGCCATGTCTTGAACATGTAGAGAAAAAGCTCGGCGTTGTGTTGACCCAGGGCTCCGCTCAGCACTTGGTACACCGACGACGGATTCTCCAGAATTATCTGCTCAAATGACTTGCCAAATCTAGACAACACACGGTAGTGGATAAAAGTCCTAAGCGAGGAGTTGAGGGAGGTGTAGAATTTTACAAAACCACGGAGAAGTTCAACATCTTCACATTTAGGATGCTCAAAGCGCTCAGATCGCGCCTCTTTCTTGATGCTTTCCCCTATTTGAGACACAAACTACAAAAAAGGACCTTGATATATGTTTTACTGTGTAGTAACGGAAAAAGATTCAAAACCTATTTTTAAATATTTGCCATTGAGTCAAAAATAACGTAGAAAATAAAGCCGACTATGGGGATGTAGATAAGCGCCATGAACAACATCAACGTCAGGGGGTCAACGTTCATTGGGCCGGCCTGCAGGGCGCCCAGGGGGCTGAAGGCAAGCGCCACTATATAGACAAGGAGGGGGAGCAACATGACCACAACCACAAAGATTTCAAACATGAGGGAGAGGGACCTCACCAGCGACTGCGCCTTCACCTGCTTAGCCCTAAGCATCCAGTCGAGCCTAGCCATCAGCACAAGATCCACGCGTTGCGTAATCCGGGACGACTTAGTAATCAGCTCCACTGTCTCCCTGTACGAGGGGCTCGGCACCCTCTCCGCGCTGTGGGCCAGAGCCTCCTCGGGGCTGGAGCCCATCACCACCATCTCCCTAGCCGCCAGCGCCAGCTCCCTTGCGATGAACCGGTCCTCCTCCACCTCGGCCAGCCTCGTCACCACGCGCCCAAGCGGCAGGCCAGCCGCGAGGAGGGGGAGCATCACGCCCAGCGTATAGACAAAATTGTTTTCAAAATGGCTACGCCTCGCCGTGATTAAGTACACGGGGTAGAGCAAAACCCCGGCAAACGTCAGCAAAGCCGCCACTGCGCCGATGGCCACGGCGGCGACGGGGCCGAACAGAAACAGCGCCACGATCCCCGCCGCGGCTCCCGCGGCGATCGGCGCCACCACTAGTACAAAGAGGTAGCGGCGGTAGGAGAAGGCCAAGCCGCTTTGGCGGTACAGCTCGTAGATCATACGGCGCCCCGCCTAACCTCCTCAAGCGTGCGGTCGGGGTCTATGTGGTATTTTGTGAATATTTTGGCGACGACGTACGGCGTGGAGAAGCCGTGTTTCACCATTTCGGCTATCAACGCCTTCCTCCTCTCCAACTCTCTTTTCAAATAATCCAGAGAGACAAACCTAGTTCTTGAAATAGTCTCGAGGTGGCGGCTCTCCTCCACCTGTTCCAGCCTGTCGGCCTCGGGGTTCCACCTGTATACGTAGTGTAGCCTGGGGCGCCCTCCGCGCGTCACACCCATGTTCTCCGCGATCTCCACCACCCGCCTGGTGATCTGGCCCCCCACCTTCACCCTCAAAATCCTCACGAAGACGTGTGCGAGGCCCACCAACATGGGGGGTACGTGCATAGGCCTGGTGAGGAGCCTCCTCACCGCGTCTTCTATAGTCTCTGCGTGTATAGTCGTGGCGCCGGAGTGGCCCGAGCCGAAGGCCTGGAACAGTACGTAGGCCTCCTCCCCCCTCACCTCGCCAACCACCACGTAGTCGGGTCGGGACCTCATGGCTATGGCCAGGAGGTCAAACGCGGAGACGTCCCTCACCCCCTCGTGCCTCCCCGGCCTAGTCAAGAGGGCCTGCCAGTGGTCGTGAATTATGTTGATCTCCCTGGTGTCCTCTATGGTTAAGATCTTGGCGTCCGGCCTCACCAGGTACAGCAGGGCGTTGAGGAGGGTGGTCTTCCCCGCCCCCGTGGGCCCAACGATGACGATATTCCTCCCGTAGTCAAGCATAAGCCAGAGGTAGGCCACGGCGTCGCTGGAGATGGTGCCCATCTTCACCATATCCACCAGGGTGATGGGCACCACGAAGTACTTCCTCACCACGAAGCTCGGCCCCCTAGGCGAAACTGGCGGAATTGCCAGTTCCACGCGGAACCCCTCCGGCAACATGCCCTCAAGCACGGGGTCGGCGTAGGACACAGGCCTCCCCACCAAGGCGGAGAACCTTTGTACGTAGCCGTCCAGCTCCTCCGCCGTGAGGACTATGTCCGTCTTCAGCGACTCCCAGCGGCTGTGCCAGATGTAGACGTGCCCCGGGCCGTCGACGTGTATATCCTCGATAAAGGGATCCCTAACCAGGGGGTCAAGCCTCCCGTAGCCGAGCAGATCCCGGCGCAGGAAGTACATCAGCTTCCCCCACCTCCTCTCGTCTATCCTTATCTTAAACTCCGACGCCGCCCGCCTCGCCAGCTCCTCCAGATACTCGGCCCTCCTCTCCCGCGCAAGCTTCAACACGCCGTCCCTCACCTCGCCCACGTTCTGCACAGCCCGCTTCAACGCCGCCAGCTGGCGGGCCTCCTCCTCGCTCAGAGGCGGCTCCACCGGGCGGTACCTCCTAAACCCCTCCCCATCTACGTAAACCACTGCCTGTACATACTCCGACACCTCGTACTGATCCAAGATGTTTAGAACCCCAGCCACATCGGCGCCCATAGCCCCACCCCTACCATAATCACCCCAGCCCCCCCGTGGACCATCCCCGCCCTAGCGCTCCCGCTGACCAACCTGCCCACCACAGCCCCACCCACGACGCTGTTGGCAATGCCAGATATATAAAGCACGCGGATAGCCAAATCTCGGCTAACCACAGCCGGCTGTATGCCCTGTATCGGGCCCGCCGAGGCGGCGGAGAACTTCGCCAGCTCGGGCAGGAGGAAGTATACAAGGACGTCGGCCAGCGCGGCGAACACCAGCAACACCGCGTAGAACAGCGCCACGTAGGGCCTCAGCTGGGAGAGAAGAGAGGAGCGGAACTCCACCACCGTGGCGAAGCTCCGCGCCGCCACATCCAGCACCTCCGGGAGCCTAGCCCCCGACCTCACCCCCTCCGTGATGATAAGCGCAAACCGGCGGAAGTTAGCCGAGGGGAGCTCCCCCGCCATCCTCCAGAGGGCCTCCTCCACTGTCAGCCCCCCAACCTCCGCCAGCGACAGCACCCTCCTCAAGACATCGGCCATGGGCCTAACCCCCAGCTGCGCCGCCACCTCCAAGGCGCTTCTCATGTCCAGCCCCGCCGCCGCCGCGTCTGAAAAAACTCTCAAAACCTGGGGAATCTGCCCTTCCAGCCTATACACAAACACAGACCGCCTCCACGCCCCGTAGCCCACCGCGATCAGCACAGCCCCCAGCCCCACACCTAGCCAAAAAGCCCGCACATAGAGAAACTCCAGCACGGAAACTAAAGCGATCATTCATTAATAAATTACTGTGCTGAAAATACCGCCGAGAATATAGCCCTCTGGCAGTGATTAGCATAACTATGTAAAAACATCAGACGTCGCGACCTCGCGGCAGTATATGTAGTTTTCCAAGTAGCTGGCACTAATCCTCTCAGAATAATATACATAATGGTACTAATATAGGCATGTTGGAGCCCCTCCTGAGGATGTGTAGCGACTATGAAAATCATGAATAAACTCAAGGTAAAACAGATAATAAAAAAGATATCTTATGAAGCTGTAACTGTCGTTGCTATTTCTGTACCCCGTGCTGTTACTAGCTTCACAGTGTAATCATAGCCCGCATTAAGTGAGCAACCCAATATAGCCTTAACCATCAATATATCACCAGTTTTATTGTAATTATTCGCTGTCGAGAGATCTTTAGGTCCGCATATTATTGTATTTGTTCCTGCTTGTAATATATATAAAGTTGACCATTTTACAGGTAAATTTGTTAGATTCCTTATATATAGTGTAACCTCCGCATTCGTCGCTTTTAGACTTGTTGCCTCTATCTTAAGTTTCTCGGCGGCGGCCATCTGCTCTGCTTGGGATGTGGCTTTTGTGACGTATCCGGCGAACCAGAGGTATACCAGCACCGCTCCTATTACCGCCACCACTATTAGCAACACCGCGGCGACTATTGGTTCGAGACCTTTGGTTTTGGTTTTCATGTGAGCCCTGTACCTCCAGTTTAAAATATTCTGTGGTGCGCCTTCCGTTGTATACTGGTTATATATGCATTAGACAAAAACCTTGCGTTCTGCGGGGTACACCATAAAAAATTTCTACAGATGTCCACTTGTCTACATGCGTGGGGTTTCGGAAGTCGTGGTGAATGTCCTCCTTCTCGCGATCACCGTGGCGGCGTCGACTCTACTCTTTTCGATATTTTTTAATGTGTATACCCAGCAACAGAGCCGCTTGGTTGTTGAGGGGGCTGGCGACGTGTGTGTTGCCCGGGTTTTTGACGTGGGGAATGTGAGCGGCGTCGCTAGATTTTACATATACAACAGGGGCAACGTGGCCTGTATATTTGACAAAGCGTACATATACTCTGGGAGCGCCGTGGCGGGGCCGTGGTCTGTGTCGAGTTGCCGGGTTGCGCCTCAGTCGGTGTCTCTCTGCGACAGCTCTGCTCCTTACCGCGTCGGCGTTGTATACCGCCTGACGGGGCCGCGGGGCGAGGTGGCCGAGGTGTCGTGGCCTGGGCCATGAGGGGCCTCTCCACCGTGGCGGGGTTTGTCGTCTTCGTCCTAGCCTTGATAATACTGTTCGCCTCGGTGTTCTTCTTCTACAACATGTTGCAGACGGCGGCGCAGAAGGGGGTTGAGCGGGTGCAGAACAGCGCCGTGAGAGACTTCGAGGCGTCCTTCACCTACGGGCCGGGTGGGTGCGGCGTGGGGGGCGGCTGGATTTACTACGTGGTTCAAAACGCCACGGGCCACGTGCTGGGGAACGGCACCTCGCCGAGGTGCCCGCCGGCCGTCTCTGGGATCTACACCTACCGGGTGGTTAGAAGCGACGGCGCCGTGGGGACGGCTAGGGTGTACATCGGCCCGCCGCTGGTCGCCGGAATCTCTACCGCGGCGTACTTGGGGCCGGGGGGCACCTTCACAATACCTATAGTCATTAGGCTGGCTAGCAACCGGTCTGCCTACATCCCCATCTCAAACCTGTCGGTTTCCCTCTCCGCGCCCCCCGGCGTGTCTTGTACCCCCCCGCCTGGCCAGTCATACCTCACCGTGCCGCCCAGCGGGGTGCTTGAGGTTAACCTAGGCGCGGCCAACTGTAATGTGACCGACTACACCTACCTCGCCACCTCCGCGAGGCTTGTCAACGCCACGGTGACGCTTTCCTACGGCGGCGCCACGCTGTCGACTACGAGGCTGGTGGTCGGCTCCGTGGCAGATAGGTGGGGACAGGCGTCGTTTACATACAGCGGCGGCGTCTGCAACATAGCCGCTCCCTCGGCTCCCCTGTTCTACGCAGTTTTTAAAAACGGCGCGGTTTGGAGCGGCGGGAAATACGACAGATCGGTGCCATGCCCCGCCGGCGAGGGGATCTACGAATATAGGGCGCTGGGGGGCGACGGAGTTATATACAGCGTGCCTGTGGTTGTTAAGGCGAACTCCATCAGGGCGTGGGCGGAGTCGAATAGAACAGTGGCCTACGTCAACGCCACGGGGCAGACGGTGGCCTTCGACCTCTATCTCCGCTTCTCTAATCCAAACCCCGGCTACGTCCCGGTGAACTACAGCTTCTCCCTCGTCTACAACACAGCGCTTCTCAGCTGTACGCAAGTCGGTACGCCGGACGGGGACCCCCGCTCGCTGGTGTTGCTCCCGGGCGAGACAAGGGCTCTGTACGCCGGGACCTATACTTGCACCGTGAATGGCGAGTTCAACGAGACTAACATCGCCGTGTCCATCACCGCCGCATACACCGGCGGCGGGCAGACCGTGGTGTTGTACAGCGGCGTGGTGGGCACGGCCACCACATTCGCCGCCCCCAACTGGGTCGTCTTTACCATCGTCTGGGGCAATGGCACCTCGTACAGCGTCGCGGGGTACGGCGCCGTCCAGCTCCAGTACAGAAAGAGCCTATTCACAGTGAGGTGGCGCCCCGCGGCGCCTCCGCCGCCTGTCTGTCCCCCAGTCTACGTCTATCTCAATAAGAGTCTGTCGCCGCTTGTATGGGCTCTGAGCGCGGTCTCTCGGTTCAACGTCACCACGCTCTTTATGAAGGTGATGCCGGGCTGGCCAGAGCTTTACGACGTGGCTGTGTTGTCTACGCCCTCCGGCGGCTGGTCGGCCTCTCTCAACAAGACTGGGGAAGCTGGTCAAGGCGATTACGGGATCTACCTCGGCGGCCGCCTCCAGCTGTCTCCTAGCCGGGAAAGCGGCTCCCCGGCGCCTCTCCCCGCGGCGCTGGCTTGGTACATGAAGACCTCCTCCACGTGGTCGGCGACTGCCAACGCCACGGTTTTCGGCGCGGCAAAGTGCACGTACCCCCTGCTGAACTTCACAGCCCTGCCAATGGCCAAGCTCCTCGGCTGGTCATTTACCTGCGGCGTCTCTCAGATAGTCGACGACTACTCTAGTTACGGCTCGGTGAGCGGTTGCACGACGTGGGGTTTTGAGAAGAGCTTGCCATACAACCGGACGGTGGTAAGCCAAGCCTCTGTATATCTAGATACTAAAAGGAACTACGACGGATCTTACTCTCTAAAGCTAGATATTACTAATGATGGTGGCTACGCGGTGTTTTACATAGACGTGGCTAGGTGGCTTGGCTACGTGCCGTCCACCAGCTCCTTCTCGATATATGTAAACCCCGACAAAAAACCTGATAACACCCACAGCTACCAGGTCAGCTTTTTTATCGATGTAAATAACGACGGCGTCCCAGACATAGAGCTGATCTACTACGCCAGAGGGGGTAGCTACATGGCTGTATCCACATACCTGGGATACAACACCAAGACTCTGATAGGCGGTAGGTTCACCGTCAAGGCCGATAAGTGGAGGCAGTTCTCGCTTGGCACGATTTACTCAACCGGTAGGATTGTGGGAGTTGCCTTGGTTTCCTTCGGCAAGGCAGAAGCCGATGTGTGGTGGGACGAGATGACTATATGCAAGAGTAGCTACTTTACAAATGCCCCGTATGTCTCGGTCATAGCCGATGGCTGGAGCTCCACCGGAGTCTCAATTAGTACACAGTATTCACCTACTTCTCCCCCATCTCTTCAGCTTGAGGTTGATGCCTCAAACTCCACAGGAAGTCCCGTGGATGACTACGGCGTGGCGGCGCTTATCTACGACGTGGCTGGCTGGGTTGGAAGCGTCTTGCCAGTTGCGGGCACCTCTATTTCAGTTAAGGTCTTGTATCAAAGAGATGTTCAAGATGTTAGGAATAACGTGTACTACATCTCTCTAGGTATTGATTTAAACGGTGATGGGGTTGTTGATAGAGAAGTTGTATACTACACGCCAGATACGTCCGGGGGCGCCGGCGTCGTGGTCTCTATGTATTTTAGAGACGCGGTGGGCAACCCGCTTATTGTCTGCACCGTAGACACAGCTGGCAACTGCGCCGTGACCAACTCTACTCTCTTCGCCGCGTATAGAGTGTACAACTTCAACACCACCACAATCACCCTAGACGGGCCAGGAGCATTAGTGAAAATAGCCCTAGCCGCGGTAGACGCCAGCGGCTACCAAGACGGCACCGTAGACGACTTCTGGGTGTTTTGGGACGACTTGACTGTGGCTTACAGCGCGTGTCCTCCGCCGTCCGGCTGGTATTCAAGGGGGTACGTCTGGCAGTCGTACGGCTACCTGCTGGCGACGGCGGGGGGCGTGGGCTACGCGGCGCTTGTCCCAAACGCCCTTACCTACGTGGCTAACTTCACTGGCGTTGGTACATACGCCGTGTTTGACTCGGCTCTAAACGTGGTCTTCGGCGTGTATAGGGGGGCCTCTGGCTTCAGCGCGGTGTGCGGCTCTGCGCTGTACGCACTTGGCGCTTTTCCAGCCGCCAGATACGTGGAGCTGAGGCCGCTGGGCGGCCTCGGCGACGTCGTGATAAGAGACGCCAACGGCAACATACTGGCGAGATACGGCTGTAGCTACACCACAACACCCACATACATAGGCGTAAAGACAGGAGCCGGAGAGGCGATAAAACTATACACACTAGAGGCGTGGGGGTGATTGGGGCCTCCCTCGCTGGTGCGTCGTATCTAATGAGGCGCTTCTTGTCAAGGTTGTCTTCGCGGCTGGGGGAGTGGCTTGTGGAGAAGCTGGTGTATGAGGGGGCTGATTGGGGGTCTTTCGTAGGCTATCTGATATACGGCTTGTCGGTTTTTGGCTTCCTCCTACTTGTCCTCGTCTACGTGTCTACTCTGTTGGTGAGGGTGGGTGCGTGAGGCCTCGGGGGCGGATTCCCTCCCCTGCCTGGGGGGACATGTCCGCCCCCCCACCACTTAGTTTTAAGTTGGGTGTATATATTCTTTGTGATTGTATTTGTCGACGAGAGTGGGGTGAAGTCTTTCTGTAACTGCGTGGCGGTTGGGGCTGTGGCTTTCGAGGCGAGGTACGGGGTGCCGTATATGGAGCTGGGGAGGCACGTCCTTGAGCGTATCCGCCGGATGGCGAGGGTGGGGGGCGAGGTTAAGTACAGCGACGTCCGGCGTAGGGCCGACGTGGAGGCTGTTGTGAGGCTTATCTCCGAGGTGGCCGAGGTGAGGTTTAGGGTGGTGCACTTCACGTCGCATGGCGACGTCGAGGAGGCTGTGGCAGAGCTGTCGAGGGGCGCCGTGCTGGTGGTGCTCGACAACCAGCTTCTGCCCCGGAGGCCGAGGATCGGGGCCCGGGTTATCGAGAGGGATTCTAGGCGGGTGCCGGGGCTCCAGCTGGCTGACGTCGTGGCTGGCTACGCGAGGTCGCGGGAGTGTCGGTAAGTAGCCCGCCGGCTTTTCAGTCCAGCTGAATGTCCAGCACCTCTCCGGGGTAGTGGTGTATTGTTATCATTAGGAGGCCTCGGCGTCTTGGCTGTAACTACGCGTAGTGTTCTACAGCGGTATTTTACAACTGTCTTTCTTCTTTCTATCTCAGCGGCGCGCCACTTGGCGGGCACCTCCTCTGGAGTTCCCGCGGCGTGAATTCTGTGGATGTTTTTCATAATGACTTCAACCCTCTGGCTGGGGTCTAACAGAGATATCGAGGACGCGGTTTATATCTACAGATTTGGGAAGGCGAAGGGTTTATTAAGTGAGGAGTCGCTTGAGGCGTGGGAGAGGCGTATGGGGGTGTTGCTGAGGAGCTTGAGAGAGAGCGGAGGCGGAACCTACAGCACAATCTGAAGATCGTGGCGTACTTCGCCGAGCTCGCCGCGAGAAACGACCCGGATTACTGGCGCTCCTATATAGACTTCATAAACAGCTTCTATAGATATGTCTGGAGGAGGCTTGAGGATCCCCTCTTCCGCGAGACGTATCTTCAGATACTGGAGATGAGGCGCCGCAGGCCTAGGAGGGAGCCGCCGGGCGCCTAGAGGTCGATTTTTAAAACTTGGCGGGGTTTTGGGGTGTGAAGATTTTGAGGATTTTGGAGGACGCCGAGTTGAGGATAAGGCGTGTTGAGTCTGCCGACGACGTGGATGTGTTGCGGTGGAATCTCTACGTCGCTGTTCAGGACGTGCTTGACGCGCTGGCGGTTCTCTTCTCTGAGCTGGGCTGGAGGAAGCCGCCGTCGTACACCCGCCTTGTCTTAGAGGCTGAGGAGGGGGGCGTGTTGCCGCCGGCTTCGCCCCCCTTGTGAAGATGCGTAACACATTGGCCCAATGCCTATATGGAGGTAGAGGCCCGTGAGCTGTGGGAAATGAGGAGGAGGGCGCTGGAGGAGCTCCCGCGATTCCTCACCGCCCTCACGTCGTTTATAAAGGATCGGGGGATCGATCCCGTGGTGGAGTGGGGATCCGCAGCCGAGGTGTTTAGGAGGTTTGGGGTTAAGTTCGCCTACCTCTTCGGCTCCCGGGCAAGGGGGCTGGGGCTGGAGGACAGCGACTGGGACGTCGCCGTCTACTTCGGCAGAGAGATCACCGTCGTCGACGAGGCGGAGCTCGCGGCGGAGCTGTCGAGGGTTCTGGGGGTTGAGGTTGACGTAGTTGCGCTGGACGCGGCGGGGCTGGACTTGATCTACACAGTGCTTAGAGACGGCGTGGTTATCTACTCGGCAGACGAAGCTCTCCGGAGGCGGTGGGAGATCGAGTCGTATCTAGAGTATCTAGACTACGCCGCGAGCTACCTTGACTGATTACGCTTAGGCCACGCTTTAGGAAAGCGTTTGCCATTCATACAGATTTTTGGCGACACGGTCACTGTGTCATATGGCGTATGCCGCGGGTGATACACTCAGCGCAAGACGGCGCGCCGCAGTAAAGAGGAGATCCGCTGTGGTTTGAACATACCGATCGTGTAGAGGTTGAAATTTGCTCCGTTCAGCATCTAGAGGCGCTTTTGGACGGCGCAGTGTTTTGCTGTGGATATGAGTTGCTGGGCTACCCCGAGGTCGTCTTTAATAACTATTCCCAGCGCAATATCGAGGGCTAGGGGGTAGCACTTCTCGACGACTTTACGCGCCTCCTTTAGGTTTAGCGCTATTACCTCTACACCGGGCGGCGTCTTTAGCCCGGCTAGCCTCCGGTGGGGAGGCTCGGAGAAGCGTCCAACTACTAGGACATCTATGTCGCTGTCCTCTCTGTAGTCTCCTCTGGCGTACGAGCCCACGAGGAGTACTGTGCCCTCAACCGACGCGGCAACCCGCTCAGCCGCCTCCCATGCCCGCCTCCTCAACTCCTCTCTCCACTTAAAGATCTCCATACTTCCTTCACGAATTTGATGACCTCCTCGGCGGCTTTGATGGTTGCCCAACGCGTCTCTGCGGGAGAGTACTCAAATGGCGACCCCTCGCTCCAGGCATCCACGTACCTCGTTGGTATGTAGAACTTGTCAAGGAGTCTGCACAGCTCCACCATGTCCTCACCCACCGGCACCAGCCGGCTGACCCCGGCGATTAGGTGGGTGAGGGAATGCCCCCTGGCGGGCATCCCTACGCCGTACAGCAGGGCCTTGAGTGCGAACTCGGCGGCTTGGTGCGCCTTGAAGCAAGCCCAGTTGAAGTCGCCCCGCTCGGCGTCGCCCACGGCAGAGGACAAGGTCCTCTCCGCCATGGCTATCCATCTGGTAAACTCCCTGGCATCCACAAACTGCAGAGGCCGGGTTAATATATAGTTGATCGCGGCTCATCTCTAACGCTGTTGGGTAGAGCCCAGTGGTGACGCCGGCTTTCCACGGCGCATATTTTTAAACTTCGTAGACGTGCTTTGCTATGGATCCCGATCTCGCTAAGGTGTTAGGGGGGCTTGGGGCATTCGTCGCGGCGGCGGGGTTCTTCGCCGGGTGGCCCGCGGTGATCGTAGGCACGGTGCTGTTATACATCGGGCTATCCGAGCTACGGGCGGGCGGGGCGGATCTATCCAAGTGGCTTGTATATGCGATCTTAGCCGCCGTCGCATTTGGGATCGCCCACATGGCGCTGGGCTTCTCGCTTGAGCGCTTCTACCGCCTTTGGTCTCTCCCCGTAGCTGGCTTCGCTCTGGCGGTTGGCGTTGCGGCGTGGGTAGCCGGGTGGGTTCTGCAAGTGGCTTCGGCCTACCGCCTCCGCCCGGTGCTCAAGGCGCTTGAGGGCTCAACCGGCGAGAGGCTGTTCTCAGTGGCCAATACCCTGTACTGGTGGGGCTCCTTTCTCGCCGTGATCGCCGTGGGGCTCATCCTGGTCTTCGTGGCTTATCTGCTAGTGGGCGCGGGGTTGCTCGTGGCGAAGTTCCAGCCTAGATGACTGAGCTGAAGCTGCCGCCCAGCGTCAGGAGGGTTGTGGAGATATGCCGCTCTTTGGGGTTTAAGGTATTTCTAATTGGGGCCCGGGCTCTGGAGTTCTACGGCGTGGTGCGGCACACGGCCGACTGGTACTTGGCTGTGGACCAGCCGTTTACTGTGGAGGTGAGGGATAGGCTCACTGAAGCGTTGAGGGGGGCTGGCTTCGCTGTGCAGTGGAGGAAGTGGGGATTATATGTCGACGCGGCGGGCGTCCACGTAGACATAAACTACGCGCCCCTTATCCTAGACAGCGAGTTTATATCTAGGTGTAGAGAGGCAGAAGGCGTCTTTATCCCATCTCCGGAGGATCTAGTTATCCTGAAGCTTGCAAGCGGCGAGCGTAAAGACGTAGAAGACTTGAAGAAACTCCTCAGGTTACCCCTCGACTTGACTTACCTCAAAAAGAGGGCTCTCCAGGCAGGTCTGGATAGGGAGCTGTGGAAGATTTGGCGGAGGGTGCATGGTACTCGCCTTTAGAGAAGGGGGGTGTCTGCTCTTCGGAGCTGTGAGGCTGTCGGCTGAGGCAGTATATGTCTTGGAGGGCTGTGCCCTGGCTGGCTGGTCCGCCCTCGCCGCCTATTTAGGCACGGCGCTTCTCCTTCCATTTCACCCCCCGTATCTCCAGTTCGTATGCCCGTCGCTCGACACTGTTGTTGAGAGGGCTGTAAAAACCTCGCTACGTGTCTGGAGAGGGCGGGGCCACGTCTCCCTCGGCACCAGGCTGGGCAAGGAGGCGGAGGTACTTGGAGGATTCGTCACGGGCGAGCGATTCCGCTGTGGGTTGTATGTACAGCCGTGCGACGAGGCAGTTAGGCACATCGCCGCGCACGGCCCCGGCTCGAAGTATCTAAAGTTGCTACCGAGGTACGTGGAGGAGGGCTTGTGTCTACCAGGACAAGGACGTTCTGTATAGGTTATAGATTAACGCAAGGCGTCTGACACCTCCCCGTCCCTCGGCGGGGCGGCTCACGGACGCCCTCATCCCCCGCCCGTCTGGGTGGGGCTGTGGGGCTGGCCCGGGCAAGCAAGGCGGGCTTTGGTGCATGGGCCGGCCCGTTCAGCGTCCAGCTCGGATCTGGACACTCCCCTAGGGTCTTCTCGTCCACGGCGTTCGCGGCCTCGGTTCTAGCCTCTCCACCGCGTGTTAAAGACACTATCTGCCGCGAGGGTTCTTTAGTTGGCAATCATGGGATCGCGTCCACGATGACGACGTGGGCAGGCGATCCCTCTGCATTATGCGACTCCGTATACTAAGGGTTTACATTTCCCGTTTAGCTAGTGTGGCTACTTAATGTGTGTGTCTTGTTTGACAAGCCGTTAAACTAGTAGGCGCATTTGGAGTGAATTTTTAAAAAAGGGGCGCGTCAGCCCCTCTATGGCGTTGGAACAGCTCATCCTCCAGATAGTGTTCCTCATCGTGCTTGTGGTGCCGCCTCTTGTTTCGAAGAAGGTGGAGCATAACATTGAGCTGTTTTTTCTTGCCGTGGGTGCCGCCGGCGTGTCTCTGGCGGGTTTGTGGAGCTGGGAGCTTTTGAAAGAGGCGCTTCTCCACCCAGTAGCCGTCTACCAGCCGGGCTTGGGGTATCTGCCAATTGGCATTACTCAAGTCGTCCTCGCCGCGGGGCTTGTCTTCTACGCCTTCCGCAACAAGCTCGCCGCCTGGGCAGAGGCCTTAGCTAAGCCGGCGGTTATCGCGCTACTCATACTGCTCCTCGGGATGTCTAGTAGCGTCATCTCTGCCATCGTGGCGTCGGCGGTGTTGGCCGAGTTGCTGGGCTTCGCCAACGCGCCGCATATATACAAGGCCAGGGCGGCCGTCTACGGTGCCTTTGCAATTGGCGCGGGGGCCGCGTTGCTACCGCTTGGCGAGCCGCTGTCCACCATCGCCGTGGCTAAGCTGAAGCAGGGCTTCTTCTACCTAGTGGAGGTCCTCCTAGACGTAGTGGCTGTGGTGGTGGCGTTTTTCGCGCTGTACGCATATCTAACCCTCAAGAGGGTGGGGGCGGGCGGGATCGAGATTGAGCCCTACGAGCCTGAGCTGAGAGAGGTGCTCCTCAGAGCCGCGAGGGTTTTCATCTTCATATTCGCCCTCACCCTACTGGGGGAGTTCTTTAAGCCCATGGCCGAGGCCGTGGCGGGGCTCGGCAGAGAGGTGCTGTACGTATTCGGCACTCTGTCCGCCGTGGCGGACAACGCCACACTGGTGGCCGCGCTGGTCAGCCCCGACATGGCTGTGGAGACGCTCCGCAGCTTCCTGATTTCGCTCGTGTTGGCGGGGGGCTTCACTGTGCCGGGAAACGTGCCCAACATCGTACTGGCAAGCGTGTTGAAGATAGGCTTCAAGGAGTGGATAAAGCTGGCCCTCCCAATAGGCCTCGCCGTCTTCACCGCCGTCGGCATCTACGTCTTGTTTCTCGCGCCGCACCCACCATTTATACAACAGCCGCAACAGCCCTCTTAAGTTATTAAAATAGTGAGATATGTCAAGTTGTGGAGATTCCGCTTTTTCTTCTGGAAAAAGCGAGGAGACAAGGCCTTGATTTAGTAGACCTTATCTCAAAAGCGCTGTCTCTTGACCCAAATAGCCGCACGGCGGCACATCTAGAGCTAGCAGAGAGGTTCCTTAACGAGGGGAGAGAGCTTGTTGAAAAAGATCCTGTGCAGGCAAGCGAAAAGCTGTACAAGGCGGCTGTGGAGGCTGTAAAGGCGCTGGCTACTGCGCTGGGGCTCGGGGAGGCCGAGAGAGCGGGTGAGTACGGCCGCTGGACCGCCCAGTTGCTTTTCCAAGCAGTCGACTCGGCGTCTAGGGTGGTGGGCGAAGAGGTGAGGCTGTGGTGGCGGGTGGCTTGGGTTCTCCACGTAGAGGGGTTCCACGAGGCGAGGCTTAGTAGCCAGCAGGTTAGCCGCGATCTGCCATACATAGAGAAACTTGTTAATCTAGCTAAGCAGGTGAAGAAGTAGAGCCTCAGGTTTTATATGGAGGCCTCTTCTTGCCGCTGAGGTGAGGCCTCCTATACGCCTCTCTTAAGCTGAACTTAACAATATGTTACTTACTTCTATATATGGCAATACTTTAATTTTGTATACATCTGGTTCCTATGTCTCTAAGATTTGTAGTCACAGCCTCTACAATCGGCACGTTGATTGAATGGTATGATTTTTTTGCCTACGCCTCGATTTCCCCCTTCATCGCGGCTAAGTTTTTCCCGAAGGGGGACCCAGCCGCCGCCGTTATCCTCACTTGGCTGGTGTTCGCAACTGGGTTCGTCGTGAGGCCTCTCGGCGCCGCTGTTTTTGGACACCTCGGCGACCGCGTGGGGAGGAAAACCACGTTTCTCGCCACCCTCCTACTCATGGGCACCTCCACATTCCTCATAGGCCTCCTCCCGACCTACGACCAGGTGGGGATAATGGCCCCGATCCTCCTGGCGGCTCTACGTATGTTGCAGGGCGTTGCGCTTGGGGGCGAGTTCGGAGGCGCCGTGACCTACGTGCTGGAACACGCGCCGCAGGGCAGGCGGGCTTTCTACGCCGGCTTCCTCGCGGCGACGCCGCCGCTCGGCCTCGGCCTCTCCTCCCTCACCCTCGTGGCCACAGCCTTTACTCTGCCCAAGGCCGACTTCGAGGCGTGGGGCTGGAGGGTGCCGTTCCTAGTCTCCATAGTGCTTACCCTCTTCGGTCTCTGGCTTAGGTTGAGGCTCGCCGAGACCCCCCTATTCTAGAAGATCAAGGCAGAGGGCAATATCTCCAGGATACCCATCGTGGAGGCGTTTGCCAAGTACCCTCTCTACATGCTTGTGGGTATAGCCGTGGCGGCTGGCCACGCGGTTATCGCCTACACAGCCACCGGCTACATATTCCCCTACTTAACCAACGCCCTTAAGTGGAGCCCTGTGGATGCAAATATGGCAGTGGGCGCCGCCTCTATTGCCCATCTGCCTTTCTACATACTAAACGCCTACATGGCGGATAGGGTGGGGAGGAGGCGGATATACATGGCGGGGCTCGTCATGGGGCTCGCCGTGTTCTACCCAATCTACTACGCCCTGGCGGGCATAAGAAGCGTGGCGCTGGCCTCCCTCTTGATATTTGTCCTTATCCTCACCACCGCATTCACCTTCAGCGTCTTGGGGACAACCCTGGCTGAGCTCTTCCCGACGAGGGTGCGCTACACCGGCATGTCGCTGGCGTTTAACATAGGTATTGGCCTATTCGGCGGCTTCACCCCCTCAATCGTCCAGACCCTCGGCGTCGTGTTTAACAACCCGCTGGCCGGGGTCCTGCTGTACACCTACGCCGTAGTGGCGGTGGCGTTGGTAGTGGCGCTTAAGTGGCTACCTGAAACCGCCCAGCGCCAGCTCGCCTAGCGAATCCCCAGCCGTTGCTATGGACAACTGATATATAGATATCTTTATTTTGGGGCATGTCTCGAACAACTGCAATTATAGTGGGGGTTGTTGCCTTGTTAATAATCGCATTGGCTTTGTTGACGCTTACACAGACCCCGCAACAGAGGCCCACGGCCACCCAGAGCCCCACTGCCTCCCCCACTTCGCCTACGTCCGCCACAACATCGCCTCAGATAACCGGATCTCTCACCGTGCTGGTGCCCACGGGGGATCCCACGCTGATGCCCTACGTAAAGCTTGTGGCAAGTGAGTTCATGAAGAGGTACCCGGGCGTGACGATAACTATTCAGCCGGTGCCGTTTGGCCAGATGGTCCAAACCGCGCTCACGGCGTTGCAGAACAAGAATCCCGACCCGGCGGTCATCATATTCTATCCGTCGCAGGCCTCGACCCTCGGGCCCTACTTAATGGATCTCAAGCCGTATTTCGACAAGGGGCTGTTCACCATGTCTGAGCTCCCAATCGGCGCAATGACTGCTGTAATCGTGCTGTCAGGCGATGGAAAAATTACGAAGATCTTCGGCGTGCCGTTTCAAATGGTTTTCGGCTACGTCCTCGTCTACCGGAAGTCGATTTTCGAAAATCCAAATCTAAGGCAGGAGTTTAAGCAGAGATATGGATTTGACCTGGACCCGCTTACATGGTCTTCGTGGGATCAGCTAATAAAAGCCGCCGAATTCCTACAGGAAAAGAAGGTGGCTAAATATGCCCTTCTGTTCCCCGACGGGCTACAGCAGTCTATCTTCAATGGATTTATCGGTATCTTCTACACATACGCCCTCAGCGATCCGTGCGTCGGCATCCCCCAGCTAGAGGGTGCGGCGCCTACCCAGGGCTACTGGGCCTACTTCAGATCAACCCCGCAGGGCGTAAACATAACCGTGGGGTGCCCCTCCTTCCTACAGGCACTTGAGACATACAAGAAGCTGGTGCAGTTCCAGCCTCCGATTACAGTGCAGGCTATGGAGTACGACCAGTTGAGAGACCTCTTCCTCACAGGCGACTACGCTATGGTCGCCGCCTGGACCAGCTTCATACCTATATACAACAACGCCACCCTTTCAAAGGTGGCTGGTGACATCGCGATTGCGCCGCTCCCCGGCGGCAAATTCCCATACGCCACCGGCCTAGCCCCCACTTTCATAGGGATTAACCCATATGCTAAAGACCCCGACCTGGCGGCGAAATTCATATCGTTTTTAATGTCTCCCGAGATGTATAAACTCGGCGCGGAGAAGGTGGGCTTTGTTCCCTCTACCGTAACGGGACTGCAAGCCGCGGCTGAGGTGCCCTCCATGAGCTGGGTGAAGCCCTTCGTGCCGTTGCTCCAGGGCAAGATTCCGCAGTCTGAGCTACCGAGACTCACGCTGGTCAACAGAGTCACCAACTTCTTCACAGATCTCAGGCCGTACTTCATCAACGAGGTGGCTAAGTATCTAAGGGGGGAGCAAGACGCCGCAACCACGCAGATGAATATCTACAAGACCTGGCTCAGCATTATGAAAATTTCATGAGGGATAAACAACTCTTTTTTCTAGCCCTGCCCCCACTTCTCTATCTCTTTTCCCTCACCCTCTATCCAATCCTAAGCAACATTTTCCTCAGTTTTTTTGAGAGGACATACGAGGGGTCGCTGAGGTGGGTTGGTCTGGGCAACTATCTCTGGTTTGTTGAAAAAGATCCCTATGGACCTCTGATTCTTTGGAACACGGTATTCTACACAGTGGCGACGCCTGTTATAGCCGTCCTAATAGCCACGCCCGTGGCGCTCGCCATAAAGCGTCTAGGCGGTAGGTGGCTAATCCTGGTTATGCTCCCCGCCTTCATCCCGCCTGTGACCGCCGCCATGGCGTGGTACCTAATGCTAAACCCCCTTTACGGCCTTGGCTACTACTTAATGCAGAGCGGCTTAATCAAGATGAACCCCCTCTCCACTGTGTGGACTGTGGTTCTGATCGACGTCTGGCGCGCTTTCCCCACGGCGGTGTTGGTAATTTACTCCGGGCTGAGGTCAGTGCCGCAGACTGTAGACGAGGCCGCCATGGCCGACGGAGTGGTGGGAATTAGGAAATTCTTCGCCGTTGACCTCCCCCTGATCACCCCCCACATACTCACAGCCTTCGTCCTCACTGCCTTGACGGGGTTCTTCACCTTCGACCCCATATACATCGGCACGGCGCAGGTGGGGCCGAGGCTACTGGACAACTTGGCGTACTACAGCTTTGAGAAGTTTGCCTCTGGGGAGTTTGGATACGCAGCGATGCTAATCGTCTTGATGACCGCGGTGGGGACAGCCCTATCGCTGACTTACATGAAGGCCCTCACGGCGAGGACTTTCCTAAAGATGCCGGGCGTATACCGGCTACCCAACCGCGAGGCGCCGCCCGTGCTCCACGCCGCAGTCCTCGCCTCGGCGCTCTTCTTTGTCTTCACGCCGCTGATATGGCTATTTCTAGTGGCGGTGAAGCCTCCCAGCGAGATCATAAACGTGCCGCCCGCCATCCTCCCCTCCAGACTAGCCTTCGACAACTTTATCCAGGTATTCACCCACGGCCTTCCCTTCTTCTTAGTGAGTATCTACATAGCGGCTATAAACACGACGTTGACAATTTTCTTGGCTACATTAGCCGCCTACCCCATGCGCCTCCACGGGGTGGGTGGGGGCTACCTGGTGGCGTATATCCTCTACCTCATGACGACCCCCACGCTTCTATACATCGTCCCCCTCTACCTAGTGGTTAGGGAGCTACACGTCTATGACACTTTATTTGCGTTGGTCTTAACTTATCCGATAATGACGTTGCCCTACTCCATATGGATACTGTACAACTTCTACGCCAACTTCAATAGGCAGGTGGAGGAGGCGGCGCTGGCCGACGGCCTGAGCCGGGTGAAGGCTTTCGCCAAGGCGGTCCTGCCCCTGAGCAGAGGCGGCATGAGCGTGGCGGGGCTCTACGCTTTTCTATTCTCGTGGGGCGCTTTGGTGTTCCCCCTCGCCTTCACCTCGACGCCGTACAACCTCTCCAACCCGCTGTCCTTCTCCGGCGCCCAGACCTTTTCCATCTACATCGCCATGTTGATGAGCCCGGTAACTATGAGCTACGGAGAGGTGGCAGCCGCGGGTATTGTGAGCATCCTCCCACCGCTGATGTATCTCATTGCAGTTAGGAAAAATCTTGAAAAGGTGTGGGGCGCCAGGTAGGCCATGCTCTTGATAAAGGGCCTTAGAAAGAGCTTCAAGACTTTTACCCTCAGCATCGACGAGCTGACTATTCCAGACAACACCTACGTGGTGTTGCTAGGCCCGTCGGGTTCGGGTAAAACCACCTTGCTGAGGCTTATAGCGGGGCTTGAGAAGCCTGACGCCGGCTCTATATACATAGATGGGAGAGACGTGACGAGGCTCCCGGTGTGGAAGAGAGATATCGGCATTGTGTTTCAAAACTACGCCCTCTACCCACACCTAACTGTTTTCGACAACATAGCGATGCCGCTGAAAAATAAAAAGATGCCTATGGCAGAGGTTAAGAGGCGCGTGGTGAAGATGGCCGAGATTCTGGGCATCGCCGATCAGCTGGAGAAATACCCCCACCAGCTCTCCGGAGGACAGCAACAAAGGGTGGCCCTCGCCAGGGCCTTGGTGAAAGAGCCCAAAGTCCTACTCCTTGACGAGCCGCTTAGCAACATCGACGCGAGGCTGAGGCTCGAGGTGAGGGGGTTTTTGAAAGATCTCCAGAGGAGGCTCGGCACAACTGTGATACACGTCACACACGATCAGGAGGAGGCAATGGCGATTGGCGACCTGCTGGTGGTTATAAACAACGGGAGGGTGGAGGAGGTCGGCCCCCCGTCACAGCTCTACACAAGCCCCCGTAGTCTCTTTGTCTTCAACTTCCTTGGGCTGAGCAACGTGGTTCCAGCCAAGCTACTGGGGCTAGGCGGCGAGGAGCGCGTCGGCTTTAGGCCAGAGGACGTGGCGCTCGGCAACGGGCCATACGTGGGTAGGGTGGCTAGGGTTGAATATCTCGGCGCCTATAAAATAGTGGAGGTTGAATACGAAGGCCAATTTATCAAGGCAAGGGCCCCTCCTGATTTCAACATAGCCGAGGGCCAGGTGGTGAGGTTCGACGTTAAGAAAGATAAGGTGGTGAAATTTGCCTAGCTATGTACCTACACATATTGGGATCGGGCGCGGGCGGTAGCCCCGGCTCCAGGCGCTGGAGGTCGGCCAATCTGCTAGACACAGGCGAGGGCTTGGTGGTGATCGACTGCGGGGTTGGGTGCCACTACCGGCTGTCAGACAGGGGGCTCCTAGCCGAGGTGGACTACGTACTAGTGACGCACAGCCACATGGACCACTACTTAGGCCTGCCAGAGACGCTTTTCCAAGCCCACATCGAGGGGCGGAGGAAGCCCATCCACATATTCGCCCCTAGGGTTGTAGAAGAGGCGGCTAGGCTCGTCGCTGTAAATCTATTCAAGGCGCCCAGCTACCAGATCCATTTCCACAGATTGGCCCCGGGCACCGTTGTGAAGCAAAATACGCTGGTGGTTGAGGCCGGTGAGGCATGTCACCACACCGCGGAGGAGGCGTATGCGTTTAAGATATCTGCCCGCGGCCTGGACATACTATTCTCTGGAGACACGGGGCCTGGTTGCGAACCCGTTGAGAGGCTGGGCCAGGGGGTTGAGCTGGCGGTGCTAGAGGCCACATGCAACGAGGAGTATGGAGAAATCTGCAGGAGGTACGCTCACATGACCACCTTTGATGCTGTGAGGGAGGCCGAAGCCATGAAGGTACGCGAGGTGGTGCTGAGCCACATCGATGAAAAGTTCAATCCCACGGTGTATCAAGACGTGAAAAAGCTAAACCGCCACGTTTTAGTTGCCGAGGATAACATGGTTATCCACCTGTAGGGCGATACCTATAATAACACATACACCGCGCACATCATGAAGTGGCACGAACTCACCTGGCCCGAATTTGAGAGAGTGGACAAGACGGTGGCTGTGTTGCCGGTGGGCGTCGTTGAGGCCCACGGCCCGCACCTCCCCCTGGGCACCGACACCCTAATGGCAATCTACATAGCAGAAAAGGCAACTGAGCAGACGGGGGCGCTCCTAATGCCGCCGCTTTGGTACGGCTATACCTACGTATTAGACAAATTTCCAGGGACCATATCAATATCCCAGGAGACTCTCTACCGGCTGTTTCGAGAAATATTTACGGAGGTGGCGAGGAATGGGGTGAGGTACCTCGTTGTTGTAAACGGCCACGGCGGCAATGTAGACGCGTTGAGAGCCGCCGCCCGCGATGCGGCCAAGGCCTCTGACTTAACAATTGTCGTGGTGAATTGGTGGATTGATCTAGCAAAGGAGGCGAGAAGGAGGGTTTTAGAGACGCCGGAAGGCCACGCGGCTGAGGACGAGACTAGCGAAGTTTTGGCGGCCTACCCACACCTAGTAAAGGAGGTTCCCAGAGACGCTGACGAGTGGGTGGAGATGCGATACGCTGTATACGGAAAAGAGGTGAGCCGCGTGGTATATACAAAGGCGGTGCAGGGCTACCCCTCAAAAGCCTCGCGGGCAAAGGGGGAGGCCATACTGAGGGAGGCCGTGGAGGAGCTGGCCATGTTAATTAACGACTTGAAGAGAGGCAGGCTACCTATTGAGAAAAGGGGATAGGCGAGCATCCACCGTTCTTCACTGGTAGTACCACCAGTAGCTGGTGGTTTTACCAGCTCTCTTCAAGCTAGAGCCAAAGATGCCGCTTGACGAACTTCACAATTTCGAGGAGGGAACTGGGGAATTCGAGACAGGTGTACGAGACACGCCGCTTCGCAGATTAGCCTAGTCCACGTCAATCTCGGGGATCCGACTCATCGCTCACAGAAGAGCCGTGGCCAAGATTTAAAACTTACCAGGACAAGAGATCCTAAGGGCCGTGTCTCTAAAGCTGACGAGGCGAGTAGAAATTAAGAGGGCAGTAGAGGCCAAGGTAGGAGCCGAGTTTTACGATAAAAACTCCACGGTCCTTGTCCACCTTTCCGTTAGATGGGAACTCTAAAAAGCGGGGACACTACGCCACAGCTGACCCAACATTATGATAAGGCGGCTACGTCCTCCCAATCCTAGCGTCTCCGGGATCTTCTATTTTCACGCCCTCCTAAGCCGCAGGGCGTTTAGCGTGACGGATATGCTGCTGAGCGCCATGGCCAGCCCCGCCAGCTCGGGGCGGAGGTAGAGGGCGGGGTAGAAGAGGCCCGCCGCCACTGGTATAAGCGCGGCGTTGTATACAAAAGCCCAGAAGAGGTTAAACCGGGCGTTCCTCACAATCTTGCGGGACAGCTCTAGAAACTCCACCACCTTGGCCAAGTCCCCCTTCCTCACCACCACGTCGCCAGCCTCCTTCGCCACCTCTGTGCCGGTCGCCACCGCGATACCCACATCAGCCGTGGCTAGAGCCGGCGCGTCGTTAACACCATCCCCTATGAAGATAACCCCGCCCTCCTTCTTAAGCTCCTTCACCACCTCGGCCTTCTCCTCCGGGGTCTTGCCGCCGAAGTACCTCTTGACGCCCAGCCTCTCCGCCACCTTGGCCACAGCCGCCACGTGGTCCCCCGAGACAATAACGGGCTCCAGCCCCATCTCCCTCAGCCTCTGCAAGATCCTCCCCGCCTCAGGCCTCACCTCGTCCCCCACGACTAAGTAGCCTCTCACCACGCCGTCCACCACGACGTAAGCCACGGTGTAGCCCTCGGCTCTGTACGCCTCCGCTTCCCGGCGGATCTCCAGTGGCAACTCAGCCCCGAGCCCCTCCACCAGCTTCTCATTACCCACACCAACCACCGCGCCGTTCACCCGGGCGTACACCCCCTGGCCGGGGAATGTGTCGAACATATCAGGCTCAGCCACAGCAACCCCCCTCTCCGCGGCGAATTTAACCACGGCGGCCGCTATTGGATGCGCCGACTTAGCCTCGGCTGACGCCGCCAGCGACAGCGCCCACTCGTCGCCTACATACTTCACAACCCGGGGCGCCCCCACCGTCAAGGTGCCGGTCTTGTCAAAAGCCACGTATCTAGCCCCCAGAGCCCGCTCCACAGCCTCGACGTTCTTTACCAAGAGACCCCTCTCCGCCGCCCTGCCGATCCCCACCACCACCGCCAGAGGAGTCGCCAAGCCCAAGGCGCAGGGGCAGGCAACCACCAGCACAGCCACCGCGAACAGCAAGGCACGCCACACGGGGGCCCCCGCGAGGAGCCACCCCACGAAAGTAGCAGACGCCACAGCCATCACGACCCAGGTAAAGACCCCGGAGACTCTGTCCACAAAGTTCTGGATAGGCAACCTCGCGTTCTGCGCCTGCCTCACCAGCTTAACCACCTCCGCCAGGTAGGTGGCCTCGCCACTACGCGTAGCCCTCACCAGAAGCCGGCCTCTGACCAGCGTCGTCCCCGCCAGAACCAAGTCGCCCGGCCCCTTCTCCACCGGCAGAGGCTCCCCGGTGAAGGCAGACTCGTCCACCGCCCCCACGCCCTCGTCCACGTAGCCATCCACGGGGAGCCTCTCCCCCTCTCTCACCTCCACCACCTCCCCCGGCCTCACCTCCGCGGCGTCCACCTCCACCCAGCCTCCCCCCCGCCTCACCCTGGCCCTCGGCGGCTGGAGGCCGGCCAGCCGCCTAACCGCGTCTCCACTCCTCAACTTCATCAAACTCTCCAAGTACCTACCAGCGAGGACGAACGTAATCACAAGCGCCGAGGCTTCGAAAAAAGTCGGCCCACCGGCAAAGACGGCATACACGCTGTAGAGAAAGGCGCTGAGGGTGCCCAACGTGACAAGGGTGTCCATATTCGCCGTCCCGTTTCTAAAAGCCCTGGCGGCCCCCGAGATAAACCTCCATCCTGAGTAGAACTGCACCAGAGCCGCCAGAGCCATCTGCACCAGCGGCGGGACCAGCTCAACCCCCACCATCATGGGCACCAGTAACGCAGACGCCGCCGCCGCGGGCAAGAGCCTACGCCTCAAATCCGCCGCCTCCAGCTCAGCCACCCGCCTATCCACGTCTACCTCAACCCCGCCCCTCCTAACCTCCCTCACCCTGTACCCAGCCTCCTCAAGACGCTTCACAACAACGTCGGCGCCCACCTCCAGCGGGTTGTACTCAACATAGAGTACGCCAGTCGCCGGATTCGCCCTGGCGTAGAACACTCCCCAGCCCCCCGCCCGCCTCTCCACCGACTCCGCCTCCTCCGGCCGGAAATCCACCACGAAGTAAGCCGACTCCCTATACACGTCGTACCCAGCCCTCCTCACCGCCCTGAGAAGCTCGCCGTAGTCCAGAACCTCTGGATCCACCACCAGCCTCGCCTCGTTACTGGCGAGAGACGCCTCTGCCCACTTAACCCCACGGACAGACAAAAGCGCCTTCTGCACTGTCAGCGAACACGTGGCGCAGTGCATCCCCAAAATCTTCAACACAGTCTCACGGCCCTCCACCCTAAGCCCCACAGAAAGCCCTCTCGAAAACTCCATATCCATCTAAACCGACCCGCAGATATATACCTGATGCGAAACCACACAACCTCCCGGCCTCACCCCACCGACAAGAGGTGGGACAATCAACCCACCCCTCTCTCTAAAAACGCCCGGGGGCTTAACCACGCTCCCCGGCAGAGCCGCCGGTGTCTTGACACCCCTCCAGAGGCAGGTCTACGAATCTACGCGCCGTACGTTGCCGTTTTCGTACACTACGTAATACCCCGGCCCCTCCTACGTTTTGGAGTCCGTCTCTCTATGTGGTAAAGCCAAGCCTTTTACTCCGACGAAGCCGTCTTGTGCTAATTCAGCCACCGCCGAGACCGGGACATGGCCCTCTACATATCTGCCGTTTATAACAACTGTGTGACACGACTGCAAATCCACAGGTATCCCTAGACTCTTCTTAATTCCTATAAGCTCCTCTGGAGATACCACCCTTACCTCCACAGCTAGGATAGATCTCAATTTAGGCAGATATGTACCGCAACAGCCGCACGGCGGAGAATAGTAAAACACCGCCTTCACAGAACCTGTTTCTCTAGACACCGCACCGTTGAAGTAGAACTGCTTTAAAACAACCCCCAACGTAAGCGAAGCTACGGCAACCACCACCAGCACGAATAGACTCTTTACAACAGATTTCTGCCTCTTCTCTCTAGCCATGAGGTAATTGAAATACACACATATATGGAAAGTGTGAAACCTCCATTTTCAACAAGTTTCAGCTATGTGAAACCGCCTCCCGCGAGGCAATTCAGCAAATCAATAAAAGGACCCACCCAGTGGTGGCCCATGAGGAAAATAGGTATAGGCCTGATACTGACGGGGTTTTTACAGGCGCAGTGCCCCATGTGCGGCGGCTGGTGGGGGCCGGGCGTTGGTTGGTGGGGCTTCTTATGGATGCTTCTCGGCTTTGTGCTGTTTGTCCTGTTTATAGCGTTTATAATTCTTGCCGTGTTCTGGCTCTATAGACAGCTCTTCAAGGGGCCTCAGCCTCACTACTAGCCTACCTGCCTGCTTTTCTAAAACCACTAGGTTTTTTTCGGCAAGCCTCTGGGCGGCTCTCCAAGCCCTAAGTTTTCTAAGACCCAGCTCTCGAGCCACCTCCGCAAGCACTGCCTCACCCCCCTTTTCATATATCTTTATGTAAATTGACCTCTCCGGTTCCCGAAGTAGATTTGCAACAACTAGATAGTACCCCGCCGGCCGCGTCTCCACGGGCTTGAAGCCATGTATATAAAAATAGAGAGTCGCAACCGTGACGACTACAAGTAGGGCGAATATCGGCAACATGGGGGATGGAAATGGGCAGTGTGGACACATGAGATGGACATGTACATAGTCAAGTAGAAAAGCTAGAGCCACCGCGATGGCGAATAGATAAACCGCTTTCATAAAGGTAAACATCCGGAATATATTAAGACATTTCACTCCGCGCGTAACAGTTCCGCCTGTTTGTTTCACGGCAGGTATATACAATTCTAAATTTCTATGAGGTCATGGAAAACAAAAACTCAAACACCAAGATAGGAGTAATAATATTATTAGTAATTACGGCGGTTGCAGTGTCTATATTCATACAAGCCATGTGGATGAGCCAGCCGTGGGGTGGCGTCTTCGGCAATACTCCTTATACAAGTAGCGCCATGGGGCACCCAGGCGGTATGATGGGAGGTATGATGGGTCAGTGGGGTGTGTGGCGTGGGCCGGGCATAGGCTCGTGGGGAGGCGGGTGCCCCATGATGGGGTGGTGGGGGGTTGCCGGCGGCGTGGTTAACGATACAAACGTCGCGAGATACGTGGAGGAGAGGACTGGCTATGAGGTCCTCTCTGTTGAGAAATACAGCAATGGGTACTACGTAGTGGTGGGTCTCGGCGGCTCTCCCCAATACGAGCTGTTGGTATTCCCCAACAGCGTGGTTCACCCAGAACCCCAGTCAGTGATGTGGCGGGGGGCGCCGGTAAGGATAAGCGAGGAGCAGGCCAGGTCAATTGCGCAGAGCTGGCTGAGCCGATACTTCCCAGGCGCCGAGATTGAAGAAGTGTACACATTCCCAGGTTACTACACATACCACTTTAAGATTGGAGACGACATGCAGATGCTAAGCGTCAACGCCTACAGCGGCGCCGTTTGGTTCCACAGCTGGCATGGCAAATACCTAGGCGAAGTGGGACACTAAACCTTTATAATGCATATTTTTTCACACCTATGCACAAAGAAATTGACCCAGTCTGCGGGATGGAGGTAAACTCCTCCACCGCCAAGTACAAGACCCTCTACAAGGGGAAAGCCTACTACTTCTGCTCACCTGCCTGTAAAGAGGCGTTTGAAAAAAATCCAGAATACTACCTAAAACACGGCCCCCAGGGAATGCCACACCACTAAATCCGCCTCTCATCCGGCGCTCCCCGGGGCGTCGAAACTTCGATACACACCAAACACGGGACATTAGGCGACATGGACACCAAGCGACAAACAGCACCAGGCCGACACCACCTAAACTCTCTACGCAACTAACCTCCTGAGCATCTCCATAAGCCTAAGCGCGTCCTCTCTATGGGCGTCGAAATTAACTCTAGTCAGAAAGCTGTGATTTGAATGAAGTCTCTCACAGCATGCAAAGAGTCTGCCCAGAGGCTCCCTCAACTCTTCAGAAAGTCTCTCTATAATTTCGGCGTAGTCCCGGTGGCTGTAGTGTCTCCAACCTCTCTTTTCTGCAACTGCGTTGAGCAACGCCGCGACGGCCCCCCAATACTTCTCCCCACTCTGGGCCAAGTCGCCCTTTGCATAAAGCTCCTCGGCCTCCTTTAGGTACTTCTCATGTAACTCCAAGTAGATCTTAACCCTAACGTCAGGATCAAGCTGTCGCGTCAACGCATCGATCACCAACTCCTCTACGCTACTACCCCTCTCCTCGGCCATCTTTTTCAGCTATTTAAAAAGCACCTGGGGGATACTTATCGTAGCCTACATCGAGTATTCATTATATTCTTTAGTAGGAAACCCCCAGGTTGATCTCTCCCCGGGGACTTGCCGGTGCAAGCATCCGCGGCCCGCCTCCCGTGAATTCTGGAGAAGTGAAGGGAGAGTCCCCCCGCGGCGTGTCCAAGGGCTGGCTATCGGTAGGGTGCTACGTCTAGGGCTTCTATCGGCGGCCGTGATGCGGCGGTGTGTATCTAGATTTAATTTATATATACGAGTCGACAGTTGTATAATGAAAGTGGCAGTTGCATGCAACCAGGAAAACGTCGTGTTCCCGGGGCACTTCGCCCACGCCCCCAAATTCCGTATATACATGTACGAGGGCGGCCAACTAAAACTTCTTGAGGAGAGGACAAACCCCCTAGGCTCCGTGCCGGACTACGACGAGCACCACCACCATCACCACCACGAAATCGGCGTCATGAATACAGATTTCCAAGGCGAGGAGGCGCCTCCGGCCCACGGCCTCCCCAAGTATCAGTGGCTTAGAGACAAGGTGTTGCCGGATGTGGACGTGGTGATAGCCGCCGGCGCCTGCCAGACCAGCTACAGATTCTTCACTAGCTCCGGCGTGAAGATGCTGTTTACAGACCCGGTAGAGGTGTCCACACTCGAGGAGTACATAGCCAGCGACCCCGGCTCCTTCGAGGAGGCTCTAAGCCAGGCGTGACATGATTAGGATAATCGCAAGAGAAAACGGCCCTCTTCTAGTGGAGGTAGACGGCCAGGTACAGTACGCCCTCTGCCGTTGCGGGCACTCAGAGAAGAAGCCGTTTTGCTCAGGTGCGCACAAGGCTGTGGGCTTCAAAGCGCCAGAGGCTATTATAGAAGTAGCTAAGTAGGGCTGAACTTATGGAAATTGAGTTTTTACAAACATTATATTTACTAGTGCTTTAATAATCAAATATCATTTGTAGATTATATGACAGTCTTTTATTTTTATAGATTGAGGCTTGTTTCTACTTGTATATTTCTATTTTTCTTTTGTCTGTCTATAATTTTAAATCTACCGGCTTGTGTTTATGCATGATTGTGGTGGTTGGGGGAGGCGTGGTGGGGCTTTTCGCCGCCTACTATCTAAAACGCGAGGGCGTGGACGTAGCCCTCGTCGAGGCCCGCGACATCGCCCACTCCTCGCGGGCGGCCGCGGGTGTGCTGGAATTTACCAAGTTTGAACTCAATAGGATAAATGTGGGGGGGTACGCGAGCCGCTACTTGAAGATGATTAGGAGCGGCAAGGCGGCGCTACGCCGCATAGACCCTCTCTGGCTCTTGACTTATTTAAAGATGTACGGCAGGGATCCCGGCGCCGACGTGTGGGCATTTATGAGCGAGATGGCCCAGTTCTCCAAGAGGGAGTATTTCAGACTCGCCGAGGAGTCAAACGACTTCGAGCTGAGGGAGGAGCCCGTCTACGAGGTGGTTGACGAAGTGGAGAAGGAGGTCGACTCGCTGAGGCGGGATCCGCTTAGGCCGAGGTTTGAGGTGGGGGAGCTGGACGGGAGGCGGGTAATTGTGTATCTAGACGCCGTGGTGGTGTCAACGGACCTGCTCGCGGATAGACTGGTCAGGGAGCTGAGCGGGGTTAAGATAATTAAGAAACGTGCCGCCGAGCTGGAGGACAAACATTTGGTTCTGGAAGACGGCGAGAGGCTGGCCGTGGACGGCGTCGTGTTTGCCAGCGGGTGGTGGTGCCGCAGGATGGGCGTCCCGGTGGCGCCGCTGAAGGGATACGGCGTCAGAGCCGCCGCGGCCCAGAAGCCAGGCAAGACCATAGCCGACTTCGTGGGCGGGGTATTCGTAGTGCCTTTCTCCAGGTGGGTGAAAATCACGGGGAGGTTTGACGTGGATCCATATCCAGACCTGAAGTACCTAGACAAGGTGCTGGAGGCGGCGCGGCGCTGGGTCCCAAGCTTCGAGGTGTTCGACACGGCGGTGGGCTACAGGCCCTGCACCCCAGACGGGTTGCCGATCCTAGAGAGGCGGGGCGACGCGGTCATCGCCACCGGGACCTGCAGACTTGGCTGGACCTACGGCCCCGCAATGGGGAAGCTCGCCGCCGAGCTGGCGCTGGGCAGGAGGGGGGACACCCCCCTCACAACTAGGAGGTTTAGGTAAGCGAGGCGCAACGGTCCTTTATCAACTTGGCGAGGTTTTCAAGCCCCAGCTTGAGGGTGTAGAACACCAGCACGTAGACTCTGTGGCTGTCCCTCACCGAGAGGCACAAGCCGCCGCAGTACCTCTCCACCACGTCTTCGATCCTGCAGCCGCCGTGGGCTGGCGGTAGCTTGATCACGCCGCCCTCGGCGTATATCAGCGTCTTCAGGTTGCAGGTGCAGACAATTTCAAACACCACATCCTCTACACACCTTTTGGCGTCTCTGGTAAACACCTCAAGCATTATATCACCAGAACCGGCCTCCCACGGCACGCCTCTATAAAGCTAAGTGGCCCCGCGGTTTTAAAATCTGGAGGAACCTCCCACGGAGTGTAGGTACATATCCTCACCTCGCCGAGCGAGGCGGCTTTTTCGGCGAGTTTTCGACCACCCATAGCTAGAAATATATATCTCGGCTTAAATATTTCCAGTAGTTTAAGCGCCGCCTCGTCCGGGGTGATTACCAAGGCGCAGATTACCTCGTCCTCTTTATTAGAAACCTCATCCATCCCCCCTCCAGCTCCGTGTATTCAACCAGCTCGTTCTTTGTGAATTTACACCACACCGGTATGTCCTCCTTCGCACAAGGGTCGTTTGTAATAACCTCAAGGTAGCCCCCTACCGGCACGTCCGCGATAGCCTTCCTCAACTCTACAGGTCCCAGGCAGTGGGAGCCGCTTATTTTTATGCTCTTCTTTACAACCTCCACGGAGGCTCTGCAGATTGTTCTAAATAAGAGTTATTAACTAGGGGGCTTGGAATACAAGAAAAAGGGGGGTTAGATGAACAGCGTCACAGCGGCGTCCTTCGCCCTCTCTAGGAAGGTAGCTGCGCCGACTACGTCGTCGACAAAGTCGGCGAGTGCGGACTTGTCCTTTATGCCAAACATCTCCATTGTGGTGGAGCATGCATACACCTTCACATTCCCCATAGCCTTTGCCTGCCTCATCAGCTCGTGCCACGGTGGGAAGTTCATCTGCATTATTGCCTGCGCAACCGCCGGGGCGTATTCCGAGAAGTCGGCCGAGATCTTAGGCGGAGCGTTGAGGAGCTCCTTCCTAATGGCGTTGAGGCCCCAGAAGGTGAAGAACACCTCCACCTCCCAGCCCCCCGCCGCCGCCGCGCTTGACAATATGGCAACCGGATAAAGCTTATCGGCGGTGCCAGACCATGCAATTATAGCCAGCTTGTTCTTTTTCTCGATTTTCTCAGCCATAACCCCCCGTCCGTTTCTCGATTTTAAATATTATTAACAAGTGGCTGGCTTATCTAAATTCTCGAAAACAATATATGGAGAAGTCGCATCAAGTACATGAAGAGAGAGGAGTGCATCGTGTACAAGTTGAGATTCAAGACGTATATAGACGCGGTGAGGTTCCTGACACATCTAGCTGAGATCGCGGAGAGGCATGGGCACCACCCAGACGTGGAGCTGAAATATACAAACCTAGTCCTCAGGCTCACCACCCACGACGCCGGCAACAAAATAACCGACAGAGACCTCGCGCTAGCCAAGGAAATAGATAGACTAATCGAGGCACACAGAGACGCTATTTCCAGCGCCGAGTAGCGAGACGTCGAGGCGGCCAGCCGCCGCGGCTACGGCTAGACAAGTCTCTGACCGCATTGGGCCATTCACCACCCGACCGCGTAGTGGGGCCGGGCTAACCCATCCACGCCTCCGCCGACCCGCTCGGCGTATCCTAGCAACGACCGTTGCACATTTGGTGAATCCCCCGCCGCTCTCCACGTCTCTTTGCCGGATGCCAACACAGCGACCTAACTAGAAAGGGGGGTAAGCAACAACCTGGGGATCGGCCACGTCATAATTCAGTTCTATGTACGTAGATGCTCCTACGCTAGCTTGTAGGTGTTTTTCATAAATTCTGCCACCGCCTTCTCTAGCTCTGCCGCTGTTTTTATCGGCAGGCTACAGGCATTACCGGCGCATATATACGCCGCCGGCTTCGGGCCGCTGAGCATAGACCTAACCGCCGGATCCTTATAGGGCCAGTCCCCCTGTACTGGCACGACAACCATCCAGGGCCTGTAGATCGACAGCGCCGCCTTCCACATCTCCTCCGACTCCCCCACCACCACGACGCGGGGCACCCCCCAGCTGAGGAGACCGAGCGCCAGCCACAGCCCCGCGGCCGAGGGCCCCACCCTCTCCATCTTGCCGTACACCGCAGACACCGCCTTGTAAGCCGCCTCTGCGAAGTCCCGCCTCCCCACCACCTCTGACAGCGCCGCCAGCGCAATCGACGCCAGGGCGTTCCCCGAGAAGTTCGGCGTATCCAGCACAGGGTAGTGCGGCGTGGCCACAACCGGGTCAACCTCCTCCACGTCCCTAAAGCCGCCGGCGTCTAGGTACCTCGCGGCGAGGATCTCCCCCGCGGCCCGCGCCGCCTCGATAAACTCCAGCCTGGCGGTGTGGGAGAAGCCCTCTACCCACGCCAAGACGCAGTATGCGTAGTCCTCGACGGTGGGCCTCCCCACCGGCCTGCCCTCTCTAAAGCCGTGGGGAAACCCGCCGACGCGCGCCAGATGCCCGGCGAATAGCTCAAGCGTCTTAACGGCATGCCCCACGTCGCCGACCGAGGCGAGCCTGGCCGAGAGGAGTTCCGCGTAGGCCGCGGCGCAGCTCCACCCCACGTACACGGTGGTGTCTGTGTAGGGCGGCTTCCTGCGGCCCCTCGCCTCGGCTAGGCGGCGGTACACCTCCTCCACCTCGGGGCCCTCCATGGGCTCAGCCACGTACAGCGTCGCCTTGCCCTCAGGCCACGGCCGCGTCTCGAAGCCGAAGTGCCGAGCCGCCACTGGGTACAGCTCGCCCAAGACCTCCTTCACCTCGTTGAGGCCCCAGCGGTAGTAGCCGCCCTCCTCGCCTTCCACATCTGCGTCTTGGCTGGCGTAGTACCCACCGCCCGAGGCCCTCATGAAGACGTCCAGCCACTTCACTATGCCAGCCGCCGTCTTTCTATACAGCGGGTTTCCAAACTGTCTGTAAGCCTTGGCGTAGAGCGCCAGGAGCTCCGCGTTGTCGATCAGGAGCTTCTCGTAGTGCGGAATCAGCCAGTACCTATCCGTGGAGTATCTAAAGAAGCCCCCTAGGAGGTGGTCGTATATGCCGCCGCGGGCCATGGCCGTCAGCGTGGCCTCCGCCATCTTTCGGTAGACCCCCACCTCGTCGTAGAAATGCCTAAACAGTAGTAGCTCCAGCTGGGTGATAGGTGGGAACTTAGGCGCCCCGCCGAAGCCGCCGAACTCCTCGTCGAAGGACGACGCCAGCGCCGCCAGCACATCTAGCTGAGCCTCAGGCCTCGGCTCGCCTGGAGCGGGGGCGTGCCACCTGGCGAGTTCCCGCGTCAAGTCTCTGTGGAACTGCGAGATGTCTCCCCTCTTCTCCCTGTAGGCCTTCAACACCGCCTCCAGCACCTCCACCATGCCGGGTAGCCCCGTCTCTCTACGCGGGGGGAGGTAAGTGGCGGCCCATATCACCTCCCCCTCCGGGGTCATGAACACAGTCAGCGGCCACCCCGCCTGGCCCGAGATTAGTTGCGCCGCCTCCTGCAGTCGCCTATCCACGTCAGGCCTCTCATCCCGGTCCACCTTGATGGGGACGAAATGCTGGTTGATATATGCGGCCACCTCCTCGTCGTTGTACGTCTTCTCGTCCATCACGTGGCACCAGTGGCACCACACAGCACCAACGTCCACCAGCACCGGCTTCCCCTCCCTCCGCGCCGCCTCAAACGCCTCCCTACACCAGCCCCACCACCTAACCCTACTCCTCAAACCCTCCAGCACAAAGGGCGACTTGGACTCGGTGAGGCACCTAATCCTAGCCTCCTCCATGTACTGCCCGAATTGCCCAAATAAATGATAATTTATAAACCGCTTCACACACAACCACATGTCTAGATACGACGTGGTGGTCCTCGGCGGCGGTAGCGCCGGGGTTGCGGCGGCGGTGAAGGCGGCCCAGCTCGGGGCCAGCGTCGCCGTGGTCAACCAGGGGCCACTCGGGGGCACCTGTGTAAACGTGGGGTGCGTCCCCAGCAAATTCCTCATCAGAGCCGCCCAGCTGAAGAAAGAGGCGGAGAACCCCTTCTACAAGGGCTTCGAGGCTGTGGTGAAGGTCGACATCAAGGCGTTGCTGAGCCACATGAAGGATGTCGTCGGCAATCTCCGGAGGGAGAAGTACGACGAGGTTCTGCGCTACTACGACGTGGAGCTAATCGAGGGCCGGGGGGTATTGGCCGGCCCCCACGTGGTGAAGGTGGGGGAGGGGGTCGTGGAGGGCGATAAGATAATCGTGGCGACAGGCGCCAGGCCCCGCCTCCCAGACATTCCGGGGCTTAAAGAGGCTCTGGAGAGGGGACTCGCCTACACCAACGAGGAGTTTTTCAAGCTCGACAATATCCCATCGTCTGTGGTTTTCATCGGGGGTGGGGCCATAGCGGCCGAGCTGTCGCAGGCCTTGGCGAGGCTGGGGGTAGACGTCTCCGTTATCCACCGCGGCCGCCTGCTGAAGTACGAAGAGGAAGTTGCTTCCGAGTATCTTGAAGAGGTCTTGAGGGATGACGGGGTAAAGCTGATAAGAGGCGAGGCCTCCGCCGTGGAGGTCAGAGGCGGCGAGGTGGTGGTGAGGCACAGCGGCGGCGAGGTGAAGGCAGAGGCTGTTTTCGTTGCAACCGGCAGAGTCCCCAACGTGGAGCCGCTGGGAGGCTTGCTTAAACTCGCCCCCCACGGCGGGGTTGAGGTAAACGAGAGGATGGAGACCTCCCTCCCCGGGGTGTACGCCGCGGGGGACGTCACGGGGGGCCTAGGCGGTGTGCGCTTCCTGGAGAACGCCGCGGCGCGGCAGGGGGTGGTAGCGGCGGTCAACGCATTGGGCGGCAGGGCCGTGTTTAACCCGGCGGCGGTGCCGAGGGTGGTGTTTACAGACCCGGCGGTGGCCAGCGTGGGGCTGAGAGAGGAGGACATGTTGAAGAGCGGCGTCGGCTGTAGGTGCAGAGCGGCGCCTATAGACGCCGTGGCGGCTGGGTGGACCCGGGGCAAGACAAGGGGCTTCATAAAGATAAACACATATCCCGAGACGTGGAAAATCACGGCGAAGCGGGGAAGGATCGCAGGCGCCCTCGTGGTGGCCCCCGAGGCCGAGGAGCTGATTAATGTATTTGCGCTGGCGGTACAGATGGGGCTAACCGTAGACGACCTGGTGGAGTGGTTGCCAAGCTTCCCCTCGTACGGCGAAGCCGCGCGGCTAGCCGCCCTGGCCTTCTACACAGACCCGACAAAGCTGAGCTGTTGCGGGGGGTGAAAAAAAGGGGGTTTGGAGAATCCGCGGTCTCCAACCCCTTGCTAGTACCCGGGCTGTATCTCCTTGCCGGTTTTGTTTAGAGGCTTCAGCGTGGTGGGCGGTAGGCGTGTGTTGGCCCCGGCGAGGTCTTTATCTGCGTATTCGTAGATGCGCCAGAAGATGCGATAGATTATGTGGTCCGCCTTTGTCCAGAAAAAGGCCCAGAAGAACAGCGCCACAGGTATGGCGTGGAAGTGTGTGGCAAATACGAGGAAGGGATAGGCCGCGTCTCCGGCGATGGCCCAGGCAAGTATCGCCGCCTGTAGCACAAACCCGCTGAGGCCGAGCAACAGCACCATAAGCGGGAGGTAGTCGGCGCCTATGAGGTCCCAGATGCCTCTGTAATTCGCCTCTTTGTACCTCACCGACAGCCATATAAGCGCCCCAACCACCATAAACACCCCTCCCAACATGCCAATCGCCCTCGCCGGGTGTGTGAAGTCTAGTACGATGTAGTTGTGTGGAAACGTTAAGTAAGCCAGCGTGGTGGATATGGCGGCGAATACAAAGCCCCACACCATGAGCAACTTGGCGGCTCTCTTGGCGCCCCTAGTCCTAACCACTTCCTTCTCGGATCGGCCGTATTCACACTTGAGTATATTCATGGCGAGGACGTCGACGAAGATCGTCTTGAAAAACGCCGAGATGACCCTGCCGGCTCCCATCGGCGGCTTATTTGACAGCAGGCCAGTCTCCCACTTGGCGTAGGGTATCATCATCTGCATCTGCGGGTACCTCATCAAGTTGAACTGCCTAACGCCCTTATACCACAGAGTGGCGATTATCCAGATAACAGTAATCACGGCGAGGACATCTATGGCAAACCAGTCGACTGGGCTCTCCACGTATGTGTACCCGCCCTGTTGGATAATCTCAGGCTTATGCATGGATCCTTCCGTCGGTGTAGAAAAAACTATTATTTCCCACCCGTTGGTAATAATCCATTTTTATAGAGCCAGCCGGAGACTCCATGCCTACATTTGTATATGCATCTCTATGCAAGGGCTGTGGCAAGTGTGTAGACATATGCCCCGCCGACAATATGCAGTACAACCCCAAGAACAGAAAAGGCTACAACGCCGATCCCATCAGCTGCGCTGAGTGTATGAACTGCGTCAAGTACTGCCCAGAACACGCCGTCGACGTGAGGCCGTACTCCGACTTCGCCCCCCTGGGCGCCAGGGTCGGCGTCATTAGGGACACAAAGAAAAACATCATCTACTGGAGGATTGTGTTTAGAGACGGCACTGTCTACGACTTCGCCTCCCCCATTAGGACGACGCCGTGGGGGTCGGCTAAGGGAGCGCTAGACATACCCGAGAGATCTGACCTAGACTCTGAGCTCCTTGCCCTCGAGGACAAGCCTGAGTACCTCGGCTTCCCCGAACTACCGCGTCCCAAGCAAACGGTGCGGATTGTGGGCAGTATACTAAAGGCCAAGCAAAAGACCGGCGGCGGGTAGGCTATGTCGCTCCACTTCCCCACCAAGATCGTCGACACCGACATTTTGGTGGTTGGAGGCGGAATGGCTGGATGCGGCGCCGTGTTTGAGGCGAAGTACTGGTGCCGTAGCAAATGCAAGGTTACTCTCGTAGAGAAGGCAAACACCGAGAAGTCCGGCGCCGTGGGCATGGGCCTATCCGCCTGCAACCTCGGCGTCTTCACCACAGACCCGGACGACCCCAAGCCCGAGGACTTCGTCCAGTACGTGAGAAACGATCTGCTGGGCATGGTCAGGGAGGACTTGGTGTACGACATCGCCCGCCACATGACTTCGACTATAAAGCTCTTCGACGAGTGGGGCCTGCCTATCTGGCGCGACCCCAAGACTGGGAAGTACCTCAGAACCGGCAGGTGGCAGCACCCAATACACGGCGAGTCTTACAAGGCGATAATAGCGGAGCCGTGCCGTAAGTCGGCTGACGAGGTGTACGAGAGGGTGTATGTAACACATCCACTTCTAGATGAGTCGAGGCCTAACAGGATTGCCGGAGTGGTGGGCTTCAATGTGAGGGATGGCACTTTCTACGTCTTTAGGGCCAAGGCGGTTATCGTAGCCGCCGGCGGCACCTCTCTGCTGTACAGGCCGAGGAGCGTCGGCGAGGGGCTGGGCAGGGCTTGGTACCCCACATGGGCGTCTGGGAGCGCCTACGCCATACCTCTACTCGCCGGGGCTGAGACGGTGACCATGGAGTTTAGGCTGGTGGTTGTGCGCTTTAAAGACGCCTACGGACCGGTGGGCTTCCCCTACCTCCTCCTCAAGATGAGGTCGACAGATGTCAAGGGGAAGCAGTGGGAGCCTCTGCCAGACGAGGCGAAGGCCGAGCTCTCCAAGATATTCTACGACTTCGCCTGGGCCAAGCCAACGCCCACCCCCATAAGGACCTGGGTCACCATTCAGAACCTCAAGGAGGGGAGGGGGCCCGACTTGATGCAGACCCAGGAGAGACTTCCCGACGAGGAGTCTCTGAAGGTGCTCTTCGAGGACTACCTCGACATGACCCCCACACAGGCGTTCTACTGGGCTTCGCAGAATATCCACCCGCAGAAGACCCCATCGGAGCTCATGCCCACCGAGCCCTACGTTCAAGCCAGCCACGCGTCGCCCGGCGGCATGTGGGCCTCCGGGCCTTCCGACATCGCGCCGAAGGAGTACATATGGGGCCCCAACAGGATGCTCACGGTGGAGGGCCTATTTGGCGCGGGGGATGTGGTGGGCGCAAGCGGCCACAAATTCAGTAGCGGGTCTTTCACAGAGGGGAGGATAGCCGGCAAGTCCGCGGCGAGGTACGTGTTGACCCAGGCCAAGGACTACAAGCCCACGATTAGCAACGACACCATTGAGCGGTACAAGGAAATTGTCTACAGACCGCTTGAGTGGTACCACAAGAACAAGCCTCTGACGACGACGCCGGAGATGCCTCCGCAGTACACCAACTGGTTCGAGATCCACCCCAACTACCTCAACTGGTACCAGCTCCTCGTGAGGCTGCAGAAGACTATGGATGAATACGCCGCGGGTTGGGGCATGTTCTACACCACCAACATGTACCTCCTCAACAGAGGCTGGGAGCTGTTGAAGATGCTCGAGGAGGACTTCCGCTTCGCAGCCGCGGCGAGCCTCCACGAGCTGTTGAGGGTCTGGGAGGTGTACCACCGCCTCCTAGTGGGGCAGGCTGTGGTGTTCTCAATGATGAATAGGAAGGAGAGCAGGGGCTACTACCTCAACGCGGACTACCCCTACATTGACGAGGAGAACTGGCACGTCTTTACACACGTAAGGAGAGACCCCAAGACCGGCCAGTGGAGCTTCAGAACGTCTCCAGTAATACACATAATACCGCCCTGAGGTTTAGAAATCGGCCCCCCGTCTTTTTCCAATTCTTTATGAACATTAATTTCATAGGTAATTTTTTAAAAGTGTAGATTTATCTACGTATGCTCATCGGTGTTATAGCTGATACACACGACGACTACAAGGCCATTTATAAATTCGGCGAGGTGGCGAAGAGGATGGGCGCGTCAGCGGTGATACACGCCGGCGACTGGACGTCCCCCTTCTCCATGCTTAAGCTGAGGAGGGCCCTTGGGCCGGGCGTGCCCGTCTACACAGTCTTCGGCAACAACGACGGCGACCGGTTTAACTTCGCCAAGAGGGCGGCGGAGGCGCAGATAGAGGTGCTGGGGGAGGCCGGCGTGGTTAACCTCGGCGGGGTGAGGATCGGGGTGTACCACGGCACCTCTGAGCTTCTGGTAGAGGCCATGGCTAGATCTGGGCTTTTCGACGTGGTAATCTACGGCCACACCCACCGGGTCGACATCAGGCGGGTAAACGGCGCCCTCGTCCTCAACCCCGGCGAGGCTTGTGGATGCGCCTCGGAGAGACCCACAGCCGCCGTGCTGGACACCGACGGGCTAAAAATCGACCTAATCGATTTGTAAAAAGGAAAAAGCGGATTTAGACGCAGCCCGTGGGCTTGGGCGCGCCTGCTACTTTACAGGCGCCGTGGGCTGGGCCTGAGGGGAAGAGCTGGTATATCTTCTCGAGAGAGAAGCCGGTCTCCTTTGTCACCATCTTAATTGGTGGGCAGGAGCCGTAGGTTTCCCAGTATTCTCTAAGGTATTTTACGAGTTTCCAGTGCTCCTCTGTCATTTGCTGGACGCCCTCCAGCTCTCTAGCCATCCACTCAGCCACCTTTTCATCCCACTCCTCTGGATTCTGCATAAAGCAGTCCTCGTCTAGTATCACCTTCTTGCCATCCACCTGGTACTCACCCGGGCACTTAACCGGCATGGTGGCATGCACTGTATTAATTTATTTTCTTTATTCCCACTTTCCTAGATATATGGCTGAGGGCGGGGAGTTTCGCGCGGGTTGGTAATAATTTTTAATTATGTATGGAACTCTGAGCCTCATGGCGGACAAGGTGGCGTTTCTGGCAACTATGCCGCCGGCAGACAGCCCGAGGATATCTACAATGCTTGGATACGCCCTCGCCGCCGCCTCCATGGGGTTCGAGGTGTTGATATTCTGGACGCTGGACGGGGCCCACGTCGTGAAGAAGAAGGTGTTTGAGAAGCTTGACAAGCAGATCCAGGAGAGGTTTAAGCAGTGCCTCGACATGGGTTGTAAGATGTGGCTCTGCTCCTCGGCGGCTGCCACCTTTAACATTAAGGAGGATGAGGTGGTGGAGGGGGTGAAGATTATGGGCATAGCAAGCTTCTACGAATACGCCAGCGAGGCGAAGATAACGCTAACCTGGTAGCTACTCTATCTCCACAGCGTCTAAAACCTTGTATTTTTTATTCAAGACTTGGAGATACTGCTCTGTCCTGTCCCGGAGGAGGTACAGCGCCACGGCCCCCCAGTTGTGGTAGGCTTTGTCCAGCTCGACGTTTATCTTCAGCGCGATGAAGCCAAACGCCCTGCCGCCGCCGCACTCGGCGGGGTACACCGAAAAGGCGTACTTAGTTGACTGGCCACTCCAGGGGACGTCCTCCGCCACGTCTACCAGCGTAGTGGCCTCCTCCACGCCCTCGCACCGGTCAACCTCTATTAGGACCCTCTTCTTCAAGTCGAGAAAACCTAGGTGGTAGTACTCCCCATCTAGCTTAAAGGCGAAGAGCATGTCGTGGAGAGTGACGTAGTAGACCCCCTCCTCGCCCGCGGCGAGGAGGTAAGGTATCTGGTTGAGAAAAACGGGGGGTTGGGACCTGGCCCTCTTGACAAATTCCTCCATTACAAGGCGTCTCTCAGCCTCTTGTAGACGTCGCCCCTTCCTCGGAATGTGAGGAACGTCCTGGCGAACTCAGGCACCTTCTGGTAGTAGTCGTGCACCTCCTTCAGCCCCACCAGCTCCAGGAACTTGGTCCAGCCCACCCTGTCTATGAAGTCTGCGAGCCTCTCGCCGGGGTTGGCGTGCTGGCGCCACACCTCTATGACGTGTTTAACCACCGCGACGATCTCCTCGTACCGCGGCGGAATCGCCGGCAACCAGGGGATCAGCACCCTCGCAAGTCTAGCGCCGCCGCCGGTGTTCGACAGCTTGCCGCCGACCAGTATCGCCACCCCCACGTTCTCGGGGTCGTAGTCAAAGGCGTCGCAGTTCTCCTTGCACCTCGCGCAGTTTATACACTTCTCCCCCAGCAACACTAGCTTCACCTTGTCGCCCTCCCTCCTCAGAGTCAGCGCGCCGGTGGGGCACACCTGGACTAGGAATATCTGGCTCTCCTGCACCTTCGCCAGGGCCCTCGGCGGCGGGAGGCACATCCCTATGACGTCCTCTCTAATCTTAGGCGGGGCGCCCCACTGCCCCACTATGGCTATGTCTATGGCGGTGCCGCCGGCGCACATCGAGGGGCAACCGGAGACGAATATACGCAACTTGGCGGGGAGGCTCTGCTCCTTGAAGTAGGGAGCAAGGGCGTCGCCCAGCGCCTTTGTAATACTCGGCGAGTCGACCACCGCGGTGGTGCAGGTGAGGTAGGCCGTGCAGGAGTTTATGCCCCACATCGACCTCCCCCAGCCGCCTACTGGGAAGCCCATCTTCTCCACCTCCTCCTTGATCTTCACCGCCTTGTCTAGCGAGTCTGTGAGTATCTCAAGATTGCCCGCCATCGTAACTCTCATCGCCCCGATGCCCAGGCTGTCGGCAATGTCAGCCAGCTTGTCTAACGTGTCGGCGCTGATTCTGGCGTTGGGCGGCATTGCCACCTTTACAGTAAAGACCCGGTCGCCCGTCTCGGAGATGTGCTCAATTATGCCGTTGCCGTGGAACTTTCTGTCCACCCACCTGCCGTAGTTCTTCAAAACCTTCTCCGGCAGGAACTTCTCCAAGTCGACGGGGAATACCTTCTGGAGCCTGGCGGCCTTAGGCGAGCTCATACCCTCCCCTTCAACTGCTCTGCGAATTGTAGAAACTTCTCCCTAACCTCCTTAGGCAACACGGCGTACGGCACCTCGTCAGGGTTCTTGGCGGTGGAGACAGGCATCCCCTCAAGCTTGATCCCGGCCTTCTCTATGAACTTGTCCAGCCCCACGTGCATGACGTAGTCCCCAAGCCTGTACTTAGGCTGCGCCTCGCTCTCCCAAGGCCCAATCACCTTAAACGTGAGGTCAACCGCGTCCCTCGCCTGGTCGGGGTTCAAGTAGCCAATAAACCACCCCAGCTTAGGCCCGAAGCGCCCCTTAGAGCCACCCCCAATCACCACCGCAACTTTCCGGTTCTTACCTGGTTTTATTGCTGGGTATGCTGTTCTTATGCAGTGCATTGATTTTTTGCAGCGGGTGCCGTCTATCTTCAGCTCCTTTTTCTCTGGATCCCAGGTGATGGCGCCGCTTGGACAGTTAGCCGCAAGCCTAGCCGGATCCACCTCACCAGCCTCTACCTTCTTCCTCAAAAGCTCCTGATCCACCTCAGGAGCACCAACCCAAACACCAATAAACCCAATGTCGCCCCTCGCGGCGCGGGCGCAGTCCATCGGGCAGCCGGAGAACTTTATCTTGAATTTGTAGGGGTAGTTGGGGGTCACGATGTTGTCGTTTACCCGCTTGTCTTTGTGGAACTCGGCGTACCACTTCAACGTGTCGTATAGGGCGAACTCGCACAGAGCCGGCCCGACGCATGCGTTGAGTGCCCTTATGGCGTCTCCGCTACCGCCGACGTCCGTCCCTATCTCTCTAAGGGCGTCTACCATCGTCTCCGCGGTCTCAGGCGTGAGGTTTAGCACAAGGGCGCCAGTCTGTCCAACGAGCTCTATCAAGCCAACGCCGAGCTCCCTTGATATCTTGGTAATCTTCCTAACGAAGTCGGACCTGAGGAACTTGCCCGGGGTGTGGAATACTCTGAAGTGCACCTCGCTCCCCCCGCCGGGCACCCAGTCCCTGGCCCACCTCGACAGCACCCCGGTGTTGACGTACTCAACCTTAACCGCCGCCGGCCCCCATGGGCTCTTCCTAGCCACAAGCCCCACGCCGTATACGTGAAGAGGATAGCGGGTCTTCCTCAGCTCAGTGACGTGGCTCGGCCACGGCCCCTTTTCCAGCTCTTTAAGCACCTCCTCGGCTTTTGAGAGAAGCTCCTCTTTAGGTGGTAGGCCCGGTGGAGCCGACATGTAGAAAAAATTGATGCAAACATATATTACTTATTAACCAATGTTTGAAAACAATAAATATGTGAAAAAGAGCAGATTAACTAATGTATATGTGGCAAAATATTTGTTTTTTAATAATATATAGAAATGGCATAATCCATTTATATTCGCTTAATTTCGTGTGCAGTTCTGTATAATAATGAGTAGTGGCCTTCTCCCTTTGAAAGAGGGGAGCTCGCCCGCCGTGGTTTTTACACAATTGCCCCCCAGCGACACCGCTTGGCAGACGTATATCCTCACCCCAGCCCCGCAGACCTTCTCCACAGCATCCCTCACAGCCTCCAGCTTGTCACCCATCATGTGCACCACCACGGTGTCGGCGGCGACCTTGGCTAGGGTTTCGGCGTCGAAGTAGGGGAAGGAAAAGAGAGCTATATGTCTTAGCGATACGCCGTCTGTCAGCTCAATTCCGTGGAGAGCCGCCGCGGCGGTGAAGGCGCTTACCCCCGGCACCACGCTACACGGCACCCCCCGGGCTTCGGCTTTTTTACATATCTGGACGCCGCGGCCGAAGACCGTGGGGTCGCCGTTTTTAAGCACAACGACGTTGAGACCCCGGGCCGCCTCTTCGATGAGGCGGTCCACCGTCTTGTCGTGGTCCTCCCTCCTGTGGCCAATCTTCACCCGCCTCGCCTGGGGGGCGTAGCCTTCGACGATCCCCTCCGGCACCAAGTCGCCGTATGCCACTACGTCAGCTCTGCGCAACAGCTCCACAGCCTTTACCGTCAGCAGGCTCGGGTCGCCGGGGCCGGCCCCCACTACGTAGATCGGCATAGCGCCGCCAAGACGTTGTATGTGTAGGGGTGGATGTGTAGATACTGGGCGTGCATGTTGTACTTCACAACGCCGTCCCACCCCCCTCCCACCCCCACACCCCTCTCCAGCCTAATGACGAGATTTGGCTTCTCCCTAAAGATAATCTTAGAGTAGTGGAACTCGTGGCCCACCAGCCTCGTCCCCCGGGGCGCCACTGGGGTATTCCCCACCACATGCCCCCAGGCGTATCCCTTGCCCACCGGCCTGTCCAGCATCGCCGTGACTGCGTCGATGGCGCCAACCATCTCGTACTCGCTACGGTCGATAATTATAGAGGAGGTCATGTACATAAGGCCTCCGCACTCGGCGTAAAGCCTCCCCCCCGACTCCACATAGCTCAGAAGGGCTTTTCTAAACGGCCTATTCCGCTCCAGCTCCTCAGCCAGCACCTCCGGGAAGCCGCCCCCAACCACGACGAGATCCACCGGCGGCAACGCCTGGTCCCTCAGCGAGTTTATGAAGACAGGCTCCCCCACCGACGCCGCGGCCTCGAGTAGCTCTGGGTAGTAGAAGGTGAAGGCGCGGTCCATTATAACACCCACCCTACAGTTGCCGCCAGCGGGGGGGTCAGCCTCGGGGTCTACGTCAAGCTCGCCGGCCCTCTTGGCGATGGACAAAATCCCGTCGAGATCAAGATGCGGCACCACGTAGCTCTCCAACACGTCCAAGACGCCGCCGGCGTCGGCTCTCTCGCCAGTGGGGACCAGGCCTAGGTGCCGGTAGGCGAAGGCCTCGGCCACCCTCTTCGACTTCGGCACAACGCCTACGATCTCCACGCCCTCCTCGGGGAGGGCCTTGACCAGCTTCTCCGCCTGTCTAGGGGTGACGTTTGTCAAAATTACCCCAGCCACGTCCACGCCGGGGTCAAAAGCCTTGAGGCCCCTTACGACTGCGCGGAGCGTTCTGTTTACCCTCTCGCCGTTTAGCACCACCACCACCGGGGCCTTGAGCAACTTCGCCACCTGCGCCGTTGAGCCAAACTCGGAGACGCCGTCTATCGAGTCGTAGAGGCCGAGCACCCCCTCTACCACAGCCAAGTCGGCGCCCGCGGCGTATTTCACAAACCTCCTCCTCACCCCATCCTCGCCCATCAACACCACGTCGAGATTTCTACTCGCCGCCCCGGCGGCTATGCTGTGGTAGGAGGGGTCTATGTAGTCGGGCCCCACCTTGAAGGGCGCCACCCTCAGCCCTCTGCGGGCGAGGCCGTACAAAATGCCGAGGGTTACAATGGTCTTGCCTGACATCCCCCGGGGCGCCGATATGACAATTCTCGGAGTCACGAGCCACTGGGCGTTTTCTTAAAAAATCTTTATTACTAATGGTAGGCTACTACCTCCTCCTAGCCTTTACCCTCAGAATTCCGGGGGCCGTCACTATGTCCACTATTTCGTAGCCCAGGTCCTCCAGCATGCATCTAACCGCCGATGCCGTCACCTCCACGCTCTCTATGCTGTAGCCTACGCCTATGGTGTCTATTGTGAACTCCCCGCCCTCGGCCTTTATCTCGAACCTCCTGGCCGGCACGACGTTGGCGAGGTACCTGGCGAAATACGCCGCGTTCTCCAGCGTGCCGAACACAGCCTTTATATACCCCGCTATCATCTTCCCAGCTTCGCACCAAACCGCCAATGCCGTCTCTTTATTCATCTTGAACATCTCCACAACCATCTTGTCCAGGAGGCGGCCGGGGAGGGGGACAGTCTCAAGCTCAGTCATAACCTTGTAGAAGGTGGCTATGTCCCTGATCTGCTGCACTGAGAAGCCCTCTTTGATCAGCGCGAGGCCGACGCCCAGTATCTGGTTAGCCAGGGCGAACTGGGTGTAGCCCATGGACTCCGCGGTTTTCGCCAAGTCCTCAGCCACGTCCCTGGCCACGGCGATGTTTATCCTGTCTTTTCTCACACTCATAGATTCTCATAAATTACAGATATTTATGTTTAAAAGACAGGAAACAACTAGAGGTGCTGTACACCTTTGGTCTTGCTTAAAAAGTTTATTCGCGACTTGTGTATAATTGTCTGAGACAGTCTAAAATTCTTCTTGTAAGCACCTTCGCCATCTCCTCTACATAGCCCTTACCCAGGAGGTTCACCAACCCGCTCTGCCTCCCACAGAACCGCCACTCCCTCTCCCTTACATACAGAACGAATTCCAACCTGCTCCCCAGCCCAGTGCCGAACCCCTCGTAAATCCACAACCCCCCCTCTACCCGCCTGGATTTTACATATATCCTAACGCCGGGGATGAGCCACCCCTCCACCCGCGGCTCGTAAACCATGTACTCCCCGCTACGCCCCCCGTTTCTCCACCCTAGACAACGCATCAACTTATCTAGGTCGACATCTGCCACGGGCCGCTCCAGCTCCCCCCTCAGCTCAATATCCACACATAGACACAAACCTCTAGTTTATATGTCCAAAACACCGACGGCTTATGCGGGTTGTGGTGACCAGCCCCTTCGCGGCGGAGGCCTTTGCCAAAATTCTAAGAGATGTAGAGGTCGTCCCCGCCCCCGTGCTTAGGCTCGAGCCCGTGGATGTGGATGCAGACGCCGTGAGGATCGCCGTGGCTGAGAGCGACGTTGTCATCTTCGTCTCCGGGAGGTCGGCGTATAGGCTCAGGGAGCTCGGCGTGGTTCTAAACCTGGCGGGGAAGGCCGTGGGCACGGCCGAGGGGAGGAAGGGCGCCGTCATGATTAGAAACGCCTTTGGCGTGGAGCCCCAGCTCGTGGCCAACACCTCCGAGGAGCTCGCCGACCTCGTGGTGCGATGCGGCGTGGCAACCCTCTTCCACCACGGCGAGAGGGCTGAGGCGCTGGCGAGGCGCCTCCACTCCACCTGCGCGCGGGTGCACGAGTTCTACACCTACAGATCCGAGCCGGATGAGGAGGTGCTTCGGAGCCTAACACGCGGCGACGTGTACGTATTCTTCAGCGCCACAGCCGCGGAGCTGGTGGCCTCCAGGCGGCCAGACGTCCTAAAAGACGCCGTAGCAGTCGCCGCGGGCCCCGCCGTGGCGGCTACGTTGGAGAGATACGGGGTTAAGCCACTCAGCCCACCTGGAGGCAGAATTGCCGAGGTGGCTCTATACGTCAGGAGCCTCCTTGAGGAACTTAGCCACGGCCTCCGCTAGATAGGCGAGGAAGGGCTTCTCGGGCGCCAGCACCCGCGCAACTCCGTAGCGCCTCACCGCCTCCTCGGTCACAGGCCCAACAACGGCGATGACAGATCTGCCGGAGTTAGCCACCTCCACCACATCCCGAAGCAGGCCGGCCTTCTCCACCGCCTTGAAGAAAGCCTCCGCCCCGACGCCGCTTGTGAAGACCAAGACGTGGCGGCCCTCCAAAAACCTCCTCGCCGCCTCCAAGGCGTTGGCCTCTGGCGCCTCCTCCGTCTGGTAGACCTGGACGTACCTCACCTCCGAGGCCAAGCCCTTCAGCCGCTCAATTAGCTCAGTGTCCACCGCGCCGTAGAAAGAAACCAGCAACCGCCGACCCCGTAGCAGACCCGAGGCCCTTGCCAGGAGCTCGTCGGACGTCTCGCCGTAGTTGGGACAGTCAAGCTTGAAGTACGTCTTTATGTTGCCGGAGGCCTTGGCGCCCCTACATAGGAGCAACCTCTCCGCTAGGATGCTCCGCAGGTAGTCCAGCCTCCCGGCGCGCTTTGCCAGCTCTGCGAGGCCCCACGCCGACTGCCCCGTCATGAAGAGCACCGTGTCCGACCAGGAGAGGTGGCCAACCACCGCATCCAAATCCACGCCCGACTCCTCAACCATGACTGTGGGCAGGTAAACCACCTCGCCCCCAGCCTTGACAATCAACCTAGCCAGAAGCTCCGCCTTGGAAGGCCTACCTGAGGTGATGATAACCGTCCACCCGGCCACTGTCCCGCCTATATGTATTACTTAAGTTTTTATTTCACTTTTGGGAGAAATAAGAGATTTTAAAATAGATCGGTGCACCTCTATGCAGGTACGTGTAAAAAAGCCGTTAACTGTTGATGAATATGCAAAACAAGGTATGGAGATGTTGAAGTACTACGAATCTGGTCCCTGGCCGAGCCACGTCACCGAGCTTAAAAAAACCAAGTATCCAATTGAGGCCTACGCCGCGGGGCTCGCCGCTGGGAAGACTATGTGGGCCGCCGGCTCGGCCAAGATACGCTATGTATACACCGGCTTCATCGCCAGGAGGACCCGCGACGGCAAGATCTCGGAGCTACACTTCCGCGTGTGGCAACCCTCCGGCTACCTATACAGCACCGAGAAGCTGAGGAAGCTGATGGACTTCGCCGATAAGTACGGCCTCGGCTTGCTTGAAATCGCCGGCCAGCAGGGGCTGATGATAATCTCCATTAGGCCGGAGGTGGCCGACGAAGCCGTGGACTACTTGAGAAACGTCGTGGGGACGGATATAGGGGCCACCGGCGACACTATTAGAGAGCTGGCGGCCTGCGTCGGGCCGGCTCTGTGCGAGTTCGCCCTGTACGACACCCTAGAGGCCAGAGACAGGTTCATGACCCACCCCAAGATCTACGAGTGGATGTCTAACCAGCTCTTCCCGTTCAAATTCAAGGCAAAGTTCTCCGGATGCCCCTTCGACTGCACACGCGCCGTGCACCGCGCCGACTTCGGCTTCATCGGCGTTTGGGTCGGCGCTCCCGAGGTGGATCAGGAGCTTTTGAGGAAGAAGATTGAGGCTGGTGAGGTGGATCCGGCTAGGCTTGCGGCTAACTGTCCAAGCGGCGCCATTACCTGGGACCCAGAGAAAAAAGAGCTGAAGATAGACGGCACCCGCTGCAAAAAATCAATGCACTGCATAAGAGCGGCGTACCCGGCGATAAAGCCGGGAAAAGAGAGGAAGATCGCCGTGGTTGTGGGCGGCCACGTGAAGGGTAGGTTCGGCGGCAAGATGGGTAAGCCGCTTGCGGTGGTTAACTCGGTGGAGGAGGCCATGGACTGGGTGGTGAAGACTGTGGAGAGCTGGACGGAGTATATGGAGAAGGGTGTGGTGAAGCACAAGGACAGGATAGGGGACTTCATTATGAAGGTGGGCTTTAAGAAGTACGTCACGGAGATCCTCGGCCTTAAGGAGGAGAAGAAGCCGACGCTTCACCCCTCGCTGAGGGCCGGCGCCGTGCTAGACGACGAGGAGAGGACTATGTGGGCAAACTGGGCCTCTAAGCTGGTGGAGGAGTACTTCGGCAGGAGGCCATGACGGCGGACCCCGTTGCCCAGAGGCTGCAGAAGCGGCTCCCGGTGCCCTACACCGAGTGGCTACCTGAGCTAGTTCGCCGCAACGTAGGGAAGTGGGTAGACAGAAGGTTCCACGGATACGGCATCATAGAGCACATATCCTCTACAGGAGACCGCGTATTTACAGTAAAGGTGGGCACCCCGCCGAACTTTAGAATGAGCACTGAGACCATGAGAAAGTTCATAGACATTGCGGACAAGCTGGGCATCGGCGGGATAAAGATTACGAGAAACGGAAATCTTGAGATACTCACAGACTCCCTAGACAAGGCGGTGAAGATTAAGGAAGAGGTGGAGAAGATGGGCTTCCCAGTAGGCGGCTGGGGCCCCACCCTCTGGTCCATCAACTCCTGCACCGCGTTCCTAACCTGTACCACCGCGGTGGTTGACGCCCCGAGTATAACAAAGGTGCTATACGACCACCTGAAGCCGTACTTCACTGGTGAGGTGAAGCTCCCGGCTAAGCTGAGGATTAACGTTTCTGGGTGCCCCAGCTCCTGCGGCGGCTTCACCTCCGACATAAACATCGTGGGGCACTACGGCGACGCCCCGACCTACGACCCGGAGCGTGTAAAACTCTGCCTCCCCCGCTCCGCCAAGGCGCTGGAGGCTGGCCACGTGCCTGAGGTGGCCGAGGTCTGCCCAACGGGCGCCATAAAGGTGTACGGCAAGCCGGACGGCACGGTTGGCCTAGACGTTATTAGGAGCAAGTGTATAGCTTGCGGCCGTTGCCGCGACGTATGTGACTGGATGGACTTCGACGAGTCTAAGATCGGCGTGGCCATCCTTGTGGGGGGCAAGGCCAGCAACACCGGCCGCGGCTCTATGCCGTCTATCCAAGTCATCCCGTGGGTGCCGGCCATCCCGCCTGAGTACAGGGAGATAGTGGCTGTGGTGAAGAAGATAATCGACGTCTGGAGGGCCAACGCGAGGGAGGGGGAGCGCATCGGCGACTGGATAGCCAGGGTCGGCATGGAGCAGTTCTACAAACTTCTGGAGATCCCAGTGACTAAGTGGAACAAGCCTGTGGCCATATCAGGTGAGTTTGGGATTAGGCAGTTCGGCCCCATTTAATGAGTATCTACGACGTAATTGGAGACCTTCTTTTAAAACTCCGTTTTCAATACGGGGTTGAGGAGGTGGAGGACAGCGTGGGGCTCGTCGCCATGATCAGGTCGCAACCGGACGATGAGGAAAGGACGTATATCTACTCGCCGCCGGGGAGGCCCCGCCCCTACCTCGTCTCAGCTACGGTGTCCGGTGGCTATGTTGCTTTGGCGTTCGCCGACCTGGACGACGTTAGGCAGATAAAGGCGGCGGTGGACGCCGCCGAGCTGGAGGAGGCGTCGACGGTGATTGTGGGGAACGTGGCTCCGTTCCTTATGCCGCTTAAGAGAGATGGAGATGTTGTGTACGCCGTGCTGGGCTTCAAGACCGTGGTCGAGGCCGACGTCTTAACCGGTGGGTTTTTGGAAGCGTTGCTTGAGGAATTTGAATGGGATAGCGATAAATACTTTATGTCTATATTAGATAAACTGTCTATTAATAGTGGTAGTAAGTAATAGGTTTTTTACTTATTGAAAGTAGAATGTTGTGTTGAATTCTTTATTTATTTGTAAATAGTACTAGACAAGTGTAAAAAAGTGTAAGATTTAAATAACATGATATTCATAAGTAGTAATGTTGTATTGGCCAAAGCTAGATGATTCTGCTAAGAACATCGTGGCTTATGTAGTTTCTAACGGCCCCGTGACTATGTACCGGGTTGCTCGGGACCTCAATATCCATTTTTCCCACGCATACAGAAAGGCGAGGAAGCTGGAGCAGATGGGGTTTCTGACCTCTACCGGGGGGCCCAGGGCTAGTCTCTACGACGCCTCTATCAAGGGCCTACTGTACACCTACTCGACTAAGATGGCCAGCCTCGACATAACCCTCTCCAAGCTTAGAGAGGCTCTGGGGCTGAGGATGTTTTCTCTGGAGGAGGTCAACGCCTTTATCAAGTTTTTCCTTTCGCTGGCAGACAGAGACGCGCCTGTGACGAGTATAGCTACAATGGTTAGCTACATACTGGATAAGTGCGGCTCCGAGTACGTGGGGTGCATGTCTGTCCTCGACCACAGGGATAGGGTGCTCGCCAGCCGTGTGGTGGCCTACGGCATCATTAGCATGATACACCGCTTCTTCGGCGACGCGGTTGTAATAGCTGACGAGGGCTACTTCGCCCTGGTTAACCTAAGGAACGGCTCGCTTATGGCTGTGCAGTGCCGTCTCTGCGGCCGCGAGAAGTACTGTAGTCTAGATCCATGCCCCTCGCTTCAACGCGTCATTGAGACGAGGCTTAGAAACGTGGGGAAGATCACATTAACTTTCTAAGCCACCTCTCCAAAATAGAGTGGCTTTTTAGGTAGTCCTCCAGATCTATGTTTGTTTTGCAGACGCACGACACGGCGCCTTCTACATTTTCCAGCAGATAGACGCCGTCCCCGCCGTTTACCAGGGCAAGGGCGTAATCTGAGTCTGCGTAGTACTCGAGGTACGGCGGGCCTATCCTCTCGGCGTTTTTCTTCTCTGTGCAGTCGGGGAACCCCGTGGTTTTCAACGCCCACGCCAGCTCGCCGTCTTGTATACACCTGCCCTCGAAGTATATAGAGTCTCTCGCCAATATGAGCCCCCTGTCTAGTACAATTCCGCCCTCGGGCTTCGTGCACCTTGTGCCGAATTTAGACACATAGGCCTTTAGCTTCGTGAAGAAATGCGGTATGTATACGGACACCTACTTAAGCCTCTTCACCACTATTCTGAGTGTGCCGTCGGGAAGCTTCTCGCTGGACACCACCTCGTGGCCCATTCTCTTTGCCCAAGCCTTTATGTCGGGGTCCGCGGCGGGGTCTGTGGCGAGCACCTCGATAGTGTCTCCCACGTTTACCTGGGCAATGGCCTTGGCCGTCTCCATAACCGGTATGGGGCAGAACTTCCCTCTGACATCCAGAGTCATTGGCATAGGGCCGTTAGACCCCCCGTTAATAAATGTTGTTTCCAGCATTCCTAAAAATAGCCCTCTGGCATATATTGGTGCAAAAATAACACTTTTTAAAAACAGATATATAGCAATGAGGAGGGGTTACTCATGGCGCAGGCGGTGTACGACGAGTCGAGGAAGGTACACATCCTGGATCTAAGAGGCTACGTGTGTCCCTACCCCCAGCTGGCGACGGTGAGGGCTATAAAGAGCCTGCCCAGGGGTAGCGTCTTGGAGGTTATTACCGACAACCCGCCGAGTTGTGAAAACGTGCCGGCGGTTGCGCGGCGGGAGGGCGGCGTGGTGGAGGGGGTATACGAGGTGGAGCCCGGGGTCTGGAAGATAGTTATCAAGTTATGAACAGGCTGGAGAGGTTTAGGGAGCGGGTTAGGCTGTACCGCGAGGCGGGTATTGCCTTGGAGTCGCTGTCGCTTGGCTGCTCGGTTAAGGTGGATCTATACAACGTGCTGTACCCCGCGCTCCAGCTCCTAAAGGAGGACATGTATAAGCTGAACCTCGTCATCGCGCCCCGGGAGGACGCCGCGGTTATGCCGGGGGAGGCCGCCGAGCTGAGGCGCTACTTCCTCGACGTGGAGGAGCCCCGGCTGGACCCGGCTGAGGTGGAGAAGCTGGCTCCCACCGTGGCCATCGTCCTGGCGCAGCTGTACATGGGGAAGGCGGCCTCTCCGGAGACCTTCGCGAAGTACGCCGCTAGGCTCTACAAAGCCCTCGGGTCGAGCAGACACAGGGTGTGGTTTGGGAAGGGGCACAGCATCATCAGCACGAAGAAGGGGGCGGAGTTCTTCATGGTGGACTTCCTCAAGGCCGAGGGGAGCCGAGGCTACGTGCTGGCTAACAACGACACTATACAGGTTATCGACCCGTCGGAGGATTTCGACTCCCCGCTACAAGTCGCCGTAGCCGTCAACAACGCCCTAAACGACTTGTTTGCCAAGGGGGCGTGGAGAGATCTGCACATAGCCCCCGTCTACGACGCGCCGTCGCCCTACCGCAAGTCGCTAGAGGCCAGGGTGACCAGCTACGCATCCTCGCTGGGGAAGCTTGTCGAGGCGCCGCAACCCGACATGGGGTATCTGCTCCTCGGCGCCACGGCCTACGCCTCGCTGGACAGAGAGCCTCCGCTTTACTACGACAAGCTGGGGGAGGGGTTCGTGGTGCTCGTCACTAGGCCCTTCGGGGAGCTGGCCTACTTCACCACGTACGTCGCCGTCCACACAGACGAGGCGTTGATGAAGCGCTTTGAGGAAGAGGTGATGCCGCTGGACCAGTTCGAGGAGGAGAAGCGGAGGGTGCTGGAGGTCATGGCGACGCCTAACCTAGAGGTGGCGAGGGTGATTTACGAATTCCTCCCCGACCTCGGCGAGCGTTTCGACCCGGAGGCGCACGTAGCCGCCACCATTGACGTCTCGGGGCCGGGCATCTTCGTCTTCAAGGAGGTGGCGGAGAGGGCCGGGGTGGACGTGAGGTTGCTAGACGTGCCCTTGATGTCGCCTAAGGTTTCTAAATTCGCCGCGGATAACTACATAATGCCCGACGCCACCGCCGGGACCAACGGCGCCGTGGCGATATTCGCCCACAGGAAAATCGCGGACCAGCTTCTAGACAAGCTGGCCAAGGCCCCCCACGCCAGGCCCACTGTCATCGGCTACGTGGAGGGCAAGGGAGAGGGGAAGCTGATAGTCCCCGACAGGGCGCTTCAGTACATATCCAGCAGGAAGCTCAGGGAGAAGCTAGGCGCCGCGGCCGTGCTGGGCGGCCTCGCAAGGGTCGTCGGGAGGCGTGTACGGGCGGTGGCGTACGTCGAAGGCGAGGTCCAGGGGGTGGGCTTCAGGCCCATCACGAGGGCAAGGGCCAAAGCGCTTGGGCTAGTGGGCTATGCCAAAAACCTTCCTGACGGCAGGGTAGAGGTCGTGGCCGAGGGCGACGAGGAGCGGGTCCGCAAATTCGTAGAGGAGCTCTGCAGGGGGTTTGAGAAGTGTAGAGTCACCACGTCATACCAAGAACCCGCCGGGGGATACGACGACTTCTACATCCCGTAGCAGGTGAAAGGGGTGAGAAAAAAGGTTGTTTAGTTAGGCGTATAGTTTACTGCTTCTTTTCAGCTTCTTTCTTCTTCTCCTCGGCCTTTTTCGGTGGCGCGCACATAGATGGCCACAAAGTTCTGCAATATAAATCTTTCTAACATTAATATTGATCCTATTGGCTATGGACGCGGCTGGGTCCTAGCTTTGATAGACATTCACTTATTATATCTGCACATTTTACACATAGATCCCCCTTGGGATCTGTCAAACGCCTTTCTAAACAGTAAGCACATTTGACAGCTTCGGCAGAGGGGTTGCCCACGGCCTTCGCCAAGAGCGCGGGGAGGGCGTGGACAGCCGGCGTGGGGGCATATGGGTGGCTACCCAGAACCCCCATGAGCAGGGCTCTCACCGCGACGTAGGCGTTGTAGCAAGCCCATGAGTCGTCGCCCCGCTCGAGGCCTCTAATGGCTTCTGTCATGTGTCTATAGTGGCGCTCTATCCACTTGGGGTGAATCACGGGGGGAAAGTCTATATAGCTATTTTTGATTTTCTCCATGAGGCTCGGCATGTGCAGAACCTCTTCGATTCTCGACTACCGGGCTGTGGTGTTTCTAGAGGGGGAGGGCTACGTCAGGGTCACCGCCGCAAACGGCAAGTCGCTTGTGGCGAAGGTGGTGAAGGGGCCTTGTTCGGGGGTTTCTAGGGAGGTGGCCTACCTCCTATACCCCAACTACGGCTGGGGCAGGGTGCCCGTGGAGGCGGAGTTCGCCGTGGAGGCTGTGGAGCCTGTGAAGGCTACTAGAGTTGTGATGCGGGTGCCCTTCGGCATAGGGGAGATCGTTGTGCGGAGACAGCTGGAGGGCTTCCCCGTGTACGAGGGGTCGGTGGCGCTTGAATATCTGGAGCATATAGAGTTCGGCGAAGTGGTGCACGTGGAGCCTGCCCAGTTCTCAGTGCTGGCGCCCGACACCAAGCTGAGGCTCGTGGAGGTTCCCGTGGACGACTCCGAGGTCGTCTTTATGCGTAGGTAGGTTATTTTCTAACAACTGCTAATAATGTTTTAGATTTTTTTGCATAGAGACGCCATGCCTGCGCCACTTGAACCACACGGAGGGCGGCTGGTATACAACGTAATAGAAGATAGAGACAAGGCGGAGAGCGCCGTGAGGGGCCTTACCAAGGTGGAGATAGAGCCGACACTCGGCCCGGACGGTGCGCCGATCCGCAACCCATACCGCGAAATCATGTCAATAGCCTACGGCTTCTTCAGCCCTGTGGAGGGCTTTATGACGAGGAACGAGGTGGAGAGTATTTTAAAAGAGAGGCGCCTACTGAGCGGCTGGCTCTTCCCATTCCCACTGGTGTTCGACGTGGATGAGGAGAGGTTCAAGTCGCTGGGGGTGAAGGAGGGCGACACCGTGTTGCTCACCCTCAAGGGCAAGCCGCTTGCCACGTTGAAAATCGAGGAGGTGTGGAAGCTCCCGGACCGCAAGGAGTTCGCCGACGCCGTCTTCGGAACCCCCGACCGCAACAGGGAGGTGGTGAAGAAGAGGTTCGACGAGAAGCACCCCGGCTGGCTGATATACCGGTCCATGAAGCCCATCGCCCTGGCGGGGAAGATAACAGTGGTGAACTCGCCGAGGTTTAAAGACCCCTACGGCAGGTTCTGGATGCCGCCGCACGTCTCGCGGGAGTACGTGGCTAAGAAGGGGTGGAAGATTGTGGTTGCCCACCAGACGAGGAACGTGCCGCACATAGGCCACGAAATGCTTATGAAAAGGGCCATGTTCGTCGCCGGCGGCGACAGGCCGGGGGACGCGGTGCTCGTAAACGCAATTATAGGGGCCAAGAGGCCGGGGGACTACGTAGACGAGGCCATTCTGGAGGGCCACGAGGCCCTTAACAAATTCGGCTACTTCCACCCAGACCGCCACGTGGTTACCATGACTCTGTGGGATATGCGCTACGGAAACCCGCTGGAGTCGCTACTGCACGGGGTCATTAGACAGAACCTCGGCGCGACGCACCACATGTTCGGCAGGGATCACGCCGCCACGGGCGACTACTACGACCCCTACGCCACGCAGTACCTCTGGACGCGGGGCCTCCCCAGCTACGGCATCAACGAGCCGCCTCACGTGACGGACAAGGGGCTGAAGATACGCCCAGTGAACCTGGGCGAGTTCGCCTACTGCCCCAAGTGCGGCGAGTATACATACCTAGGCATGTCCTACGGCGACTACAAGGAGGTCGCCCTCTGCGGCCACACCCCGGAGAGGATATCCGGCTCCTTCCTCCGCGGCGTCATCATAGAGGGCCTCAAGCCGCCGAAGGTGGTCATGAGGCCGGAGGTGTACGACGTAATTGTAAAGTGGTGGAGGGTGTACGGCTACCCCTACGTCACAGATAGATACCTAAAAATTAAAGAACAGGAGCTGGAGGTGGAGCTATGACGTACAAAATCGGGTTGCTGATAGACGAGAAGCGCTACGAGGCTATTAAAGACACGCCGCTGGCCCAGAACCTCAAGTCCATGTTCGGCGGGGAGATAAAGATGCTGGAGGTAGACGTCGACGAGGAGACCGCGAAGAGAATACTTGCCGAGTTCCCCTCGGCCAGGGTAGACGCCAGAGGCTTCCTAGAGGACCTCCCAGTGGCGTTTAAAAAGGCGCTGTTTGACGCCATTGCCCAGACTAAGAGGGCTGACAAGACGGCGTTTGAAAAAGTATTTGAAAAAATAGACTCTATTAAGGAAGCGGCGCGGAAAGAGAAGGAGTACGTACCTCCACCTTGAGCCCCTGGGCCGGTAGCAACATCTTTTTTAGATACGCCGAGTGCCTCACGACGAATACGTGGATTTTTCCGTCCTTCTCGGTTTTTATGGGGACGCCCTTGAATTTTTTGATAGCTTCGTCCAGCGGCGTGCCGGCCAGCTGCGGTGGGTACTCCACAACGCCGTCTCTAGCCTTTATGTAGGCTACCACGTCGCAGAGGCAGAACTTCTCCACCACCTCGTCGTAGGTTACCATTAGTGGGTTTGTGATTCTACCTAATATACTTTATTTCTGGGCAGAGGTTATTTTCACCGCGGTGGGAACAATCTTATTAAAATCAGCAGTTGTTTACAAATATGGACCCATTGACTGTGTTTATATACGGGGCGTTGCCCTACATCTCCCTACTGCTTTTAGTAGGGGGCGTGATCTACCGCTTCGCCGGGTGGCTCTCGGCGGGAGGCCTCACCGGGCTGTACTCAGTAGCTGTGAAGGGCTACACCTGGGGCTTCGGGTCTAGGTTCGGCGAGGTGTTGAAGAGGATTTTCCTGCTGTACACACTCACCATGTCCGACAGGCTACTCCTCGTCGGGTCTTTTCTATTTCACTGGGGTATCTGGATCGCGCTCTTGGGACACGCCTCGATGATAATTCCCCCGGAGCAATTCGGCATGTCTAAGGAGGTGCACAAGGCAATAGCTACATACGTAGGAGGCGCCGCCGGCGTCGTGTCGCTCATTGGGCTCGTCCTCCTTTTGATTAGGCGTGTTGCGAGGAGCGACGTGAGGAGGCTCAGCTTCCTCGACGACTGGTTTGCCCTCGTTCTGCTACTGGCCCTGGTCGCCGTCGGCAACTACCAGACGCTGGTGCTCCACCCCCACTACATGGAGACCGTGGCGCCGTGGGTGCAGTCGGTCCTCGCGGGGAGCCCCAGGCTGGAGTACGTGGCACAGTGGGACCCGGTGACGAAGCTACACGTCTTTCTGGCGCTGGTGTTCATTGGCTACGTGCCGCTGGGCAAGCTGATACACCCCTTCTCCTTCCTCGCAATGCCCACTCTCTGGAAGAGCCCCACTACGCTCTACGGGTACATACTGGCAAAGATAAGAGGGTAATTTCCAACTTTTTTGTAATAAGCTTTATAGAAAACCAACGGTATTTAAGACATGACGGTTGCTGAGGCGCAGCACGGCCACGAGGCTCCCGTTTTTAAACTGGGGGATACCTCAAACATCAAGCCTTTTAAAGCGAAGCCGGAGCAGGTAAAGGTACTGCACGAGAGGGTGGGGCTTACGCTTCCAGACAACCCGCTCGAGCACATCCACAAGAGGGTTAGGGAGGCGGTAAAGCAAAACCGCAATGTTAAGATGGCGGTGGAGGTGTGCGTCCACTGCGGGGTTTGCCTCGACAACTGCCCCACCTACGTGAGGACGAGGGACATTTTCAACTCTCCCGTGGGGAGGGCTGAGCTGCTTAGGGCGGTGCTAAAGGCGGATTCGCCCAGCGGGAAGATCTTCGGCAGGCTGGTGGGCGCCGAGAAGCTCACCGAGGAGCACCTGGAGAAGATCTACACCTACTACTACCAGTGCCTCGAGTGTAGGAAGTGCGCCTACGCCTGTCCCTTCGGCATAGACCAGGCGGACATCACCAGGCTTGTTAGAGACGTTATGTACGAGGCCGGCGTAGTTTCGAAGTACATCGCCACTGTGATAGACGCGGTGGAGAGGACGGGGACTAACCTCGGAATGAAGCCCCTGGCCGTCATAAAGTCAATCACCTTCGCCGGGGGGGAAATTAAGGATGAGAAGAAGGTGGAGGTGGAGTACTACATATACAGAGACGACCAGGGCAAGATGCTTAAGTACAGGGGGGACCAGCTGGTAGGCGAGGTGACGAAGGAATCTGGCGACTGGCCCGAGGCGTTGTTAATACCCCCCTCGGCCGACTTCTTTACAAACATAGAGACGCTGAAGGGCTACATGCTGTTCCTCCACCTCATGGGTGTGAAGTTCGCCTTCTCCACTGAGATGGCCGAGCTGGCCAACTTCGGCCTATTCGCCAGCGAGAGGCATATGAAGTTTATTGGACAGAAGGCAGTGAACGCCGCTCTGAGGCTAGGCGTTAAGTACGTCATAGCTGGGGAGTGCGGCCACGGCTGGAGGGCGTTTAAGAACTACACGGGGCCGGAGCTGGAGAAGCACGGCATCAAAACTATGCACATATTCCACCTCGTGATAGACGCCATAAAGAACGGCAGGCTGAAGCTCAACCCCGACGCCAACGGCGACGTCGTCTACACCTTCCAAGACTCATGCAACTACGCCAGGGGCGGCGACCTCACAGAGGAGCCCCGCTTCATTATTAGACACGTAGTTAAGAAGTACGTGGAGTCGCCTAACAACCGGGAGAAGACCTGGTGCTGCGGCGGGGGCGGGGGCCTCCTCACAGACGAACTCCTCCCGCTGAGGATCCAGTACGCCAAGAATTGGTACGAAGACGCGCTGAAGGCCGGCGCCAACCACGTCGTCAGGGCATGCGCCATATGCAAGGCACAGCTAAGCCACACCATTCCGCACCTCAACAAAGAGTACAAGAAGGAGATAACATACAGCGGGTTGATGGACCTAGTGTACAGGGCGATCGTGGTCTAGTAGCTGAGGGCCATTTTTTCCGCCTCGTACCTCCGGATGACCTCCATTTTTACACCCGTAATCCTCTCCTCCCCTATTACAGCTTTTTCCAACGCCCCGTTTCTAGCCACTACTCTGTAGTAGGTCACGACGTCGGGTAGCTCTCTTGCGGCGTACCTCACCTCTACCCTCCTAATGGCCTCGGGGAAGCCCGCCATTTCCTCAGCCGCGTAGTAGGCTGGGGTGTGGACCACTGCCACCCGCCTCACTAGGCGTAGCACTTCGAGCACCTCCTCCCCAAGCCCCTCTCTATACGGCCCCATAGCTACGAAGACGTGGTCGAGGGGGTGGTTTAAATCCGATCGTCTAACGGCGCGCGCCTTCGCCCCCTTGTCTATCAGCAGTGTAAGTAGCGACGAGGCCAGCGCCGTGCAACTCGGCGAGACTTCGTAAACCACCGCCACGTCGTCGAGATCGCTGAGTATTTTCCAGTAGAGCGTGGCGAGCACGGAGCGGTATTCCAACTCCACGGCCTCCACCCCTTGCCACATATTGCCAAAATATAAAGCTTCTACATCACTGAAGAAAATTCATGAAATTTCATAAACCATCATTCTTATCAAATTCCTTTCTTTTTAAAAATCAATTCATAAATTATTCCCAATGCAACTGTTAATATTATTTAAAAAATTAACATATGCGTACTTCTATGAAGTCCATTGTGATAGTTGGCGGCGGAGTAGGCGGGATATTCACAGCCAACAAGCTGGCGTCTAAACTGGCCTCTGAAATTAGAAGGGAGGAGGTGTCCATTACAGTTGTAGAGCCGCAGGACAGGCAGGTGTACCAGCCTGGCTTTCTGTACGTGCCGTTTAAAGAACTTACGCCCGACGTCATGTTTAAGCCCGTCTCAAAGCTCCTCTCCCCGCTTGCAAAGGTGGAGAGAGAGCCGGCAGCTAAGATAGACATGTCTGCTAAAAAAGTGGTGCTTCAAAGCGGAAAGGAGGTGAAGTACGACTACCTAGTAGTGGCCACCGGCTCTGTCGTGAAGACGCAGGCGTTCCCGGGCTTCGGCGAGGCTTGGCACACGTTTTGGGTGCTGGAGGGCGCCAAGCGGCTGAGAGAGGCGCTTAGGAGGTTTAACGGGGGGACGATAGTATTCTCAGTAACTTCGACGCCTTATAAATGCCCCGTGGCGCCCTACGAGTTTCTAGGCCTGCTCAACGACTATCTGATGGCAACGGGTCTTAGGGCCAAGACGAAAGTCATCTTCACCACAGTGGCGCCGCACCTCCACGCCCAGCCCCAGATAAACAAATTCCTTGAAGAGACGTTGAAAATGTGGGGCTTTGACTACAAGACTAAGTTCCAGGTAAACGCCATTGAGCCGGGCAAGATTTCGGGGTCTGAGGAGCTGAAGGCAGATCTTATAATAGCTGTGCCGCCGCACGGCGGGGAGGAGGTGGTGATTAAGTCCGGCATCGGGGACCAGGCCGGGTGGATTCCGGTGGATAGATACACACTGCAGATACAGGCTCAGGGCGCCACTGGAGCGGAGTACGCAATTGGCGACGCCACGAACCTGCCCGTGCCCAAGGCTGGCTCCGTGGCGCATTTCCAGAGCGAGGTGGTTTCGTCGAGAATCGCCGAGGAGATCCAGCTGGGCTACTCCGACACTAGGTACGACGGACGTGTAATCTGCTTTATCCTTACCGGATTCGAGGAGGCCACCGTGGTGTCTTGGAATTACGAAAACCCCGCTAAATACCCGCCGCCGCCCAGCAGATTCTTCACTAGACTCAAGGACATGACTAACTACTCCATCTGGTCGGTCCTGCGCTGTGGGCTATGAGCGAGGAAAAGGTGGAAAAACTCATAGAGCTACTCCAGCAGGACAAGGTCCAGGACGCCTTGATCTCCATTGTGCAGAACATTGACGTAGTTAAGGAGCTTGTGAATACGTTGTACGACTTCAAGAGAAGCGGCGTGCTTGACGACCTGCTCAACGCCGCGGCGTCGCTTAGGTTCTTCACCGAGGGCCTCCTCACGAGGGAGTTCATTGAGAGGGTAGCGAAGCTACAGGAGGTGGCGTTGATAGCGGGGAGCAACCTCGCCATGGACAGCTCCAAGATCGACTGCCTCACCTACGCCCTTGCCACGGCAGAGGACGCGAAGCCCGTTGGTCTATTCGGCCTCCTCAACGCCTTGAGAGATCCAGAGGTGCAGAAGGGCCTGGGCTTCCTCATAGCTGTGTTGAAGAAACTCGGAAGCTGTCAGAAATAGCGCCGGTTTTTCGCCACCCATGTATTTTTTGCACTTTTAACTTATTTATAGTCATATTACTATATTTGTATGCTTAGGCTTACGGCCACGGCTAAGCTAGTTATTCACTACATGGCGCTTAGGCACCTCGTCGACGGCGTCCCATACGTCACTTTCAAAGAGCTAGTCCAGAGGCTGGGGGTGTCCGAGAGGAGGCTTAGGTCAGTTATGCAGGAGCTACGCCAAGTAGGTCTCGTAGAGGCCTACATGGACCCCTCGAGGGGCAGGTCCCTCCTGTATAGACTTGCGTTTAGCAACTTCGACTTCGACGCCCCGAGGGTGGAGCCGGGGCTGTACTACATAGATCTGCCGCGGGGCGCCAAGATACCAAACGACCTCACCTTTAGGGCCTACTCCATCATAAGGGCCTCCCAGCTACTGCTCTACAGCCTACCTTCGCCCGGAGAAAAGTCTTGTTTAGGCTGACTAAATGTACATGTTCTATAAAGCCCTACGGACCTCAGACCTTGGAGGAGGCCAAGGCGCTGGCGAATACGGGCGGAGTAGCCACCGTCGTATTCAGCTCAGAGGTAGATGAGGTGGATCTGGACGCCCAAAGCCTGATATATACCGCACGCATTAGCATATATAGGAAGGCGTAGGCACGCGACACGGGGATCCGCATAAGCCAAGGCTCAGGTGAGGCTAACCCCGGGTGGATAGCGCTGAGAAGCGTTGAGAAAATCTAGAGGTGAGAGGTATTTGCGCTTGTTGTACTTATCGTGGACGAGGTGATTGATTTAGCCGAGGGAAGGCCTTTTGGACTGTAAGACCATTTTCGCGACCTCGCTTGGCGTTGTGGCTTATTTGGCGCGGCTAGGGCTCCCGGTGTCTGCGTCGGAGGCAAGGCTACCGTTTTTTAACAAGATATTAACTGCGTATCCGGTGGAGGAAGGTGAACAAGTCAGCAAACTTGAGCGCGATGTAATACGCGCCTGGGAGATATTGCGGGTGGCTGACGAAAACACCTTGGTAATAGCCAACGAGCTCTTTATAAACACGACCTCGGAGGAGGGGACTAAGCTCTCTAGGCTATTTCTCGATGAAGTTGCGAAAAGAGGCGCCTACTGCCTATATGTGACTTTCTTCTCCGAGGTGGCTAAACTAGGCTACGTAGTAAGCTTAGTGACCGCTCCCGATCCTGGAGATCCCGAAAAGCCGTCCTATAAGATAGTGCCGGGATCTCCGCCTTCTGAGTACATGGCGGTTAGAATCGCGAAGAAACATAGCCTTGAATATAACAAAATCATCGGCGTGGTGAGATGAGAGACATCGATCTTCTCCTGATAGAAGACCCAGCCACTGTACCCAATGTGGAGGACTTGTGGAAAGATCTTGAGTTGGATAGGATAATCGAGTTGGCCTCAACTGGTACAAATATCCGAAAAGGCGACTACGTATTAATGGACGAGAGCTTCTCGTCGACAAACCACGTAGAGGCATCTCTGGTCGCCTACGACGTCGTCTCAGCTCTAGTAGATAGCGGCATCTTTGTGTGGTACGTAACGTTTCTATATGATTTTACCAGAAAGTTCCTAGATAGATATAGTGAACATTCCGTGTTATTAACACCATAACTTCTCCCTAATGGAAAAAGATCATTTAAACTTATTAAAGGCCATTTAACCACCGGCTATGCATTGGACCTATGGAAAAAAGTGTCAGAATCATACAGGACCTGATCGGAGTAGCGTATGAATGCAGGTGAGTTGGCATGGCTCTATGCGGGTTTTCTCGCTGGCGTGGTTTCTACCGCAATTGAAGAGCCTGCATACGCCGCGTTGTTTGTGCTCCCTCTATTGCTAGCCATCGGCGAGCCGCCGGCCGTGGCGTTATTTAGCCTTACGATAGCGGGCGGAGTAGCTAATTTGCTGAACCTGGTGTATCAAAAATTCGCCTATGGAGGCTCCATTATACATTTTGAATTTCTAAAAAGCGCCCCGGCGTTTCTAGGCATTGTCCTTGGCATCGCGCTCTATTCAATACTTGACTGGAATTTGTTAAAGATTTTAGTTGCGCTGGCTATGTCACTTACCGGGGTAAATATCCTGCTCCCGCGCAGATTAAGAGTGACGCAATACAAGCGGTGGGAGCCCGTTTTAAGTTTTATTGTCGGCCTCGCCGACACAATACTCGGAACTACTGTGACATTTGCATTAGTAAGGATCTTTATAGGCGAGGCGGAGATCTTGGCCCCTCTTCTACGTGCGGTACAAGCCACGGAGGTGGTTGCAATAAAACAGAAAATAGTAATAGGCGGTGTCTTAGCAGGTGTGGGGATCTTCACAGGTCAGAGGCTAATCCAATGCGGCCGTTCTAAGATGGCGGAGTACGTGACTGCAATAGTCATGTTAGCCACCGCTGTGTGGATAGCTGTATTATAACTATCAGCGACTCAAATAGGCGCACTACAGCTAATCAGATTATGACTTTTTCCACCTCATTTGGCGAGTTGTCAGAGGCTGTTACCCTGTTAACTGCTGTAAGGGAGCGGTGGAGGAAGTAGCCCCCAAAGCCCTGGGCAATAGTGGTGAAAAACCACGCCTAGGCGGCGGTATTCTTGAAGGCGTGGCTCTGCACTATACCTGTAATAGTCATTTTTCAAGAATTCATATCGCACCTAAGGCGGTTTGGCCAAGCCGCTACGCGGTCGCTATTTGCGTATAGCAATTGTTTAAGCTGAAGTGGCGCCTTTCGTACTAACGGGGCACGCCGCTCTGAGTATACGCCTTCGTGTTGTTGTAGTTATTTGTTACGCAGACCTTATCTTGTTTGTACTCTCTCGACTATTTCTTTTACTAGTTTCTCCACCCGCTTTAGGGCCTCGGCCACCTGCTCCGCGGTTGCCCACCCCTCGTAGAAGTTTATATGCATGGCGTTTGCGGCGTTCCAGGCGTCGTGTACCCAGTTGCCCAGCTCGTCGGCGATCTTCTTGGCGTAGCGCCACAGCTCTCCGTGGGACGCCAGTCTAACGCCGTCGCGCCAGTAGGCGTAGGCCTTCACCGCCAGAGCCGCCGCCCCCCAAATCTTCTCACTAGCCTGCCTCAAATCACCAGCCCTCAACTCCTCCTCGGCGGCCCTCAGCAGATCTAAGGCGACTTCAGCGTACGCCCTAGCCCTCCCCGGGGGGTCTGTGTTTGAGAGGGCTATTTCCAGCAGATAATCCTCAAGCGAAACAGCCTCAGACTCGGCCAACGCCCTCAGCCGCCTAGCTAACGCGGAGGGTAGGTAGATCGTCTCCACATCCACAGAATATTCTAGTTTTTATAAGCTCGTACAGAGCTCCAACCCGGCCCGCATACCCCCGCCGGGCCTCTTGACGAGGAGCAGGTGCTTAGCCAGATTTCGCCCCTCTCAACTAGCCGCTTCCGTCAGCGAAGCCAAAAGCAACACCCACATGCGTACTTACCGAACCCCAGCGGTGTACAGCATCAACGCCCTTTCTTTCAACTGGCCGGTGATTGGGTCGACCTCCAGCTCCAGCACCTCTAGAGTCGTCATCCCGACGAGGACCTTATCAATAACGTCTGATATCAAGACGGGGACCACCTCGCCGCGGCCGGCGATCTCCACGTAGGCCCTCCCCCGCTCCATTGTAATCACTCCGGCCCCTGTCTCCACTCTCGACACGGCGTGGGGCTTTATCCCCAGCTCCTCCGCCAGCCACCTCGGCAACACAGTCAAAGTAGCCCCGGTATCCACCAGCGCCTTCACAGATCTACGCGCCGTACCTTCTAAATTTCCGACAATAACCTCAACCCAGACATGACCCACGTACCACTTAACGGGTTTAAAAGTAAATTCTCCCCCATGTCCCAGCCGCATACTTACCGTAGTTCTTCGCCAGCTTGCCAATCTTTACTTGAGATTTTCTGAGCACATGGTTTTTGAAAGCAGTTAGTGCCACCGTCTTGGGTTTTCTTTTGGCCCATCAAATTTATATGGGATTTGGGGTAATAACATTGTCAACGTCGATGTTGTAATCAGCTCGCTTATAGCCCAGGCGCCGCTTGTCGCCGCCGCAGTTATTGTGCTGTACTACTCACTCGACAGAAAGATAGAAGAGGTAAAAAACAAACTCAGTAAGGAAATTGACTCCGTGAGGGGGGAGCTGGCTAGGGGCCTTCCGGAGTTTAGAGAGGCTTTCTACAGCTACCAAAACACCCTCATCGACTTCCTCGCGGCAAGGATGTTGTGACTAACATGAGAGGCCACGAAACGCCCTTTCGGCGCCTCTCCTCTTACGACGCGCCGACTAGCATACCTCAGAAGATCTGTATAGAACAAATATACATCGAGGGGGGGACGTGGATCTGTTGACGGCGGTTAACTTGGCAGTGCGCTGTCTCAGCTAGAATTTGGAGTTTTGTCCAGCACAAAGGGGTTGAGTGAAAGCCAGCTTGGGAAAAGAGGAAGGGAAAAAGGTAGGTTTTACCAGACTATATAAGGCACCTCAAAGGTGTGCTTCTTCCCGGTTTTTACGACCCTCGCCGGGGTGTCGTAAAACGCCTGGGAGGCGCCTAGCCAGCTCAGAAGCGACCAGCCGCCCAGCGACGGGTCGAACATTTGAACGACGTTTGGCGTCACGCCGCTGAACCTCCACTTATCAGGCACAAGACCCTTCTCGTAGTACTCAGCGGGGCTCTTGGTGAACAGGACCTTTTTAACCACCTCTGGGAGGTTCTTGACAGGATTCACGGCGTCTTCAGGAATCTCAACTTTATCGGGTAGCGCGTCTAGCACGGCCTTCAGACCGCCGTCGTTTGCGTAGAAGTACCTTGGCTTCACTACCACGGTGTCGGCCCACCTGCCCATTCCGTAGGGCACCATTAAAACGCCGGGTTGCACAGCTGGCTCCACCACCACGGGGGCTTCAAAGGCGCCTGCCGGGGTCTCCACCCTCACAACGTCGCCGGTCTCAACGCCGATTTTCGCCGCGTCGTCCGGATTCATCACTACGAAATTCTCCGGTACCACCTGCTTTAGCCAGTAGTAGAACTGACTCCTGTGTTTTGTAAAGAGGGGACCTGTGTAGAACACTACTATAAATGGCCAGTCCTTCTCCGGATACAATTGCCTCAGCGGGGTGCCGTGGAGCCACTTATCAGTCTTCTGCAAAGCGGGAGCTACAGGCGCGTAGGTGGCAATGGGGAAGTACTTCGGGCCGCCCCAGAATTTCTCCCCAGTGGCGCTGTTCCGCGTCTTAGCCACATCCTCGCTCCAGAGGTACAGCGTACCCCTTCCGGGGACGCTCCTCTTTGAAACGCCGCGCTCGTCAAAAGACTCTTCGTATCTGGTAAACACGCCGCCCCGTGCCAAGCCGTACGCAACGTAACGCCACTCCTCAGGCGGAAGGATATCCCTATACTGAGCAATGGGGTAGTTCTCCTCGACATATCTTACCTCCTCCTCGGGGACGTCCTCTGGGATAAGCTTCAAATCCTTGGCGTGAAGCGCCGCGTTTGCAAACACACGCATTATGTATTCCCACTCGCAGTGCAACGGGAACCACTTCCCTTCATACTTCTTGCCCTTAGTCCCAGGTATTCCCTTATCGCCGTACCCTGGCATGCCGAGCTTCTTCGCCGTGTCGATGAAGAACTCCCAGAAGCTTGCATACCTCGGGTGGCCGTTGGGGCAGTCGCCTATCCTCTGCGTAAGCGGCATGATAACTGGCGAGCGCCAGCCCTCAGCAAGCGCGACGCTACCCCCAGTGGCGTAAAGATACTGAACTCCCATAGTGCCCGTCTCTAAATAAGTCGTGTCTGGCACTATGTAGTCGGCGTACATCATCGTCTCGTTAATTGAGGTAGTTATGGCTATAAAGAGCGGGAGCTTAGAGGTGTCTTTCAAAACCTCTATAAACTTAGTGCCATAGTTGGCGGACAACACGGGGTTTGCATAGAAGAGTATAAGGGCGCCCATCTTGTAGGGATACCCCCCGGCAATGCCCGCGAAAATCTCTGTATAGCTCTCCTCAGGTGTAAGCGGGTACCAAGGCCTCTTAGTTGGGAACGCGGCTTTAACAGCTTCTTCGAGGCTCTTGCCCTCCTTCAGAGCTTTCTTTACCCTTAGCCAGTACTCCAACGTGTCTTCATACTTGTACTTCCTGTAGATAGGCGGGCCCCACCTCACAGGCTCGCCGAAGCCAGAAGGCCCTACATTGTAGACATAGCTGTTGTAATTAGTGGTGGCTGGGCGGCCGAGTATCCCCCCGGCTCTGTGGAAATTACCCACTAATGTGTCCAGCATTCTGTAGGCCCACACGATGTATTCGCCGTTGGGGTGCATCCCGGCGCCGCGGTGCACTACGGTAGAGGCCTTGGGGGCCGCCTCGGCGAAGTCTCTAATCATCTGCTCAACGAGTCTCACATAATCTGCAAACTCCGCAGTGCCTCTGGCGTAGGGGCTCGCAACGGCGAGCCACTCCTCGAAGGATTTGCTAAAGGCCTCCTCCTTTAAAACTCTAAACGCTGTCTTCACCGTAACCACCTCGCCCGTCTTCAGAGCCACCTTGGTCTCGTAGTCCAGCACAGCCCTATCCACCGAGTCATATGTGGCGAATTTCTCCCCAGTCCACACCACCGGCTTGTCCGACTCCTCAACACCCACGTCCCTGGCTTTTAAGAACTCGCCGAGGCGGCTCCCCTCCATTATCACCAGCCACGTGGCGTTGGTATTCACGGGGTAGCCAAGCTTCTTCGCAGAATCTCTATTCGGGATGGAGAGGAACTCCTCGCTATACTTCTTGTTCTCTATCAGCCACCTAATCATGGCAAAGGCAAGCGCCCCGTCTTCGCCGGGCTTCACCGGCACCCAGACAATGTTCCCTCTGCAAGAAGTCCTCGGCGCGGCCGGGTTGACGTAGTACAGCTTCAGCTCCCCCTCGCAAGCCCTTTCAATCATCAAGCCCTGGCCTGTGGCGCCTGGGTGAACTCTACCCATGGACCAGCCGGCGCCAATTATGACCTTCGCCCCGGCGACATCCCCCTGCAGATCTGCATAGCCAGCCCAGATGACATTGGCGGTGTAGTACCCCAGCTGACATGCAGAGGTGTGCCTAGCCCAGTTAACGCTACCAAAGGCATTTATCCACCTTAGAGAAAACTCATCAGTGTGCGACTGGCCGCGGCCTCTTAGATACATCACCATATTCGCTCTGGTGCCCAGATCGGGGCGGTCCGGATCTATGAGCACATCTTCCAGCCTGAGGCCTTTCTCCCCCAGCATTTTGCTCCACTTAGCCTTAAATTCTTCTATAGCCTTGATTAAGTCGTCGTAAGTCTTGTTTAGATCCTTTGCGATGTTCATTATGTTATCTACATCTTTTTTCATCTCGGCCAAGACGGCGTTTGGATCCTCGAAACCCGCCTCCTTCAGCTTTCCGTATACGAAAAACTCTTTTAGGCCGGGCAACCTCTCGCCAGTCTCCTCAATCACCCCGCCGTTGACAATTTCGTCGATCAGCTGCTCCCAGGTTATTACTTTCCACTTCCCGCTACCCCTCGGCCCAGCCCGCTTCAAAGGCTTCAAGACTCTATAGGGGTCGTACACGTAGTGTATCCCGTCGGCACCCCTCGGGCATAGAGTGCCCGACCAAGAAGCGTCGGCTTCTTTTACCGGCGTATTGTAGGGCAGAGGCGAATACCTCTTTACCTGCTTCCCAAAGGACACAGCTCTGTTGTAAACGTGGTAGGGGTTGCCTTCGATGCGCTCTATCACCTCCACACCGCCGTACTTAACGACCCTGGCCTTTATGCCGCAGCGTACGTTGCAACCGAGACACACGCTTTTCACATACCTCACGTTGGCACCAGCTTGTGGATCGGGGCCGTAGGGCGTCCTCTTAGGCTTCATTATTTTCTCAACTACTGGCCAGTAGCCCCAGAGGGCAACTCCCAGCGTCGCCGCGGCGGCCAGGGCCTTAAGGTAAGTTCTTCTGCTAGTCATGGCCCTCCGCCGGGAATAGTATTGATAGGACTATTGACAGGAATATCCCAAACGCCACGATGCCGATCATGACGGGCAATTCGTGGGCAATTACGTCTTCGGCGGGGCCTATAAAAGTAAGGCCGCTCCTCTGGGCGTACTGCGCCCTAACAATTATATTCCACTTGTTTAAGAGAGCCGCGGCTACGCCGGTAAACGGCACAACCAGCGACACAGCCCTCCACCTAACAGCTATAAGAGACAGTATAAAAGTTACGAGGTACAACATAACTACTGGAGTAATCCAGCTAGCCACCTGGTCTATAACCTGAATGTAGGGGGATCCGCCGTATTGAGCGTTCCAAATTGCTACCTGCGCAAGTAACAACGCCACTACTGATATAGAGGCGGCGCCGTGTATAAGCAATATTCCGTTGATGTCATCACCCACTTTCTTAATTCCATAAATCCACATGGCTAGTATTGCGGCGGCAGTTGCGACCACAAAGGTATCTGCGAAATACATGGGGAGGAGAGTCTGCCAATTCCTCCAAATCCACAGCGCCGTCTGCATAGTAAATAGTGTAGCTGGGTACACAGCCCAGAAGGCAAGAGGTATAAGCGCCACCACAGCTAGTATTTTCAAGACAGCGTTTAGAAACGGAGTGCGGCTCTTCACGCCCAGGGACAATAGCTTGTAGAAGGGATTCCTCGTCGATAGGTACCTCTTGTAGTTAGCCGGCGCGAAGTACAGCAAAGTAAAGAGAGCCGCCAATACAAACCCCAGAGGCCACAACACGGCGCCTTGAAGCGTAATCAAGGCGAGGCCGGGGTTCTCCGCAGTGGGGAATAGGTGGGGGTGAGAGAAGAGCAACACGGCGCGGTCTGGATTTCTCAAATCGGCAAGCGGGCCGAGCAGAACCACGGTGTAGAACGCCAGACCCACTATGAGAAGCACAGGTACAGTCCTCTTAAGCTTATTAAACAAGTAGGCAATCAACGCAACCAACAAAAGATCAGCCCCCGAGATTAGTAGCGAGTAGGAGAACAGCACAGGTAGCCACTGAAGCGGCTGGGCGAACTCGTTGGGGTATAGGTAGCCCAGGGGGTACGTCATAGGTCCGCCTCTGACGGGAGATCTCTGTAGAAGATCATCGGCTCTGCGCCGGTCCACTCCTTAAGTCTGCTAGTGGGCATTTTCTTAACTAATTGCGAGACGGGCGACTCGGGGTCGTTCAAGTCGCCGAAAACCCTGGCGCCGGTAGGGCAAGTCTCTACACATGCAGGTAGTTTGCCTTGGTAAATCCTGTGTTCACAGAAGGTGCACTTGTCAACGACGCCCTTAACCGGGTTGAAAAACCTAGCCCCGTACGGACACGCTTGGATACACGCGCCGCATCCAATACATAGGTCGTCATTTACCAGCACAAGGCCGTCCTCCGTCCGCTTGTATGTGGCGCCGGTTGGACATGCCTTGACGCACGGCGCGTTTTCACAATGGTTACACTGCTTAGGCACGAAAATAACAGTGCCGCCCTTAGTGACGTGTCTCTCTATCCAAGTCCTAAATACCCCGATGGGGACGTTGTTCTCAGCGGCACATGCGGCCACACATGCGTAGCAACCGTAGCACTTAGAAACGTCTATGTACATCGCCCAGCGGTGTTTTCTCTCTGCCTGCGCCGACACTGGCACCGCGAGGCTGAGCGCAATAACAGCCACAGCCTTAACAGCCTCTCTCCTCGTAGTAGAGATAGACATGTGTCTTACACTTTTACCATGATAAAAAATTAACTATTCATCAATATAAAAAATAATAATCCATTATAATAGTAAATAGTCGATAGATAGAGTAAAAACTAGAAAAATTAATAATAGAGTAGAATAGGTTACAGTTTTGTTGTCTTTCATTGACATATATGTAACTCTCTAGATTATTGTATACAGTTGTAGACTACTATATCGAGGACGTGTTCCCTCTGCTCTGCCTTATGTTGTGTGTAGCCATATGCGTCAAAAATCCCGCGGAGATATGCTACAATCAACGGTATGAGCCTCTTAATATTTGGGGGAAATATCAGCGTAAATCTGGCGTTGTTCTCCTCTACTCTGCACTGCGCAGTTCTGACGGGGAGCAACAGCTTCAAGATCTGCGGCGTCTTTACCAAATCCTGGAAGCTCAGCCACTGCGCCAAGACGGAGCCCAGCTCTCTACCAGCCTCGTAGAATAGAGTTGTGTACCGCCCAGTCTCCAGCTCTTCAAATATCTTCGCCAATAGGTGGAGGGGCAACGAAAGGGAGTCAGTGGAGGACTTCGCCTTAAAAACCCGGTAGAGGTACAGTAGGTGGGTGGGGTTCTCACCGTCTTTTAATATCTCCTCCGCCGCTGTTAAAGCCTCGGTGGCCGCTTTCTGTATCGATATACCGAGCTCCCTGGCAAGTTTTGCAAATCTCAAAGCAACATCACGATTAACACTAATAGTAGTTTTATCTGCCGACATGTATTAATATTGATTTGATCATTTTTGCATCTTCTAGTAATAATTCATATAGGTGTTGTAGCGCTGGGCATAATTCGGCGGCGTATTTAAGTGTCGGCAGGAGGTGGGTGTTGAGAAACCTCAGCTGAGCCTTCAGAGACTCAGGAGCGGGGTTGCGGGCCAGCTGCGCCATAAAAGCCACCATAGTTACCAAGCTGTCCGGCGCCTCAGCCGCCTCGTAGCCGTAGTTCTCGTAAAACTGGGCAATTGCCTTCGGCAACAGCGACCTGGTAACCGGATCTAAATCCCGCCTCACCTCAGAAGCCAAAATTTTAGAAACGTCACACCCCAATTTCTCAAGCCCAAGCTCTCCTGGGGGCACCTCCCCTCTTAGTACGAGAAAAACCAGGAGGTAAAACGCGCCGCGATCCACACGGCCCCCACTACATGAATATAAAAGCGTTGCTAAAACATTGATAAGAACATATTAGGCCCCTGGACCCCGTGAAAAAGATGCAAGTGGGCGTGTAGGGAAAAGGTTAGCTGAGCTTTACGTCTCTGAATGTGAGCAAGTTCTTAACCTCCTCGCTTAGTGCGCCTATTTTCTGTATATTCGCCGCTGTGAGTTTGTAGTCGGGGTTCTGGGCCACGGGCTCTACGCTCGGCGTAGTCACGGCGTTAGCCCCCACGCTGTAGGGGTGGGCCATGATTAGGAAGATGTGACCCTCCTTCACCATGTCGGTGACCCAGACTATCGCCGGGACAGAGCCGTTGTCGCTGTAAACCACCACCACATCCCCACTCTGCACCCCCTCCCGCCTCGCGTCGTTTGAATTAATTTGGACAAAGGCGTACGGCCACCGTCTAATTAACACCTCGCTGTTGGGATCCGCGTAGCCTGTCTGCCAGATTTCATTATAACGCCCATTGACGACCCAGTATTTGTACTTACTCCTCTGCTCAGCCACGTAGGGCGGGTATCCCAGCCACAACGCTGGCCACGCGCGGAGGTGCTTAACCACGTAGTCCCTAGCCTTTTCAGAAGGCTGGTACTCAATCCTCCGGATTATGGTGCCGTCTGGATTCACTATGACAACCTCCTCTCTGTACTTATCGTTTAGGGCGGGCTCCATGAGGTTTACCACCCCCCTGGCCTCGACTGTGCCGTCTGCGCCAATCTTCAGCTCCGTCAGGGGGAGCACAACGCCGACGGTTCTGAACTTCCTCAATATGTTCAAGTCAAGCTTCTTAAATGCAGGCGTCCAGTACTGCACCTCCCAGCCAACCCCCAGCTTGCCGTATGTCTCGTCTGCGTTAGCTATGTACGTCTTGAATATCTCGTTCTCCACCTCAACGGTGGGGTCCCTTGCGTTTTTCTCCATGGCGTCCCAGATGGGCTGGAAGGCCCTCCTAAACCTCTGCGCCACGGGGTCGTTCCCACGGCCCTCTTCTTCGTACAGCTCCACTATTCTCTTAGCCACCATGGCGTATATCCACCAGTCAGGCTTCGCCTCTCCCGGGGGGTCCAGCCACGCATCGGCAATTCTAAACCTTCTTTCATGAACAGACATCCTGACGTCGGGAACCTCGCCGTTGTTAAACGCGGCGGGGAGAACCATGTGTGCGTCCTCCATCATAAATGTGGGGTATATGTCTTGCACAATTATAAATAAGCCGCCTGTCTTCTCCAAGGCCTCCAGCACCCTCTCCGCATATTCTTTAGAAGTAGGCCTCGTGGTGACGGGGACGTCCAGCACCTTCACGTCATACTGCTCCCTCGACTCCGCGCCGCCGATTTTAGCAAAGTCCTCAGCAAACACATATCTAGTCACCCGCCACGCTCTTTCGCTGACCGCCGCCTTCAGCCTCTGGGCTTGAGGCGCCAGCTTGTAGTTATCCATGTCGTGTACCCACAGCACCTTCCCCTCCCCGGCGGTGAGTCTGAAGTCCGTCGTGGGCATGTACTTGTCGCCAATGGGCCACTTAGTCTTGTAGTAGCCGTTTCTATAAACCTCGTCGTACCACGCCTCAAACAGCTTCACATAGTCGTCATATGTGTTGAGGGCTATTCCCTTCTCCTTGGCAAAGTTCCAGGGACTTACGTGGTGGCGCTCCTTCTCCCAAGGCGGAGGAGGCGGCTCGGGCCCGGCGTAGCCCTCCTGATGGCCGCCCTGCCTCTGGCAACCGGTTCCGGCCACGCCTCTGAAGGCGCCGACGGCGATGCATAAGTCCACCAATGCATATATAGAGCGGTAGTTCTGATTCCAAATAATGCCCTTTTCGTACATGAGCCACACCCTCTTCAAATAGCCGCCTTGCTTAGGCTCTGCGATAATGCGCGCCGCCGCCTCTATATCCCCCCTGCTCACTCCGGTGATTTTCTCGGCATCCGCCAGATAGGCATCCAGAGGCTTGTTTATCTCCAGCGCCTTTTCTAGATACAGCCTCCAGGCGTTTTCATCCCACTTAAAGCCGTACTTCTGGGCGGCGTCTCTGTAGTGCTTGACATAATTCTCAACCACGTCCCTGTACTTTTCGTATATCACCCTCGCGATGGCGTTTGCCAACACAATGTCGGTCCCGGGCTCGGGCCTCAGCACCAGCACCCTGTCACCCCCAGCTACCTTAGCCGCCCTGGCCGTCTCTGTATCTCTGGGATCGACGATGATCATATACGCCGGCCCGGCGGGCTCCCCTTGGGAGAACCACTTCTGCTTCTCCCCCGCTGTGGCCCCCCTCAAGTTGTCAAGAGCGTGTTCAATAAACATCACCGTGCCCGTGGTATAGGGGTTGGCACCCCAGAAGATAATTACATCGGCAAGTCTCAAGTCGTGTAGCGAGTTGTTCATAGCGCCGGGACCCGCGTCGCCTATGGCCGGGTTTTCAGGACCGAAGAAAGGCCTGTTGTGAATTCTGGCAAAGGCGGTGCGGACGCCGTAGAAGAAGAAGAGCCCCGCCGCCGTGTTCTCAATCATAGCGCCTCCGCCGCCGCCACCGTGATCCATCCTGTGGGCAAACACAGCGTGTCCCTCCTTACCCCAACCCGGCCTTTCAATTCCCCATCTGTCTATAACTCCCTTCACCACACGGGCAACCAGATCTATGGCGTAGTCCCAAGTCACCACCTCCAGCCTCCCGCCGAATCTCACCATGGGGAACTTCAGCCTGCGGAGGCCAGCCACGTTCCACGGGCTCCAGTTTCTCTCTCCATTTGTCCCCCCTCTTATGCTGTGGTCACCCATGTTGATAGGACACTCGGGGCTGGGGATCTGGGCCACGTACACCTCCCTGAACTCCCCCGTGCCGCGTCCCTTGGACCAATCTCTTCTAATTGTCCTAACCACCATAGCCTCTGATATCCACGGCCTCCCTTGCTTTGCAGATAGTGCAGGTAGCGGCGGTGAGAAATCTGTCATTTCCGGCGTGAGGGTTCTGCCGTAGACCTCGTCTACCACCTTATACACAATTCCGTGCTCACCCGGCTTAGGCCCGCCGCTTACCCCAGCCGGCCATACATATACGTCATAGCCACAGCCGACGTTACAGAACTGACACGTTGTTGTATACCGCTCGGCGTTAGGAGGCGGTAGCGGGACTCTGCCGGTGTATCTAAACGACATATCTACGCCAAGTTGTCGTATTTTCCATACACCAGCTGGTTTATACCTACGGCGTAAATATCGCCAGTAGCCGCGTCGTACTCAAGCTCAACCTGCGGCAAGAACTCCGTGGCGTGGCCAGTGACCTGCTTGCCGCCTCTTGCCAAGTCAAACTGCGTGAAGTGGATCTGACATACGGCGCAGTTGACGTCCGGAAGATACACCAAAGGCCCACCCATGTGGGTGCACTGGTTTACAAAAGCCACGACATCACCCCGCGGCCCAACACCTCCCACCGCCGGCTCGCCCAACTTGACCAAAAGTACATTATACCCCATATACTGCTTGAAGACAGGCCTCTTATCTACTAAATCCCTTATATTCGCAAGCTTAACCCGTTCATACCTTTTAGCTACGGGTGCCGGTTGCGGCTGGGTAACAGTCACTGTCTGAGGAGGCTGGGTAACAGTCTGCGTAACTGTTTGAGTCAACGTCTCGGTCACTACCCTTTCCCGCGGCGCCAGCAGGTAGCCCACGACACCGCCAACGACAAGAGCCCCAGCGGCAGCCACAACAGCACGCCTTGTTGAGTCAGGTCTAGCCTTTTTTTCACCCCTTTCCTTTTCCTCAGACATGACCATACAAAAATACGGATTTATATACTTTCGTTAAAAATTATTCTCTAAATTCTCTATATATATAAATATATTTACTATTGAAGATAGACATAAATAATTTTAATATAGAGATTTATGAAGGAAATAATTAATTATTACTTCTATATAAAACAAAAACTCAATACTTTTTAATTCTTGGCAGTAAATGTTCCGTATCGATATCACAACCTATGGATTTGTGCGCGTAGTCTTAGCCACTTCTTGTCCAAGATTGTGAAGATGCCGAATAGATTAACAAAGCGTGAGGATTCGATTCCCACCGCGGCGACGTGCCGATACTGCACACACAGAGGGGGCGCCGGGAGAAGCTTCCTCCTCTCCCCATAGCTCCGACCTCCCTTGCTACTACCTCTACATTCTTCCTGGCTTAACAACGGAGATTCTTCTTAATTCAGTAAATGTAGGCGAAAGTTGTGAGGCATCTCCAGATATGAGTCGCATAATGTAGGGTTATACATTAGAGGGGATGCCGAGGCCGCTTCTAGATAGAGATAAGAACTACCACGGCGAGACCAAGACCAGAGCAGTCGCTAATTCATAAACGGGGGTATGTTTCTACACACATGGGCTTGCGGTTGCCCCCGAAGGGCCATTAGGCGCCTCTGGGCCCCGCACCAGGAACATCTAGAGTAAAAAGGGGAGATATCCTTCGCCCGTTACAATATTGATATGTTAATCATCAACCCCCCGTCTTCGTGTTCTAGATTGTGGCAGTGGAAGGGGAATAGCTGACCTCTTTCTGCTACGTCGAACTTGACGACGGCTTTCACTGTTTCACCTGGCCAGATCAACACTGTGTCTTTAAGTCCCAGATCAGTGGGCAATCTGCCCCTGTAGTCGACGGCTAGCTCCGCCACTTGTCTGGGGCTGTTGCGCCTCTCCACTACCCACATGGGGAATCCGTGGAGGTGCATGGGGTGCGGCATAGAGGCGGCGTCGTTAACAATCTCCCAAAGCTCCACGGATCCAGCCTCCACCTTGACGTGTTCCTTCAGCGGCTCGGTCAAAGTAGCCCCGGTATCCACCAGCGCCTTTACAGATCTACGCGCCGTACCTTCCAAATTTCCAGTAATAACCTCAACCCAGATATGACCCACGTACTACTTAACGGGTTTAAAAGTAAACTCACCAATGCCCTAGCTACGTATTTGCCTTTATTCTTCACAGCTCCACCCGTCCGCGATTTCAAATACCTAGCTAAGACAGCGCACCGCCGAGTTCAGCACCTCCAGCAGATACGTCCTTCCCCAATGTATATGCCGTGCCTGATCCTCTGATGTCTGTGAGCTCAGTGAAACAAGCATAATTGTATGAGGTTCAGTACATTCACACCTGGAGATCGGGAAGCCGCATGTCGCAATTTTCCGCAACACAACGGCTCAATCTTCTAGTTCAAAGGACCGCGGGCCGGGATGAATGCTAGACCAAATACGCCGCTTATCAGCCACATCACTACAGCCAGCAACAAAGCTGTACGCCAGCTAAGATTTTGGATTTTTCTCAGGGCATACATCCACACAATGATGGCAGGTATCCCACTTATGAATGGTAATCTAAATACTGCATTGAAAAACCAGTAGACTGGGGCCCCCATAAGCGCTGTTGCGGCGACTCCGGCGAAGCTCTCATTACTCTGCCTCCCGGCAATAAACTTAAGCGCAACACACACAGCAATCGAGGACTCAATCCACGCTCCCACAAAACTTGCCACAATTCCCACGTAGCTCATCATCCATATTTAGATAAAGAATATTTATATATAATGCCGCCTATGCCCCACTGCATGACCGCAAGCGATAGTGAGCCTCTTGGTCCATGTGGGCTTTGGGGGCTCCGGCGGAGGGTCGGGGAGGTACCAGCTTAGGAAACTCCACCCATATATAGCCGGCGTGCACCGTAGTGAAAAAGGTTTTTCACAGCGCGCTGACCGGTTCATCAAGGCCCCGTGGGGGTCTAAGTTGCGGCGAAGTGTTGACATGCTGTAAGCCAACTTCGGCCCTGCCTAATTTAAATTATGCATTTCGTGTTTTACAAGTGTTGCCTAGGTGGATAGGCACGGTGGCCGGCGATTATGGCAGTATTGCGAAAGTGAGGTATGTGCTGAGCCGCCACGGCGTCTACACAGTCTGCGAGGGTGCGCGGTGCCCCAACATATTTAGCTGCTGGGGGGAGGGCACCGCCACGTTTATGATTCTGGGGGAGGTCTGCACCAGGGCTTGCCGTTTCTGCTCTGTGAGGACGGGCAACCCCCGCGGCTTGGTCGACTGGGGGGAGGTTGAGCGGCTGGCTAGAGCGGTGGAGGAGCTGGGTCTCCGCTATGTCGTGGTGACATCTGTGGCGCGGGACGACCTGCCGGACGGCGGCGCCTCGGTCTTCGCCGCGGCGGTGAGGAGGCTGAGGAAAACCGGCGCCCTGGTTGAGGTGCTTGTCCCCGACTTCCGCGGCGACGAGGCGGCAGTGGCGGAGGTGGTGGAGTCGGCTCCCGACGTCTTCGCCCACAATGTGGAGACTGTGAGGAGGCTTACGCCCCATGTGAGGGATTCCCGGGCTAGCTACGAGAGGTCTCTGGCGGTTTTGAAAATGGCTAAGGATCTGGGGGCTCCATTGACTAAGTCCGGCATTATGCTGGGCCTGGGGGAGGGCTTTGAGGAGGTTGTGGAGGCTCTGGACGATTTGAGGAGGGCCGACGTGGATATTGTCACTATTGGGCAGTACCTAAGGCCCAGCGGCTCGCCTAGGCATTTAAAGCCGGCGCGGTACGCGGCGCCGGAGGAGTTCGAGAGGCTGGCGGAGGTGGCGCGGGTGATGGGCTTCAAGGCCGTGGCGTCTGGCCCCCTCGTGAGGAGCTCCTACAAGGCCTACGGGCTATATAAAGAGGCTTTGAAAAATATAGTGTACATAAGTTAAGGTTTATATACTAAGTTCGGATTTTTCACCATGTTAGAAATAAGTTTAGAAATTCCTAGACAATATACAGCTGAGGCGAGGGAGCCCCAGGTCTTTAGAGTTCTAAATGACGACGGGGCCCCAGACGAGGCCTACGACGTGGGTTACAGACCCACCGAGTCGGAGCTCGTCAACGCCCATAGGTGGATGGTGCTGGGGAGAGTCCTCGACAGACAGGCCTTGCTCTACCACAGGATGGGGAAGGTCAAGTCTACATACGGACCCCACGAGGGCCACGAGGCGGCTGACGCCGGGACGGCGCTGGCGCTGAGGCCGGAGGACTGGGTCGCGCCTTACTACAGAAACCTCACCCTCCTAATCGCCAGGGGCGTGCCTCTCGAGACCATCTGGGCTAAGTTCTTCGCTAAGGCGGGAGATTCGGACAAGGGGAGGAACCTAACAGTTGAGTGGGGAGGCTTCAAGAAGTGGCGTTTCTTATCGATAGGTGCCCCCATAGGCCATCAGTACATTTATGCCGTGGGTTTTGCCTACGCCCTTAAGTACATGAGGAGGGAGGAGGTGGTGGCGGCGTACATCGGCGACGGGGGCACTTCGACGAACGGCTTCCACGCCGGACTTAACTTCGCCGGGGTGTACAAGACCCCCGTGGCGTTTTTCATATACAATAACCAATACGCCATATCCACCCCAGCCGCCAGGCAGACCGCTGTGCGGAGGCTGGCGGTTAAGGCGGTGGCGTACGGTCTTGAGGGCGTCTCGGCGGACGGCATGGATCTATTGGCGGTGGTGAAAACAGCAAAGTGGGCTGTGGAGAAGGCGAGGCGGGGGGAGCCGGTTCTGGTGGAGTATTTGACGTACCGCTTCGGGCCCCACACAACAGCCGACGACCCCCTCACGCGGTATAGAGACCCAAAGGAGGCCGAGGAGTGGCGCCGCCGCGACCCGGTCAGCCTGCTGGAGAAATTCCTCCTCTGGTCTGGCATATACAAAGAGGGGGAGGTCAAAGCCGTGTGGGAGGAGGCGGAGCGGGCTGTGAAAGAGGCCGCCAAGGCCGCCGAGGCCCAGCCAGACGTGCCTCTTGAGGAGGCTGTGAAAGACGTCTACAGCTTCGTGCCTAGATCTCTCCGGGAGTGGCTGGAGGAGCTATGATGGCCAACATGGCTAGGGCTATAAACATGGCGCTTCACGAGGAGATGGCGAGAGACGAGCGGGTGGTGGTCCTGGGCGAAGACGTGGGGAGGAGGGGCGGGGTGTTTCTCGTCACAGAGGGGCTGTACGAGAGGTTCGGCCCCGAGAGGGTTATAGACACGCCCCTCAACGAGGGGGGCATCCTCGGCTTCGCGCTGGGGATGGCCATGGCGGGGCTCAAGCCGGTGGCGGAGATACAGTTCGTGGACTTCATATGGATGGGCGCCGACGAGCTTCTAAACCACATATCTAAGGTGAGGTACAGGTCGGGCGGGGAGTACAAGGCGCCGGTTGTGGTGAGGACCCCCGTTGGCTCCGGCGTCAAGTCAGGCCTCTACCACAGCCAGAGCCCCGAGGCCATCTTCGTCCACACCCCCGGCCTCGTGGTGGTCATGCCTTCGACGCCATACAACGCCAAGGGTCTGCTGAAGGCGGCTATAAGAGGCGAAGACCCCGTGGTGTTTCTAGAACCCAAGATCCTGTACAGAGCCCCGCGGGAGGAGGTTCCCGAGGATGACTACGTGGTGGAGATTGGGAAGGCACGTGTGGCTAGGGAGGGGGACGACGTGACTATCGTGACGTACGGCGCCATGGTCCACAGAGCGCTGGAGGCCGCCGAGAGGGCAAAGGCCTCTGTGGAGGTGGTGGACCTCCAGACTCTGAACCCCATGGATCTCGACACGGTGCTGAAAAGCGTCTCCAAGACCGGCCGGCTAGTGGTAGTCCACGACTCGCCTAAGACCGGGGGCCTCGGAGCCGAAGTGGCCGCCGTGGTGGCAGAAAAGGCGATAGATAAGCTGGTAGCCCCCGTGGCGAGGGTAGCCGGCCCCGATCTGCCCCAGAGCCCCGTGGCCCACGACGCGGTATACGCCCCAACTGTGGAGAGGATACTCAAGGCAATAGACAGGGTATTGGCGTACTGATGGAGTTCAAATTCCCAGACCTGGGCGAAGGCCTTGTAGAAGGCGAGGTGGTTAAGTGGCACGTCAAGGAGGGGGACTACGTCAAGGAGGGCGACCCCCTAGTCGACGTCATGACTGAGAAGGCGACGGTGACCCTCCCGGCGCCCACCAGCGGCAAGGTCGTAAAGATACTGGCGAGGGAGGGACAAGTGGTTAAGGTTGGCCAAACCCTCTGCATAATCGAGCCGGCGGCGGAGGCGGCGCCTCCCGAGAAGCCCCAGGCGGCCCAGCCGGCCCCCCGCGAGGTGGCGGCGATGCCGGCCGCCCGCAGGCTGGCTAGGGAGCTGGGCATCGACCTCACAAAGGTGAGAGGCACCGGGCCAGGCGGCGTGATCACCGTGGAGGACGTGAGGAGATACGCCGAGGAGCTAAAGGGCAGGGAGGCGGAGACGCCTAAACCCGCAGAGGCTCCGAAGGCTGTGGAGGTCTCCAAGCCCCCGGAGGCCCCGAGGGCGGCCGAGGCGGAGGTTATACCGGTTAGAGGGGTGAGGAGGGCCGTCGCCGAGAAGATGACGAAGGCCAAGAGGCTGATCCCCCACGCATACCACCTCGAGGAGGTGGACTTTACAGAGTTGCTGAGACTGCGCGAGAGGCTGAAGGCCGAGGCGGAGAGGAGGGGCGTGCGGCTAACAGTACTGCCTTTCATAGTCAAGGCGGTGGCGCAGGCGCTTAGGGAGTTCCCAATGCTGAACTCAGAGTACGACGAGGAGAAGAATGTGATTGTGGTTAAGAAGGAGGTGAATATCGGCGTTGGTGTGGACACGGAGCACGGCCTTGTGGTGGTCGTCGTGAGAGATGCCGATAAGAAGAGCGTCTTGGAGCTGGCTAGGGAGATAGGGGCTCTGGCGGACAAGGCGAGGGCCGGCAAGCTGGATATACAAGACGTGAGGGGCTCTACCTTCACCATCAGCAACATCGGCGCCGTCGGGGGGCTGGGCGGCCTCTCCATACTGAACTACCCCGAGGCCGCCATCATGGCAGTCGGCCAGGCCAGGAAGAAGCCGTGGGTCGTGGGGGATAGGATAGAGATAAGAGACATTGCCCTGGTGGCTGTCAGCTTCGACCACAGAGTGGTGGACGGGGCCTACGTGGCTAGGTTCACCAGCAGAGTGAAGGAGCTCCTCGAGAGGCCGGAGGCTCTACTGCTATGAGGCTTGTGGTGGTCGGCGGCGGGCCCGCCGGCTACGTCGCGGCCATTAGGGCGAGCCAGCTGGGCATCAAGGTCACGTTGATAGAGGCGGAGCACCTAGGCGGGGAGTGTACAAACTACGCATGCATCCCCTCCAAGGCGTTGCTACACGCCGCGGAGGTTTACAGAAAGGCGGCTTCAGCCCCGTGGCTGGCCGGCTCTCTGTCGTTTAGGTGGGGGGAAGCCGTTCGCTGGAAGGACGGGGTGGTGGAGAGGCTTAGGCGCGGCATAGAGTTCCTCTTGAAGTCGGCCGGGGTTGAGGTTGTACACGGCGTCGCCAAGCCGGGGCCGGGGAAGTCGGTTGAAGTGAACGGCCGGAGGTTTGAGTACGACTACCTGCTTCTAGCCACTGGTAGCGAGCCCGTAGATCTGAAGGAGCTACCCCGCGGGGGGAGGGTCCTTGGGACTAGGGAGGTCTTCGGTCTAGAAAACGCACCGGCGTCTGTGGCGATTATCGGCGGGGGCGCCGCCGGCGTGGAGGCGGCGTCTCTCTTTTCAATGTTAGGCTCTGAGGTCCACCTAGTCGAGGTGATGGATCGGCTACTGCCGGGGCTCGACGCAGATGTGTCTAGGCAGGTTGAGAGGGCGCTCGCTGGAAGAGGCGTTAAGGTGTACACCTCCTCAAGGGTTGTGGGCGCCGGCGGCGCAGACGGCGCGTTGGAGCTACGCCTCTCCACGCCCGGCGGGGAGAAGAGGGTGGAGGTGGAGATAGCCGTCGTGGCGGTGGGGAGGCGCCCGAGGCTCGGGCCCTTCGCCGCGCTGGGGCTGGAGCTGGACAGCCGCGGCGCCGTGAAGACAGACAGCTCGATGAGGACGAGCATCCCGTGGGTATACGCCGCGGGGGACGTGACTGGGCCGCCGTACTACGCCCACAAGGCCTACGCCCAGGCTAAGGCCGCGGTGGAGAACATGGCGGGCCTCAAGTCGGCCTACGAGCCCCGTGCCGTGCCGGCGGTGATCTTCAGCGACCCCGAGGTGGTGTCTGTGGGCCTCACCGAGGAGGAGGCCGCCAAGAGGGGTTACAGACCCAAGGCGGCGAGGGTGCCCCTTTCGGCGCTTGGGCGCGCGGTGGCCACCGACTCGTCTGAGGGATTCGCCAAGCTTGTGTACGACGGGGAGAGCCGCGTCGTGCTGGGCGTCCACATGGTGGGGCGCGGCGTCTCTGAACTGGCCGGCGAAGCCGCCGCCCTAGTCGAGTTCTACGCCACAGTCGACGACTTGGCGCTGGTGGTGCACCCACACCCAACTCTCTCTGAGCTCTTCGTCGAGCTGGCGGAGGCCGCCCTCGGGAGGCCCACACACGTGGCGAGGTTATGAAGGTGGTGTGGCTTGGGAGGACCGCGTATCACGAGGCATGGCGGCTGATGAAGTCGCTACATAGGGCAGTCTCGGCTGGCCAGGCGGAGGAGGTGGCCCTAGTCACAGAGCACGAGCCTGTGGTGACCGTTGGGAAGCACGGCAGGCTTAACAACGTACTGCGCTGGGACGTGCCCGTGTACGTGGTGGAGAGGGGCGGCGACGCCACCTACCACGGGCCGGGCCAGGCCGTGATCTACCCCATAATACGCCTGAGGTGGCCTCTGAGGCGCTACATCGACGCCCTAGAAGACGCGGTTATAGAGACGTTGAGAAAATACGGCGTAGAGGCTGGGAAAAATCCAAGCCACAGGGGGGTCTGGTTAGGCGGGAGGAAGATAGCCAGCGTGGGGATAGCCGTGGAGAACAACGTCGCGTACCACGGCGTTGCCGTCAACGTTTCTCTAGACGTGGGAGAATTCGCCAGGATAAACCCCTGCGGCCTGCCCCCATCCGCCATGATCTCCATGAAGGACCTGGGGATACACGCAGACGTCAGAGAGGTCGGCGTCGAGACGGCGGTGAACCTCGCCGAGATCCTTGGACTACACACCGAGATCGCCCCAAGGCCGCCGGAAGCGCCGCCGGTTGCAGAAGAGCTAAAGCCTGCGGAGCCACCTCGGCAGATCACCGCACGCCCCTAACTGACAAGGCCGCCGGCTTTCTCACACAGAGGGGTAAATTTGTATATACCCACCGCTGAGAGGGCTAGGAAGACGGAGGCGGCGAGCATGGGGAGGGCCACCCCTGGCCGTAGCCCCTAAGGGCTAGATACACCGCAACCGCCGCTTGGATAATGGCGGAGATGGCAAGGAAACTATCGCCATAAACAAAATGCGCCCCACCGCGGTTCGCCTAAGCTACTTAATCATATACAGCGCCATCACCAGGGCGAAGAGCACGGCGAGTCCAGCCACCGCGGTTAGCGCCCACATCATCATGGCTTCAATAAACCCCAGTATTATTTTTTAATTAACTGCGACGGGACGTACACACTACCGTAGCCCTCCCCCAGCCTCTCCAAAACCCCATGCCTAGTAAGCACCTCTAGGTGGTGCCTCACCGTCTTGTAGTCGAGACCCAGCGACTTGGCAATCTCGTTAGCATTCATAGGCTTCTTCATTAAGATCTTCACAATCTCAAGCCTCGTAGGGCCACCCCTCGTCGCGTAAAAGAGAAACTGAAACAACTTCCTAGCCGCGCGGTCGTCTAGCCACAGATCATGTCGAAAAGCCAATTTATAAGTCTTTACCCAAATTTTTGGGAAAAATTAATACACGCCAGCCGATAGAGACGTGTCATGAAAACCGGACAACTCATAGCGGGCCTGGTGGCGGCACTAATCGTGGGGGCCGACCTGGGGTACCTAATCGCCCCACCAAAAAACCAACATAATAACCACCACGATCCCGACCACAGTTACTCAACAAACCACCCAGACGGTGACAGCCACCCAGACACAGACTCTCACACAAACCGCCACACAAACCGTGACCCAGACAGTGACGGCAACCCCACCGAGCGGGCAACAGACGAGGCTAGAACCCGCATATGTCTCATACACGACAGTGATAAACGGCACCTCGGGCGGAGCCGTGGAGGCACCGCCTCTACTCGTCGTGATACCCCCGGAACCTATGTAAAGATTGGCGACAAGACGCTGTCAGTCTACAACTTCACGGTGGTCCTCTAGCCGCCGCCACCCGTCAAGCCGCCGGACAACTCGACGCCGGTCCTCGCCTTCGCCCACTTCGTAAACGGCTACAGCGGCGCCGCCGCGCTCGGTAGCTACGCGACGTATCGTCTCCCCCAGTGGAGCGGCCGGCCGGAGCCCCCGCCCAACTCCCACATATCTGCTATACAGAACTACACCGGGACGGCGGCCGCCAGCGCGCCTCCGCTGACGCCGGAGTTCCTCTGGTATGTCGTCCAGATAGGGCCGACGCCCACGGTCAAAGTGGACAACTACGCCCTGGAGGTGGACGGGCTAGTCGAGAAGCCGCTCAGACTTACCTACGACGAGCTAGCCTCCCTGCCGTCTGTAGAGCTAGTGGCGACGCTCCAATGCGTCTCCGATCCCTACTTCCTTAGGGCGACGGTGAAGTGGCGCGGCGTCAGGCTCGCCGACATACTCAACATGGCCGGCGTCTCCAAAGACGCGGTCAAGGTGATCGCCTACGGGGTAGACGGGTACACCAGCGACCTGCCCCTCTCGAAGGCCATGGAACCCCGACACCCTGGTGGCCTACATGGCATACTACAAGCCGCACGCCGCCCACGGCTACCCAGTTAGGCTACTGGTGCCCAGGTGGTGGGGCTACAAGAGCGTGAAGTGGTTGGTAAGGCTTACCGTCACCGACAAGAACTACCTAGGCTACTGGGAGTCGCTGGGCTATCCCGACGTGGCGAAGATAGAAGGCGGATAGGCGATGGACGCCGCCTGGTTGGTGCCGGCGGCTCTGCAGATAGAGGCGGCGCTGGTGTCGATAGCGGCGTCTCTGCGGCCTGCGCTGTCGCCGTACCTGCTGGCGGCTGTGGGGCGATCCTGGCGGTGCCAGAGATAAGCTGAAGCATGTACTCGCCGCAACTCCAGAGGCAGACTGCCAGGGCCTTGCTGGCGCTGGCGGTCGCCGAGGCCCTAACCGGCTTCGCCGGAGGCCCCGTTACCTCCAACCTCTTCAGCGCGGCAACCGGCGGCCTGCTGACTAGGGGCACCGCCCTACAGCTCCACCTACTGCTGATAGACCCCCTAGCCTTCTTCTTCATCCTCCACATAGCGAACGCCTTCGGCATGGCGTTTATGAAACGCGGCGTGAGGTGGCCGCCACTCTACACCGCGGTGGTACTCGCGATGCTGGTGCCAGGTTTCGCCGCCGTTGTCTATCTAGACAGCATGTACTTCATGACATAGCAAGACAAACCTAAACCCAGCTTCTACTTTTTAATAACTGTGCATACTTTAATACTACGCAGTCTCTCCAAAGCCACGCGCGATGGAGGTGTTTGTCCCCCATCCCCCACAACTACAATCTTCCTTATACGTAGGTATTATAATCGCCGTTATTAAATCAGAGGTCTTAATTGCACATGGCTAGGAGATACTGCCCGACTTGCAGAAAAACCGTTGACGAAGATGTTGCGAAGGAGGGTTCCTTCGTGATAAAGAAATGTCCACAATGCGGCTATATTTTTGCCAAATATGAGGTGAAGAGTGTTGTTAAATGAGCCTTAATCCACAACAAAAAGCTCCGTGGTTTAATTGGAGCTTCTTGACAAATAGACATCTTCATCACAGGTTAAGAAGAGGCGATTAATAACCACTAAGGCTATGGTTTGAAGTCTCAACTTGGGGGCAGGTCGCCGCATGCGAGTAGCGGCGGGAAGTAGGTGAAGTTGTAGGAGAAGACGCGGGAGACGGCCGGCTTCAGCATGTCGGCCTCGGCGCCGTCTATGAATATGACCGTGTGGGGCCAGGCCATGGGGGTGGTGAACCTCTTCACGACGCTGAGGGTGTCGACGTCTATTACGTACACCTCGCCGCCGATTATATCGGTCACATATACCCTAGAGCAGTCGCGGTTTGCGAAGACTCCCCACGGCGCCTTGCCCAGCTTGATAACCGAAAGCGGCTTCAGGTGGGGGGTGGCCATGACATAGACGGCGCCCTCCAACGGAGACGTGGCGAAGAGCTTGCCGCGGCAGACCGCGAGGCCTGGGAGGCCGGGGGGCAGGGCTGAGGTGGGGTAGTAGCTGATCACCTCGCCGGTGGGAGACAGGGTGACTAGGTAGGTATGGGAATGGATGGAGATTGGAGAGAGGAGGTAGCCCGGCTCCAGCGTGTGCCCCTCGCCGTATATATACCGCCCGTCTGTGGTCACCATGTGGAAAGAGAAGTATGAATACCTCAGCTTGTCGTGGGCGTTTACGTAGGGCGGCCAGCTGACTGTGACAAGCCTCCTCTTCAGGCCCCCGTCTGTCTTGTACACGACGTACGGCTCTCTAATGAGCGGCGTCACGAGGGCGGTGCCCAGCTTCACCGGCGCGTGGGGGTAGACGCCGACGGGAACGCAGCTCTGGATAACCTCTGTGGATAGATCCAGCGCGCATATGTACCCCCTCTTTTCTGTGGTGTTGAAAACCGCAAGCCACAGCGTCGATCCCTCGAGCGGCGCCACCTCGGGCTTGTAGTAGAGGAAGTGGCTGACGTTGCCAGGGGCCCTAAGAACCACCGCCGGCCTGGAGAAGTCGGGGAGGTGGAATATATAAATCCACTTGCTAACCTCCGCAATTGTCACCACAAGCTTGTCTCTCCACAGAAAGGCGTCGTACATCGTGTAGTTTGGCCAGACGTCGTTCAGCGCCGCGCCCCCCACGTACACTCCGTCAATATATAGGGCGATGGAGGGCGGCCCCCCGCCCACAACGATAAAAGTATCCTCAGCTGAAGACTGCGGCCCGGGCTGGAGCAACAGGAGGAGGGGGAGTAGGAGAAAGAGGGGAAAAAAGATTTTTTTATACACGGAGCCTGGGAGCCAAGATTTTTATCTGAGGGACGTGTAGCAGACGCTGGAGTGTCCCGTCTCTCCAGCTACCCACCAGCGCTATGAATAGAGCCACGGCGTAAGCGGCGGCGGCGCCGGCGGCGACGTTTCCGCCGAAGAAGTCGTAGAAGTGAAGCACCGGGGATAGGTAGATGGAGGTGGTGAAGAAGAAGGGCCATACGTACGACAGTATCGTCATGCCGGCCACCATGCCGAACCAGGCAATTAGATGCGGTATGCTACCCTCCCCGCTTCTGTAGGCGCTACTGAAGCTACAGCCCGCCACGAGGACCATCCCCACTCCGAAGAGCACCCCGCCGAGGAAGGTGTGGACGCCGACTGGGAATAGGAACTCCTTGTACTGCCAGCCAAAGCCGTATTTAAGCACCAGGTTGCCGGTGATCATAATGGCGAGGGCGATGGCTATGGCCCTCGCGTTGCCACCGTAGGGGGCCAGCCTTGACCAGAAGCCGTCCCTCAGCATCGAGGTAAAGCATATATTGCCCTTGGAGCCGAAGAATCCGTAGGCGATGCCTAGGTAGAGAAAGGCGATCGCGGCCCAGATACCCAGCCCCAGCCAGTAGAGAGTGGTCAAGGCCGCCGCGGCGAGGGCCACCGCCAGCACCTTGCGGTTGTCTACGCTGGAGCCCAGCTCAATCCTTATGGGCTTGGATCTATGCATCTTCTCCATTAGGAAGTCCTCGATGAGGCGCGTCGAGATGAAGGTGCCCACGGCCATCCCCAGGAAGAAGACGAAGCCTGAGAACACCAGCGACTGTATCGTCGCGACGAAGTTACCCACGTTGCACCCAAGAGCCAGCCTCGCGCCGAAGCCCAGCATGAGGCCGCCGACGATGGAGAGCAGAACCACCATCCTGTTGGCCGGCCACCGGAGGCGCCAGTTCCCCTCGAGGGCCTTAGCGATCATAGCCCCCAGCATAAAGCCGAGGACTATCATAAACTCCTTATTTTCCGGCTCCCACGGTGCCGCCGCCGGGGCTACGAACATGGGGGAGCTCGGGTTGAAGTAGTCCCAGGCCTTTGTGTTAAGGAGGCCGCCGGTAAGGACGTAGAACAGCCAACCCCCGAACTGGTTCTCCGGCCCCGTGATGTACCACGGGCTCTTCACAATAATTATCTGCAACACGGCGGTTAGGCCTATCAAAGCCCCCGCCACCTCGGGCCGCCAAGGCTCTTTTAAAAACTTGGGGAGCGGCATATTAAAACGTCACCACCCTCCCCTCTCCGACCTCCTCGAGAAAGGTGTACATAGACGACACGACGTCGACTAGGCCGAGCTTTCTGTACTCCTCCTCGGCGACGGCGAATATCTTGCTGGCGGTTTCGCAGGCGATTATCTTCACCCCCATGGGCTTGGCGGCGGAGAACAGCTCGTCCCACATGACGTGGAGCTCCTTCATTCTCTTCACCTCAGCCGTGTCGGGCGGGGCGGACCTCCCGGCGAAGGCCAGCGTCGCCCTCCCCGTGACGAATACAACCACTTCGTTTCCCCTCGCCAGCTCCGTAGCGATGTAGGTCCCCGCCTCGTAGAGCTTAACCACGTCGTCGGAGGTGAGTATAACCCCCACCTTCATAGAGCAATAGAGATTTCCCAGGTCCCTCCCTTGGCCTCGACGGATACAGACTTGGCGCCGGCTTTCTGGGCGACGGATTTAATATTTTCAATAGACGGCGGGTTGTCTATAATTACCTTCAATACGCTGCCCCGGGGGAGCTTAGTCAATGCTTGGGATGTGTACATCTGGGGGTAGGGGCAGACGTAGCCCTTCAAGTCCAGCTCGTAGAGGTTGTCCCCCACCTTTTTAATACTTGGCATGGCTTTGCCGACTTTTGTTTTTAAAAGTGTTATTAACATGTGAACTGTTAACATGTTAACATAGTTTTTAAAAAGTGTGTACTCCATCATTCCATGTCTGTGGAAATCCCCCTGGAGGAGCCTGCTAAAAAGGAGGGGGGAGGCCTCGGCTACATACTACTCGGGGTGACCATAGGACTGGCGGTGGGGGTAGCCGTGGGCTACTATGTCAACACAGCCACGCTCCAATATGCCTATAAGCTACTTTCAGAGGCGCAGTCACCGCCGCCTGACGTCTATTTAGTGGCGTATAAGCCCGGCAGAACGGCGTTGATGACGGCCATGGGCACTCCTCTGTACGAACAGCCATTTGGCGTCGATCAACCGCTTGCCTACGTAGGAGATTCTGGAGAATTTTCTATCTTCTACTCCCCGAATTATGTATATGTAGTCAAGGGGAGTGACGTCTACACTAAACTACTTGTCGAGGGGATCAAGGCGGCTTCGCTAATGGACGGGAATCTCTACGTCGGGGCTGGTGACGGCGTTGTAAAGCTGGCGTTGCCCGACCTCGACGAGAAGGGCAGGTTAAAAATGGATAATGTAAATGATTTAATTGCGATGCCAGATGAAAAGGAGATATATGTACTTACAAAGGATAAGTTATATATATTAGATCAGAATCTTGAAATAATTAAAGAGTTTCCGTTTGGCGGAGATAAGCTGTTTGTAGGAGCTTACTACTTCTTTATAACCAGGGGAGGTGTCGTATCTTCATACGAAAGGACTACGGGTAGGCAGTTGGCTAGCTACTCGGTAGTGGGTGAGGTTGTGGATCTCCGCGCCTGCAGAGGCATACTCCTCGTAGTTACCGCCGCCAAGACATATGCACTAAGGGTGCCTGATCTCAGTCTTATAAAGGTGCTTGACGTAGGCGGAATCAGGTTGAGAGCTGACTCTACATGTAGCCTAGTGTATATCCTCGGCGACAATTCCATCAGCGTCGTCCTGCTCCCGTCCCTCTCTATACATAATGTGAAGACAAACACAGCATTTGACGACTTAGCTATAAGAACGGGTGCCGGCGCGGTGGCGGCTCAAGTGGGCGGCAAAAGACAGATAGCACTGGCTTGCGGTGGGTAGTATGAAGGCTGTCTACATCATCTCGGCGGTGCTTGTTATCGTTGTTGTAGCCTTGGCGGCGCTCTACGCACAGGCTAACGCCCAGGTTGCTCAACTTTCACAGGAACTTGCTAAGGCCAAGGAGGAGGCGGACAAGCTGAGATCTCAAGTAGGCCAGCTACAAGGCCAAATAACCCAGATGCAGAGCCAGATAGCCGAGTTAAATAAAGCACTGGCGCAGAAGGAGGAGCAGATAAAAGCTCTTCAACAGAGGCCAGCCGTAGCTGGATATATCTACGCGGCCGTTAGAGAAGGCGATGTGTTATACGCCTACGTCATCGATCCAGCAACCAATAATTTAGTTACTAAGATAGACTTGAGGTATACCCTCAGCGCGCCTGTTTATGAGACGCTGTACGCCACCTTAAAGGGACTCGCCAAGCCCAGCGTATTAGAAACATGGACGCCTAGATACTTCCTAGGAGATCTCCCGTACTTCATTCTGCTATTTGAAAACCCAAACGGCTCATTTGTCGCCTTCATCGACAGCGTCACATTTAAAGACGTAAAATTACTAAAAACATATGATAAATTTACTAGGCAGTACGGCGGAGTGACGCCTGATGGCAGATACCTAATCATCAGCCAGCGGCAGGCTCAAAGAGTCTTGATAATTGATCTACAGAAGTTCGAGGTCGTCGGGTCGGTTGATTTAGACGCCAACCCGTGCGACGTCGCGCCGTCTCCCGACGGGAAGTATGTGCTTATCCCGGTGAGAGCAGATAAAGACCCCAAGAAGCCGGAGTATGCCCTGGTGCTTGAGGTGCCCACGTGGAGGGAGGTGGCTAGGTATTACTTTAAGAAGCCGGGCGAGGAGACGTACACCGAGCCCTCCATGACTTACTGGAGCTTCTACAAGCCTCAGTACGGAATTCTCCAAGGCGAGGCCAGACCATACGAGGCGGTGCTGGAAATAGACGTCAAGACGGGAACTATACGTCTTATAAAGGAGGTTAGCTACCCGTCAATTGCGTACATGGCCATCGAGAATCCGGCTAGGGAGGAGGTCGCCATTGTTGTGTCAGGTGTGGGTCTATATATTAGATCTCTGCCGCCTGCATACAGCGTCGTTAAGGAGGTGAAAGTAGTACCGGATTATTTAAAAACAGCTGTACAGGGGGTATATAGCCAAGACGGTCGGTACTACTACCTAGCAGGTACAGGCGGCTTGGTGGTCCTGGACACGTCTACATGGAGCGTAGTTAAGCACTACAAGGCAGACGCCGCCGTGTGGGTCATGGCGGTGCCCAGCGGCGAATGGCTTAGGCTAAGGGGGAGGTGAGCACAATACCCCTCTTTTTCCTACTTTCCTATCTCCTGTCTTTCTACCTTTTTAAAATTAGGACTAGGCCTTATGTATATGCCCTCGCCGGGGGGGCCGCCGCACACATGGCGATGATGGCGGGCGGCAACGCCTCCTCTCTGCCAAAGGCCTTGGCGGTGGCGTGGCCTGTCGACCTCATGCCGCTTTTTATCTACGCCGTGGCGGTGACCTCCGCGGCGTATTTAGCCTTTCTAAAGGTGGGCACCTCTATTACGCCGGGCGGCGCCCTCGCCCTAGGCCTGGGGCTGTACAACTACCCCTTCGGACTCGCCGTGGCCTCCGCGGTGTATTCCCTGCCGAGGTACGCAGATCTGGCCCCGAGTCTACTTGCGGCGGGGGTGTCCAGCCTCGCCGTGGTGGAGGTATTTATCCTCAAGGCGGTGGCTTCTTCCACCCGGTCTTCTACCAGGCTGTGGCCTCTGCCGGTGGCCGCCCTGCCGGCGGGCTACTTCTCGTACTTCGCCATGCCGCCGCTGGCCATTGATATATTTCCACGCGTCGTGGCGGCGACTTTCTACGCGGGGGCAGCCGCCCTCATTGTCTACGCCATGTTTAGAAATAACGTCGTGGCGGCTAGCCTAATGGGGGGCTTGGGCTCCTATAAATTCTGGGCGGCTCTCTTCGGCGGCGTTATGATATACGCAGTGCCTGAGGTCTTAATCCACATGTACCACCCAGAAATGCACACATATCTCCATCTGTGAGGCGGCGCGACTTCCTAAAGGCGGCCGCGGCCGCGGCTGTCGCGGCGGCTGGGGGGTACCTACTGACTAGAAACAGGTCTAAAAAAGTCGACGTTGTGATTGTGGGAGGGGGCGTAGCCGGCTCCACAGTAGCCCGGCTACTGCCTAGAGATCTAGACGTGGTGGTGGTAGAGAAGAGGAGTAGCTACCTGGTCGGGCCTGCGAAGGAGGACGTGGCGCTGGGGCTGGCCTCCCCCGTGGAGTACGCCGTTGGGTTTGCGAACTACGTCAGAGGCGAGGTCTTGGCGGTGGATCCTGGAAATAGGCTGGTGTACACCACCGCCGGCGTATTTCAGTACAAGTACCTCGTCCTAGCCCCCGGCGTGAGGCTGGCGTACGAAGCCGTGGCTGTTGACAGGGGGGCGAGGTACGTCAATATTTACGACGATGATAACGTGCTGGCCAGCGCCGGGGTGCTCAAAAGGGCGCGCGGCCGCGTGGTGGTGGCGCATCCAGGCCTGCCCTATAGATGCACCTCGGCCCCGTACGAAACCGCTTTTTTGTTAAAGTGGCTAAACCCAGAGGCTGACGTTACCGTGATTTCCGGAGTTAAGGAAATACCCCGGGAATTTGTGGACCAGGTCTCGACCTTGGGCGGGAGGGTTGCCGAGCTTATGGAGGAGAGGGGTATAGACTTCGTGGGGGGCCTGGAGGTGGTGGAGATATGGAGAGATAGAGTGGTGACGGACGGCGGAGAGGTGTTTAAATATGACGCCTTGATCTGGACGCCTCCGCACAGAGGCTGGGGTTTGCTGGTGGAGGCGGGGCTGGCCCGGGAGGGGGAGTACAGCTTTGTGCGAGTAGACGACGAGATGAGGGCGCTGGGCTGGGACGACGTGTACGCCGTCGGCGACGTGGTGTGGCACGTGGTGAAGACAGGCTGGGCCGCCTTCTACCAGGCGCAGGTGGCGGCGGCCTCCATAAAGAGAGATTTGGGACTGCCGGCTGAGGGGCCGAGGTTTCTCTACAGCGAGGACGCCATAAGGCTCTCCCCCAGAGAGGCTATAAGGGGCGCCAAGGCCTGGTGGCCTATATACGGAGGGGTGCTGTGGCGCGGCGTCTACGGCCCCTCCGAGGCGGAGGCCGAGGCCAAGTATCAGTGGATGAGGGCAATGAAGGAGATTATAGAAGAGGGCCAGAGGAGGTGGAAAAAGTTATAGTCTTTTGTAGATTAGCTTTACCACATCCCCATCTCTAGTCACTACGAGGAATTTATCCACCATGGGACATGTACAGTATAGGAGGAAGGCCTCCCCCGGCTCGAGCTTGAGTAGCTCCAGAAAGACGTGTTGAGTCTTTGCAAAGGAGATGATTCCCCTCCCCTCGTTTCTCACCCTCAAGGTGACGAAGTCTATGTGTTGCCCCGGCGCCAGCTCGTCGACCACTACGCCGGGTATTTTTAGAAATTCGCCGACTCTACCGGGCATCAGCGGCTCGCCGTCTAGGCCGAAGTGCTTCAGCCCTACATGGTCTATCTCCATGTATTAAATTTCGAAATTAATATTAAAAGATTTTGAATTAAAATTTTTATTTAATGAATTTTCTATAAATATTATCTCTGCTAGACTTTGGTTAGGGGTCTGTTTTAATGCTGTGATATTATTAACATTTATATTGTTAATAAAAGATAAATTTAGGCAAAATAGTAAAAACAATGGAAAAAGTGGTGATATATAGGGATAGCTGTATAGCATGTGGGGCGTGTATTGTCTACTGCCCCCACGGCGCCCTCATCCCCGACGAAGACGGCAAGCCAATCCTCCTCTGGGATTTGTGTAAAGACGACTTCGCCTGTGTATATGTATGCCCGGTGGCCGCCGTGCAGAAGACCTCCCAAGCCTCTAAGAGGCCGCTTGTGCCGTGGTACAGGCTACAAGACCCCGCCAAGCTTCGGGAACTGGAGGCTTGGCTGAGGCGTTTAGGTTCGTCGACAAAACCTTCTCTATATTTACACAACTAAGTTAATAAACATTATTTTTTCCAACTATTTTTATGCCATGTTGGAGGGGCTCGTGGGGCGGCGGGTTAGGCTGGTGCTAGCCAGGTGCGACCAGGTGTCGGAGCGGGATTTGGAGGTTGTGGAGGGGGTTCTTACACACGTGGCGAGGGATAGGGTGTTGGTGAGCGAGGGCGGGAGGGTGAGAGTAGTGGAAAGGGGGTGGATAATAGAGGCGAAGCCCCTGGAGGGTTGAAAAGGGGGGGTTTTTAGGCGTGGCCAGCCACTTTTTCTGCCTCTTTTATCACCTCGTCGTATGGGGGCTCGTTTCTCGGGTCGTCGCTGTACCAGACGTACCTAATCGTTCCGCTTGGGTCGATTATGTAGACGGCTCTCTTGGCGAGGTGGAACAGTGGGAGGCCCAGCAGATTGGCCTGCACCACGTCGTACATGCCGATGACAATGCGGTTGTAGTCGGAGAGCAGTGGGAAGTTCAGCTTGTTGGCGTCTTTAAACGCCTTGAGGGCGAAGGGGCTGTCTACAGATATCGCCAGGACCTCGGCGTTGGCCTTGTTTAGAAGTGCCATCTTGTCGCGGAAGGTGCAGAGCTCCTTGGTGCATACAGAGGTGAACGCGCCTGGGAAGAATAGTAGCACCACCGGCCTCCCCTTTTTCAACACCTCAGATAGCCTCACCGGCTTGAGGTCCTCGTTTAGTAGTTCGAAGTCTGGGGCTTTTTCACCTACTTTTAGCGGCATGTCTCCAACTCACTTTCCACATTTAAGTATTAATATTGGCCATTTGTGTGCCGGTGCAAATTTATATAGTGAATTCTACTATGATATATAACATTCTAAATATCAAACCAACTTTATACCCCTATCTAAATTAATAAAAATAAATTTAGATTTGCTAAATTTCTAAGTCTTATCTCATAGAGATTCTCGATATTCTGTTATCTCTACCAGATGAAGTTTTTGCATACTTGAATTTGTTTTTAACTCCAAGTCGGAACTACTTCTATGAGCGAAGTAGTTGTATCAACCGAGTGGGTTCAGCAGAATCTAAACAACCCAAAGGTGAGGATCGTGGAGGTTGACTACGACCCAGCCTCTGCCTATGAGGTGTGGCACGTGCCCAACGCGGTGTTGATAGCGTGGAGAGAGCTCCGGCACCCAGTGAGGCGGGACTTCATAGAGCCGGGCGACTTCGAGAGGCTTCTGTCTGAGAGGGGCATATCTAACGACCACACCGTGGTGCTCTACGGCGACTTCAACAACTGGTTCGCTACGCCTTCTGGCTGTTCCAGGCCTACGGCCACGAAGACGTCAAGATTATGGACGGCGGGAGGACCGCCTGGGCGAAGGAGGGGAGGCCCACGACAAGGGAGAAGCCCGCCTTCCCCAAGACCCAGTACAGGGTAAAGAGGGTGGACTGGGGCTCCAGGAGGGCCTACCTCTGGGAGGTGTTCAACAAAGTTGTCCACGGCGAGGTTGGGCGAAACGTCCTGCTGATCGACGTGAGGAGCCCAGCCGAGTACAAGGGCGAGATCACGGCACCGCCGGAGTACGCCAACGAGCAGACCCAGGTCGGCGGCCACATCCCCGGCGCGGTGAACATCCCCTGGGGGCAGGCCGTCGACCCACAGACAGGTAAGTTTAAGCCAATCGACGAGCTGAAGAGGCTATACGAAGGCGCCGGCGTGACGCCAGACAAGGAGATAATCACCTACTGCAGAATCGGCGAGAGAGCAGCCCACACATGGTTCGTCTTGAAACACCTACTGAAATACCCCGCCGTCAGAGTCTACGACGGCTCCTGGGCAGAGGGGGGCAACCTAGTCGGGGCCCCCGTTAAGAAAGGCGATCAGCCATAAACCGTCCCCCTTTTCTGCATCACTCCCTTAAAATGCCGTAATTTTAAACTATCTCAATTTTCTAAGAAGCCTCCACGTTGCGGGAACCGGATCTCTCTAACCCCCACAACGGCGCCGACGTCCTCTGCCCGCGCCGTGCGCGCTGTATAGGGGGCTGTGGGAGGTGGTCTAGATCTGCGCGGCAAGCCCTGTCTAGATTAGAAACTTGGCTTAGTAGAAACCCTATCAGCTCTGAAAGCTGGGCGTATTACTCAGTAGAGGAGCTATATGTTATGTTGCGTCTTCCGCGTCTAACGTCTCCCAACGCCACCTGTGTCTCAAATCTTCCTCGCTGGTCTAATCTTTTATATTTTTCGAGTAGTGATATTTATACAGTAGATGACTATATTTTAAAATTAGCTTTCCATAAATTCGAATGGAGCGGAAGTTAGGGATTGTGTTCGCCTCGGGCGCCGTGAATAGGATTTGTTGCCTCGTTGTGTACAGCGCGGCGGCCTTAGCCTCTGGCTACAGAGTCACAGTCCACCTAGTAAACGAGGGCTTGGTTGCGTTTAAGAAAGACGTGCTTCCAAAGCTCAACACCGGCGACTTGGAGACCGCGATTCACCCTCCGATGTACACCCCTTATGTAGAGACCTACATCAAGAACCTTAAGGACGCGGTGGCTAAGGGTGCTCTGAAGACTTGGTACGACTTCCTCAAGGATCTAAAGAGTCAGTACGGCGACAGGCTTAAGATATATGCATGTCCACTGGCGTCGCAACTCTACGGCATATCCAAGGACCAGCTAGTCGACGTAGTCGACGACGTGCGCGGCGCCGAGTACTTCCTAGAGGAGGTATACGGCGGCGTCGTGATGTATCTCTAAATCGTCGAGTTTTTTCCATCCTCTGGGGTCGGCGGTTGTGTGGGGACGTCTACAACGGGTAGCTCGCTGACCTATCCGGGCGGCGACGCAGGTTCTAGAGAGGTAGCCTTTTTAACTGTTGTGTATCGACCCCGTCGGCTAGCCTTCTGGCGTTGGTTTCTTTTCCTGTAGCTTCTCTAGTTGTTTTCTCATGAGGATGCCTTCGATGATTGCGATGTAGGTTCTGAGCTTGGGGTAGTACCTCAGGAGGTCTTCTCTCTTGGTCTCAAAGTACTCGTTTAGAATGGCCTCGGCGATTTTCCTAAGCTCGTTGACGTCTTCCCAGGTATAGGCCTCTATGTCCTTGTCTAGAAGCTCTAGCAGCCTCTTTCTGACCTCCGGCGTGTAGTATCTAGACCTGGCCTCCGGCGACAGCTGTTTAAGCAACCCCCTAAGGAGGACAGCCTCGGAGTTCGATACAAGGCTTTTGCCGGATGGGAAGTTTATGAAGGCGTCGTGGAAGTTGTAGACAGCCTCGCCCATGACTCTCACCCTCTCTTTCAACTCCCCCAGCTCACCCCTCACGCGGAACAGCTCGCCCCGGACCCCCTCCAGGGCGTTTTTCACATCGGCAAGCCCGCTTTCTACACTCGCCACTCTACTCTCAAGAGCGGCCAGCCTAGTGCTTAAGTGGGCTACGCTACTCTTCACCTCAGCTAGCTCTATCCTGTTTCTTCCCACCTCTTCTTCTATTCTCTCTACCCTTTTTTCCAAGGTTGCTAAATCACGCCTCACCTCCACAATTTTGTAGTAAAGCACTAGAACTGCAACTGCTACGAGGGGGGCCTGGGCCACCATGGAGTTAACAATGTAGCTAATGTCAATCACGTAATTTACCAACCACTTTTTAAAAAACTTGCCTACACCTTCTCCACCAAGCGCAGGCTTAGAAATAACACCACTTCCACTATTTCGGCTGACTGAATCAACCACACCTCCTGCCGTGTACCCATCTGCGCTTCTTCGCGTACCGTGGGGGCCTCTTACCCTCACTCTGGAACTGCAAATTAGGCTGGCGGCGCGCTGGGGCTCCTCCGCGGCGATTGGTATCTACCTCCTAGTGGATTAAGCGCTTTAGCTTTTTAATGGGTTTATTAGCGTTTTTGTCTGGAGACTCCTTTTGCTGTGATTACTGGAAATCTGCGAATATCCTATATAAATGTTTCTGATACGTGGTGGTATGGCGGTGGAGGGGTTGTACGTACCTCTTATCCTGGGGGTTGTTAGTGTATTTATTGGGTTTATCGGCGCCTTGGCTGGGGTTGGGGGTGGGGTTTTGTTTACCCCACTATTCCTGGCATTTACAGCCGCCGATATAAATATCGTCAGAGCGACGGGGCTCGCGCTGGCGATGACCACGTCAATCTTCTCTAGCGTCAGGTACATAAGAGCTGGAATTACCAACCTCAACATCATCCTCTTCTCCTCATTTTTTCTAACTATAGGAGCTGTTTTCGGAGCGACTATGGGCATCTACCTGGTGCATCAATATGGCCAAGTAGGCGCCGCCGTGACTAGGCTCGCCCTTGGGGTTTTGCTGATTGTGATTATCGTCGTCATGAGTTTGAGGAGGGTGGAGTGGCCCGAGGCTAGGGAAGATAGATTTACGAAACTATTCGATCTGCGCGGCGTATATTTCGAACAGTCGCTAAAGAGAGAGGTGCGGTACGCGGCGAGGAACGCCCACATTGCGGCGGTGTTCCTCTTTCTCGTCGGTGTCATAAGCGGCACCTTCGGCCTGGGGGGTGGGTGGGCTCTCGTGCCGGTTCTAAACTTGGTCTCGGGCCTCCCGCTTAAAGTCGCCGTGGCGACCTCTGTTGCTTCAATTGCCGTGGGCGACGCGGCTGGCCTCTGGGTTTACTACCACCACGCCTATCTACTCCCAGAGATGTTTATAGCGGTTGTCCCAGGGGTGGTGGTGGGGGCAACGCTGGGGGCCAAGGTGGCGCTGAGAGTTAAGGCATCAATCGTGAAGTACGCAGTTATGGGAGTGATGCTAGTCTCGGGAATTCAGCTGATAATAAGAGGCATAAGCTCGTTAATATGAGGAGACTAAGCTACGTAAATACCCTCTATATAACTGCGATCTTGGGAATACTACTGACTACCGCAACAGTAGTCGCGCTGGCCGTTGCCAACGGCCCTCAAAAACTCGCAGACGTCTACCACCGCGTACTCTCCGGCGATTTAAACAACGGCGCCCGCGGCATGGGCGACATCGGCCTGGTAGTATTCATGCTGGCGATCCCAGCGGCTTTAACAGCCGCGCTCATTAGGGAAAAACTCAACAAGCTAATCAAAATCCTAGCCCTGGCAGTCCTAGTTATCAACATACTGGCGGCACTGGGCCTACTATCATTACATTAACCCTTAAAAAAGTTAAAAACACCGTGAAAAAGTAAAAAAGCTGTGCTAGATTGCGTGCCTCTCGGCGAGCTCCACCCTCTTAATCCTCGCCTCCATTGAGGCCCTCAACGCGCCGGAGGCGCAGTCGAGAATCTCCGCCCTTGTCTCGGGGTCTTTGGCGTATTTCATCCACACCCTCTCCGCTATGGACCAGTGGAACAGCTCGTCGTCTTCAATCTCGCGGAACGTCTCCATGAAGAGCTGGGAGGCCTCTCTATACGGCGGCTCCCAGAGCCTGGGGTTCTTGGGGAAGTAGTCGTGGACTCCTCTGTGGTGGTAGACGCTGGTCAGCTCCACCACCTGAAGCGTGGAGGTGAGCTTCACCTGGAAGTAGGGCCACTCCCTCCTCCGGGCGGCGCACTGCAACGGGAAGTCGAAGAGATCCACCCACTCCTTTATGGGCTGGAACCCCTCCATAGAGCCTCCGTACATCTTCAACACCTTGGAGCGGATGTAGTAGTGGCGGCACTCGTCGGAAATCTGCTGCGCGAGGACGTTCATAAACTCCGTGTCTATCAAGTCGCGGTACTCGGTGACGGACCGGGTAATAACTGTGTTGGCGGCCCACTCGTTCCACATCCCCTGCCTAAGCCACGCAATGACGTTTTTCACATCTGCGTTCTGTATCCAGTAGGCCCCAATTTCGTACTGTAGCGACAGGAGGGGGTCAACGTAGGCCTTGAACCAGTCTACGAACTCCACAGGCGACTTGAACTGGGCTAGGAACTGCCAGTCGTTTTTCAGCCTCTCCAAGTCTTCTAGAATTTTCTTTAGCTCTACATACTTATTTCTTAATTTTTCAGCCACCGACATGCCTCCCTTTACCCCCGCTTTTTAAAACTTTGACAAATTATATTTTAAATAGTTTAATTATATTTGGCCTATTTTTAAAAAAGCCCGCTTGTGCGGGGCGTATGTCCCAGGTAACAAGAGAGAAGATTGACGAATTCGAATTTACACTGTACGAGAGCTGGGTAAACTGGTTTCAGAGAGATCCGGGGCTGAATGGATACCGGCGATTTATCAACCAGAAGCTTCTGGAAGAGATGGCGGTTATCCAGCTGGTAAGGGCGGCTATTGGGAGGCCGGAGCTGATGGGCGACCCGGACATATACCACAAGATGGGGTGGATAGTGGACTGGCACGAGAGCTCCCTCTACCGTAGGTGGTTCGTGGCGTCTAGGGCCCTGGGCCTAAACGGCTACAAGATAAACAAGAAGACGGCGGAGCTCCTAGACGCCGTGGTGGGGACAGCCAAGGCCGACATTAAGAGAGGCCTCATGTTGCTCCGCACAGCCCTCAAGTACGTACACACAGGCTACAGAGCCGCCGCCTACTGGGCTAATAATAGACACGTCGCCAACCTAGCCTACATGGCCTACATGAGGGAGGAGGACGAGATAAAGGTGGTGGACGACGCCCTTCAGTTCGTCGGCATATCGAGGCCGGACAGAGCGGGCATGGACATGCTGGACTTCAACTCCCTCATGCCAATATTCTTCGACTTCTTCCAGCCCCCCGAAGCCGCCGACGACGGAGGCCCCAAGCTGGAGGCGCCCGAGTGGGAGAGAGTGGGCACAGTCGACGAAGTAAGGCAACTAGGCAAGAAGATGGCGATCGTCGGCCTCTGGAGGGAGGTGCTGGTCGCCGCTGTGGACGGCGACATCGTGGCGTATGAAAACTGGTGCACCCACGAGAGGGATCCGCTCCACTACGGCTACATACAAGGCAGACAGCTCATATGCCTAGCCCACCACGCCACCTTCGACATCAAAAACGGCAGAGTTATCCTACATCCCAACCACGGAGAGGCCAGGGTGTTGCCGAGGTACCCCGTGAAGATCGAGGGGAATGTGATCTACGTGAGGGTGCCATGGTGAGGCAGAGAATAGCCGGGTTGGGGGAGCTACCGGACAAGACGCCGGTGCCGAAGACCGTCGGCACCAAGGCGCTGGTGGTGGTTAGAGACGGGAAGACTGTCTACGTATGCGACGGCGTGTGCCCACACGGCAGGTGGCTACTGTCCCTAGGCACCTACGAAAACGGAAAGCTTAGATGCAAAGGACACGGCGCCGTCTACGACCTGGCCACGGGTCAGGGCTTTCTCAACGGATATCCACTGCAGATAAAGGTTTACAAATCCGAAGTAGTCGGCGAAGAAGTCTACGTAGAGATATAAAAAATAAAAGCTTTTTAAGGTTCTATAATCCAGGGTCTCAGCGGCTTTATGACTATACCCCCACTGGGGCATCTATTCTGCGCCTTTAAAACTTCGTAGAGCTCTTCGGAGCCCACCACCGCGGCCTTCGCCCCCCTAACCACTGCCTTGGGACCTTGGCTTGTCTCAACCACCTTAAAGAGGGGGGTCGCCTCCTCACAGTGAGGACACCCCCTGCACCGGTGCCAAAGCACCTCTACCCTATACATGGTGTATGGCTTTTTCCTACCTTATATAATTTCGGGAAAATTAAATTATATGATTTACCAGTTAAATTAAATTATGAACTACCGCTTGGACTCGCGTCTCCGGGTAGGCAGTGCGTTGTTATAAAGCACGCTACCTACGAGATTTCGCCGCCTTAATAGAATGAATGAACTAAAACCACCGGGGACTTGTTCTCGAGACTCTGTATTATTAGCCGCGTTTTGCTAGATTCTGGCAGAGAGGCGTATGTGTAATTTTTTATTGCATATCGTTTCAGTACGGTGATATCCGATGCGTTGGATAGGTTGGCGCGTGTATATAGGTATCTACTCCTTAAGAAGGCCACGTCTATGGGCCTCACTGAGCTACAGCTCTCCATCCTTCTCCACGTCGCCGAGGGTTTTAACACAGTGGGGAGGCTTGCGGAGCGGGTGGCGGTGTCTCAACCGACGGTGTCAGACGCCGTTTTGGCCTTGGAGCGGAAGGGTCTTGTGAGGAGGATTAAATCGGGCAGACTTACCTTAATTGAACTCACGCCTGACGGCTTAAAGGCCGTGGGGGAAGTTAGACGGCTGCTAGCGGAAATTGATGAGGCTGGTGTGGCGGCTGGCGGCCCCGGGCTACGGCTGGCGCTTCTAAGGCTAATTGCCGAAATGCAGAAAAGGGGCTTAATTGAGGCTAGGCTGTGCTTAACCTGTAGATTTTTCAAAGAGGGCTACTGCATGCTTTTGGAGAAAAAGCTGGAAATAACTGAGTATAGAGTTGACTGTCCTGATTACAAACCAGCTACCATTCTCCAGGCTTAGCGTAGGGGTGGGACCATATGGCCACCTGCAACACCACCGACTTGATCCAAGCCGCCCACATCTTCTCCACCACGTCGGGCGGGTGGCCGCCCTTCTCTAGAAACGGCTTGATTGTCAACCCGATCGGCGCTATGAAGGCCACCATGTATCTCAGCGGTATGTGTTCCACAGTCTCAACTCCGTCGGTCTTGCCTTTCTTAGTCCTGTGGTGGCGGAGCCCTATCTCATACACGTAGTTCAGCCACTGCCTATCGTAGGATCTGCATACTGTGTCTAGAATCCACTGGCCAAAGCGCTTTCTGACCGCCTCCAGATACTGGGGGATAGGCCTCCCCGATCTGTCACCGAAGTAGTAGACCAGATGCGGGTTTGAGCCAACCCAGCCGTACCAAAGGTCGAGGATTTGCTCCACCTGCCCCTTTAAGACTTCGCACGCCAATTTGCGGTACTTCTCATCCTCCTCAGTCCACATAACCGACTTCTTCAACAGCTCAAATTCCTCGTCGCTGATAGGAGCGTCGGGGACTTTCCCAAATTCGTAGCCCGGGATTTCCCGCATAGATGAAATATAGGACTCCTATATAAATTTAACCCGCTGTAGGCCAGCGCGGCCGCGGGCCTTTGTGCTAGGTCGCTGATAGGACCTAGCCGTCTACTAGAAGACCACAAAGCGGCTTGAAATCACAAACACGTTTTGGACTGGTAATTCCTGAGCTTGAATGGGGTCGGCCGGGCCCTGAAGCCCGCGGCGGCTTGCTGGCCGTGCTCCTCCTTTAAATTTATTACTCCACTTCCGAATTTCTATGTGTTGAGGAGCGCGGTTTTGGCTGTGTCGAGTATAAGAGACGCCGCGGAGTTCTACGGAAGGATTCTGGGGCTGGAGACTAAGATGGTGGGTGATGTATTGTGTGTCGGCGACTGTGTGCTTAGGCTAGTCGAGGGGGAGGCCCGCCACCCGGAGGGGAGCTACGTATACCACGTGGCCCTGAGGCTGAGGGATAGGCGCGCTCTCGGCGCCGTGTTGAAGAGGGTTCTTGAGTTTGAAGAAGTAGTGGATGGATTCGCCGACCACCTAGTCTCCGAGTCTATATACGTGAGGGATTTCGACGGGATAGGCGTTGAGCTCTACGTCGACAAGCCGAAGGAGGCGTGGCCGAGGATGCCAGACGGCGGAGTGGCTATGGACACCCTCCCCCTCGATGTTAAGAGCCTACTGCGCGAGGCAGGGGGTGCCCCCGGCGAGGTGGAGCTCGGCCACATCCACATGAGGACGATCGACGTCGAGAAGGCTGAGAAGTTTTATGGCGCCATTGGCTTCAAGACGACGTATAGGTGGCGGGGCGCCGTGTTTATGGCCTGTGGAGACTACCACCACCACCTGGCATTTAACTCATGGCCTCTGCCGCAACCGCGGAGAGGCAGGGGGTTGCTAGAGATACACCTGGGGATGGAAATCTGCGCCGTGGACCCGCTGGGGGTGAAAATAGTAGGTCGATTATAGTGGTATATACTTCCTGCCATTTTTACATAGCTATATACTTTTACATACTTAGTCACATACCTCGGTCGTGTGGCTACGACCGACGTGGCAATGCACATCTCTACCTAAGGCTCGGTGCTACCCGGAGGTGCCCCACTCCACCCGGCACCTGTTTTTTAAATGTTTCAGCCACGCTACGTGCTACCATCTGCGGCTGTGAATCAGCTGAGTAAGTGTATCTCATTATTGATTAATGCGGCGGAAAGCTCCCCTGGGGTAAGCTCCTAATAGTTGTTTAGGAGTGCATCTATCCAGACTCCGGGCCCCCGTGGTGATCTAGATGGGCCCCACGACCCAGCCGGGAGGGGAGGCGGCGAATCTGGCCTAGGAAGATGGCGCCCATAAGCCGCCCCATGGGGAAGGCCGGGGGGCGGTGAGGAGGTCTGAATCCCGCAAACGTAACGGAGTGGCAATTGGGGTAGGCAAGGGGATTGCGTTGCCTTGTTTCCACCTATCCCATGGTTGCGGATTTAATAGGCGCTCCTTGGTGGCGCTCCTCTGTTTTGGATAAGTCCACGTAGACATATCCGTTTACCACACTTACCGCGTATCTTTTTAGTTTTGGCGCCTCTCTGCCTTGGACTTTGCCCTCCCCCGTCTCTAGAGACCACATACCTGCGTGTCCCATGCAGAAGAGGTAGACGTGTCCATTGTTGGTAATTACCTTCCCCGAGGCGCCTAGGTTCCACTTGCTGTGCGGACAAAAGGCTTCGAAGGCGTAGACTCTGTCGTCTAGCTTTAACAAGGCTATGGGTCTCAGCCCCGCCAGTTTAATAACAGGCTTTCCGTGGGGTAGCTCGTCCACTCTGCAGATCCGCATCACCGCCCCTCCGTCTTTTTCTAAATATAAATCCGTGTCTAATTTAATTGATTTATTTTCTCCGCCGTGATTTAATTTTCATATAGATTTTTAACATCTCATCGGTTGCTACCTATGGCGAGGGTGGTGTTGGGGCTCGCCGCCACGCACGCCCCGGGTATCACGGCGAGGGCCGAGGAGGAGCCTCCGGAGGTTAGGCAGAGGGTGTATAGGAACTACGAGGTTTTAAGAGGTGTTTTGGAGGAGGCAAGGCCCGATGTGTTGATGACTGTCGCCAACGACCACGTGACCTACATGTTTGAAATAATTCCGCAGTTTTTAATTGTAGTCGCCGACGAGTACGAGGGGCCGCCTGACTACGAGTGGCTGAGGATACCTAAGTACAAGGTGAAGTTTAGGAGGGATCTCGCCGAGTATCTACTAGCCAACCTCGTGGAGAGGGGTTTCGATGTGGCTTTTTCAGAAAAGCCTCTGCTGGACCACGCCACGATGAACCCGCTACACTTCCTCGCGGGGGATAGGGAAGGGGGTGTTGTGAAGTATCCAGTGGTGTCGATACTCACCAACGCCTTTGTTAAGCCTGTGCCGCCGCTGAGGAGGGGATTCCAGCTCGGCCTCGCCGTTAGAGAACTCGTGGAGGCATACCCCGGCGATCTGAGGGTGGCGGTGCTGGCGACGGGTGGGCTTTCCCACGACCCAGGGGGGCCGCGGTGGGGGTACGTAGACGAGGAGTTTGACAAGAAGTTCCTAGCCGCGCTGGGCTCGGGCGACGTGGAGTCTGTGCTCAGGCTCACGCCGGAGCAAGTCTTCGCCACTGGCGGGGGCTCCTACGAGATATTAAACTGGGTGGTTGCGTGGGGCGTAATGAAGGGGAAGCCCGCCGAGGTGGTGGACTACGTGCCTGGGTACAACATAGGCTCGGCGTGGGCTATCTGGAGGCCATGATAAGTAGGAACGACAAGTTTAAAATAGAGTCGCTTCTACGGGATTTTCACCTAAAGCCGGAGGTTAGGGAGAGGTTTAAGAAGGAGCCCGATAGAGTTATGCAGGAGTACGGCATTGATCCCAACTACTGGCCTCTTCTCAAGGAGGGTAGGTTGCGGACTCTCTACCAGATGGGTATCCACCAGCTTCTGCTGTACCACCTGGCGCATGTCCTTGGGATTAAGCGTGATGAGTATGTGAGGCGTATAAACTCTCCCGAGTACTGAAATTAAATTTTACAAAGATTTTTTTGTGTAACACGGGGGTTGCCTTATGTCGGTTGGTGAAAAATTGTGGGCCGAGGTCCCCAGGTTGAGGAAGATATGGGAAGATTTGAAAAACGTGGGAGACGACGTGTTGAGGCAGTTCTCAACCCCCCAGGAGTTTATTGACTGGTTCAAGGCCTACGCCGACCCGGTACTGCAGTTCCACTACGTAATTGGGCACGAGTGGGGCGCCACCACAGACGTGGATGGCGTGAGGTCTTGGCTTAGGCAGGGGGTGTGGAATGAGTGGGCCGCCGCGGCCGACGTGGCTAAGATGGTGACTGAGTACCGCGACCTCATAGATACGGAGTTCATGACTATGCTGGCTCAGCAGATATCTGACGAGGGGCGGCACCTGTACCTCAGGTCACGCATCCTCAGAGCGTTCGGGGGGTCTATGGAGGGGTTCCAGCCGATAAAGGAGTGGGTGGAGCTCTTTGAGCTTCCCTTTGTCTGCGCGCCTAAGAACATGAAGTTCTTCCAAGTGAGGGCCACCTCTACTCTCCAGGTGGTGGAGCTGACTAGCGTCTACCACCACAGAGGAGTCCACGACGCCCTGCCTAAGAACAGGACGTTGATGGAGGGGCCTTACAGAAGCGCCGCTGTTATGCTCCAGGAGAGCTTCCGCGAGATTGAGGACGACGAGCTGTTCCACTGGTCCATAGCGGAGAGGGTGTGGATGAAATACGCCAAAGACCCCGAGGCTATGAGGAATATACTGGACTGCGCCGCGGAGGCCCTCCGCGTCTCCACAGAGGCCAGGGTGAGGAGAGTGGAACTGGCGGAGAAGAAGGCTATCTAGAGAGGAGGTAGAGGGAGAGGGCCAGGGCCGCCCTCATATCCCCAATTTTCCCCCCAAGTAGCGCCTCCCGCGCCTCCTCCAGCCTCATCTTCACCACCTCAATAACCTCGTACTCCTCAGGCCTCTGAGTTGAGGGCCTGGGGTCTCTGGCTAGGTATATGTAGGCGTACTCCGTGCTGTAGCCGGGGCTGACGTAGCCCTCAAAGAGCTTCTCCAGAGCCCGGGCCTCCAGGCCGGCCTCCTCTAGTAGCTCACGCCTCGCCGCTTCCTCCGGCTCCTCGCCTTTGTCCACCACGCCGGAGGGTATCTCCAGGGTGTAGATGCCGAGGGCGGGTCTGTACTGCCTTATGAAGTAGACGTAACTACCCGCCACCGGGAGGACGGAGACGACGTTGGGGAACACCACCCTCTCCACAGCCATGTCCCTCCCGTTGGGGAGCTTCGCTGTGTAGGTCTCCACTACTATGCGCCGGCCGGAGTACGCGACGCGTGCATCCACGTGGCGTGGGGCGGGGACGTTTTTAAATGTTGTAAAAATATATGCTACCTCTCTTAAAATAATTTTTGTAAATAGATAAATCTCCTCCGCGGGTGGGGTCCGTGATTTCGAAGAAGTTGTGGGAGGAGTTTGAAAATGTTAGGTGGGTTCTGGATGAGTTGAGGAGAGCCGCAGATGACTTCTCTTTCCTCTCTAGGTTTAGGACGGGGCTGGAGTTTGTGGAGTGGTTTAAGTCGTTTATATCTCCCATTCTTCAGGTTAACTACAACACGGGGGCGTATTGGATAAGGACTACCGACTTGAGGGGCGTAGTGTTGTGGACTAGGCAGGGGGCTTGGAACGAGTGGGCCGCTAACTCAGTGCTGTCGAGGGCCTTGACGGACTACCGAGACTACATCGAGCCCGAGTTTATAGACGTCTTGGCCCACCAGGTGGCTGACGAGGCGCGGCATTTCTACATAAGAGTTAAAATTCTGGAGCTGGCTGGGGAGTCGCTGGCCGGCTTCCAGCCCCTCCCCCAGTGGATGCAGCTATTCGAGTTCCCGCTGAAGTGCGCCGCCGAGAGGCTGGAGAGGCCGTACTTCCAGGTTAAGTTCTCGGGGGCTTTCCAGACAGTGGAGCTGACCGCCACGGTTCAGCACAGGGGGGTTGTGGAGAACGCGCATCTCAACAAGGCGCTGTGGGAGGGCCCCGCCAGGAGGGTCGCCGAGGCGCTGGTGAGGTTCTCCCGGGAGATTGAAGACGACGAGTCTTTTCACTGGTCAATTGCAGAGAGGATCTGGGCGCGGTTCCTCTCGACGCCTGAGCTGATGTCTGAAGCTCTTAAATGCGCGGTGCCCGCTCTTGAGCTTTCCACAGTGGCGAAGATAGCCCGCATAGAGGCGGCGGAGAAGGCCCGTGCCGCTGGTTGAGGCCGCGCGTGTTGAGGAGCTTGTGGAGGGGAGGCCTGTGGTTAGGCACGTATCTGTAGGCGGCAGGCTGGTGTCTATCATGCTTGTGAAGCTCGGGGGGCGGGTGTACGCCGCCGAGCCGCTGTGTCCCCACGCCAGGTGGCCGCTCGACGTCTTCGGCACCTTTACAGATAGGGGAGGCGCAAAGGTTGTATGCAGGATGCACTGGGGGGTGTGGGAGCTGGATACCGGGAGGGGAAGGTTCGCCTCGAAGGAGGCGCCTCGTCTAAAGATCTACGAGGCAGAGGTTAGGGAGGGCAGGGTTTATCTACGTCTGTGATGTATCCCGAGAGGCAGTCCCGGATCCCCGGCGGAGGTTTTTGGTACCGCGACGTGGTTCACTTCGGCGAGGAGCCTCTCTACCCGCTAGACGCCTACTTCACGGTTTCTATGATGGACCTGGCCCAGTCCTACTATTACGGCCGCTTCTTCTCCATGCCGACGTCGTCTGGAAGGGACACTGCGCTGGTGGAGGGGAGGCCGTTTAGAACCTCCTACCCCCCGCGCCCTCTCGACATATCCGAGTTTGAGAGGAGGGCTAGGCGCTACCTAGAACACTGGGACGAGATATATGAGGAGTGGAAGAGGGACGTGCTGGCGGTTGTGGAGGAGATGCGGTCGCTTGACCTCTCTCTGCCGGAGGGTGTCGACGGCGGGGGGCGGCCGCCCGCGCCTTTCAGAGTGGTGGAGGGGTGGTTTAGGCTGTACCTCCTGTGGCTGAGGCTCTGGTTTAGACACTACGAGCTTCTAATGCTTGGCTACATGGTGTATCAGCTGTTTTATAAATTTGTAAAGACTTTCTTCCCCGATGCCCCAGACCACCACATAGCGGCCATGCTGGCCGCAGAGGAGCTGGACACCTTAAGGCCTGAGAGGGAGCTGGAGGACCTGGCTAAGCTGGCCAGGGAGCTGGGGATCGCGGACAGGATCGCCTCCTTCGCCACCGCCGGGGAGATGGAGGAGGCCTTTTCCAAGTCCGGCGATCCGAGGGAGCGTCTCTGGCTGGAGAGGTGGAACGCCGTGAAGTATCCGTGGTTCTACGTATCCACGGGGACGGGCTTTCTGCACTGGGAGAGGCGTTGGGTAGACGACCTCGACATACCGTTTAGCTACCTCAAAAGCCTGTTGAAGGAGTCTGGAGGCGCGCCGCGGCGCGTAGATGGGTTGAAGCTGGCTGAGGGGTACAGCCAGTATCTTCCTGAGGAGCTGAGGGGAGCGTTCCGCATGTATCTAGAGGCGGCTAGGAGGGCGTATAGGTTTATTGAGGAGCACAGCTTCTACGTGGAGCACCTGGGCTTCACCGTCGGCTACATGAAGATTAGGGAGTTCGGAAGCCTCCTGGCAAGACTCGGCGTGCTGGACAGCGGCGACGACATTTGGCTACTGACGTGGGGGGAGGTCTTCGAGGCTCTTCTAGACGGCTTAACAGGCTGGTGCAACCTCCAGGGCCCCGCGGCAAGCGGCAGATTTAGGCAGAGGGTGGCGGAGAGGAGGCGGCTCATGGAGGATATGCGGCGGACAAGGCCGCCGGACTACATAGGCGAGGCACCAGAAAAGGTGTCCGACCCCAACCTGGCGATGCTCCACGGGGTGGCGCGGCGGAGCGACGGCGTTTTGAGGGGGGTGCCCGCATCCCCCGGACGGGCCAGGGGACCGGTGGTCGTGGTGAGGTCGCCCGCCGATCTTGAAAAGGTTAGGGACGGCGCCGTCTTGGTTGGCCTCGACGTTATCCCCCACGTGGCTCCCGGCGCTGAGGCGGTCCGCGGCTATTGTCACCGAAAGCGGCGGCTCCCTCTCCCACGCGGCTATATTGGCAAGAGAGGCCGGGAAGCCGGCGGTGGTGGGGATCCGCGGCGCCACCGAGGTTTTGAGAGACGGGGTTGAGGTGGAGGTGGACGAATACGAGGGGGTGGTTAGGCTATGATAGACGTCCTTGCCCGCGCAGTGAGGGAGGGCGGCAGAGTTGCGAGAGAGATGTTTCTACGCAACGAGGGGCTTGAGGCGATATTAGACAGGGGAGTCGACGTGACGAGGCGCGCCGACTTGGCGGTGCAGGAGGCGGTTCTGGAGGTGCTGAGGTCCGAGCTACCCTCCGCCTCTGTGTTGACTGAGGAGAGCGGGTGGGTTAGGTGGGGCTCTGGGGGCCCCGTGGTGGTGGTAGACCCCCTGGACGGCTCCGGCAACTACGTCCTGGGGATTCCCCACTTCGCCGTCATGGCCGCCGCGGGGGGCCCCGGCTCTGTGGAGGTGGGGGATATGACCCACGCCGCGGTTTATCTACCCATGCTAGATCTTCTCTTCGCCGCGGACCCCGCGCGTGGGGTTGAGGTAAATGGATCTAGGTGGCGCCGCGTGGGGCGGGAGGATGTGGTCTTCGTGGAGCTGGGGAGATCATTCACCCTCGAGGCCGTGGACGCGCCACGGAGGCTTGGCTACAAGGTGAGGAGCTCCGGTTGCGCTGGGTGTTCCATACTAGCCGTGGCGCTGGGGAGGGCGGTGGGCTTTATAGATGTGAGGGGGCGGCTGGGTCCGTGGGACGTGGCGGCGCCGTTGGTATTCGGCAGGTCTAACCCCAGCTTCTCCTACTGGCTGGCCGGCGGGGCTCTGGGGGAGCGGGGGAGGGTTAAGATAATCGCGGGGCTAGACGGCTTTGTGGAGAGGGTGAGACAGCTTATCCCTTTATAAATTTGGCCAACTCGTCGACGTGGTTTAGCACTAGATCCACAAGCCCCCTCGGCCAGCTCTGTTTATCCCCTCTCTTCTCGAAGTTTATAAGCACAGTCTTCATGCCGAGGGACCGCGCGGGCATCATGTCTGCCTCCACGTCGTCGCCCACCATGACGGCGTCCTGCGGCATGACTCCGAAGTGGCTCAGCACCTCGATGAAGTGTATTGGGCTGGGCTTGCCCACTACCACCGCCTCTCTCCTCGTCTGGTATTCAATAGCCGCCACGATGGCGCCGGGAGACATAATGGGCCCCTCCCCGGGCATGTAGTACCACCTCACCTTATTCACCGCAAGGAAGTACGCTCCCGCGTGCACTGCCCTAACGGCCTTCGTCACCTTGTCGAAGGTTATGCCTCTGTCGTGCCCGACCGCCACCGCCTCGGCGTCACGCCAGTCCTCCACCACCACGTGGCCGTGGGCCTCTATCTCCTCAGCCAGGCCCCGCTCCCCCAGCACCAGCACATGTGCCTTGCCGAAGATGCGCCTCAGGTGGATGGCGGCGACCCGCGCCGCGGGCCACACCTCGTCGTAGTCCACGAGGTACCCCAGAGCCCTCATCCGCTCCATATACTCCTTGGTGCTCCAGTTAGAGCCGCTGGCTATGAGGGCGATTTTCCTCCCCATTCTTTTCAGCGCCTCCAATACGGCGTGGCCTCCCAGCACCTCAGGATCGTCGAGGATTCTCGTTATAAAAACCCCGTGTACGTCGAAGGCGAAGAGAGAGGCGTCTATCACGGCTCCAGCTCGTCTATGTTAGACAAGACCTGGTCTGGCTGGAAGCCGGACTCCCTCAGCCTTTCGGGGGTCGTGGTGCCCGTGAGGACGAGAATTGTGTGGAAGCCCATCTTCTGGGCCAGCACCAGGTCCTCCAGGTCATCGCTAATTATGGCGCTCTCCTCGGGGTAGGCCCTGGCGCGTATCAAGGCATAGGTGTACATTATGCGAGAGGGCTTCCCAGTGTTTATCGGCTTTACACCAGTGGCGTAGGAAAGAGCCATGGCGATGGGGCCTATGGAGATCGTCGGCTTCTCCTCTGGTATAAACCTAGACATGCCAGCCGCCACCAGCTTGGCCCCCGACATGATCAACTGCATCGCCTTGTTAAGCTTCTCGAAAGTCAGCTGTCTGTCAATCCCCACCACCACTATATCAGCGCCGTCCTCCACCACCTGGTGGCCGTACTTAGCCAGCTCCTGCTTAAAGCTGTCAGACCCAATTACGTAGAGTTTCGAAGGCCCAAACCTCTTCGCTATGTACTCCCCTGTCACCTGCGCCGACGTTATCACCTGCTCCATACCCACAGGCAGGCCGACAGCCGCGAGGTCCTTATACACCTCTTCGGTTAACCTAGGCGCGTTGGACAGGATGAAGTAGCGCGCCCCCCTCTGCCTCATCGCCTCCATAGCCTTTACGCCGCCTATTAGCTGGCTCTTCAAGGTCTGCGGGTTTCTCTTTAGTAAAGTACCTTGGACATCTATAAAATATACGCTTGGCTTCATGAGGCTGGTAAACTAGTCAGCTATACATAAATTTCTAAAATATATATCCGCTGACTCCCAAAATATTTTTGTAATCTCCAAACTATATTGAACATTCAAAAATTATTTAAATCAGATATGATATAATTACATACCTTTGATAATTCTAGTTAATAAACGCTTAAAAATGATTTTAATATAGAAGTTGCCATGAGCGAGAAGAGATTTCCCTATCCCGATGAAGTAAAACTCCCCGAAGGTATTGACATAGAGACATACAAGCGTATGTATGCCTACTACCGGCTGCCGGCTACTGTTCTGTTTGGAAAAGACGCGCCCAAGGAGCTAGTCGAGTGGGAGAGGAAGATGTTTTGGTACCAGGATTCGCTTCACCACTACGACGTGATGTACCCACTAGACGACATACACCCCGCGACGTGGGAGATAGCGCTCTCCACCTATAACTCCAGGATTTTCGTCGTGCCGCCCGCCAACGGCATACCTCACAGGCTGGTCAACGGCTACCTCTTCATATCCTTCGTGCCGGTGCTCGACGAAAAGGAGATACAGAAGCGTCTCGAGCACTTCCAGAAGAGGGCGGGCTACTACTACCAGAACTGGAACGACATTTACGAGAAGAACTGGAAGCCGGAGGCCGAGAAGATAGTCAAGGAGATGGAGTCGCTGGAGTTTAGAGATCTCCCAGAGTTTGAGGACGAGTCGGTGGTGTTTGGGAGAAAGGGGTACTCGCCCTCCGCCTACCACCTCGTTGACAACTGGCTGAGGCTGGTGATGCTTCACCAAAGGCTGTGGTGGAAACACTTCGAGATGCTGAACCTCGGCTACGCCGCCTACCTGCTCTTCTACCAATTCATGAAGCAGAAGTTCCCAGACATCCCCGACCAGCACATCGCGTTGATGGTGGCGGGCATCGACGTTATCTTGTTTAAGCCAGATATGGAGCTTAGGCGCCTGGCTAAGCTAGCGGTGGAGCTGGGCGTGGCTGATAGAATTCTGTCCTTCGCCACGGCGGAGCAGATGGAGGCCGAGTTATCCAGAAGTAAAAACCCCAACGAGCAGAAGTGGTTTAATGAGTGGAACTCTGTGAAGTACCCATGGTTCTACTACACCACCGGCATAGGCTTCTACCACCACGAGCCTAGGTGGATCGACGACCTCAACATACCCTTCAACTTCTTAAAAGACTACATTAGTAAGGTCAAGAGGGGAGAGTCTCTTGAAACAGCTACCGAGCGTTTGAGAAAGCAGAGGGACGAAATCGCCGCTAGGTACAGAGAGTTGCTGAGCGAGGAGGATAGGAAGGTCTTCGACCAGTATCTACAGATTGCCAAAACGGTGTTTCCCTACGTAGAGGAGCACAACTTCTACGTGGAGCACTGGGGCCACACGGTGTTTTACAACAAGATCAAGGAGGTGGGCAGAATACTGGCTAAACACGGCTTCATCGAAAAGGCGGAGGATATCTTCTACATGAACTGGTGGGAGATCTACCTGGCTCTTCTAGACCTCGTGGCGAGCTGGGCAGTGGTGATGCCTCCAGTGGGTAAGTACTACTGGCCAAAGGAGATAGCTAGGAGAAAGGAAATACTGGCTAAGCTGAAGGAGTACAAGCCGCCTCCTGCCCTTGGGAGGCCTCCGGAGGTTGTGACAGAGCCCTTCACGGTGATGCTGTGGGGTGTGACTAGGGAGAGGATCGAGGACTGGCTGGGCACCGCGGCGGCTGGCAAGGTGATAAAGGGCTTCCCCGCCTCTCCCGGCGTCGTGGAGGGGAGGGCCGTGGTTGTTAAGTCTGTGGAGGAGCTGGGCAAGGTGAAGGAGGGGGACATATTGGTGTGTCCCAACACGTCGCCTGCGTGGGGGCCGGTTTTCGCAAAGGTGAAGGCCGTGGTGTCTGACATAGGCGGGTTGATGGCGCACGCCGCGATTGTCGCGAGGGAGTACGGCGTGCCCGCCGTGGTGGGGACCGGCAACGCGTCGCGGATAATTAAAGACGGGCAGAAGATTAGGGTAGACGGCTTCAAAGGCGTGGTGGAGATACTGGAATGATTATTGTACCCATCTCCTCGCTGAAGAAATCCGACATTTTACTCGCCGGGGGGAAGGGCGCTTCTCTAGGTGAGCTTGTCCAGGCCGGCGCCAGGGTGCCGCCTGGCTACGTAGTCACCAGCATAGCCTACAAGAACTTCCTAGAGTACAACGGAATTGACAAGCTCGTGGCGAGGCTGGAGAGGCGAGACGGCGACCCCTACGCCCTCGCCGCTAGGATCAGGTCTGCGATTTTGGAGGGCGAGATGCCGGGCGACTTGTCCCGCGAGCTTGATAAAGTCAGCAATGAATTTATGAGAGACTTCCTAGCCGTTAGGTCAAGCGCCACCTACGAAGACTCGCCTGAGTTCAGCTTCGCAGGAATTCACGAGACGTATCTCGGCGTGAGGGGGGCCGACGTGGAGAGCTACGTGAGGAGGGTTTGGGCTAGCAACTTCGAGGATAGGGCCGTGGCGTATAAGCTTGACAACAAAATCCCGCCCTCTAAGGTGCTTATGGCTGTGGTGGTGCAGAGGCTCGTGAACCCCAAGGCGGCGGGGGTCGCCTTCACCCTCGACCCCAGAAATGGCGACAGGTCGGTGGTGGTTGTGGAGTCCAGCTGGGGCCTGGGGGAGTCTGTGGTGGCTGGGGAGGTGAATCCAGATAGGTACGTGGTGAGTAAGATAACGGAGGAGGTTTTGAAGAGGGAGATCTCCAACGGGAAAAACACCATGTACGTCTTGGAGGGGGGGAAGGTGGTTCATAAAGAGGTCCCGCCTGAGCTGGCGGCGGCCTCCTCGCTTGAGGATGGGGAGGTTGTGGAGGTGGCTAGGCAGGCGGTTATGCTTGAGAAGTACTTTGGACACCCGGTGGATGTGGAGTGGGCTATTGAGAGGGATGTCTATATTCTCCAGAGCCGCCCCGAGACTGTGTGGAGCAGGAGGAAGACAAGCGGCGAGTGGCACAGCACGGGCGACTTGTTGAAAGACATTGCGTATAATCTACTTTCATTTAAATTGTAAGCCTTCTCAAATATATAACATGTTAATTTTTAAATTCTCCCATTGGCAGTTCTTATGATAAAGATTTCAAGTAGCTACGGGTTGCTGAAGCCCCTCGTCGAGGGCAAGTTTGTAGACGTGGACCACGACCGGGTTTTGCCCACGTACGACCCCGGCTTGGGGAGGCAGATTGGGGAGGTGCCTGTCATGAAAAACGTGGACGAGGCGGTGCAGTCAGCGGCTAGGGCTTTTGAGAAGTGGTCTAGGCTCCCGGTTTACGAAAGACTTCAATACTTGGTGAAGTTAAAGATTGTCTTCGAGCAAAGGCTTGAGGAGATGGCCCACCTCATTGCACAGAACGTGGGTAAGACTAAGCAGGAGGCTATGGGAGAGTTGCGGAGGGCTGTGGAGTCTATCGACATGGCCCTCGCCGCGCCGCATCTAATGGCCGAGGTGAGGAAGGTTATGAACATCGCCCAGGCGGAGCCGGAGATCGACATGGAGACTGTGAAGGAGCCGCTGGGCGTCTTCGCCGTCATCACGCCATTCAACTTCCCTGTGATGATTCCCATGTGGTTCATACCGCTGGCTGTGACGCTGGGCGACACTGTGGTCCTGAAGCCCAGCGAGCAGGACCCGGTGCCGGCGCTGTACATGGCTTCGCTGTTTGTAGAGGCGGGCTACCCGCCGGGGGTGCTCAACGTGGTGCTCGGCGACGGGTCCACGGCTGAGACCTTGATAAAGCATAGAGACGTCGTGGGGGTGGCCTTCGTGGGGTCCACCAGGGTTGGCTCGCAGGTGTACGCCCTCGCCGCGGCCCACGGCAAGAGGGCGCTGGTGGGCGCCGGGGCTAAGAACCCAGTTGTGGTTATGCCTGACGCCGATATGAAAAACGCCGTTGAGAACATAGCCACGGGCTTCTTCGTGATGGCTGGCCAGCGCTGCCTCGCGCCGGGTAACCTAATCCTCGTGGGCGAGGCTTATGACAAGTTTAAAAACGCGATTGTGGAGAGGGTGAAGAAGATTAGGGTTGGGTACCAGCTTCTAGACACCACAGACATGGGGCCTGTCATATCGGCCGCCTCTAAGAAGAGGATTTCTGACATGATTACAAGAGCCGCCGAGGCTGGCGCCGAGGTTCTGGTAGACGGTAGGTCTTACAGCCCGCCGAGGGAGTACGCAGAGGGCTTCTACCTGGGGCCCACGGTGCTGGACAAGGTGGCCATCGACATGGAAATCGCCCAGGAGGAGGTGTTCGGCCCGGTGTTGCCTATAATTAGAGCTGAGAGTTTTGAAGAGGCTGTGGAGATCGCAAACAAAACCCGCTACGGCAACGCCGCCTCTATCTTCACATCAAGCGGGAGGTACGCCCGGGAGTTCGCGCGGAGGGTCAACGCGGGGAATGTAGGCATCAACATGTCAATCGCCCAACCCACGCCTCACTTCCCCTTCGGCGGCAGGAAGCAGTCTTTCTTCGGCGTGTTGCACGCACAGGTAGACGCAGTGGACTTCTTCACCGACCGCAAGGTAATTATGCAGAGATGGTGGTAGAGGCCCTCCTCCTCGACCTAGACAAGACGCTTGTAAACGTCGAGGACTTCACCGACTACTGCTCTGCGCTGGCGGAGCTGGACGCGGCTGGATACGCCCCACGCGTGAGAGGCCCCGAGACGTACTGGGGCAGGTGCACCAAGACCGTCATGGATGTTCTAATCTCCCTCGGCGGCGCGGAGTGGGCAAGGGCAAACGAGATAGTGCGCAGATACGAGCTGATCGGCGCGGAGCGGGCCGTGGCCATGCCCTACCTAGACCTGTTTCTAGCCGCGACGGAGCGCCTCCCAAAGGCAATCGTGACGCTTCTCGACGCCGAGGCCACCAGCCTCGTCCTCCAGAGATTCGCCATCAAGACGCAGGCGGTGGTGGCGAGGGTACCCGGCATAAGGCCGAAGCCCCACCCCGACCCGGTGATACACGCGCTGAAGCTACTAGGCGCCGAGCCCGACGGCGCGGTGATGGTTGGAGACAGCGAGTGGGACGAAAAGGCGGCCGATGCCGCGGGGGTGCGCTTCATCGCCGTGACAAACGGGCGGCAGAACCACAACTTCAAAACCCCATACATAGCCAACAACCTAAAGGAAGCCGCTAAACTAATACAAGAGCTGTAGCCCTCCAATTTCACAAGCCTATTTACAGACGCCGGCGTGTATCTTTTTGAGATCTTCTGAACGCGCCGCCAGATCTCTCGTCAAGACGCAGATGAGCCTAGCCGCCGTCGAGTCGTCCGGCACGTTGGAAACCACGGCCTCGGGATCGGGGCCGTTGTATTGATACCTATGTAGCTCCAACGCTAGAAATGTGTTTTTCAACACCTCCTCGCCGAACCTCCGCGACAGCAACGCCGCGATCTCGGCCATCCTCGTAGTAGGCATCACGGCGATTACCACATCGACGTCCTCGATCTCCTCCGCCTCCTCCCCCCTACGCAACCTCGCGACGCCGGGGAACCTAGCCTTCAGTATATCCCTCCCCTCCACCGCCAGAGCCGCCAGGTAGGCCTTCCAGCACTGAAAAGCCTTGCCAGCGGCGTCTCTCACCAAGCCCACGGAGAGAAACGCCAGCGCTAGTCTACACTCTATTTCCGCCTCCCTCATACGCGCCTCCTATACCGCCCAGGGTCTCTCCAAGGCTTAGCCAAAACTGGGAACTCCACAGTGCCGTTGCGGCTTCCTCTTATAACTTTAGCTGGCTCCAATCTGTGATGTGTTTAACAACAACAGACACATTTTTCAATTCCTCTCGCGGAATCACCATGTATGTTGATAGGGCTAAGCGGCTGTACCTAGAGACGGGTTTTAGATTTCCCCGCGAGATTATATGGGCCATGGGTGTCGTGAAGGCGGCGTGCGCAATGGCCAACGCCCAGCTCGGCGCTCTAGACGGGGAGATCGCGAGGGCCATCGCGGCTGCCGCGCGCGAGCTGGCCGATGGGAAGATGGACGGCGAGGTTACGGTTGATGTATTCCAGACAGGCTCAGGCACGGGGTTTAACATGAACATAAACGAGGTGGTGGCCAGGAGGGCCTCGGAGATCCTAGGCATGCCTGTGCACCCAAACGACCACGTCAACAAGAGCCAGTCCTCCAACGACGTGGTGCCGACCGCGATTAGGCTCGCGGCGTTGCGGGCGGCCAGGGAGCTGTTGTTGCCGGCCCTGGACGCCGCAATATCTACGCTGGGGCTGAAGGCGGCGGAGTTTGCCAGCATCGTCAAGGCTGGCCGTACCCATCTGCGGGACGCGCTCCCGGTGACGCTGGGGCAGGAGCTGGGGGCATACGCCGCGGCCCTTAGACGCGAAAAGGAGTTCGTGGAGCTGGCACTGGCTAGGGTGGCAGAGGTCCCTCTGGGAGGGACGGCGGTCGGCACCGGGCAAGGCGCGCCGGAGGGCTTTGCCGAGTTAGCCGTGGCGCTGGCGGCCAAGGAGTCGGGTCTTCCCCTAAAGAGAGGCAACCCGTTCACTCAGATGAGGCTCCTCACCGACTTGTTGCTTATATCCTCGGCGCTACGCGCCCTCTCGGTCGACCTTTACAGGCTCATGCAGGACGTGAGGCTCATGTTCTCCGGGCCCAACACGGGCCTGGCGGAGATAGATCTGCCGAGCCAGCGGGAGCTCCCCGGTAGCTCAATGATGCCGGGTAAGCACAACCCCGTCACCGCCGAGGCCGCCATGTTAGCCGCGGCTCAGGTGATGGGCCTCGACCACGCCAACCAGATAGCGGCGTTGCTGGGCGAGTTTGAGCTGTCCATGGGTATCCCGCTGATGGGCTACAATATCATTACACAGATCAAGCTTTTGTCCGAGGCCTTGAGGAAGGCGGCTGAGGTCGTGGTGGCCGATATTATGCCCAACGTTGAGAGAATGCGGGCATATGCCCAAGCCTCCCAAGCCAGCGTCACCGCGTTCGCTACTGTGCTGGGCTACGACAAGGCGGCGCGCTTAGCCGAGTTATTGGAGAGGGGGGTGCCGCTGGAGGAAGCTCTCAAGTCGATTAATAAATCAGGAGTGTAGGGCCTCGGCGACTGCCTTAGCCACCTCTTCGTCCTGATCTCCTGTGCCTCCGCTTACCCCCACCGCGCCTCTGAAGCTATTGGAGGAGACCGGCAGGCCTCCTTTGCCGAAGATTAAGCCGGCGTGGATCGTGAGACCTATGTAGAAGGGCAGGTTCTGGGCCGCCCTCTCTGCGAGCTCTGCAGTTGACCGCCTAAACACGGCGGCTGTCCGGGCTTTGAGGTACGCTACCCACGGAGAGAATACGTATGCCCCTGGCATCTTGTAGATGGCGACCACCTCGCCGTTTTCATCCACAACCGCGATGGACACCTTTATCCCCATCTGCTCGGCCTTGGAGACGCCCCTGGCCACGGCGTCGAAAACCTTCATATCGCCACCAGTACCTTGCCGACTCTGTCGCCGGACCGCAACTCCTCCAAGGCGCGCCTCGCCTCCGCCAAGCCGTACGTCTTGTATATAACCGCCTTTATCCTTCCGCTCTCTAGAAGCCTCACCACCAGCTTAAAGTCGCCGCGCCTCCCGCCGGTGGAGCCTATCACAGAGATCTGCATCCCGTAGAGCCTCCTCAGATCCAGCTTCACCTCGGCGCCTGTTAAAGCCCCAGCCGTGACGTAGCGCCCCATCCTCCCAAGTAGGGAGTAGCTCAGCTCCCAGTTGCCGGCTCCCGTTGGGTCCAGTACCACATCGAAAGGAGCCGCTTCCCTCGCCTCATCCGGCGTCACTACGTAATCTGCACCTATCGACTTCAGCACTGGGGCCGACATGTCCTTGCGCCTAGTCACCGCGTACACCTCGCCGCCGAGCAACTTGGCGAACTGGACTGCGTAAACCCCTACGTTGCCGGTGGCCCCAACCACGGCCACCCGCTCGCCGGGGGATATGCCGGCTCTATACGCCATGTTCCACGCTGTGAGGCCCCCGATGGGCAGGGTCGCCGCCTCCCTCAACTCGGCCCTGGTCTTCTCGACGTTGCGCGCAGGTACCACCGCGTACTCGGCGTAGCCGCCCTGGGTGGCGACTCCGATCAACGCGCCGCCAGTCGACTCGCACATCTGCGTCCAGCCAGCTAGGCAGTGGCGGCAGTGCCCGCAGTACAGCCTGTTGTACACAACCACCGCGTCCCCCCGCTGTAGCCCCTCAACCCCGGGCCCCACCTCCTCCACAACCCCGGCGAATTCGCTACCGGGTATGTGGGGCATCGGCGTAGCCTTGACGGCGCCCGTCACCACGTTGTAGTCCAGCGGGTTGGCCCCCGCGTGCCTCACCTTTATCAAAACCTCGCCGGGCCCCGGCCGGGGGGCCTCCACGTCTTGTATAGACAGGTTCTCCAGGCCTGGCGTGGAAAAGACAGCCGCCTTCATCTACTGCTCCTCCACCACGTAGTTCCGAAGTACGCCGATCTTCTCGACCTCGGCCTCAACCACGTCGCCTCCCTTTAGGAATTTGCCCTTGGGGAATCCGACGCCGGGCGGCGTGCCTGTAAATATTAAATCGCCGGGCTTCAGCGTTATGCCTTGGGAAGCCCAGTGTATGAGCTGCTGCACGTTGAAGATCAGCTCTGAGGTGTTGCCCTCCTGCTCCAAACCGCCGTTCACCCTCAGCCTCAGCCCCAGCTTGTTGGGATCCGGCACCTCGTCCCTTGTAACTATGTACGGCCCGACGGGCGCCGCCGTGTCCATGGACTTGCCCCATATCCAGTTCTGGCCGTAGGGGTTAAGCTGCTGCGGCCAGCCCGGCGGGAACTGCCAGTCTCTGAGCGAGATGTCGTTACCCACGGCGTAGCCGAAGACGTAGTCCAGCGCCTTTTCTGGAGGTATGTACTTCCCAGCCCTGCCCATCACCACCACCAGCTCCACCTCCCAGTCCATCTTCTGCACCACCCTGTGCTTAACGATCGGCTGCTCGTGGCCCACCAGGGCGTTAGGGAATTTGGGGAAGAAGTAGGGCCTCTCCGGCGGCTTTACCCCGGCTTCCTGGCCGTGGGCTTTGTAGTTCACAGCAACCGCGAATATCTTCTCTGGGTTCGGCACGGGGGGCTCCCATGTTATTTCCTTCGCGTTGAGCTTGGCCTCGGGAGGCGCTCTGCGGGCTAGGTAGTCCACGACGTCTAGGGCGGGCTTCCCCACGGCTATGAGCTTCCTCATGTCGTATAGAAACTCCGGCGCCTCGTAGGCGTCGTACACAGCCACGTAGGCCATTGGCAGGTCAATAATTTCGCCGTTTAGGAAAAGACCCACCTTTCTTGTGTCCCCTTTTCTAAACGTCAACAACTTCATGAGCGGCGGATCGAGTCGTAAGCTAAAAATTTTTCGGGAATATATTTCTATCAGTGAATTTATAAATTCTCAAATTAGAAACAACATAGTTATTAAACGCCACGGCGAGTTGCCACGGAATAATGTTACGTTATATATAATGATGGAAATATTTTAATAGATGTTACCGACCTATTAGTAATGGCGACTTCCCGTTATCTCCGACGCGTGCAGAAGATTAAGACAGGTAGCTACATCATATCCCTACCCATGGACTGGGTTCTAAAAAATAGGCTCAAGCCCAAAGACCCGTTGCTAGTCTTCGAGGATCCCAATAACAACATTGTTGTTAAGATCCCCATGTCTAGATGCAACCTCACTCTCGACGCCGGGATCTACGAAGACCCAGAGTTGCTGGAGGAGGTTGTCAAGTATCTATACATCTTCGGAGTCGATCAGATAACCGTCACAGGCCACAACCAGGGCGTGCTGAAGCGGCTTAGAGAGCTCAGAAAAGACTTGATTGGGTATGAAATTGACGACTTCACCAACGGCCGCGTCGTGATCTCTATCAAGGACGACATACACGCCCTCGAGGAGAGGCACTTGAAGAGGGTTTGGGAGAAGTATCTAAAGCTCCTTGGAGACATACTAGACGGCATATGTAGCTACAGAAACGACGAGGAGCTTAGAGACAAGATTGTGGAGTCTAAGAGACTTGTGAGGCACCTCCAGAGGCTACTGTCAATAGCGCTCAAGGAGCCCGAGCGCAACAAGATACCATACCCCACCTTCGCCGCCTTTTTCGAAACCACAATTAGGCTGAGGGAGGTGGGGTACTACATCTACAGAATGGTGGACTTCCTCGCCGGAGTTAGGCAAAGGGAGGAGCTAGACGCCATGTGCAGACTCTGCAAAGAGGCGCTCAACACCTCCGACCTGAAGAGGCTGGTGGAGATCCGGGAGAGGATAAACACGCTGGAGGAGGCGTCGCTTCCAAAACTAAACGCCTACGAGGCCCACATGGCCTTCGCCATGAGACGCATCGTCTTCAACCTAGTAAGAATATCGGAGCTCATGACGGTGGCCGCCGCCGCGCAGAGGACAGTCTGCACACCTGCAAGCCGGGAAGAAGAGGAGTTCTAACGGTCCCCACACACCCCACCCCCCGCCTACCTCCCGTAGATGAAAAAGTCGACAACCACATTGTTGACCATGTGGTACAGAAGGCAGGCCCATGTCGATTTTGTAACTATGTACAGCGCCGCGGCTACGAGACCCCATAGAAACATGTAGCCCGCCAGCGCCGCGCCGAATCGTAGATGCACGGCTGAGAACGCCGCCGAGGTGAGCAAGGCGGCCCACCTATTCCCCACCGCAGGCGCCAGCCTAGAGATTGAGTAGCCTCTGAAAAAAGCCTCCTCGAAGAAAGCCGCCCCAAGGGCCCAAATCGCCACGGGCACCGCGTTGATGCCCGCTGTGCTGTAGCCCCACCTGCCCCACTGCAGGCCCAGCGCCGAGTAAAGCAAGTTGACGGGCCACCACAGCGTAAAGACGAGTACCCAGAGCGCGATGGCGAGCGCGGCCTCTCTTGGGCCAAGCCTGCCGCTGTATATACTGCTGAAGGCGCCTCTCCACGTGCCGTAGCCCTCTCTCTTCACAACTATGTAGAGAAGCGCCATGAAAGAGGCCAGCTGCACGGCGGTGTATATCAAAGCGTACCACGGGTTGTCCGCGGGCGGCTTCACAACTGCGTATACAGCCAAGGCGGCGAGGTAGTAGCCTCCCATCGCCAGTAGAAGGCCTATCATACAAAAATGTCGACTTATAGTTAAATATCTAACGAAGCCCCACTCTAGAGAGTAGTAGGGAGGTCAGCGCGGCCGTGGCGGCCACCACCGCGGCCGAGGCTATGAAGGGGGCGGTGGCCGAGATTGTAGTGTAGAGGTAGCCGCCGATCGTCGGGCCGGCTATCCTGCCGAGGGTCCCCGCCGACTGCAATGCGCCGAGCTCCACGCCAGCCCCTCTCCTCGACGCGGCGGCGAATATGAAAGAAGACGCAACCACGCCGCCCAGCGACACCAACGCGGCGCCTATGTAGAGAACCGCCAGCGAGCTCGAGGCGAAGCTCAGCAGAAGCAGGCCCACCGCCATGGTGGCCATGCCCAGCGGCGCGTTTCTACCCGGGCTGGAGGACCTCTCGAGGCGTCTAACCACTGGCTGGGCCGCCCCGGCGGCTACGCCGGAGACGAAGAACAGAAGGCCTATCTGAAAGGGAGTTAGCCCCCGGGCGAAGGCTGAGAAGTAGGAGAGGAGAGCCTCGAACATAGACATGCCCAGGTTCAGCATAAGCACCGGAACCGCCAGGAGGCCCACCACAATTTCAAAACCCTGGCGCCGGGTTGGCCTGGTGTTGGGCAACCTAGCCACCGCGGTGCCTGCTAGGGCGTAAAGCACCGCCGAGGCGAGGAACGGTAGCCGGGGGTGCAACGTGCCTAACGCCCCCCCGATGGCGGGCCCCGCGACGAAGCCGACGCCGAAGGCTATGCCGAAGAGAGCCATGGCGGAGGCCCTGCGGTCACTCGGCGTAAGGTCCGCTATCCAAGCTTGGAGCGCCGCCAGGGTGCCGCCCCCCACTCCGGCCAGCGCCCTGCCGAGGGCCAGCTGGGCGAGGCTTTGGGCGGCGTAGGCGACAGCTTGGCCTGCGGCTCCGAGGGCTAGGCCAGCCGCCACCACGGGGGCCCTGCCTATCTTGTCGGAGACGTAGCCCCATAGAGGCGCCGTAACGAACTGCATTAGGGAGAATAGGGACACCAGCAGACCCTGGGCCGCCGCGTCGCCCCCCAGCTCTCTTAGGAGGAAGGGCATCGCGGGTAGTATTATGCCGAAGCCCACCATCTGCAGAGCAACTGCGCCCAGTAGCAGAAAGCGCGTCTCCATGCCGGCTGATGGACATGGATTTTAAAGTGTAAAACCGGCGCGGTGGGGAGGGGGACGCCGTGCGGAAGACTTATAACCCGTGGAGGGCGGTGTTTTTGTGAAGGCGCTGGTGCATGTGGATAGGGAGGATTTGACCGCCATGAATATCGCTCTTTCTAATATCGAGAATCTGCTGGAGGCGGCGACGGGGGCGGAGGTTGCGGTGGTGGCGAACGGCAACGCCGTGATATTCTTCACACAACACGCGCCTAGCCACGTCAAGGAGAGGCTCACCGCGCTGGCGGCGAGAGGCGTGAAGTTCTATATATGCAACAACTCCCTCAGAGCGCACGGAATCGACCACGGGGAGTTACTACCCTTCGCCGAGGTTGTACCCGCCGGCATAGTAAAAATACTAGAGCTCCAGTCAGCGGGCTACCTCTACGTAAAGCCCTAGATAAGCTGGGCACAGGTTCCGCGTCGCTGGGGTCAGTACATTTTTATCTACAATTCAATAACGTCATGGACAGGCTGAGGGGTAGGAGGGTCTTCGTGGGGGGCGTGGGGCCTGGGCTGGGCTCGGCTGTTGTATACCTAGCTCTGTCGGAGGGTGCCGGGGTGTACGCCGCGGCGCGGAGTAGAGACTTTCTAGAGCGGCTTAGACGCGAGTTTTCTAGATTCGGCGAGCTCCACATAGGCGCCTACGACTTGTCGAGGCCCGAGGGCGCCGAAGCCGCCGTGGCAGACGCGGCAACCAAGCTCGGGGGCCTGGACGGCGTGGTGGTGACGGCCGGGGGCTACGCCGAGACGCCGATAGAGGAGCTGGACCCCTCCGCGCTGGAGGACCTCCTCTCCCGCAACTTGAAGGCCCATCTCTACGTGGTCAAGGCGGCTACCAAGCATCTGAAGCCGGGATCCTCCATAGTCCTAGTCACGGCGGTGGGCGGGGCATACCCCGCCTGGCTTAGGAGGAATGTGGCGTATGTCGCCTCTAAGGCGGCGTTGGCTAGAGCTGTGGAGTCCCTCGCCGCGGAGCTGATTGACAAGGGGATTAGGGTAAACGGCGTGGCGCCCGGCGGGATGAGCAAAGACTTTACGCCCGGCGGAGCGGCGAGGCGGCCTCCCCTCGGCGCCCCCCAGGCGCCGCCAGAAGAGGTGGCCCGGGTAGTCATATGGTTGCTCGCCGACGAGTCTTACTGGGTAAATGGGGCGGTGATCCCGGCAGACGGCGGCCGGAGGCTCGCCTGAGGCGAATCCAGCGGCGAGATCTACACAGCCCACACGGCGTGGGCAAAATAGAGGGGCCCGGGCGGTTTCCTAATTTGAAGATGTCTAGGCGGAGGTGCTTGGCTGCGGCTGTGGGGTTTGTGGAGCTGGGGGTGTCCACTCGGACGCTTCTTTGTATGCCAGCATCTCTATTACGTACTGCGCAATGAGGACTATAGTCCCCAATATGCCGAGGTAGGGTATAAAACTCAGCACTATTCCAATTATGAGGAGTATGTATGCCGTGTGGAATTTATTTATCGCTGTGTATCTATGCATGTTGTTGAGGAAGAGTATGTGTGCTATGGTTAGGAATATCCCGAAGGCGGCGAGGATAATTCCCATGACGAGTGCGGGGGCTACGACAGGCCATATCCACTCCCCGGCGACGGGCCCCCGGCTAATTGACTGTATGTTTGCCAGTACGGCCAGCGCCAATATGACTAGGGTGGCAATTCCGAGGAGGAACTCTATTATGGGCCCCCAGGCCATCCACCACGCCCAGCCTATGCCTATCCTGTGTAGCGCCAGGTATCCTCTGAAGAGGTAGAGAAAGAATATGAGTACCCAGGCTATTATGAAAACAACCACCTCCCCCGCGAGCAACACCACGACGGATGCCAAGGCGTGAGGGGACTGCATCGACGGTAATATGGCGACGACGGCGGTGAAAATAACGACGGGTATGGCGACAATTACCAGAATTAATGAATATAGATATCCTTTGTACAGCCGTTTATTTGCTTCTCGAAACTCCATAAAATCAAAGCCAAGCCAATATAAATTTTTTCCACAGATTTAAACGGCACCGCGGCGACGTTTTATATCCCCCAGCGCAGAAGAGTTGTGAAGCTGTGGAGATTTATATGGGTTAATCGGTAGATATATGGATTTGTTAGAGGTGTTTAAACTGAGGACTATAGCTGTGGTGGGGGCGTCGAGGGATCCCTCTAAGTGGGCCCACGTGGTGCCTCTCTACCTGAAGAGGGCTGGCTATAGAATAATCCCGATTAACCCATCCGCCGGAGAGATACTTGGGGAAAAGGCGTATCCCACCCTCCACGAGGTTCCTGACGAGGTTGATGTGGTTCAGGTATTTAGGCCATCTGAGGAGGTGCCCAGGATTGCGCAGGACGTTATTAGGCGCCGGAGGGAGAGGGGGGACGTCAAGGTGGTGTGGCTACAGCTGGGGATCAGGGCTCCCCCCGGCGTCCGGGAGGCGCTCGAGGCCGAGGGCATCGCCTTGTTTGAAGACATGTGTATGATGGAGACCCACGCCAGGCTGTTCGGGCTGAGGCCCCTGGCGCCCGGCGAGGTGTAGCAAACGTCCCTGGGCAATAGTTTTTTATATGGACGTAGGTTTTTATGTGTCTATTTGTGATGTTTTTAGAGTTTTGGATTTGGCGGCGAGGCGGGGTGATACTGCCGTCATCGTGAGGGTTTACGACGGCTCAAACGCGTTTGTCGACGCCGTGGTGGGCGGCGGGGCGCTCCTCGGCCTAGCCCCAGCTGAGGTTGTTGAGGCAGTGGGGGGCCTGAAACCCGGGGAGAGGGCGGAGGTGCGGGTAGGCCGTCTCTGGGTGGAGGCGGAGGGGGTACTCCTCAAGCCCTCACTCGTGGTGGTGGGTTTTGGCGAGGTGGCGCGCCGCGTCTCTGAGGTGGCTGTCGCCGCTGGCTTCAACGTGGCGGCAATCGGCCACTCGGCACACGGCGCTGTATACAGGGGAGAGCTGGCAGATCTTGAGAAGCTGGTATCGGAGGGGTCGGCCGTAGTGGTGGCTAACGAAGGTGGCCACCCCAGCGATGTAGATGCGGTGGAGGCGGCGCTTAGGAGGGGGGCCGGCTACGTGGCGCTGCTGGCCAGCCAGCGGAGGGCGGCGCTCGTCGTCAAGGAGCTTCTCAAGAGGGGCATCCCGCGGGAGGCTATAGCGGAGAGGCTGAGGTCGCCGGCTGGCCTCGACATCGGGGCGAAAACCGCCGGGGAGATAGCGGTGAGCATCGTCGCGGAGGTGGTGATGTACTACAGAGGGGGGTGCGGGAAGCCTATGAGAGAGGTGAAGAACCCGTTCGACGTCTTGGAGGAGGTCGAGGGAGTTGACCTCTCCCAGTATAAATGCCAGTGGAGACCTCCGCGTACGCTTTAGCGCCTCTGCGCTAAAGGCTTATCACCCTTTTCGTCATTGGGTGAGGGCCCCACAGCCTCTCCGCGCGGCTCCCCCTTATCAAGTAGGTCGAGGTTGTGGAGTAGACGACGCCCTCCCCGGCGCAACCCAAGCCGGTGGTGCCGAAGGTGGGCCTCGGAAGCTCGACGCCTATATTCCTCCACCTGACCCCGTCCTCGCTCTCCATCACCGGCCTGTCCTCCATCACGTGGCTGTACAGCCTCCCTCCGCATGAGACCAAGGCGTGTGCGTAGCCCTCGCTCCCCTCGGCTAGGCGGAAGTGAGCCAGATCGCGGGTGTAGTAAATCCCCCCGGCTGTGGCAATCAGCAAGAGGCCGCCGGCCGGGAGCAGGTTGTGCTGGTCGTGTTTAAACCTCAGCGGCTTGAGTTCCTCTAGGCTGGGCCCCGCCAGCATATGCCCGACCTCGACAGCCGCGACTAGGGCGTCCCCGAAACTCGCCACGTCGGTCACGTGCGGCGGGCCGTGGGGGAAATACCAGCCCAGCTCCTCCGCCAGCCCGCGGAGGTCAACCTCCTTGTCGGCGGCGAGGTCCCGCAACACGGGCCCCTCCAGCGAGGCGTAGAGCCGGCCCTCCAGCTGGATCAGCCGCCAGCAGGACCGCCTATCCACCTTCTCCTCGGTGGGCAGTCTGTAGACCCCCTCCCACGCGCAGACGTAGTCCTCGAACAAGTCGTTTACGTCTCTGCCGCGGCAACAGAAGGGCTTCCCGTCGCGGTACACGCCGTCTTCCGTAGCCTCTACGATCATATATCCTCGACGTAGGCCCTCCTCTTTATGAAGGTCCCCCTCTCCAGCTCCAGGAAGGCCTCTCTAATCTCCTCCCAGGTATTCATCACAATAGGCCCCCGCCACGCGACGGGCTCGCCGATGGGGACGCCGGATAGCAACAAGAAGCGGGCGGGGCCTCTGGCCCTCAGCACGCCGCCGTCTCTGGACAACACGAGGAGTGACATGTCCTCCACGGCCCTCTCCTGTATCCTCGCAGGGCCTCCGAAGTTGTATACGAGAGTCCTCCAGCCCTCCTCCACCTCGTAGAGGAATTCGACCCCCTCGGGGATCTCAACGTCCATGTAGACCACGGGGATGGGGAGGCCCGACACGGGGCCCTCCACGACGCCAGTGCCTGGCTCCCTAACCCTCCCCGATATCAGCCTCACGACAGCTCCCTCGTCGGTTCGGACTTTGGGCACTGAGCTGTTTTTGAGGTTTTTGTAGAAGGGGTCAGACATCTTGAGCCTCCTCGGCAGGTTGACCCAGAGCTGAAAGCCGGAGACCTCGGGATCTTGTCTATAGGGCCGGGGCATCTCGGAGTGGAATATCCCAGAGCCGGCGTTCATCCACTGGAGATCCCCCGGGCCCAGCACGCCTCTGTTCCCCTCGGAGTCCTCATGGTGGACCTCGCCCTTGAGGAGGTAGGTTATGGTCTGGATACCCCGGTGGGGGTGCCATGGGAACCCCGCCAGGTATTCATGGGGGTACCGGGAGCCGAAGTGGTCAAGCAGAAGGAAGGGGTCTGTGATCTCGGCGAGGACAGGATCGCCGAAGACCCGATAGAGCTTTACGCCGGCGCCGTCCCTAGTCCAAACCCCTTTTAGGAGGAGTTCAATTTCCACGTTATTTATTTCGATTTCTATGTATATACGTATACCTTTACACGTGATTCGGAGACGGGTCGGGCTCCATGTGTCTCAACGGGGTCTCTGTCTGAGCTGTATACCACCGCCGCCACGTGCCCATCCGCGGCTAGGCGCCTAGCCTCTTCGAGAGCCGCCGGGGTGTAGGGCCTCACGTCACAGGTGCATCGCACAATTCTGAACAGCGGCTTTCTGCCGGCGTGGCTCTGGGTGTAGAGCAGGAGGCGGGCCGACCTCAAGACCGACAGGGCTTTGAGGGATAGATCCCCCGGCACAGCCGCGTCTATAGGGAGGTCGATGAAGTACAGACCGGGGGGCACCCTCCCAAGGCCTATATCTAGGTTCTCTAGCATTAGGCGGTACCTCACCGTCCTGGCGCCGGGGGCCGGGCGTATCTCGAGCAACCCCATGTCTTTTAACCTGCTTATAATAACGCGGAGTCTGCTCTCAGACATACCCAAGTCCTCCACCATGTCCTTTAGCGTGACGAAGTCGCTACCGTCCACCAGGTGGCGCCACGTCATATACATGAGGACCAGCTTAACAGACGAGGACAACTTCTGCATTATATACATAAAAATTTATACTTTATAATTTTTACATAGCACCCGTCCCCGGGATAGCTCCTCCAGCGGCTAGCTACCCGCGGGGATTAGTCGGCGTAAGATTTTTTTGGTGAAAATACCAAACCTATGTGATTGTTACAAGATTTGAGTTCTCGAGGGATGACTCGTGTCACAAGCTGGGGCTTAGGCACCCCGTCTACGCTGTGTTGGAGAAGCTTAGACAGCTGGGCCCGGGTGAGGGCGTGGAGGTGGTTACTGACGATTTTGACTGGGCTCTTACCATCGAGACCGTGGCCAGGGGGGCGGCTTACGAAGTGGCTAGGGAGGACGCGTCGGGGAGGGCACGTATCGTTATCTACCGCCGCGTCGCTACGTAGCGCGCCGTCTCCGCGGCTTGTGTCTATTTATAGACTATTCCAGTCTTATAGGTGGAATAACAGATTTTTATAGATAGTTGACGGTTTTCATGGGTCATTACGTCTTTATTAACGACACGGGGCGGTGTATCGGCTGTGAGGCGTGTACGGTGGCCTGCAAGGCCGAGAACTCTGTTCCTCTGGGGGTGTGGAGGCTTAGGGTGAAGTACGTGGAGAAGGGGCTGTGGCCCAACACGAAGAAGTACTTCGTCCAGCTACGGTGCAACCACTGCGAGGCGGCGCCCTGCGTAAGGGCCTGCCCAGTTGAGGCCTTGTTTAAACGGCCCGACGGGATTGTCGACCTGGACCAGACGAGGTGCATCGGCTGTAAGGCATGCATAGCGGCGTGTCCCTACGACGCGATATACATCAACCCCATGAAGGGCGTGGCGGAGAAGTGCAACGCCTGCGCCCACCTGGTGGACGCCGGGTTCCAGCCGGCCTGCGTCCAGGTCTGCCCTACCAACGCCATAATTTTCGGAGACATATCTGACCCAAAGATCCAGGAGATTCTAAACTCCAAGCCTTGGTTTGTGAGGAAGCCGGAGACCGGGGCTAGGCCCATGCAGTTCTACCTAGCTCCAGACATGTCGGCTGTCAATCCGCTGGTGGTGGCGAGGCCGCCCATGGGCCAGTGGAACGAGATGCCCGCGCCAGGGGAGAAGCCCCAGAGCGGGAGGTGGTAGTATGGAGCAGGTATCCTGGGACGTATTCTTCCAGTACCCCTTCTGGGGGAGCCTTATTGCGATCTACGTGCCGATTAAGGCCCTGGCGGCTGGGCTGGTGTTCGCCGCGTCTTACCTCGCCTGGGGCGGGGCCCTCGGCGCCTCCTTGAGGCGGAGGGTGTTTACGGCGGTGCTGCCGCTCGTCCTTGTGTACTTCGCGCTTGCGTATCTAGACCTAGCCACGGCTGAGTACGGTCTTGAACACGGCGACTTCGCCATGTTGACAAGAGCCTCGCAGGTGTTCTTCACGCCCCACTTCACTTCTTTCATAGCTGTGGGGGCGTGGGTAAGCGCCGTCTTTACGCTACTGGCGCTGATCTTCGGCGCCGAGGCGCTTCTGCCAGCGGGCCGACGGCTTGAGCCTTTAAACAGCTGGCTGTTGAAAATAGCGGGCCCGCCGATCTCCCTAGTGGCGGCTCTCTACACCGCCTTCCTCTTCCTGGAGTCAACAGCTAGGGGGGCGTTTCAAGACCCGGCCCTGGTGGTGCTGTACTTCCTCTACATGGCCTCGCTGGGGCTTGTGGGCCTCTACGTCTTCGGCGGAGATAGGCAACTTGCCAAATTCGGCGTCTACGGCATGGCGCTTACCGTCGCGGTGCTCGTGGCGGGGCTCATCGCCTACTCCATGGGGCTGTATAGAACAGACGCCGCGCTTGCCTGGTCTCTAATGACCACCGGCGCCGCGTGGCTGCTACCGGTTAAATACGACGTGCTCCCAGGATCCTTCTGGGGAGGCTTTGTCTTGATGCTACTCGCCACGGGTATCGGGACCGCGGCGTCGATGCGCAATTTTAGAGGCATGGCGGCTGCGGCGCTGGCGCTGTTTGCCGCAGAGGCTGATGAAGCGACTTGAGCTAGTGGGTGGGTACGTGGCGGGGCCTAGAGTTGTTAAGAGGGAGGGGGTGTGGCTGGTGAGGGGCGTGCCCGAGAAGCGCGAGTTGCTCCTCTGGGCGCTTAGGGAGCTCAGAGACGGCGAGGTTGCCCGCGGCCACTACGTTGGGAAGAGGATTAGGACCGACTTGTGCGAGTACCACGAGACGTGTGCGGCTCTGTGCCCAACTGGGGCTCTGCAGAGCGACGGTAAGGGGACTATCTACTTCCGCACAGACATCTGTGTGAGGTGTAAAAACTGCCTCGTGTCGTGTCTCCTCGGCGCGGTGGAGAACGCCGAGGTGGACATGGCCGACGTGCTGGAAGGCAAGGTGCACGTCTTGGCCTCGTTTAGATTGAAGAGGTGTGTGGAATGCGGGGCTTTGTTCCCCGAGAAGAACGGCGAGGCGAGATGTCCCTCGTGCAGACGCCTCTCCCAGGAGTTGAGGCAGATTTTTGGCGAGTATAGAGACGTCACACATATATAGCGCAAACCACCTCCGTCTGTGGATTTGCTACAGGTCTTGTTGTTTATCCCCATGTATGTTAAACACGGGTGGACAGCTCTCAACTCGCCCAGGGGGAGGTACCCAGGCGGCCTGGCGGCTAAGGCGGCCGCCGTTTACGAGGCCCTTTTCTACATATGGGCGCTCACCCTGGGCCTCCTCGTCCCCGTCACGGCCTTGTTTGCAGTTATCCACTTCGTCGGCGTCCCTCTCTACTTTGGGGGGTACCTCTCCCGCTACTCTAGATATGGGAAGGCCTACGCGGTTTTCGAGGCGGCGGAGTTGCTGTATCTCGCGGCGCTCCTAGCCGCTGTCCTCCTCAGGCATTAAAAGGGCTTGAATACCATTAGGTAGATCATGGCTAGATACCCGGCGGACCACAGCGGTATGAACACCCGGACGTACTTCTCGTAGCGGTCAAGGCCCCTCCCGGCCGCCCAGAGGTGGATTAGCTCCACTACGCCGATTATCATGGCTATCCCCAGCGCCGCGTGTATCCACAGCGGCGACTTGGGGAAGCCGTATCTAACCACGGCGAGGGTGAGCCCGGTGGCGAACACAGCCAGCGCAGAGGCGAACTGTAGATAGACAAGCCTCCTGTACCTCCCGTAGCAACCACCCCCGCAGCTCTTCAACACGTAGTAGCCCCCCATGGTCAAGCCTCCCCACCCAACTACGCCGGTGATGTGGAGGGCCAGAAGCGCCTCGGCAAACACGTCTCGATGGCGTTTTCTCTTAATAAGTGTACCCGGGCGGCGCGGCTTGTCGAATCTCGTCTTGTCTTATGTGACTGAGTTTTTTATTACACCTCCGGTGTGGATCTGTGCAGATATTCCGCCCGTATGTGGACCACCGGAGGTCGGCCGCGTTTCTAGACGACTTGAGGCTTGGTAAGCAGAGGGTCGAGGCTAAGCAGGTGATTAAGGTGATTCTGCGTAGGCTTGGGCTTATCAACGACGGGAGGAGGGGGTGGTGGAACCACCCTATCGTCTTGATGTATTTCAACGGCGGTGAGCCGTACATCGAGGATTTGGTGAAGTACTTCGACGCCGTGGTGGGGGAGTGGGTTGCCAGGGGCCGACGGAACTCCCTCGGCCTCGGCGACCTCGCGCCGTATCTCGAAAAGGTGAGGGGGACCGGCGGCACGCCTGTCACCCACGTCCACGAGGTGGAGTACAGGAGGGTCCTCGTGCTGAAGGATCCCTGCTTCTACCTCAAGAAGCTGTCGCCGCGGGAGCTTGAGGAGGTGCTCGAGACGGAGCCCGTGCCTATAAACGGCGTCAACACCTGGCTGTTTAAACGTTATGAGAGGTATAAAGGGTTCGTCGCGGGGCTGAGGAGAGGCGAGGTTGACTGCCACCCCCTATTTGAACACGACCGCTAGACCGCGGCCCGGCGGCGCGGAGTCTCTCAGCGGCGTGCCAGGACCTGGGCCGCGGTTAGACAGCGCGCGGCGGCTTGGCAGAGCTTGCCGTCCTCCGTGACGAGGGGGGCGTCGAGGGACTCGGCGAGCCAGAGGTACACAGCGTCGTAGTAGGTAAGCCCCCTTCTAGTTGCTATATCCAGCACCTCGTCTCTAAGCCCCACGCTGTGCACCGCAATGTGGGCGAGGAGTTTCGTGAAGAACTCCGCATAGGGAGCTACGTCGTCTATCACCTCTCTTTTCTTAAGCTTCCATATGTAGTTGCCTATTTCGTAGTAGGCGAGGTCCGCCGTGTGCTGTTTCTTCAAAACCGCGGGGGCTATTCTAGGCGCGATTTCCACAATCTTGATTATTGCCGAGGCGTCAAATACGTAGCTACCTCCCTTCACGATCCTCCCTTACGCTCCGCGCCGCGTAGTCCTCTCCAAGCTCCACGCTGGCTTTTCTAAGGCCCTCGGCCACCCTTACGGCGAGCTCCGACAGCTCCTTAAGCTCTCTTTTTTCAACCTCCTCTTCCAGCGCCTTTCTGAGGACTTGGGATATGTTTATGCCGTATTTCCTCGCCTTCTCTACGACGTCGCGCCTCACTTTTGTAGACACGGTAACCCAGCCCACGTCTACCAAAGATGTAGTTATTTAAAAACCTACCGCGAGAGGAGTATTTATAGCTGGGGCGTAAACTCCGCGTGGTTGAGGTGTTGGTGTGGTGGGTGATCTTTACGGCGGTGCTCTGGGTGTTGCTGAGTCTGCTGGCTGGGAGGGCGGTCAACCCCCTGGGGGTTTTCCTAGGCGTCGTCCTGGCCCCAGTTGCCTTTCTAGTCGCCGCCTCCGTTGTCGGCTTCTTGGCGCTCGCTCTCGGCGTTTTTATCGTGCCTCTGCTCTTACTCGCCCCCCTCCTGGCGTTGCTCGCCGGGTTTCTAACGGCGCTTTTCGTAGTGTCAGCCCTGGCCGGCGTAGACGTGGCAAGGGCCTTCATCGCCCTCCTTCTGGCCACAGTCCTGCTCCTCGTGCTGAGCGGCTTGCTGTGGCGCTCGCCCCTTCCGCCCAAGCTCCCCATCCATTTTTGAACCCAGCAGTCATGTCCGTCAGCTGATAGAGAAAGGGCGGGGGGATTCTCTGGGATTTGAGGCGGAGTTTGAGGTTTTTGGAGTGTATATTAGATCAGTCGACGTATTTATTAATGACGACGAGGCTCTCTACGCGCTTAGGTGCACAGCGGTGGAGTTTGCTGAGGCGGAGGTTCAAGCGGGTTTACTCCTCCGCCCGGGCGGATGCGGATACGGCTCCCTCCTCCCCTCGCCTCATAGCCAAGTGGCTATCGCTTATTTAACGCGCGTGTGTGCGCCTTTTAGGGCTTCGGTATAGGTGTTAAAAATTGCAGATATTAGCGGCTTGGCCGCGTGCGCCGGTTTTTACTGCTAACAAGCCGCCGTCAGCCCCCGCGCCCCCGTCGCCGCTCCCCGTGGTTATGAATAGGGTGTCCAATCTCGGCCCGCCGAAGGCGCATGAGGTCACGTAGGGGTAGGGCAACGGCAGTCTCTGTATATCGGCGCCGGTGATTTTGACGACGGAGGAGCCTCCGTACATGGCTACCCACAGAGAGCCCTCTGCGTCCACCGTCAGTCCGTCGGGGACGCCGGGCATGCGGCTCAGGTCTATGTAGCCCGACGGCTCGAGGCGCCCACCTTCCCACTTGTATATTCCCACTTTCCTCGTGGGGCTGTCCACGTAGTACATGAGGGATCCGTCGGGGGACCAGTCAATGCCGTTTGAAATAGTCACCCCGCTCATCACCCTCCTCAATGTTGAGCCGGTGTATACATAGAGGGAGCCGGTGGGCTCCCTCTCGTACATGTCCATGCTACCGAACCACAGTTCCCCCGCCGGGCTACACTTACAGTCGTTTAGCCTATTACGCCCCGGCTCCTCCACCCGCGCAACTACGCGGTGCGCGCCGCTGCGCGTATTTAGCTCCGCGATTTGGTTCTTCAAGGTGACTATTACGGTGTCTACATCTTGGGTTAGGGCTACGCAACTTACGTAGTCGTCTAGGCGGTACGTCTTTAACTGCCCCGTCTCGAAGGAGAAGAGGTGGAGGGCCCCGCCTAATATGTCTACCCAGTAGAGGGTGTGGGTTCTGTGATCCCACAGCGGGCTCTCGGCTAGCCTCCCTCTTGGCAGGCTAAGGGGTAGCCACTCCAGCATTACTTCGGCGTCATTACCAAGACTGTTTTTATGTCGTCGTGCGTCCAGTGGTAAGCCTCTGCGTAGTTCTCGAGGGTGGCCTCCTTGGTGATCAGCCTCCTCGGCCAGTCGCCGTACCTCTCCTTGGCCTCTTTTAGATGCTGGAGGGCCATTTGGAAGTGGCGTATCCCCGCGTTTACGGAGCCGACTACCAGCTTGTTGTTAAGCACAGCGTCTGTGAGGAGGGCACCGACGTCGTTTAAAGTGCCGCCTCTTGGGTATACCCCCAGCAACACCTCGACGCCGCCTGACTCAAGCCTCTCCAAGCCCTCCAGCGCCACCTGCGGCGAGCCAGTGGCCTCAATCACTAGGTCGAACTTGCCGGAGATCTCGTCGTGAGCCGCATCGACGTACACAGCCCCAATCTGCTGAGCCAGCTTCGCCTTCAAGCTATCAGGCGGGCGCGTCGCGGTTACGGTCACCGCTAGGCCGCGGAGCCTTAGCAACATCGCCGCCAAAAGTCCGATGGGCCCCGCGCCGAGCACCAAAGCCCTCTGAGGCAGTCGGCTAAGCCTCGCCTGGTAGAGGTTCAGCCCCAGCTCCACCCCCTTCTCCACCACCGACAGCGGCTCCGTGAGCACAGCCACGTCAACCACCTCAGGCGGGACTTTCACTAGATACCTTGCATCTGAGATGGAGTACTCCGCGGCGTGGCCGTGGAGGCCCCATATGCCGTGCTCTAGGTATTTTCCAAAGGGGCAGTAGTCCACCGGCAAGTCGCAGTTTAGGGGGCGCCTCACCGTCGGCACCACGACGTCGCCAGGCGAGACGTTGTCCACCCCGGCCCCCACGTCGGCTACCTCCGCCAGCGCCTCGTGGCCGAGAATTAAGAAGTCGCTACCCTCCGGCGCCTTGCCGTACCTCCCCTCGATAATCTCCTTATCGGTCCCGCACACCCCCACTGCAAGCGGGCGCAGGAGGGCCTCCCCGGCCTTTGGCACCGGCTTCGGCACCTCCCTCAGCCTCAGCGACTCCGGCACCCCGGGCACCGCCGTGACCGCCTTCATATCACCAAGTCCCCCTCACAACCCACACAGGCTCCTCGGTCGGCTCCACCTCCCTCGGCTCCGCCTTGTACCGCTCCAGCACCTTCTCGTTGACCGTCACCCCGATGCCGGGGCCTCTCGGCACCTCCACCGCCCCCTCACTCACGTGGAAGGGATCTCCGATCAAGTCCCTCTTCCACTGGGGCCAGAAGTCGTAGAAAGACTCCAGTCTGTAGAGAGTAGGCGTCACGGCGGAGAGCTGCACCTCAACTGCGAACTGCACGGGGCCGTAGGCGTTGTGGTAAGACACCTCCACGCTGAAGGCCTCCGCCAGGGTAGACACCTTGAGGCTCCCGGTGACTCCGCCGATGTTGCAGGCATCTGGCTGAATTACGTCTACAAGCCCCTCTCTGAGGTACTGCAACGCCTCCTTCACCCCGATGAGCCGCTCCCCCATGGCCACTCTCAACCTGGTGAGGCTCCTGTACTTCCTATAGCCCTCGATATCTTCGTGGTGCACAGGCTCCTCCATGAAATACGGCGAGTATTTCTCCAACCTCTTGGCGATGTCCACCGCGGCGTTGGCGTCAAATCGGCCGTGGTGCTCAATTAAGATATCTACCTCGTCCCCCACGGCATCCCTCACGGCGGCCACTATGGCCTCTGCCTTCTTCAAAGCCTGCGGAGTTATAGAGATGAAGCTGTCTGTAAAGGGGTCGAATTTCAGAGCGTCGTATCCCATGGCGACTACCCTCCGGGCCTTCTCGGCGAAGCACTCCGGGTCTCTGCATCCGCCGTACCAGCCGTTGGCGTACACCCTCACCCGCCTCCTCAAGGCGCCGCCGAGCAGGTCGTGTAGGGGGGCTCCGAACTCCCTTGCCTTCAAATCCCATAGAGCCATGTCAATTGCGCTCAGCGCCGTGGCGCTCTCAAACGACCTAGAGGCGAAGAAATCCTGCCTATACCACTCCCTATGCGCCGGGAGTACGTCGTGGTAGTCCCTCCCTACGAATAATCTGGCGACTTGTTTAACAGCGGAGTAGACTGGGAGCACTCTAAGCGTGGGAACCGCCTCTCCGTACGCCACGGCCCCGTTTTTCGTCACAACTCTTACTAGGATTGAGAAGGAGGCCCACCTGGCGTCTATATCTTGTTCGTAGAGGACAACCGGCTCGATTTCAGAAATCTCCCCCATAGATAATATGCAGTTTAACAGTTTAAATATTTAATAAGATCAAGTAGTCCTATGGAGATCGTCGTTCCGGTGGTCACCCCTTATAGAGGCGGGCGGGTGGACGTAGACGCCTACTCCCAGTTTATTAAACACCTCCTGGGTAGAGGCGTCACTGCTGTCTACGTCGCGGGGACAACGGGTCTGGGGCCGGCCTTGAGGCACGAGGAGAGGGTGGCGTTGCTGGAGGCCGCCGCCTCTACGACGAAGAACGTGATTTTCAACGTCTCCTCTCTCCAGTATGAGGATGTAGTAGGCGCCGTTCGGGAGGCGAATAGGCTCGACATAATCGCCGTGGCCTCCACGGCCCCCTTCTACTTCCCCAGCGTCACGCCGAGGCAGGTTGTGAAATACTTCAGAGATATTTGCCAAAAGTCGTCGCACCCACTTTACCTCTACAACATCCCCTCCGCCGTGGGCAGAGACGTAGATGTGAAGACCGCGGGCGAGGTTGGGTGCATCGCCGGGGTGAAAGACTCCGTGGAGGAGATTGCCCACACCGTGAGGTACAAAAAGGCGTTGCCAAACGCCAGGGTTTACAACGGCTCAAATTCTCTAATACTCGCCTCGTTTGTCTACGGCCTAGACGGCGTGGTGGTGTCGGCGGGTAACTACCTTCCGGAGGTAGTGGCCTCTATAAGAGAGGCTGTGAAGGCTGGGGAGTTGGAAAAGGCGGCTAGGCTCCAGTGGGCTTTAGACGAGTTGCAGATGTTGGCTAGGGACTTCGGCGGCTTGCCGGCTATTTACGAATTCATCCGCGAATTCCAGGGCTTCGACCTGGGGGGTCCTAAGCCGCCGATTTACCCCCTAGATGAGGAGGAGAGGGCGGCGCTTATCCAGAGGCTCAGGGCTCTCCGGGAGCGGCTGAAGCTGTGACCTGGATAGCTGCGCTGGGGGAGCCTCTTATAGAGCTAAACGCGTTGACTAGGGGGCCTCTTCGATATGTGCAGTTTTTTGAGAAGCACGTGGCGGGGTCTGAGGCCAATTTCTGCATAGCCGCAGTGATGTTCGGCGCCAGGTGTAGCCTAGTGGCCCGCGTCGGCGACGACGAGTTTGGGCGCAACGTAGTTGAGTACTTGAGAGGCCGAGGCGTCGACGTTTCACACATCAAGTTCGATAATGCCCCTACCGGCGTGTTTTTCGTCCAGAGGCACTACCCCGTGCCGGGTAGGTCTGTCATGTTTTACTACAGAAGGGGTAGCGCCGGCAGTAGACTCTCGCCTGTGGATGTAGACGAGGCTCTTATCAAGGCGGTGGACGCGGTGCACTCCACGGGGATTACTCTAGCCATTAGCGATTCGGCGCGGGAGGCTGTCCACAAAGCCTTCGAAATAGCCAAGAGGACTACGTTCGACACAAATATAAGGCCGGCGCTGTGGCGGAATTTAGAAGAGGCAAGAGTCGCTGTGCTTGACGTGCTGAGGCGTGGAGTAGAGGTTTTGATTACCGACCCAGACGACACGGAGGTGGTGCTGGGCGTTAGGGAGCCGGAGGAGGCCTACAGGAGGTACAGAGAGTTGGGGGTTGAGGTTCTTCTATACAAGATGGGCGCCAGGGGGGCGTACGTCTTCCGCGGAGATGAGAAGTACTTCAAACCGGCGTATTCCGTACCCGTGGAGGATCCTACGGGCGCGGGCGACGCCATGGCCGGTGTGTTCACCGCGATGTATCTCTCTGGAGCTGAGCTGGAGAAGGCGCTGGCGTACGCAGTGGCCTCCTCCGCCCTTGTGGTTACTGTGAGGGGGGACAACGAGGCCGTTCCAGACGTGAAGGACGCGGAGGCTCTGCTCAGGGCGCTATGAGGAGCGCGTTGCTGAGCAACGGCAGGCTGGCTGTGTTGCTTGACGGCAGTTTCTACATTGCCGATCTCTACTACCCACACGTCGGCAGGTACAACCACAGCTTCGGCGGGCGTTTCAAAACTGGGCTTTGGCACAACGGCAAGTTCACCTGGCTGGAGTCAATTCCCAAGAGGATAGAGATGGAGGGCCTCACCGCGAGGATGAGGCTGTGGTGGGACGGGCTAGAGGTGGAGTTTTTCGACTTCGTCGACTTTAATCTCGATGTGTACATAAGGAGGGTAAGCATCAAGGGCGAGGGCTACGTGAGGGTTATCTTCTACCACGATTTTAGAATAATGGAGGCCCCCCAGGCGAACACCGCCTTCTACCACCCCGAGGCAGACGCCGTGGTGCACTACAAAGACCGGTTCTGGTTCCTAGCGGGGGCCAGCCACCCCATATACGAGTACAACGTGGGAAGGAGGGACTTCGGCACCGTGCTGAGAGACTGCGAAGACGGGACTCTGGAAAAGACGCCCATAGCACAGGGCTCGGTGGACTCGGCAATTTCCATAGCCTACCCCAACTTCTACTACTGGATAGCCGCCGGCCAGAGCCTAAGCGACGTCTTGAAAATACACAAAGCAGTCAAGGCCAACCCAACCTACTACGAGAAGAGAAGCGTTGGGTATTGGAAAGCGGTGACGACGCCGTATGACGATAGGCTGGAGGCCCAGTCTATAGCAGTGTTGCTGGGACACATCAGCGAAAACGGGGGCGTCGTCGCCTCCCTCGACTCCGACATCTTGAAATTTAACCTAGATACCTACGCCTACGTGTGGCCCCGCGACGCGTCTATAGTAGCCATGGCTCTTGACGAATACGGCTTCCACGCCGTGACGAGGAGAAGTTTTGAATTTATGCTCAGGCATGTGGGGCCCGAGGGCTACCTCTTCCAGAAGTACAACGTAGACGGGACGTGGGGCTCCACTTGGCACCCGTGGACGGCGGCGGGTAAAAACTCTCTAAATATACAGGAGGACGAGACAGCTATATTTATTTACGCCCTGTGGAGACATATCGAGAAGGTAAAAGACTTCGACCTCTTGAAAAAGGCGTACCCAGCTATCAAAGCCGCCGCCGACTTCATGGCTAATTTCCGAGACAGAGAGCTGGGGCTACCTCTCCAGAGTTTTGACCTCTGGGAGGAGAGACTTGGGGTCCACCTCTACACCACGGCCGCGGTATACGCCGCGCTGAAGGCCGCCGGTAAGCTGGCTATGATGCTCGGCGAGGAGGAGGACGCCTCCACCTGGCTAGCCGCGGCGCACACAGTAAAAGAAGCCGTCTCTAGGTACATGTTCGACGAGAAGCTGGGGAGGTTTGTCAGAAGCATCAAAATTGAGGATGGCAAGGTGGTGGAGGTGGACAGGGTAGTGGACGCCAGTATGATAGGCGTGGCTCTCTTCGAGATGTTCGAGCCCAGCGACCCCCGCGTGGTGAATACAGTAAAGACAATTGAGGAGAGGCTCTGGGTGCCGAAGGTAGGAGGCCTGGCGAGGTACGAGGGCGACATCTACCAGAGAGTGCCGGGGGACTACAGCCAAATTCCGGGAAACCCCTGGATAATAACAACGCTGTGGCTAGCTGAGTACTACGCAATGCTTGGAAACATAGCGAAGGCCACCTCGTTAGTCAAGTGGGTGGAGGCCGTATCGCCGCCCAACTACCTACTGCCAGAACAACTAAACCCCTTCGACGGTAGCCCGGTGTCCGTCCAGCCCCTTGCGTGGAGCCACGCAGAGTACCTACTCGCCAAGTCACTCCTCAAAAAAGCCGAGGCACGGAAACAATAACGAAGGCCAGGACGTGGCCATAAAGAGGGTCGTCTCTCTCCGGAACCTACCCGTCCACTGGTACCGGGGGGTAGATATTAGGCGGATGTTTATAGAGCTTAGGGAGGGGGGCGTGGCGGCTTTGAAAAATTTATCGAGGCTGTCGATGGGTATGTTTAGGTGGTTAGAGCTGGAGGGCGAGGAGAGGCGGCACGTGGTTGAAATTTTGTGAAGAGAGCTGGAGGGCGATGCCTGTATTGCATTCGCCTTTGTCTTTGGTAGCTTTGTCGAGGGAGGGCCTTTTAGAGATGTGGACGTCGGCATCTACTTGAGGAAATCTCTCGACGTGCTTGAGGCTTATGCATACGCGGAGGAGCTCTCAGCGAGGCTCTCCAAGGCCGTCGCCCTGCCCGTCGACGTCGTTGTACTAAACTTCGCCCCCAGCTGGCTGAGGAGGAGGGCGCTGAAGGGGCTGGAGCTGTTTGTAAAAGACGAGCTTCTCTGGGCCGCCGTGTGAGCCAGCGCCGTAGACGAAGAGGAGGGCCTCCGACTCTATACGGAATAGGACAGCGTCAACGGGCGAGTCCTCCCACAGCTCCTCCAGCTACTGGCGCTACTGCATCAGAGTTGCCGGGCAATCTCGCACCAGTTCCTACGGCGTGTTTAACTGCGCCGATGTTGGCTAGTTGCCGGCTGTGTATGCGCCTACCACCTTTTTCACATCTTCTACATATTGGCGGACTTTTTCCAGCTCTACCTTGAGCTCCTCGATGTCCACTACGCCTTCGTAAAAAGCCTCTCCATGCAGGATCTTGTATCTAGCCATGTATCTATCTCTCAAACCCAGATCTCTAACCACCGGTGCCCCTTCTACAGCTCTCTCAACATCGCCCTCCTCTCGCAGCGGCTCATCGACTCCTTCCCCGCCAGCGCCAGAATCAACGCGTTTGTAGCCTGCACAACCGCGTTCCACGCCTTCTCGGCGGCGTCTCTCATCAAGATTCTAACCCCCTTAGCCACAGCCTCGCCGAACTCCCCCTCCGCGGCCCGCGCGAAGGCCTCGGCGTCTTCAATAAACTCCCTGACCCGATCCGCAACTCCGAACTGCACGCCACACCCCCCACTTCAGGTATAAAATCTTAACACCTAGGCCCCAGCCTCTTTTAGATGCGGCGCCTCGGACCTGCCCGGCAGTTCACCGCCATCCGCCGAAGGTAAGGCCTCTTAGCCGTAGCTTCACACAGGGGGTGATGTTTTTAAGCATCTCTCAGATGTGTGTCATGTCTAATCTCGCCGTAGGTATATTGGTGACGCGGTGGGGTTATGAGGGAGGAGGCTCTTGTCTGGTTTAGAGAGGCCGTTAGGGACTGCCTAACGGCGAAGATGTTGCTTGAGGCTGGTGTTTTCCACTCAAGCGCCTTTTTCTCCCACCAGGCGGCGGGAAAGGCTTTGAAGTCTCTTTTCTTCGTGCTGGCTAGGAAAGAGCCGCCTAAGCGGCACAACCTCCTAGAGCTGTACAGAGAGCTTTGGCGGTACGGAGTGGAGCTCTCCCCCCAGCTAGTGGAGGGCCTCGCCGTGGTGACTAAGTACTACGCCACCTCCCGCTACCCAGACGCCGCAGGCGGTCCTCCCTCTGAGCTCTTCACGAAGAGAGAGGCTGAATACGCCCTTGAGGTTGCGAGAGAGTTGATAAAGCTGGCGTCTCTGACTTATGGAGAAGAGGGTTGTTGACGCGGTCCAGAGGTTTGTTGAGGAGCTGAGGAGGGAGGGCATCGAGGTTGAGGCAGTCTACCTCTTCGGCTCCTGGGCGCGGGGGGACTGGCTTGTCGACAGCGACGTGGATTTGGTAATTGTGTCACCCCACTTCAGAGGCGTGCCCTGGCTCAAGAGGCTGGAGATGCTGGCTAGGATAGAGGCGCGGCTCGACCTTCCGTTGAGCCTAGACGTGTTACCCTACACGCCGGAGGAGTTGGAAAAAGCCAAATCCGCCGTCTTAAGAGACGCCTCGCGTTACTGGAGGCGTGTAGTATAGCTAAAAACGCCGCGCCGGAGGCCACAGAGTGGACCTCGGCGGCGCTCGGCGAGGTGAGAAAGGCGCAACGCGGCGGCGCCGAGCAGGCTCGGGGCGCGCGGCGCACTAGCCTAGGACCGCCTCTCCTATCTTTTCGAAGCGGTAGTTGAGCCTCCACACCATTCTCCAGCCTACGAGGTACACGCCGTCCTCGGTGAAGAAGGCTCTTTCTGCTGGGAGGTCCAGATCTGCCTTAACTGCGAGCCCCCTTCCCACCTCGATGAAGAGGGTTCTAAGCCTCCCGTGATGGCCGACGTATGGTATGAAGGCTAGCCTCGTGGAGGGGTCGTAGGCAAAGGCGTGGTGGTCTTGGAAAACGGGCGTGTACGCATTGGCTATTGTGAGGTTTGACGTCTCGCGGGGCGCCGCCGGGTTGGACACGTCGAATTGGGCGATTTTGACGCCGCGCTCGTGGAGGCCCACCCCTAGCAACAGCCCCTCCCCCACTGGGTGGAGGTATTCCGAGAAGCCCGGGGTCTTGAGGTAGCCGAGCACCCTCGGCCTCGCCGGGTCGGCCAAGTCGACGGCGTAGAGGGGGTCCACCTGTCTAAAGGTTACTAGGTACATCACGTTCCCCACCAGCCTCGCCGCGTATATCCTCTCCCCCGGCGCCAGGCCCTCCACAGAGCCCACAAGCCTCCCCCCACTGTCGAAGACATAGACGGCGTTCACCGGCTCGCCCTCCGTGATGTAGAGGCGGAGCTCGGGGGGACATCTGACGATCACCCTCGCCGGCGTCTGGGTAATGTCTATGATAGGGCACCCCGCCGCCCGCCACACATACCCCACGTGGAAGCGGATGGGAGACGCCGTGGTGGCCACGACGAAGCCGCCGTCGACCTCCTCTACTGCAAACTGGTCCAGCACCTTCCCAGGCGCCTCGGCCACCGCCTTGAGCCTCAAGTACGGCCCCTCGCCCTCAAATACGTAGATCCTAGTGGCCGTGGTGATATTCGCCCTATTCAAGATGTGGACGACGTCTGTGCTGTTCTTCAGCAAGTCTAGTACAGAGAGGTATAGGACGAGTGGGTTCGTTCTGTCGAGCCTCTTCTTGACGTCGTCTGGCAGGAGGCTCCACGTGGCGTTGACCACCTTGGCCAGGTAGTCCGGCAGGGCGAGGGGGGTGATTACGTATAGGCGGTTGTCTCTCATGTAGACCCTGGGCGTGGAGCCGGCGACGTAGACGGAAGCGTTGAATTGGAGACTTCTCAAATCCACCCCGGCGACTATCAGCACCGCGGGCGGAGCCCCGAGGGCTAGCACGGGGGCCTCCTCGACAACGCGGCCGTTGATCTCCACCCTGGCGGGGGACTGGGCGACTATGTACACCGCGCCGTCGCTCATCCTCGCGGCCACCGGCCAGCCCGACAGGTTGTACACAGCGAGGCGGGAGCCGCTCCCAAGATCGTACACGTAGAGGGCTGTGTAGCCCCTCGTCTCTCCATACACCAGCGCCCTCCCGCCCCAGACAAATACGTGGCACCCGAGGCCGGGGCACTCCAGAGTCTTCACCACACGGGGCGTCTTGTCCACCACGTAGAGCCTCCACCCCGCCGCCACGTATAGATACTCCCCGTCGAACTTCACATAGTCCTCCTCGTCGACACCCCACACCTGGACGTTGGCCGCCGACGCCGATTTGAACACGCCAGCCGCCGCAGGCGCGGCGGTTGTTAGATAAGCTGCGCGTAGATCAGCCATTATAAAGTCGCCTTGTTGCAACAGCTCCAGAGCGGCGAGTTTAACAACTGGTAGCCTCGGCGAGGCAGTTGTCTCCGCCGCACCCCCCTCGACATGCATCTTAACCGCGAGAAGGAGTGCCAGCGCCAGTATAGTCAGCGCCAGGGCCGCAAGCTGGCGAAGCACGGAAATACACCCCTCTCAGCTTATATCCCTAATGTACTGGGAGTACATCCCGAGCGGCTGGGCGTTAAACAATTTGCACAAAGCTTGGAAAACATAGTGAAGTCTTTTACCCAGCTATAGTGCTGACCTCTCTGAGGATAATATATTCTCTTATTTTGTCTACAATAGAGTTTATGAATATTTATGTAGCATATTTAAAAAGTTGTTTGTTGTGTTTCATATGGTGTTTGCAAAAAACCCGATAGATCGCCTCCGTGAACGCGGTTTTGATGTCGGCGACGTGGGGGATGCCCTGCGTCTTGCTATTATAGCTGAGCTTGACGCCATCAGCCTGTATCTACAGCTCGCTAGATATGCAGAAGACGAGAGGGTGCGCAGAGTTTTTCAAGACGTGGCAAACGAGGAGAGGACGCACTTCGGCGAATTCCTCGCCCTCCTCAAGGAGTATGACCCCCAGCTAGCCGGGGAGCTGGAGGCGGGGGCGAAGGAGGTGCGGGAGCTGGCTGGCGTGGGGGCTGGCGAGGGTAGAGATCCGCCTAGCAACGGCGGATGGATCAGCCAGCTGGCTAAACAGGTGGCCGACGCCGCCGCCGCGGCGAGGCGGTTTAGGAAAGTGGTCGCTACCTACAAGGTGGGACGCGGCGCCGATGCTGTGGCCTTTGAAGTGCTGACGAGGGAGGGCAAAGCCGAGAGGAGGATCACGCCATTGAGGGAGCTGAAAATTAGGTTCACCGTGTCGCAACAACAAGTCGACCTCGCGCTGTCCAGGGGGGCACCTGTGGAATCTGTCGAGGCTGATAAGGCCGCCGTCAAGCTGGCGTATGAAGAAGACGCCGCGGTGCTCGGCGATCTTCTTAAAAGCGGAGATGTTGTAGAGATTTCCAGCTGGGACAGGCCGGGGTCTGCTGTGCAGGAGGTGGCTAAGGCCGTGGCTGAGTTGTACAGGAGATACGTCCCCGAGCCCTATGTCCTGTTCGTAAGCCCTGGGAGGTTCGCAAAGCTGGTAGCTGTAGAGGAGAAGACGGGGGTTATGGAGCTCACACGGGTAAAGACCTTGGTGAGGGACGTGGTGGCGTTGCCACAGCTCGGCGACAACGATGCTCTGCTCATTTCTATCCACCCCTCCGTGGCCGACATAGCCGTGGGCGTTGACGCCGAGGTCATATACCTAGGCCCGGAGGAGGGGGGACACGGCTTTCTACTACGCGAGACATTCGCCGTGAGGGTGAAGAACCCCGCCGGCGTTTTGGCGCTACGGGTAGGTGGGTAGTTTTTTTCTCTAAACTTTATAGGTATGTAGTTACTACATACCTATGTTGTTTAGAGACAGGCCTGCGGAGCGGCTGGAGGAGCTTTTCGACAGAGAGTGGGAGGTGAGGCGGCTGGTGGAGGCGGTGGGCGGCAGGGCTCTTACCCTGGTGTTGGGGATGAGGCGGGTGGGGAAGACTTCGGTGGTTAAGGCGGCGACTTACGGCCGCCTGCGGGTGTACATAGACGCGAGGGTGTTCGAGGAGAGGCCCTACATATCCTACGACGACTTTCTAAACGCGCTGAGGGACGAGCTTAGGCGGCTCCTGCCTCTACACAAGAGACTCGCTGAGCTCGTGGCGAGGGTCAGGGGCGTGTCCGTGGCTGGCGTCGACGTCAGGTTTGAAGTGGGGCGGAACGCGCCGCGGCTCGCCGAGTTGCTGGAGGCTTTTGACCAGTGGGCTGGGGAGAGGGGGGAGAGGCTGATCTTCATAATCGACGAGGCGCAGGAGCTGGTTAAGCTCAGGGGCAGGAACCTGCTCCCGGCGCTTGGCTACGCCTACGACCACCTCCGCAACGTTGCGATGGTGTTCACAGGCTCCAAAGCCGGGCTGTTGCTGAGGTTTCTCAGGCTGGAGGACCCCCACAGCCCCCTCTTCGGGAGGTACGCCGAGAGGATTGACATCGGCCCCTTTCCGCCGGAGCTCTCGGCGAGGTTTCTAGAAGAGGGGTTTAGACAGGCGGGGGCGGAGATCGGGAGGGACCTCGTCGAGAGGGCAGTGGAGCTCCTCGACGGGGTGGTGGGCTGGCTGGCGTACTTCGGCCTAAGGGCCTTGAAAAGCCCCGGGACGGCGCTTGACGAGACTGTGGAGTACGCCAAGAGGCTGGCGGCATCGGAGTTCTGCCACTTCGTCCAGTACACAGGATCGCGGAGGTACATCCACGTGGCTAAGATCTGCAGACAAGGCGCCAGGTGGTCCGACGTGAAGCGCTACCTCACCGCCGCGGAGGGCCGGGAGGTCTCAGACCCCGAGGTAACCAAGTTGCTCACCAACCTGGTGAACTACGGCTTCTTGGAGAAAAGAGGCGATTTATACATAGTGGCGGACCCCGCCCTCAGGCTGGCCCTGGGGGACCTGCGTTGCTAGCGCTCCCCCTTTAAGATGTGCTGGAGGTGGCTAAGCAACTCCATGGGCACCACGATCTTCGTCGACGGGGAGGAGGCCATGTTCTTAAGCGCCTCTAGGTACTGGAGCAACAGGGCGTTCGGCCCCAGCTTAGAGGCGGCTTCGTTAAGTAGCTCAAGCGCCTTCGCCTGGCCCTCTGCTCTGAGGATAGCCGCCTGGCGCTCCCCCTCCGCCTGGAGGATGGCGGACTGCTTCTGACCCTCCGCCCTTAGAATAGCCGCCTGCTTCTCGCCGTCTGCCTGGGCGATCATAGCCCTCCTCTCCCTCTCCGCGGCTATCTGCTTCACCATCGCCGACTGCACCGTCGACGGCGGGATGATCTCCCTAATCTCCACCGCAGTCACCTTCACCCCCCACCTCGCCGTGACCTCGTCCAGCTTCGCCCTGAGCACGGAGTTGATGTACTCCCTCTTGGCGAGGACCTCGTCCAGCTCTATGTCGCCCACCACGGCTCTAAGCGTCGTCGTGGCTATCCCCACGGCCGCCTGCTTAAAATTCTGCACCTGTGTGATAACCTTCTCCGGGTCCACCACCTTTAGGTATATGAGGAGGTCGATGTCCACCGGCGCGTTGTCCTTAGTGATGCACGTCTGCTTCGTCACGTCGATGACCTGCTCCCTGAGGTCCACGGGGTAGGCCTGGTCGACGACGGGGATGAGGAACACCAGCCCGGGCCCCCTCAGCCCGACGAGGCGCCCGAGGCGGAAGACCACCAGCCTCATAAACTCCGGCACCACGCGTATGGAGGTGGCGACGACGGCGATCACGACGACGGCAATCAACAGAGCCGCGATGCCCCAGACAATCTCCGCCTGCAGTAGCATATTGAGCTATTTCACCACTTTTTTAACTTTGAGGGTGAGGCCCTCCACCTCCACCACAACCACCTCCGCCCCCCTCTCCACGGCCTCGTCAGACACCGCCGTCCACTCCTCCCCGGCCACGTACACAACCCCCGGCTGCCCCGGCCCTATCTCCGTCTTGGCCACCCCCCTCGCCCCCATCAGCTGGCTACGGTAGTCCAGAGGCCGCCTCTTCAAAGCCTGCCTCACCTTGTACCCCACGTACGCCACAGCCACAGCCCCAACCGCCGCTAGGCCCGCCGAGGCGTATGAAGCCCCCTGGGACTGGTAGTAGGGCTGGCCGCTCCCCGCGAAGTACAGCGAAAGGGCAAAGAGGGCCAGGCCCGAGGCGGCCAGGGCCCCGTGGCCGGCCACCATCTCCCCCACGATAAGCGCCGCGCCGGCCATGGCGAGGAGAAGGGAGAGGAGGTCGGCCCCCAGCTGGCCCACGAGGTAGAGGGCAAGGGCGAGAAGAACGCCGCCCACGACGCCCACCCCCTGGAACCCCGCGGCCACCAGCTCGTAGCCGATGAGCACGACACCCAGCAGGATCATAAGCGAGATGAGGGCCGGGTCCGACAGGGCGTTGAGCAACCTCGCCAGCGGGTCCCGCCTGTACACAGCCGCGAAGCTCCAGCCCTCTGGAGGCGGAGGCTCGGCGATGCCGAGCTTCACGGCCTCCGCGCCGGTGAGCACCCTGTTCTGCCTAACAAAAGACTCGGCGACGTCGACGCGGGAGTCGTTCCACTTGGCGGAGGCCAGGGACCTCATCCTAGCCGCGGCGTAGTTCACCACCTTTGGGTCCGGGGGCCTGGGCTCCGCCGCGCCTATCTCGGCCGTCGGCGCCATGTAGATGCGCCTCGCCGCCATGGCTATGAAGGCGCCCGCCGACACCGCCTTGGCCCCCTCCGGCACGTAGGCGTACACCGGCACCCCGGCGTTTAGAAACATCTCCACGATCTGGTCCATGGGGCCGAGGAACCCCCCGTAGGTGTCCAGCACCACCACGAGAGGCACCCCCAGCCTCTCCGCCTCAGCCAGCGCAGACCTAGCCAGCGACGCCGCCGTGCCGTCCACAGTCCCGTCGAGGTAGAGGGCCACCGCCGCCCCCCCGGCCGCCGCGTGCGCCGCGAGGAGGAGAAGCAACCCCAGCCACCTGCCCACGCCCCCATCAACAAACAGTTTTAAAAATTGAGGCGCCCAGCACCCCGTGGCCAAGGAGGCGAAGCAGGCCATCAGGGAGAGGATATGGAGGCTAATGGAGGAGAGAGGCGTCGCCGCCTTCCCCCGCCCCGTCTACGGCAGAATCCCCAACTTCAAAGGCGCGGAAAGGGCCTGCCAGAACCTAGCCCACCTAGACATATTCGCCAAGGCCGCCGTGGTTAAGATAAACCCCGACGCCCCCCAGAGGCCCTGCCGCGAGGCGGCGATGCACGCCGGCAAGAAGGTGGTGATGCCCACACCCCGCATCCGCGAGGGCCTCCTCCTCCTAGACCCAGCCCAGATCCCCAAAGCCGCGTACAGAGAGGCATCCACCATCGCCGGCGCCTTTAAATGGGGCAGGCCCGTCAAGCCCTGGGACCTCCCACCGGTGGACCTCGTGGTGATAGGCTCAGTAGCCGTAAACCCCAGAGACGGGAGGAGGCTCGGAACCTTTGCATATAATCTCGCCGGACCCAGAAGTGGACCAATAGCCTAAGGCCTCCACTTTACTCCAAGCGTACAGGTTCCCAATTACATGACTCTGACAAAGCGCTCTGTTAGTAAGGATTTTGGTTTGTATTTCTTCGCCTAAAGATCTAAGTAGGTAATAATCGCCGATGGAAAGATTTCCGTCTTCTAAAACGACTATTCATAAATTTAAAAATATTACATTGTATATGGGCAATTTAGGTATAGATGGCCTATGGCATAAGGGCGCGATCAATTGTGCTGAAGAGTGGAGAAGCTACCTTAGTGAATCCTGCGATGATCTCATTACAAAGCTAAGGCAAGCCCTAATGCAGGTTCCTAGAGTTATCAGCCGGGGAAAAAGAATCTTGTTTGATTATGGCGATGTAAAGATATCTACAGATGGAAAGGTCACTATACTAAAAGTAAAAGGTCAGAATGAGTTAGCAACAAAGCTTAAGAAATTAAAAGGTACTGCAAATATCTCCTCGGATTTCAAATATTCATACCTGCTTGGATGGCTTGCTTCAGATGCCTATATTGAGGATATTTATGTCAAAGTCGGCACTACGCAATCTTGGCAATTATCAAAATTAACTAAATTATTCAATCTAGTAAATATTAGAATAAAAGGCTTTAGCCTCACTAAAAAGGGACTGAAACCAATTGTAGAGATATACTGGCGCCTTGACACAAGCTGGTGGAGTGCCACAGTACGGGAAGCGGTATCAGCTCTAAATTCAAATCCACTAATACAAAGGGCTATTAGTGCTATAAACAGCAGGATAGATGTGAACAACTTTCTCTCTGATTGGAATAGAAGAGCTAGAAGATATGTTTCAGCCTCACTACTTAACAAAAGCGAAAGAGATTTCGGCGCCTTCATGTTGGGATTAATAGAAGGCGACGGCCACGTAAATGAAAAATACAGTTACGTCTCTATTACCATTGGCGATGAAAAATTAGCAATAATACTAGTAGCGCTTATGTGGAAATTCGGGTTCACCCCAAGAATATATAGACGTAGAAGATACTACTTGCTTAATATCTATAAACGACAACTTCGCAAACTCGTGACAATCATACCCCCAGAATTGCTTACAGATTCACCTAAAGCTGAAAAATTAGTAAAAATCGGAAGCTTTAAATGGAGCTTCTCTGTGAGAAAAACCAGCACTTCAATAAACGTGATTACATCGCCTAAAAACCAATTCCAAACTTATCTAACTATTGAAAAGCTAAAAGAAATAGGCCTAACAGAAAAAATACACTTTACATTTGCAGTGCCATCCCCCCACAAGAGCGGACGTGTTACTATAAAACACGAAGGATTAAGATACCTAGCATATCTAGCATACCGAAAAAATAACAAAAAAGCACAGAACTTATTAATATATTTAAAAGAACAAGCACATAAAACTTCTGCTTACCACGCCATAAACAAAATAATTGAAGAGGGACAGCGGTATTCATCAAGAGACCTACCCGAGGACATTACAGCCGAAGCGCTGATAGATGGGAATAAGTTGCGCATCAATATAAAGCCTCATAACCTCACCATCACGTTCAGAATAGAGAGAAAAAACACTATCGTTGGAGAGGCGCCAGCCAGAAAGGCAGTGGAAGAGAGGAAACACATCTTAGAAAAGCTACTAGGTAGAGACGTACCAATTAAGCAACATTCCTTTAAGCTAAGCGGCGGTGATTTCCGGAGGCTACTTGAATACAAACAACTCTTCGACACAATGTATAAGTGGTACATAAACACCCCTTTTTTCCACACATGAACACGGCTACGCCGAGCTCGAGTGGGGCATCCTCTCAGTCCTGGGGAAGGTAGGCGAGGACACGCCGGTGGCCACCACGGTACACGACGTGCAACTCGTTGACGACGAAATCCCCCACGAGTCCTTCGACCTTCCGGTAGACGTCGTGGCTACCCCAACCCGCGTTATACACACCAAGAGAGTAGACAAGAAGCCCCACGGAATCCTCTGGCAGTACGTCACAGACAAGATGCTCACAGAAATCCCACTGCTCGCCGAGCTAAAAGAAAAACTCGCAACAAGCCGCACATCCTGAGGCCGCCTCTACGCACGCCACAGCGCCAGACATCACGCCGCGCCCGCAGAGCCACACAAAAATATATTTAGCAACTCAGACAGAGACGTGGCCGTCACCATATCTCCCCCCGTGGCCGAGGTGCTGAAAAAAGCGGCAGGAGACAAAGACCTGGAGGAGTTTCTACTCACACTAGTGGCAGAGCGGCTCGACCCACCTGAGCGCATCGAGGCTTACCTCAAGCTTCATGAGAAGTTTTTGAGGGAGGCTGAGGAGCTGTATCAAAAGGGCGACTTGCTTCATGCTGGGGAGAAGTACTGGGGAGCCGTCGCCGCCCTCCTAAACGCAATAGCGGAGAAGCGGGGCTGGGAACACTACAGCCACCGGGACTACGCAGTCGCCATAAACCGGCTATACAGAGAGACAAGGAATAGGGAGTTGGTAGTGGGCTTCAGCCTGGCGGAGAGGCTCCACGCAAACTACTACCACAACTTCATGCAAAAAGAAGAATTTGAGCTACACAGAGAAGCCGTGTTGAGGCTTGTGGAGAAGCTGAAGAAATTCTTATAAAACGCCGCCGAGATCGACGGCGCGGTTAATTTTAAATATGGATACAAGAGATACCACATGTATATAGACTTGACGATGGAGCTGGGCCCCGACACGCCTGTCTTCCCCGGCTACCCCAAGCCTGCTTTCATCCAGTGGTCCAAGATAGACCTCCACGGCTACTACTCCCGCGTGATGTACACGCCAGAGCACTCAGCCACACACGTCGACTCCCCCGCCCACTTCGTGCCGGGGGCGAGGACTGTGGACCAGATACCCCCCGAGAAGTTCATCGGCACCTTCGTCGCACTCGACTTCTCCGACCTGCCCCCCAGAGGCCAGATAACGCTGAGGGCATTCGAGGCCAGGCTCCCCCGGGGCGCCGACCTCGGCCCCGGCGCCGTGGTCCTCCTCCGGACGGGATACGACGCCTACGCCGGGACAGACCGCTGGCTGGAGCACCCCGACATCTCGCCAGAGCTGGCTGAGCACCTAGCCAAGCTGGGCATAAACGCCGTGGGCACCGACGCCCCCTCCCCCGACCACGCCCCCTTCGAAATACACAAAATACTCCTCGCGAGGGAGGTTTTGATATACGAAAACCTCACAAACCTCGCCGCCGTCGTCGGCAAGAGAGGCCGCTTCTACGGCCTACCCCTCAAGCTGGCGCAGGGAAGCGGAGCCCCCGTGAGGGCAATCGCGGAGATAACGCCGGCTTAACCCGGGCGATTTAGAGGCCGCCCGCCTCTGCGGCCTGCGCGAGGACTCCAGCCGCGGTCAGCGGCGGCCGCCGCCTCCCCGTCTGCGCACTTACAGCCGCCAGGAGGCTCGCCGCGCGTCGCTCGCCCCGGGATTACCTATACATCGACGCCGCGCTCAGAGGCGCCGAGGAGGAAGAGATGTTGATCCAGAGACAGACCTCCAGCCCTTCTACTCGACACATCGCCAGCCCCCTCACAATTGCTAACCCACACTAGACAGGGCGTTTGGCCCCCTGGAATGGCTGCCGTACATCTCGCTAGCCGCCGCGCTACCCGCCATAATGCCCATCCCCCTGACGCGTTGCTCCACCACAAGGCAACGGCCGCATTATGTCAAACCTCGCCGCACTGACGCTCACTGCCGCAGTCTACACACCGACACCGCTAGTAAGAGAAGCCGCGGTAGCTTCAATGATACAAACACGGCGAGCTATTCGATGTCAAGGGCCCTCACATAATCGCCTACATACTGAGTTGCCTCCCAATCCAACAGTACTTAAAAAGTTAGCTTATGAGCGCATCTTTGATGATAATATCTACGGCGATTGTGACGTACAGACGTAGCTGGGCGCTCAAATATTCCCTAAATTCGCTCTCTATCCAAACAAGACAACCCGACGAAGTTATCATCATATTGAAGCCAAGTGGAGATGGTAGCGAGGAGGTGGTGAACGAATTTCGCGGTAAGTTGCCGATCAATCTTATCGTGCAAGAGAGTGGCGGCTTCGTAGATGCTGTTGACATGGCTATAAGGAATTCTAGGAGTGACGTGATTTTGTTTTTGGACGACGACGCGGTAGCGGAGGAGAGATGGGTAGAAAAGTATGAACATCTTTTTCGAGATCTGAAAAATGCCGGCGGGATCTCTGGTCTAACGTATCGCGCATATCTTTGTGGCGCGGAGCTTGTGAAGACGTCTGAACCCTTTTATCAAAATGAGCCAACAGCTGAAATTTTCTACAGAAAACCTCTAGAAGAATATATAGATTATTGTGGATGGATCTCGATATCTGGGTTTATGGGGTTGAAGAGATGTACCGGAGTAGTGGTGAAATCTACGTCGCTGGACGGCGTCAACATGGGCTTGAGGATCGATGCCGTTAGGGGCTGTCCTCTATCCCAACTATATAGAAGGAGCAAGAAAGGCATATGGAACGAGAAAATACTGGCATATTGTGCAAAGAAGAGGGGCTACGACACGTACATAGTCTCTGAGGTATCGACCGCGCCTGTCGCGTGGCATATCGTCCACGAGAATTCGTTGACGAGAGGCAGAGGTTTCTGGCATGAGTTTTGGCTACACTACGATAGAGTGGCTAACTTCTGGCGGCTTAAACGCCTCGGCGCGCGGGTCTCTTACGTCGCATATCTAATAGCCTTATTAGTAGCCTTAAGGAGGAGGAACCTGCCGCGTATCTTAGCGACTGTATACGGTCTGTCGGTAAGGATCTAGATGATCGCTTCGATAGCTGTATTAGGCAAGAACAGCAGATGGATCCTTAGATACAGCCTCAAGTCTATAAGGCGGGCGGTCGAGCAGGTAGATGGCGAGAAAGTAGAGATATTATACATCGACGGCGGATCTACCGACGGATCGCCGCAGTTGGTGAGGGAGTTGATGCCCGAAGCTCGGGTAATAGATGCCGCAGATACCAACATACCCGAGGCGAGGAACATTGCTGTGAGAGAGGCCGCTGGCGATTATGTCATCTTTTGGGACAGCGACGTCATCGCCCCTCCCTGCGCGTTAAGGGCGTTGCTGAGCCTGAAGGCGCCCATAGCGGCTCTCGCAAGGCGCGACGTGACGGTGTCCAGCGAGGCCGATATAGAGAAAGCGATAGCGGCCCTTCCAGACTGCAGAACAGAGCCTGCGAACCTCGCCGACTTCGCGGTCTTCAGCGTTAACCTATTCCGCAGAGACGTATTTCGCGAGGTGGGCCCCTTTGACGAGAGGATGACGCAGGCGGAAGACAGAGAGTTCGGCCTCAGAGCAACCTGCAGAGGGTACAGGACCTTGATAATCCCGACGCCTGCCTACGACATCAACAGGCCTAGGCTGAGCGAGGTGCCCGTAGGCACCCCCCTAAGACAGTATTTAAGGGGGATACACAAGAAAGCACTGGTGTATGCCTACACTGCGACGCCACGCCAGAAGATCAACACAGTGCTGTTCGCGGCGGTCCACCTAGCCGCCGTGTTGGGCTCGATCGCCACCCCCTTCGCCGCCCTAGCCGAGTTGGCGCCGTTGCTCTTCCAAGTCAGGAAGTACGGAGCAAGTAAGGGGTTGGAGATGTACGTGAAGGCGCTAGCCCTATACACCAGCATGGCGGCAGTATACCCGCTCAGGCTGGCCGACATATGCAGATGGCTCAAGCCTCCCAAGGCCCCATGTACGCGGTGGTAGGCCACCACTTCTGGGACAGACCCGGCGGAGGGGAGCTGGTAATGGCGTCGATCGCGGCGGGGCTAGAGGGCGACGGGTACACGCCCATACTCACCTCGTTGACTAAATTCGACAAGGGGAAGTACGTCGAGTGGTTCGGCATAGATCTGAGGAGGTATCCCGACGTCTCTCTTAACCTCAAGATGAAGGCGCTGGGCCTATACATGCGGCTCTTGGTGTGGATACCCATAAAGAAAGCCATAGAGAAGTACCGACCGGCGTTCGCCGTAATAGATATGCCGACCTATAAACCAATAGAGAGAAAAATTGCCATATTTGAATATATACACTTCCCTCTAGATCTAACCTTTAACCCGAGGTATCGGGATCTAGGCTTCTACTATACGCAAGATCCCTATACGGCGGAGAGATACGGCAGGTTTCCAATGAGTATATATGCAAAGGTATTCGAGAAACTATATAGAATATATGCCAGGGAAAATCCCTTCCGCTCAGCGCAGAAGGTGTTAACCAACTCGCGATGGACGGCCGACTTGGTGAGGAGAGCCTTCGGCGAAGAGCCGACGGTATTAAACCCGCCTCTCTCACCTACTATTAAGTTAGAAGAGAACCCTCCAGGTTATGAGGAAAGAGAACGTGCAGTAGCTATGTTGGGCCGCTACTCTCAAGAGAAGAGGTACCACTGGGTGGTAGAGAAGATAGCGCCGAGGCTGGCAAGGGAGGCGCCGGACGCCAAGGTAGTAATAATGGGCGACGCCTCGACGCCCACCAGCAGACGGTACTACGAGCAGCTCCTCTCACTGATAAGAAAAATGGACTTGAATAACGTCGTGTTGCTGAGAAGCCCATCCAGGCGGACGATAGAACAGACCCTCGCGAGATCCGTGGCCTTCCTGCACGCAACGATAAACGAGCACTGGGGCATAGCGGTGGCCGAGGCGATGGCCTACGGAACCCCCCCGATAGTCCATAGGTCAGGCGGGGCCTGGACAGATCTCGCGCAAGAAGGCAAATCGGGTCTAGGCTACGTCGGCGAGGATGAAGCAGTCGACGAGATAGCGGAGTTGCTGAGCAATCGCAAGAAGTGGACATACTATTCGCAGAAAGCCCTAGAAAGAGCCAGAGACTTGACCTTCCAAAACTTCGTCAAGAGGGTGCAGGAGATATGGTGACCTACCTCACAGGCTTCAACCCATACATATACCCCAGGCCATTCCTCTTCAAACGCTGTTGCGGCGCGAAGATATACCGACTAAGGACGTTCCTAGGACACTACAGAAACCCCCAGAGGCAGTTCCAGCCTCCGGCCACGCCCACCGCCAGCAAGACCGGCAGAAGATATAGAGGCGATCCCTTAAAAAGGGTATATCCATGTCAAAGGATAGACGGGACGACGCTCCTCGACGCCCTCGCCTACGAATACCTATACTACCCATACGTGAAAGAGCTGGCCAACGACGTGGTCATCACTCTAAACACAAGCGGCGTTCTTGCCGCTCGTTGGGCTGGCCGTCGTGTTGTGGTTGATTTGATGGATTTGTGGCACTGCGATAGGGAGGACGTGGCGTTTAACGCTGTGGATTTCGCCGCGTTCCGCCGCGCCGACTGCGTGATAGCGTGGTCTAGGGCAATACAGACTCTGCTTAAGAGCTACGGCCTTAAATGCGTCGAGTACCTCCCATTCGGGATAGACCTAGAGGTGTTCGACCCACTCAAGGCACCCAAAAACCTCATCTACGAAAAATACCCACAACTAGAAGGAAAAACAATAATTGGATACAGCGGCGGGATGTGGTACGTCGGAGGTATAGAGCGAATAGGTGTGGAAAAGATACTAAAGGCTTTTAAAGCTATAGAGAAGGACGAAAAGGATATAGTCCTCGTGATGCAGACACACCCATCTATTCAAAGAATAGCAAAGGAGCTTAATATCAAAAACTTCATATATATTCCAATGACAAAATTCAATGATATATATCGGTTATCATTATTGAGAAATATAGATATTAAAATTATTACATCAACGAAATTTTTACCAGTATATTTGGCCGAACGAAGCTCCATGTTTCAGTTTATGGCTAACGGCGGCGCTATTTTAGCTGAGGACACACCTGGCGTTAGAGCTGTACTAAAACATGAGTATAATGCATATATAGTGAGATTAAATGATATTGAAGATATGTCAAATAAATTAAAAATTTTGATAAAAAAGATAACATCAGAGAAAACATCGGCAAGAATGCAAGAAATGATATCGAGAATAAATATAGTTGGAGAATATTATAAAGATATGCAAATGAAATAATTACTAAGGTTCATAATACCTCACTTTAAGTATTTTATATCTTAAATCGGGTATTCGAAGTTGTTTTCCGCCTCAGCTAGGGGTGGGCAGGAGCGGTCTTTCTGGCTTAGTATTGCCTTTTCGGGGGCGGGCCACCTTATCCCCAGCGCCGGGTCGTCCCACTTGGCGCACCTATCCCGCTGGGGGTCGAACTCCTTAGTCACTAGGTAGAGGAAGAGAGTCTCCTCGAGGGCTTGGAACCCGTGGGCAAAGCCGGGCGGGATCCAAAGCGCTCTGCCCGGCGCCAGCTCCACAGCGACGTGCTTCCCAAACCAGGGAGAGCCCCTCCGGATGTCCACAGCCACGTCGTAGACGCGGCCCCTCACCACGGTGACCAGCTTACCCTGCTCAGAAGGCTTAAGCTGGTAGTGGAGACCCCTAACCACGTAGGGCCTTGAATATGATAGATTCACTTGGACAAAGTCGTAGGGGAGGCCCGCCGCGAGATATTCGCCGCGCTTCCACAGCTCCGCGAAGAACCCCCGCTCGTCCTCGAAAATCTTGTACTCGAAGAGGATCAAGTCCGGTATCTCCAGCCTCCTAGCCCCGGCCATCGGCATGCCGCCCCTCCTCCCACTCCTTTTTAAATATTGAGAGGGCGTACCTAATATCGTTTACAGGCACGCCGAGTGTAGAAACGGCTAGGGAGCTGTCTAGGCTGGAGTCTCTCGGCCGAGGCGCCTTGAAGGAGAGATCGGCCGCCTTAATCGGCTTGACAAGCTCCTTGGAGAAGCCGAAGGCCTCGGCAATTGCCAAGGCGAACTCGTACCGGCTAAGCCTAGGGCCGGCCGCGTGGAGGATTCCCGATATGCTCTTTTCCAGCACCTTCGCAACAACCTCGGCAATTAGGGTATTTAGAGTCGGAGAGCCCCACTGGTCGACCACAGCCCTCACCTCTTCGCCCCGGGACAGCTTCTCCACCACCGTCCTGCCGAAGTTCTGCCTGCCGGGGCCAAAGCCGTATATCCAAGCCACCCTCACCACGGCGCCTCCAGCCGCCAGCGCCGCCTCCTCCCCGAGGAGCTTGGTGAGGCCGTAGTAGTTCACTGGCCGCGGCGGATCCTCCTCTCTATACGACCCGCGGTCGCCGGGAAAGACGTAGTCTGTCGAGAGGTAGACAAGCGCCGCGCCTCTCTTCGAGCACCACCTGGCGATCTCCCTAGTCGTAACTGCGTTTACCCTATAGCAGAGGGCCGGCTCCACCTCGCACCTATCCACGTCGCCCAGCGCCGCCGCGTGGACAACGGCGTCCGGCGAGAAGCGCTCCAAAACCCCCACGGGGTCTTTTGCAAGATCCCACTGCACAGCCCCCTCCACCGGGTGCTGGTTGTAGATCCCGAGGACCTCCCACCCCTCCCGCCTGAGCCTCTCCAGTATTTTAAAGCCCGGCGAGGAGCTGGCGCCGGTAACCAGGATCATCTCCCCAAGACCTTCTTGTACCACTTAACAGTCCACCAGCGCTCCTCCGGCTTTAGGTGGCCTAGGAGGAGCTCGTGGTAGACCTGCCTAACCCCCTCCGGCACTCTGTAGAGCGGCTCCCAGCCAAGCGACTTGATCTTGGCGAAGGACACGGCGTAGCTCCTCCTATCCACCTCACCTCTGAAGACCACCTCGCCCCCAGCCACCTCCCGAACAGCCTTGGCTATGTCGACTATGCGGAAGTTCTGGTCGTCAGAGCCGACGTTGAATACCTGCCCCGAAACCGCGTCGGGAGGCTGCTCCAGCACGAAGGCCACGGACCTCGCCACGTCTACCACGTGGACGAGAGGCCTCATCTGCATGCCGTCTCCCTCCACGTAGATCTTGCCCTCTGTGTAGGCGGTCAGCGTCATGGCGTTGACCACAAGGTCGAAGCGCATGCGCCTAGAGGGGCCGTAGACAGTGGCGAAGCGCAGAGCCACAGGGGCGAACTCTCTAGAGGCCAGGGGGAGCACCTCTCTCTCGGCCAGTAGATTTGCCTTGGCGTATGTGGTGAGGGGGTTCGGCTCGGTGTTTTCGTCGGCCACGCCGGCCTGCCTCCCGTAGACGCTACAGCTGGAGGCTAAGACGAAGCGAGAGACGCCGTGTTTCTTGGCAAGTGCCGCGTCTCTAGCCCGCGCCTTGTAGTTTATGGAGAGGGTCAGCTCGGGGTCGAGCTCCCCCGCCGGGTCGTTAGATATGGCGGCTAGATCCACGACGGCGTCCACCCCCTGGAAGACGGAGCCGTCCACCTCCCTTACGTCCTTCTTCACAAGCTCGAAGCCGGGGTGCCCCGCGAGATGGCTGATTACGTCTTCGCCGAAGATCAGCCAATCTACGCAACGCACTTTATACCCCCTAGATAGTAGTAGCGGCGTCAGTGTGGTGCCGATGTAGCCCCCGCAACCAGTCACCAACACCCGCATAACGCAGGCGACAGCCCTCTTTTAAAGCTCTACCACCGAGTAGTCCGAGATGTGGAGCCTCACGTAGCGTCTCGCGTTTGAGGCCACCCGGGCGTAGCGCCCCACCAGCGACTCCTCCAGCCGCTCAACCCCCTCCACCACGGCGCCCTCCATCAAGACGCTGTACTCCACAGCGCTGTTCCTAACCACGGCGCCGTCCCCCACGCTTGTGTACGGCCCGATGAAGGAGCCCTCGATAACGGCGCCCCTCCCGACGACGGCGGGGCCCCGGACCACGCTGTTCCTAACGACGGCCCCCTCCTCAACGACGACCCGCCCCTCGATTTTACTGTCCTCGACCCGGCCCCTGACCTCCCTCCTGGCGTACTCGTCCAGTAGGAGGGCGTTTGCGGCGAGGACGTCGTCTTTCTTACCCACGTCAAGCCACCAGCCGTCGTGCACTGCGTACTCCACCCGACGGCCGTCCTTAAGCATCAGGTCCAGGACGTCTGTGATCTCGTACTCGCCGCGCCAAGACGGCTTGAGCCGCTTGATGTAGTCGAAGATCGCCGGCGTAAAGAAATATACGCCGACGAGGGCGTATCTAGACGGCGGCTGCCTGGGCTTCTCAACAAAGCCCGACAGCCTCCCCCCGTCGAACACCGCCACGCCGAAGCGCGTCGGATCCTCCACCTCCTTAAGCAAAACCATCGCGTCTGCCTTAGCGTCGAGGAAGCGCTTGGCGTACTGCGCTACCCCGCCTTGGAGGAGGTTGTCGCCCAAATATACAAGGAATGGGCCGTCTACAAAGCCTTCAGCCAGCGACACGGCGTGGGCAAGGCCGAGAGGCCTCTCCTGCACTAGATACTCCACCGACACGCCGAAGCGGGAGCCATCCCCCACATACTCCACAATCTGCTCCCGGTTGTGGGAACCCACCACGATGAAGACCTCCCTAACGCCGACCTCGGCGATTTGCGAAAGAACCCAACCAAGCACCGGCCTATTCGCAAGAGGCACGAGGTGCTTGGTAAAAGAAAGCGACGTCGGCCTAAGGCGAGTGGCGTAGCCACCTGCTAGGACTATTGCGTACACCTGATAATGGCGTTTCGGCATGTTTTCACTTTAACGCCTTTGCTTTCTCGTATATCTTATCCGTATTCCAGTACTGCCAATTGCCCCAGCGGCCGAACGTAGCTATCCCTATATTCGCTAGGTATTGTTCAATCGTCGCGACATCCCTGCCGTGAGAGAGGGTGTAGATGGGGTAGCCGTACCTATGGAACCAAGCCTCTACAACCTCCACTGCTCCCTCCTCAACTACGCCGAGATCGGAAAGGCCCCTTAAGACGTCTGCCTTAACCCCCTCCAGATCCACCGATGTGTTGGGAGGCACAGTAACCTCTGCTATCAGAGCCGAACGGCCAGGCGGGACATCCTCCCCGTAGTTCGAGATCCAGGCATAGCGGTGGAAGACGTGGCGCCTATCCGGCACATACACCCAGTGGTGGGGAGGAGCCGCCTGCCTAAGCCCGATCCCCACCACGACGACCGAGTTGTAGTCCAGCCTAGACGCAGCCTCCAACACCTCAGAGGGAGGCTCCGGCACAAGCATGTGGACAAAGTCCCTCAGAGGGAGCGTATTGACGATCCTATCCGCCCTAAGCCACCCGTTCACGACAAACTCAGACCCAGCCCTCCTCACCTCCCTAACCTCCTCCTTCACGAACCTCACGCCCAGAGAAGCCGCCTTCTCGTACGTGGCACGCCACTGGCTGTATATCCCGCCCCTCTTCGGGTAGTAGAAAGTAGACTGCTCGGCGTAACCCACAGTGGGGAGCCCCGCCACGGCCTTAACGATGTCCTCAAGCGAAGGCAGTGGGAGGCGGCCAGGTATGTAGACCCAATCGGCCGACATCTCGTCGAGAGGCCTCTTCCATATCTTCTCATTGTAGGGAATCAGGTAATCCCTAGCAACCTCTTCCCCGAACGTGCCGAGGATCCACTGGAGGAAATTCGCCGGCCTCTCGCCCCTGTTGTTCATGAAGGCCCTTATGAGGGAGATGCCGTACCTCGCCCTACTCTCAGGCGGCAGTACGTACATCCCGTTCTCAAAGGGATAAGGCACAAAGAAGCCGTCCAGGAGGACGTAGGCAGACCTACTGCGGAAAACCCATTCACCCCCCATGGAGATAATAGTCTCAACAACCTCACGCCTCGTGCTAAAAACCACATGGCTACCACCCGCATCGAAAAGATAGGGACCTAGCCTAGCCGATGTAAGAAGGCCGCCGTCGAAAGCCCTGTCAACGCAGATAACATCGGCGGCAGGGTAGAGAGATCTCAGACGAATAGAAGAAACAAGACCCGACCACCCACAACCTAGTATAGCGATTCGCGTCATACCCCCAATCTTTTTACCAGCATACCCACGTCCTTTATGAATAGTTCCGGCTCCTCAACAATATAGCGACGGAAGTCCTCGAACACCTTTATATGGGCATCATAATTCTCAACGAAGTCAATTACTCTGTCGACTAGCTCCTTGTAGCTAACTTTATTGCAGATATCATAACAATCTATCTTATACTTGTGCGGAACCGGATAGTCCTCATAATAATACAGCCCCCCGTGGTTATTCACTAGAGGCACATTCCACATGGCAACAGCCTCGCGGGGCGGTCTATCTCTGCCCGGATGCCAACCTATATCAATGAATACCTTAGTCCTCGACAATATATCCACCATCTTTTCCTTACCTACGTTAAACAGCTCATACACCTTGAATCTGTCTCTCAGTAGCTTAGCCAACTTATATCCTACGGTGTTTGACTTCCGCCTATTCCATGCCACCGCATTTTCCTTCTTAGCTGGCAAATTAGCATCCAACGCAGATTTAATGAATTCTTCTTCCAAAGGCTCATGTAATAATATAATATTCTCCCAGGGAACTCCGTATCTTCTTAGAAACTCTACAACATATCTTGACTGAGCCAAATAAAGATCAACATCACCAGGCAATTTGACTAATCTATTCTCTACTAAATTTTTAACTATTGATGAAACTATTTCAGGATAATGATAACGTAAAATTGATCGATCTTTCAGTAATTCAAGCATATCCCGCCACAGTAGTCGCGCCTTACGGCTGTACAACTGCAGTCGCCCTTTCCAGTTCTTAAGATAAGAGCCGGCTAGAACGTAGTGATCAACTGATAAAAAATAAACAACCTTTCTCGCATTATTAAATTGATTCAAGATAGATGGCACAGACTCCGGGACTACAATAATATTAGTTTTATCATCATTTACATTATTGTGCAAAGTCCACTTACATTTGTATCTTTTATAATTTGGATGAACCGGATCACCATCCGTAATGCCATAAAAAGCGATCCATGCATCTACATGATAATATTCATTAAGTACACGACATAGATCAAAAAGCGCCGTTGGACCTCCGGTGTACACATTCGCCGGCGCGTATATGTAGATGCACATTTTATTTCCATAATAAATTCTTTATAAGCTTTTCTGATTCAATTCTAATCCAATTACTGAAAATATGATAGTTCCCCAATAAAATATTAAAATTATTAATAATAGATTATGATTTAATTTAATTCTCTATAATATTCTTTAATATAGAGCGCATCTTAGCCAGGTATCCCCTTTTCAGAGATCGAAGATGATTCGTCAAAGGCCCGCTGTAGTAAATCTCAACGAAGCCGTCGGCGTCTGCAACAGCGGCATTTACGGGAAGTACCTTATGCCCTTTTTCTGCGTTTAACTCGATATTTTTAAGCATAGCTTCGAAATTCGCCGGGACAGGCTCCACAGCCACGACAGCCGCTCCCCTCTTAGCATAATACAAAGCCATATCGCCAACATAGGCGCCGATGTCGAAGACAAGCCACCCGCTTAGATCGAAGCCCAGGAAGTGGATATCGTAGAGCCAAGTCTCGGCAATGGTGAATTGGTCAATGTACTTTAGCTTAACACCGTCAGGCATTATGAATAGGATGTCGCCATCACCATCAATAAAAACCCTAACAACACCATAAAGATAAGCCACGACCCCACCACCTACACAATCAACGCGCGTTATCAAACCAATGCGATAAGCATAAACGAGCCATGAATATGCCGATGGGTTGAGCCTAGCCTTAACTCCGCACCGAAAGACGACATCCCAATCCATCTTAACAACGACACGAAATCGAAGGAGCCTACCGAGGAGCGAGAGTAGCGGTAAAAGCGATGGGTAGTAGGTAAGCACAAGGTAAGGCCTAACCCACACCAACAGCCTCGCCAGCTTAAGGCCATGGTAAAGGGAGGACGCCAAACCGCTCAGTACGTTGTAGACATAAAGCGGTATTGAACCACGCCTGGCAGAGGAAGTCTGCCGGGAGTGTACACCCAGTCTGCGGATATCTGGTCTACAGGTCTTTTCCAGATCTTCTCGTTGTAGGGGATTAGGTAGTCCTCGGCTACTTCCCTCCCGAAGGTATTTACTATCCAATCCCTTAGGCTTGCCGGCTTCCTCTCGCCATGTCTTGCGTTTTCAAGTAATGCTAATATTATGGAGTGGCCGTAGCGGGCTCTCTGTTCGGGGGGCAGGACATATATCCCGTTTTCGAAGGGATACGGCAGCAGGTAGCCGTTTAGCGAGATGTATGCCTTCCCAGCCTTCCGAGTCCGCTCGCCGACCAATGAAAGTATGCCGTTGAGGACGGCGGGATCTTTGCTAAAGACGACGTGCGAGCCGCCTATGTCGAAGAGATAGCCCTTAATAGAGATGCTCCTCAAGAGACCTCCGGGCTCTACGTCTATACATACCACATCTGCCGCGGGGTGTAGACCTTTTGTCCTCAATGATGCCAGAACTCCAGCCCAGCCGCATCCAAGAACAGCTACGCGAGACATAATACCGCAACATATTATACTTTATTAAAACACATTCCCATCTCCATAACGCTCCCATTCTCCCAGAATTATAAGATCGTGATGTACTCCATTATGTTTCTGCTAAGACCGTGGGGGCTTCATATTTCATCAGCGTCTAGGGTTACGCAAGTCATAGTTTCTCCAGAATTTGGGTACCTTGAGATCTATCTGACCCGTCGCTATCCATTTAGCGAAGTAGTAATGATACCTTGCAGTTGTTTAGAAATCTTGTATATAGATCTAAGTATTAATTCACATTATTTGCAATTTAATTTATATATTTATTTAGTAATATTAGTAATACTGAGCTTTAAGTATATCTATTTAATTTTTCAAATATAATTCTTATTTTAATTTTCAAAACATCCCAACTATATTTGGTCTCTAGATCTTTCCTAACATTAGCACCCAACTCATATCTGAGCGACTCGTCCTTGATAAGTCTCTCTATTTGAGTTGCTAAGTTCACCACGTCATTAAACTTAGAAAGTAGGGCATTTTCGCCATACCTCAACACGCCTAACGAGCCGGGCGTCGCCTCGGCAACTATCGCGTTTCCAGCCGCCATGTAGTTGAACAAAGTGGACCTCTCCGACAGATAGACGGTGGGATACCTACTCGCCGTGAGAACCAGGACATCGCTGGCTCTCAACATCGAGAGCCTTAAGGGATCGTTGAAAGACGTCGGTTGGACAAGCACGTAGTTCCTTACGCCTACTTTCTCTATCAAGGACTTGATAAGCTTATTCTGTCCCCAGGTCTGTATTGCCAGTACGACATCTCTGTGTCTCTTCTCAATCAGTTTGAACGCGGTTATCAGCTTGTAGGTCCCGTGGTACCAGTGCCCGCCGCCGCTGTATCCAATTATTGTTTTTCCTTCTAGTTGTGGGTATTTTTCGTAGATGAGGTTTTTGGGTGCCTTGAGTGGGTCGAACACCTCTAGGTCTATCCCGAATGGGAGGTACTCGACGCATTTAAGGCCGTAGCTCTTAAGCAGAGTCTGTATTGCCCTAGACCACGCTATCACGCAGTCGGCGCGGCGGAACGCGGCGAAATCCACAGCGTTAAACGCCACGTCCTCCCTATCGCAGTGCCACAAATCCATCAAATCAACCACAACACGACGGCCAGCCCAACGAGCGGCAAGAACGCCTACTAGGTTCTTTATTATAATTGTTGAATATGGTATTTTGTCTATATAGGGCAGAATCGATAATTCCTTAGCGATAGCCGAAAGATTATAGGTCTTGTCTTGTCTATAACAGCTACTTATGAATCTCGAGGGATCTAGGCGTATCGCCTTAAGGCCTATATCGCGTATCCTAGTCCTAGTCGCCTCGTCGAGAACTGTTGCGTCTCGGGTTGCTAAGCCGCTGGTTCTGTACTTGTTTGGATTCAGTAAATGCCCGAACACAGTTCTTATGAGGTACACCGGAATACCCAGAGCCCTGGCGAAGAATATAGGCCGCGCGAATATTTTTACGTCGAAGGGGGTCAAATAGGCGGCGTCGGGAGGATCCACAGCCTTAGTCAGCCGGGTTTTTTAATAATTGTCGGTTCTTATCACGCGGGCGCGGCATCTCGCCGCGCTTTCTACCAACCTGCTAGGCATAGGACTTAAATAATGGCATCTATCTGCTTCCGTGTTTCCCCTATGTGAGGCGGTCGAGATCACGCCGGTTCTTAGGGGCATTGCTCCCTACGCCGCGTGGGGATCTGCGGTCAAGTACGGGGACTGGATATATATGTACGTCTCGCGGTGCGAGGGCTCTCGGTCGTGTTCCGTCGTCGCGTACAGGTCAAGGGACTACGCAAGCTTTTCCGAGGTCGGCGTGGTGTTGGAGGACGGCTTGACTGCGGCGCCGTTCTTCTGGGGGGACAGATACTATCTCGTCTACGTTGACAGGAAGAGAGGGAATAGGGTCAGGCTTGCGTCGTCTAGGGAGCCCGATTCCGGCTTTTCCGACTTGGCGATCCTGGCGACCCCGTCGTCATTCAACGCCGCCGAGGTCGACCTCGGTTGCAACGTCTACGTGCGCGGCAACGCCGTAGACGTCTTGGTGAGCAATATACTGCCCTACCCGCGCGGCCTCTGGGTCCTCCGCTTCACGCCCGGCGGAGGCTTTATAGGCGCTTGGAGGCTGGTGGCGGGCGCAGGTACGCCGGGGCCTTGGCACAGCTTGCATAACGCGTCTGCGTATAGGGTCGGCGACTACTACCTCCTGCTTTCGGCCTCGAACGACTACTCGGAGAAGCCCCATAGGGGGTACATCGTCGGCTTCGTGATGGATAGGCTCTACGACGTCGAGGGCGCCGGGAAGTTCGTGCTGCTCGACGCCTCGGCGGAGTCCCATAGGTTCGTCGGGAGGCGCGCCGTCCTGGGCGCCGACACGCCATCCCTATTGATGGATGGGGGCGGCGCCTACCTCTACCTCAGCGTCGTCGACAGAGAGGCCGGGGGGCCGTGGGATATATATTTAATCAAGTACAGGCAGTGCGCCTATGCCTACTAGGATTTTGGTGACGGGCATCGGCGGGATGGGCGGCTTCAACTTCGTCTCGGCCTTGAGGTATGCAGAGAGGGAGCTCGGCGGCCTCTATATCGTAGGGACCGACCACAGCCCCTACCACATAATGTTCGCCGACGTGGACGTGAGGGTGAGGTCGCCGAGGCACGACGATCCCGAGTTCCTCAAGCTCCTCGTGGAGCTGGCGAGGAGGTACTCGATAGAGTTCCTCCACCCGCACCCGAGCGTGGAGGCCAAGGTGGTCTCCGAGAATAGGGATGTCTTCCTCAAGATGGGGGTGAAGGTATATCTGCCCGATATCCGGGCCATATATCCCTCTAAGGACTTGATAGCCGAGCGGTTGCGCGCGGCGGACGTGCCGGTGCCCGAGACGGTGGTGGTCCGCGACGAGGAGGACGTGTATAGGGCCTTCGACGCCTTGGGGGGCCCTCTCTGGATAAGGGCTAAGGAGGGCGCCGGGGGCAGGCTGAGCCTGAAGGTCAACAGCCCCGAGGAGGCTTTGTACTGGATAAGGCTCAACGCCGTGCAGGGGAGGGCCAAGCCGGGCGATTTCTTGCTCCAGCGGTATCTGCCGGGGAGGGACGTGGCATACGACTCCCTCTGGTACGAGGGGAGGCTCGTCATGGCCTACGCGAGGGAGCGCCTGGAGTACCCGCTCCGCCATATATCGCTTTCCGGGATCACCGGCACCCCGTCGGTGGCCAGGTCTATCCGCGAGCCTGAGGTGGACGACGTGGGGAGGCGCGCCGTCCTAGCCCTGGACCCGAGGCCTCACGGCTTCTACTCGGTTGATCTGAAGCAGGGGGCTGATGGGAGGTTCTACGTGACTGAGGTGGACGGCAAGTGGCACACCACGGCGCCGTTGTGGGGGGAGGCCTTCGCCAGAGCGTATGGGGACCAGTGCATGAACCTCGCCTTTGTCTACCTCGAGCTCGGCCTCGGGAGGCCGGCGAGGTGCGGGGAGGGGCGCGTCGACGCCTTCCCCGAGGGTCACTACCTCATTAGGCAGATGGACATGGGGGTCCTCCTCTATAGGGAGAGCGATGGCCGCGTCTGGAGGATCAGATAGGGTGGTCGTCCTCGACTTCGACGGAGTGATAGCGAGGCTGGACGTAGACTGGGCGTCTCTGAGGCGCGCCGTCAGGGACAGGCTCGGCCTTGACGTGCGTAGCATAAACGAGGCGTTTAGAGAGCTCTGCGGCACCCCGTTCTTCTTCGCCCTACACGAGTTCGTGGAGGCTTATGAGGTCGAGTCGGCGGCTAGGGCAGGCGTGTTCCCCGACGTGGCGCATTTCCTGGAGAAGTGGAGCGGAGTTGCGGCGATAGCCAGCATGCAGTCGGAGCGCGCGATACGTCTGGCGCTGTCCCTATCCGGCCTAGACGAGGCCTTCTCCGAAATAGCGGCCAGGCCCCGCTTCTGCTCCAAGGAGGCCGAGCTGAGGCACTTCGCCGAGAAGTACGGCGCCGATAAGATAATCTTCGTCGACGACAGATACGACAACGTGGAGGTTTGCAGAAAGATCGGGATAGCCGGTTGCGTGCGGCTCGACAGGAGACGCGGCGATACCCTCAGCGCATTGCTCCACAACCTCTAACGCGCGCCGACCCTCCTCCAACATCTGTCCGAGATCGCGAGCCGCCGTGTGCTAGTGCCGCATCGCCGCGGCGTAAAGCCCGAGCCGTCTTCGATCGCCAGAGAGCCAACAACAGGCGTTGTCTGCAACAACACAGCCCACGGTAGGTGTTCGCCTATCCCCAGCGGGATGTACGGATGTTCATGCGGTATGTATACAAAGCCACAGCCCTCGCCTACAAGCCTGGTGGCTAGCTTCTCTCCGTATTTCACATAGCAACGCCACTTTCCTCTACACACCCCCAAGGGCTCTGTCTCAACTGCATTTGAAACTAGTCCGTACATGGCGGAGTCCCCCACAAGTCGCCTGATGTCGTCCATGAGGGATTTCTTCACATCGCCTGGCATGTATAGACGATACTCGCCGCTTGGGAACCCCAGTATTGACTTCAGTGATCTGTAGGTACCACCTGTAAGTGACCCGGCGGGGGAAAATATGCAGATCATGCCAATATTGACCTCGCCTTTTCAATTAGTTTTTCCCACGTGTAGTGCCTCTCCAGTAGAGATCTGGCGTTCCGCCCAATATACCTCCTTAGCCCCTCGTCTGCGGCGAGCACGAGGATTGCTTCCGCCATCTTCCCTGGGTTGTCAAGCTCTACTAGGTATCCAGTCTCCCCGTGAGTTAAGACTCCCCTCACCCCTAACGTGGCCTCGGCAAGTATTGCATTGCCGGTGGCCATATATTGATACATCGTGGTCCTCTCTGCTAGGTAAACCGCTGAGTACCTGGAGCCAGTAAGCACCAAAATGTCGGCTGATCGGAGGAACGAGAGGCGCAACGGATCGTTGGACAGGGGAGTCCTCTCTACATGAACCACATTCCTCAACCCCATCTCTCTAGCCATCTCCATAACCTCCCGCGGTGCTTGTATCAGCAGAGCCACGTCTCGTCTCTTTTCTTCCACTTTTTTAAAAGCTTTTAACAGCTTCCCCACGCCTAGTACCTCCTTACCTCCCACATACCAGAGCCCCCCGCTGTAGACTAACCTGACAGTCCCGCCGACATCTGGGTATCTATTAAGAAACAGAGAGGGAGGCACAGACATGGGGTCAAAGGTTTTTAGGTCAACCCCGAAGGGTAGATAGACAGAGCTGATCCCCATGCGCCTAAGAAGGCTATGGATAGCGCGTGACCACGCCAAGACGAGGTCCGCCTTCTTCAGCGATTTGAAATCCACGGCGTTTAAGTGCAGTGCGCTGTCTTCACAACTCCACAAATCCATCAAATCCACAACCACCTTCTTCCCTAGAAGCTTCGCCGCGTGGACTCCATAAGCGTTCATCACCACTATTCCCTCACCCCCCACCTTTTTTAGACATGGGACATACAAGGCTTCGTAAAACACTGAGTCGAGCAACCGGCTCCGATCTTGGCGGGGACATTTATAAAACACGCCCAACGGATCTCTAGAGGTGCTTTTCCGCGCCGATCTACCTGTTCCTCTCGCCGGTGCGTTGGGAACCTTCCCCGGACTGCGTACATAACCTGGAAAGGTCCTTAGGTAGTAGACAAGCATCCCGCAACATCTCTTGAAGAATATGGGCCGTGGATAAAACCTGGGATCAAAGATTGTGAAGTATATCCACTTCATAAATCTGATAACAGCTTTGTGGCCCTATCTACAAATTTTTCAAAAATCAAATCCCGTGCCTTCTCCAGCGACTTGTTGGAGTAGTGCCTCCACATCTTACCGTCGCTTAATAACCTGGCCAGCGCCTCCACGGCCTCGCCTTCGTCTTTATAGCCGATCCCTGCTTCGCCCAGCTGGGCGAGATCTGTCCAAGCCCCGCCGCTTTTATGCACCACTACGGGAACGCCGTGCCACATTGCCTCGGCCACTGCGATGCCCCAGTGCTCGTTTATTGTGGCGTGGAGAAAAACCCGGCAACTGGAGAGGACTCGATTTATCTCCCCCCTACTTAAATTTTTTAGTAGCGTCACGTTGTTCTTAAGGCCTCGGAATTCCACAAAGCTAGCCAAGCTCTGGTAGTAGCTGGCGCTTGTTGGCGTAGAGGCGTCCCCCATAATCACTAGGCGCACCTCCGGCACTTCTTTCACTATTAACGGCGCTACTCTCTCCAAGACCCAGTGATAGCGCTTCTCATGGGAATAGCGCCCAAGCATAACCACACACGGCTCCTGCTCCTCGAAACTAGCTCTCTGGCCGGGGTCCCCCCAGATTAGGGGGCAGGGGCGGGTTTAGCACAAGCGGCTCCTCTCCATACAAAGCCTTTACCACCTCGCCTGTCCACCGGGAATTTGTCAAGACAAGTTCCGCTACCTCGAAGGGGTTGCCACGGGCGTAGATTGGGTACAGCCTTGCGTATACCGCTACGTATATATTCAATGGAAATTTGCCGTATCTCTCCGACGTGTAGGGGTCATCTCTATAGTAAAACCCAAGTGGCGATACCTCCTGTTGAATGTGGCTTCCAAGGGGAAGTGGATATATTCCACAATAGGCACCTTCCCTACGATGGGTTTGTAGGTGGGCATATCTATAACCACTAGCCTTGGGCTGTACAGCTCCAGCGCCTTCTTAACGGGCCTCCACACAAATAGCCTTTGATGCAGCCCAAAGGACTTGAGGGTAATCCCGCCGGCCACCACAGGATACCTCCCCAGATCGATCCCAAACCTATCCATATATTTCTCCACCCTGAACTTCGTAAGCGAGGTAAGCACAGGTGTGTAACCGAGTCTCTCTGCGGCGACTGCAAGGCTTGCCATCACTAACTCCCCCCCCCCCCACCGGGCATGTCCCAGAAGTGGTGGGCAACTACACAGAAAAGGCCACCGGCCACATAGGGATTATACATCTGGTTTTTAAACAGCTACATCTAACCCGCCGTGCCAGGTGCCAGACTGCTGGCCGTGGGAAGCGGCGTCTTCACCCTACTCGTTTCGCTTATCTATGCTCTAACAGTCACACGCCGTCTCTCTACTCAAGACCTCGCCTTGGTGACTGTGATTAACGCGGGCCTCAGCGTTGCCATCGCCTTCATGGGCTACGTCACCACTTGGTACCCCAGAGTACTAGCTCAAGAGCCGCACCGCTACAACGAGCTGGTAGCTACCGAGTTGCTCACTTCGACAGTTGCGTGGGGCATATACGCCGCCTACCTAGCAACCACCGGCGTGCAAGATCCCGCGCTGTACCTACTAGGATACTTCATCATACTCCTCAATGGTTGGCCGGCGGGCGCCTACCTCTCCATATATAGCCAACGCCTCAGCGCAACGCTTACCTACGTCTCTCAGACCTTGAAGTTAGCAGGCGCCTACATGATAAGAAGCAACCCTACCTTATACCTAGTCCTACTAGTCAACACCCTCATGTCGGTCCCCACCTTTCTTTCCAAAGTAGCTAAGCCCAACTTCGGCGGAGTTATACACTTCCTCAAAACCGCGCTGAGAGGTGCCCCCTTCCAAACCCTAATCCTCCTGAATAGCCTAGTGAATGCGCTAGTCATCTACGCAATACAGCTCGCCGGAGGCGGCCCCCTACTGGCATACTACTACATCTTGTTCCAAATAACAAAGTCGGTATATCCAAGCTGGATACTCACATCCCTCATGTATGGCTCACTCTTAAAGGAGGAAGACAAAGTCAGGAGGTCCCTACTTGACGGCGCGGTAATAATTAGCATACATCTACTCGCCGCCGCCATCATGCTAAAAACACCACAGTGGTTTATAGCCCTACTCAGACCCGCCGAGATAAACAACCAGCCCCTAATAGAGGCCGTGGCGTACAACAGCCTAGCCCTCATATTAGGTAGCCACTCGCTCCACATAAACACCGTAATACTAGGCGTGGAGAAAAACATAGTAATTACACTAAAAGACAAGCCAGCTAAAGCACTAATATACGACCTCGCCACTTCCCCCCTCATCATCACACTAATGTACTACACATCGGCCTCACTTTCAGCAAAAGGCATGGTCCTTACCTTCGCCCTGTGGAGCGCCCTATCAACTGTTTACAGACTTAAACTATTAGGGTCGCAATACCGCCCCTTAGCAACTCAACTCTATCTTCCCACGCTAGTCGCATTTCTAGCCATCTACCTAACCCCCCTCCCCACAATACCATACAAAACCGAGAATATCATTACCACAATAACGACATACTTGCCCAACGCCCTGTTAATAGGAGCCACGTCATACCTGTACCTCTACGCACTATCGCCACCCACTAGAACAATAACAAAAATTCTCATCAACAAAATAATTCCTCAACGAGACACCACTCATTAAAAACAAAAATAGAATTAAACAAATATAGATTATTACCAAACATAATTTCAACTATCAATAACTCCACCATGCAGAGCTACTCCCCTTACTGGACTACTTCAGGCAGAATGCTTCACGGCTTTATCAGTCCCCCATAAAAATGGCAACTCTCACACAACTTCTAACAAAATATTTGCCTGTGTCATGTCTAGTGTGAGGAGATGTGTATCCCTTCTTAAGGCGAGGACTATGTACACCGCGTCATATATGACAATGCCGCGACGTAGCCTCGGGAGAGATTTGGGCCCCAGAAACTTTTGTGACCAGCTAATCGCCGGTTTTATGCCTACGTACGCCTTAGACCACAGCTGTGGCTTGTTGTAATTTATAGCAAGGGGGAAGATTAAGGGGGTAAGGACGGGGGGAACTGGGCCGAGGAGTTAAGAAGCTTTGTAGAGGAGTGGATTAGAGAGCTGGAGGCCGAGGAGAACATATCAGCACTCAAAGAGGACATCGATGCAGAGGTCCCAGCGGGATTCGCCCCAGACATCGGTCAGAAAGTTTAGTGATAGCCTCTGGAGTCTCAGACCTCGCAGCCCTTATCCTAAAGAGGCTGAAAAAACAAGCCACATAATACGCTCTATCTGGTAGATTGGTGGTGGAAAAGGTGGCAAATAGGATACGAGAGGCCTACAGGAGAGGACTAATTTAGAGGCGGCCTATGGGCTATTTCGAATCTTAACCAGCTACTAGAAAGGAAAATTAAGCTAAGCCGGAGTTGGCATACCTTGGTAGCGCCATGGACATCGCCATGACACGTTCAAAATTCGCAAGCGTGGCAAAGCTACGGTGGGCGGCTGGTTCGTGGCTTCCTCTTGACGAGGGCGTGCTCGTTGTGGCGTTCTTTAATAGCAACTTAAGGCCTCGTGTTTGCGCCTGCGATCTTTTGCATAGAATAGGCGAATGCCCCGACTATGGGCGTCGGCGTTTCGGAGGCAAGCTGTGGCTGGTTATGCCTCGTAATAGATGCATCGCCTATTGGATCCCCGGCGCGTGTGTGCTAGGTCCGTGGCTATGCTGGAGGCTATGCGGCTAGATTAGGGGCCCCTTCACCTTTTCTGTATGCCACCGTAGCGGTGTCTTCTTGCGGGGGGCCGAATAAAGAGGGGATTGTCTACACGAAGGTGGCCCGGCTATGTGGGAGAATGCCTCTGTCTAACGGGGCTACTCTCTGGTCAAGTGGCGGGGCTGGCGTCGCGGTGTGGGCCTGTTCTGCGGGTTGTGCCTATCCGTCTACCTGGCGCTGTGTGTGTCGCTGGTGGGCGTCTACGGGGGGTGGGAACATCTGTCGCCCGCCCGCGCCGCATGGTGACGGGCCTGGGGGGGAGTGCCGTGTTTATGTCTCGAGGGCTTTCTTCACGGCTTCTCTGTGGAGGGGTGTCTGCCACGCGACGTGTCTTCCTATTCCCAGCTCGGGATCCCTCTCGGGTGGTGGGGTGTCTATCCAGAACCAGGTGTCTCTTCTGTGTAGATTGTAGACTATGAGATTTCTCTTGTTTAACATGTCGATAAGTTCTTCGGGCGCGTCGGGGCTCCACAAGACGTCGGGGTCGTCTACGGCTTTTTCAAGCCAGTTGCGCCAGCGGCTCGCCAGCTGGGGGGTGACGTCTTTCTCCTTGGCGAGCCGCTCCACTAACCTCTCTACGTCCCAGCTGTGTTCGAGTAGGGTGGCCAGCGCCGAGGGGTTTCCGCCTGTCCACCTCCACACCTCCTCGAAGGGGGGCTTCTCGCCGGGGAGCTGATTGTAGAGTTGCCGGAAGCCCTCCTCCGGCATATTCCACATGAGGTATAGGTCGGCCCATCTGTGCCTCCCGATTTCTCTCCTCGTCGCGCCTTCACTTGTGGCGGCTACGGCGATTATGTTTTCGTACTCGCCTGGTGGGTATTCGATGAGGCCGAGCATCCACTTGACGTAGCTAGCCGCCTTGTCCAGGCCAATTGCTTGAAAAACGTCGTCTGCCAGCACCGCCACCTTCCTCTTCCTCTTCTTGCGTATGATGTATGTGGCGAGATGTATGGCGAGGTCTGCCAGCTTCACCTCGGCGACGCCGCTCCTCTCGGCGGCGGCCTCCGCCAGCTTCTTCGCTACCTCTTTTAGATCTACATATGCGATGTACTCTCTCTGAAGGGGGTTGACGTAGATTACGTCGAAGCCGAGCTCCCTCAGCAACTCGGCCGACTGCTTCAGCCAGGCGGTTTTGCCGCAACCCTCCGGTCCGAAGACCAGTTTTACAAACCTCGTCCCCCGGGTGGCCCACTCCTCAATTCTCTTCAGCCCGAGCTCTCTATCGACGAACTCGACGTCTACCCCCCTCGCCAGCTTCAGCCTAATTCTATTCACACGACGCTCCACATGCCGGAATTTAAAAATGCCCCCGGATGCGCCGAGGGACAGAACGCAGATCTCGTCTCACGCGCGGAATTTTTACTCCGTCCGCGTTTTGGGGCTGGTGGAGGTGTGCGTCGGGGGGCTGTTGGATCTCTGGTGGATGTGCTCAGATCCCCGGGTTTTAAGAGCAACTTAAGGCGTTGGTATTTAGCGCGGTGGGTGGTTGCCGCCGCGGTGGCTTGGGGCTCGTGCGGCTTTTTTGTAAGCCTGGTTTTAGATCGGAGTCGTGTGAGATTAGCAGATAAAGCTTAATAATAGGGACAGACGGGCTCAGCCTAACACCCTATTTCTAAAGATCTGCAGGCGTGGTTCTGGTCACCGCCAGCTCGGCGGATTTAGTCTTGCTATCGTTTTTGAGGGTTTAGCCTTCGGGCCCCAGGTGCTGTCTGATGTGGTTTGTTCGCGGGTGGAGAGGGAGGGTTTGTCTGGCGTGATTTTAGTCGGTGGGTCGTTTAGCTGTATCTACAGAGTGGTGTCTCTCGCGTAAGAGAGGACGCGGCGAGGGTTTTCAAAGCCGCATAGCCAGGCTCCCCTAGAGGCTGGCTCTCTTTGCGGGGTTGTGTGGAGATCGGCGTTGGGCGCCGGATTCAAAGCGCTAGTCTAACCACAGCACCTCCAAAAAGCCAACAAGGCAGACCTAGCGACGGCTAAGGGGTGGTATACAGCGCTTGCAAGCCACGCCGGAATTCTCTCCACCGCGAGAGATCCCGCCGCGGAATTAGAGGCGAAGCAAATAGACATGTCGAAGACGAGACGCATGATATCAACCTGGCGACTGTAAACATGTTGCTGGCTGGGTTCGCCTATGAGTCAAGTCGAGAGGCGTGGTTCCAGCTTCTCGGCCGCTGGGTGTAGATCTGAGGGCTAACCGTCCTTGCCGCTGTTGCGGGGTTATGAGCGGGCGCTCCCCTGTAATCCGGTGTTTTGTCTTGTGATATATTGAGGGGGCGTGGCACACCGGAGGAGTCGTGCCTTTTGTTGCTGGCAATCCGGCTACGGATGCGTTGTTGTGTGCGGTGTTGTGGATGCTTTGCTTCGGCGGTTTGCGGCTCCCCATGGGGCAGTTTATGAAGTCATGTATCTTTTACCACCGCGGTGGTGAGGTGTCGAAGGGGTAAGGCTGGGCTCTGAGAGGGATGTGGAGTGTCTATTTAGGGAGGTGCGCTGGTGGGGTCTAGCTCGTTCCTCGGGCGCTACCGCGGAGGCCACATGCGGGGATCTGTACCCCTAAATAAAGCGTGTGGCTCGTTGCGGCGTCTCTGGCGGATGCGACGGAGATGGCATGCGGTTTATTGTGTCTTGGCTGATGGCGGCTGTGTGGCTGTGGTTGCGATAACCTTTTAACACTGTGTGTTGTATTAGATGTGGAGGAGGTTGTTGAGGCTTTTGAAGAGGGTAGGAGGGTTAGGAGGGAGTGGGCTGATTGGGAGTTCATAAACTCGTTGCCTCCTAAGCTGAGGGCGGCTTTGAAGTACTACGTGGAGACGGGTGATATCTACGTGGCGTCGCGCATCGCCGGCCTCTCTGTCGATGAGTTTAACGAGCTGAGGATTAGGGCGCGTGTCCCCAGCGTCACGTGAGGCTCTTGCGGATACCTCTTTTCTAGTGGACTGGGCTAGGTATTCCAATCGGAATCTCCTGTTTAAGCTTTTTGACGTGGTGCACGTCCCCGAGTCTGTTTTGAGGGAAATTAAGCTACCGCCGGCTGTAGATTGGGTTGCGGAGAGCCTCGCCGCTGGTAACATGGCGCTTTTCACGGAGACCCCCGACGTGGAGGAGGAGGCGCGTAGAATTATGGCGGCTGGCTGTGATAAGCCGCTGAAGAGGGTGGACTTCCCCGAGGCTGTGTGCCTCGCCGCTGGGGTGAGGTTTGGGTACGTCGTCTTGACTGAAAACGGCGGCGCGTATTTTGCCCCGAGGGTGCTAGGCCTAGGGGTAGAGGTGTGGCGGGCGTTTGAGGTCATTGTTGAGGCGTGGCGCGCCGGCTACGTTGAGGATGTCGTCGGGGAGTTGAGGAGGTATGAGAGAGAGGCGTTGCATTTATAGAGTGGCGGCAAATCTACCCCTTTAGGGCTGGGTAAGGTTTTTAGCCGGCGTTTATTTAGACATGGTGGTGAGGCGCTCGGTCGCAGTGCCGCTTTTGCTGGATGGCAACCAGTTTCTGGACTTTCTAGAGCTGGAGAGGGGGTATAAGAAAGCTAAGCGACTTGTTGTAGAGTACTTAGTGCAGAATTACAAGGTTAGGAGCGCTAGTTACTTCAAGGTGTGGCACGAGGTGAAAGACGCGGTGAGGCGGCTCGGCCTGCCGTCTGCATACGCCCAGCAGGCGGTGAAAGACGCCATGGAGACGTACAACGCCTGGACTGAGGCTGGCAGGAGGCCTCCCGCGGTTAGGCGCGTAGCGCCCTACGTCGCCGAGACCTCATGGCGCCCCAATGCGCTTACATCGCTGTCAGTACGCCTAATGTCTGAGAGGTACGCCGCGGAGCTCTGGCCCCACAAGCGCTTCTGGCTCTTCGAGTGGCTGGTCAGAATAGGCAGAGCCAAGAGATCGTCTACGATACGGCTGAGGCGGGTGAAGAACAGGGTATACGCCGTGTTTACGTACGAGGTGGAACCCGAGGCGGGAAAGGAGCCCGTAGCGATCATGGCCTTCGACGTGAACGAAAATACGGTAGTTGCGGCTCGGGTGGACCTGAAGGCCACAGTCGACAGAGTGTCGCAGTGGAATCAGCAGTGGATTCAGCCCTCTATATCTATCCGCGTCTTTAGAACCGACTCCGGCCGTCTGGCGAAGAGATACGACGCGGTTAGGCGCAGGTGGGCGGAGGAGTTCACCGTAGAGATAGACGGAAAGAGGCTTTCTGGCGCCCACACGAGGGACTACAGGAAGAGGGTTAAGAGGTTGAGGGAGCGGGACAGGAAGCGGGATAAGGTAAACAAGGTCGCCCACGAGCTCACTAGGGAGCCAGCAGTCCTCGTGACGGAGAACGTCGGTAAAAAGCCGCAGGAGGAGAATGGTAGAGGACAAAAAGAGCCCACGGCTCAGACACCGGATAAAGCAGACGCCCATTAAGGCCGTGGTAGAGAAGGTTAGGGATAAGGCGGAGGAGAGGGGACTAAAGGTTCTGCTGGTGTCGGCCTACAGAAACTCTAAGACCTGTCCAATACACGGCGTTGAGATGTCCTTCCCCCTCGGCCCAAAGCTCGGCCTCTGCCCGAGGGGCCACTGGGTGCACAGAGACGTAGCCTCTGTGCTGAATATGTTGAAGAAGGCAACAGAGAAACTGGAGGGGAAGTACGCAGAAGCCGTTAAGAGAGCTCTATCCGCCGTGGACGAGAAGATGTTAGAGGAGTGGTCCAGGCAGGTGCTGGAAGCAGAGGGGTCTATCCGAACCCCAAGGCCCGCCGTGCTGGCCCGGGCCAGCCCCATGACCCCCGCCGGGCGAGGAGACGGTGACCCCGATGGGGACCGAGGGCGCCTATGAGCCGCCCCTCAGAGGGGCGGGGAGGAGGCCATGAGGACTTCAGAGAGTTGCTGAGAAGGGCAAATATTCCAATTGTCTTGTAGCGACTCCGCCATTGCACGGTAACCACCGTGGGATGGCACAGGTCAGTAAGGGCCGCCGCCGTAGTGTTGGGCCATCTGGTCATAGGCCGGTGTGTCGCAACCGCCGCGCCGTATGTGGAGATTTTGCGCACCGCACCGCGGCTTGACATCGATCTGCGATCTCACAAATGGGTAGCCTAGTTGGATAGGAGCGTCTGGGGTCTGGCTAGTTTCTGGATCTGGGCCGTTTGGGGTTGCTGGAGTATTTGTGTAGAGCGAGGGGGCGCCGTAGCGCGTCTGCGCTAGGTCCTTGGCTGTGCTGGAGGCTATGCGGCTAGATTAGGGGCGCCCTTCACCTTTTCTGGATACCGCCGTGGCGGCGCTGTGTGTGGCGGAAAAGTTTATAACTTCGTGTGTAGAAGAGAGGCGCCGGGCGGGCTCCCCTCAGTTCCCTATCTTCAGAGGTCTGTCCGCGTGGATCTGGTCATCGCCCGCCCGGCGAATGTAATTATGCCGAGGGTTTAAGAATCGGATGTGGGGAGGGTTTTGTGGTTTTTTGTGTTGTCTGGGTTTTTGGCTGAGTTTGTGGGTGGCGGATGTGAGGATCGCCTAGGTGCGGCGGCTAGCGGAGGGCTGTCTTGAGCTCTTCCAGCGCCTTTTCCAGTTCTTGGCTCCACTTGACTCGGGGTTTGAGGGACTCGGCGTATCTAATCACTCCTTGGACGAGCTTAACCACGTCGTAAGCCGCCTCCTCGCTACTCCTATACTTAGAAAGGGCCATGTCGGGATCCGGCCCGTGGTACTGGTAGTCGTGGAGGTTAAGGGCCTTGTCAGTCCACAGAGAGATGTCGGGGTGGCCTATCTGCTCCAGCATCTGGGAGAGGGTTTTCATCCTCCCAGTGGGCAGTCGGGGCACCGCCGTTGTCTCCAGCCACCTCCTCTCCTCCTCTGTCCTGGCGAGGGATTTCAGCTTGTCTAGCTCTAGCCTCAATAAGGCGGCCATTAGGGCTTTCCACGCCTGAGAGGCCTTGCCGGCGGCGTTTCTAACGAGGCCCTCTTCGAGGTATCTCAACGCCAGCCGGGCCTCGACGAAGGCCTCTAGGAGGCGGGCTGTTACATAGCCTTCGCTGGTGGGTTTAGGTAGGGGCTTATCCAAAGTCTTTGCCAGAGCCACGTCCACACTAGCCAGTTTATATTTAATTAATGTGGCTTTTGGTGGCCGCCGCTCTGTAGTGGGCAGGCGTGTGGACTGGGGTGGTGGCTGTAGGCACCTACCTCGACGCCTCCGTCTTTACCGGTGTCTAGCGTCTTTATGCGTGGTTCTGGAGTATTTTCCTTGCCTCGTCTAGCATTTTCTTGACTTTGTCTACGCCTGTTTTTACGTATTCTATTGTTAGCTTGCCTTCGTGGAATCCCCAGACGTGTAGGTCGTATGCGGCGTTCCAGCCGTCTTGGACCCAGTCGCCTAGGATTTTGGCGAGGGTTTTGCTCGCCATGCTGAGCAAGTAGGTGTACCACCTGCCCTCTCTGAGGAACCTGCCGTATTCGGGGGTTCTGTATTTCTCCGCCAGGGCCTTTACCACCTCTTCGGCGGCTTTGTAGGCCTTTTCGCTGGCCTGGACGGCGTCGCCTTTGTTTACGTACTCCTGGCACTCCTCCATGTACCTCTCGGCGAGTTTGAGCCTCTCCCTGGAGCTCTCCTCGGGATCCCCGGCGCTTAGGGCGTCAAGTAGGAGTTCCTCTACGTTAATTCCTCTCATCTCCAGCTTTTTAATCAGCTCCTCCACAGTGTGGTTGGGAACTTTATCTTTTAAATCTCTCCCCAGTGCCGGGCAACTGGGCACACCGCCACGCGGAAGTGCAGATGCGCGTCCTGGGCGCGCTGAAGAGGCGGCATGTGGGTAGATTTTTGGGGACCCCCCAGACTTAAAAACCTAGGCCTAGGGCAGAGCCGTCACCCGGGAGTTTTATAGACAATGCAGGTTCCGCGGCGGCCGCCGCGTCTTTGAGGCGTTTACCCGACGCGGGACGCGCGGTCAGGGCGGCTGTCGTGCGTCGGGTGGAGGCGGTCTTTCAATTCTAAGGGCCTGCCCCCCATCGGCGAACACCGCTTCGACGCTCGGGTTAGAGACGGCATAACGCCCTCTACGCCACCACGATGGACACAGCCTATACCTGCGTTTAGCTTAGAGCCACCTCCTAGCCTTGCGGGTAGGAACGGCGGCCTTCCACGCGCGATTCCCGCCGTGTGTTCTCTAAGGACTATCTTGCGGCCCGCGCCCGATCGCTTGGTGGTTGAGCAGTGCGTTCCGCAAGCCGGGGGCACGACGTCCTCTCGACTAGGCTTCTATTTAAACCGGGGGAGTAGCTTCCATATGCGGCTTTTGGAACAGCTTGATAGGGTGAAGAGGTATCTGGCCTTGCTGAGGGAGAGGCTGGAGGGGGGCGGGGACTTGTTTGCCCTTGAGCGCCTCGCGGAGCTCGTGGCCCAGTCTGTTCTCGACCTGGCGGCTATGTGGGCGGCGGCTGAGGGGGGGCGAGAAGCCGGCCACCTATAGGGATCTGGCGGCATTCTTGGCGCGGAAGATAGGCTAAGGGGGGTTCCTGAGGCGCCTCGCCTCTTTTAGGAATATAATTGTGCGTAGATATTACCAGCTGGACGAGGCGAGGGAGCTGGAGGCCTTCCGCGAGATCGCCTCCACTATGCCGCAGATCGTCGAGGCCCTGGAGGCGAAGTTGCCCGGCGATCCTTGCATAGACGACGTGGGGAGGCTGAGGGAGGTTTTCGAGAGGCACGGCGTGGTTTACGCCGTCGTCTTCGGCTCCGTGGCCAAGAAGGGGTGCGGCCGCGATCTTGACCTAGCCGTCAAGTTCACGAGGCCGGTAGGTCTGTGGGATCTCGCGGGCTTCGCGGCCGACGTGGCGGAGGCCCTGGGCCTCGACTACGGACAAGTAGACGTGGTGGACATAGACACGGCGCCCCCCGGCGTCCTCCTATCTATCCTCGAGGGAGTACCTGTGTACAACGAGGAGAGGGCGAGGGAGGACTTGGCGCGGAGGTACATAGAGCTCCTAGATGTGGGCGAGGCTTGGCACGCCGCACAGCAGAGGCTCGCGAGGCGGCGAGGCCGCGCGTAGAGAGATTTAGCCCCCGGCGATCCTTCATACCTCTATCAATCCGCCGCCTAGCCCATTCTCTGCCACTTCCTCAGATGTTGGGCCTCTCCGCCGTTAATTCGCGGACATACCGGACCTCCCGGCGGCATTCCCGACCCCCATTACGGCGGGGACAAAGCTGGAGACGGCGAGGGGCATGCGAATCCCGCATGTCTCCGACGCAGATCTGTTTATCGACCCCTCCTCTGGCCGTTATCTTTAGCGGCCTCCCGGGACCCCAATCCCCCTTCAACTACAGTTCTTAAAGAGCCGCGCCAGCTCTACACAACTATGTCTACGCACAACGCCTCAAGCCTATCGATTAGCTGTCTAGCCCCCGCGGTATGGGTATTCCTTAAAAACGGCGTTAGCTAACACATCGCGCCGACTACGGCTATGCCAATGGACCACGCCTACAGCCTCTTCTAACACCTCCCCTATCGGGAGCTACAGAACGCCCCACGTTACTTATTTATCCCAATACGGCGTACATACGTGACTATCCACGAAATAGTAGGACTTTCAAAAACTGTCTAGGCGGATTTTATCTCATAATAAGCTTTTAAACCTGCCGCATGTACGTGGATGTGGAGGTTTTGGAGAGGCCTCTCCCAAAGCCCTCTGCGGAGGACTACGTCAATGCCCGCCTTCTTGAGGCGCTTGTGGAGGCTGGGCTGGCTCTTGAGTACCTCCGCCGCGGCCTCGTTAGAAACGCAACGGGGAAGGCTTTTCAAGCTTGGAGAGCGTTGATGGCGGCCCTCCTCAGACTTGAGTTAGATAAGCTGAAGACTCTAGCCAGAAGCGACGAGGAGAAGAGGTGGCTAGAGTCCACCGCGGTGCCCCGGGTCCCGACCAGCCGTATGAAGGCTCTGTCCCAGTTGCTTGAGGAGGTTGGGCACGCTAAGATTGCCCTAGGAACTGCTCTGGCTCTTAATCTCCACGACTACCAGTACCACGGGCCGGATCCGGACATGGCCCTGTCGAAGTACCGTAGTAGGGAGGAGGCGGCTGGTGACATCCTATTGTTATTGAGGGAGCTCGCCGAGAGGGTAGAGGCGCTGAGGGGTAGGGTCAAGTGGGGCGGAGAGCTGGAGAAGGCGCTGGGGGAGCTGATGCGGGAGCTGGCGACGTAGCTACATATGTTTCTGGGTTTTGCGCTTCTCCACAGTCGTGGAGCCTTGAGGTATTGGAGAGTGGCGGGATAGGGGGATTTGCCGCGTGTAGGTGGGGGGTTTGTTGCCTGGCAGTTGGGTAGCCGTGGTGGTGTGTGGATAACTGCCTTATGTGCTGTACGGCGGCCTGGAGTTTTCTGTTGGATCTGCGCCGCTGTGCCTTACTGAGGCTGTGGAGATTTGCGGATATCTGCAGAATAAGACGCCTTAGCTCTGACGTCTGGGAATTTTTATTAAATTTAGGTTATTCAGTTGTGTATGAGAGTTGTTAGGGTGTCTAAGAAAAACACGGTGTATATACCTAAGGAGATCGCCGACGCGCTGGGCATTGGAGAGGGGACACTGCTGGAGCTCCGGGTAGAGGGAGGCACACTGGTGGCCGTGCCGATCCCCAGCCCACTTAAGCTAGCCCTCGAGGGGCCGAAGTTCGCCAAGACCACCGTGGAGGAGTTTGAGAGGGAGAGCGAGGAGGTGCAACCGTGAAGAGGGTACTTCTCGACACCTCGTTTATCCCGCCCATACTGGGGGTCGAGGTGGAGGGGGCGGCGCCGGTGCTGAAGAGGCTCGATGTGCTGTCGAGGAGAGGTGAGGTGGGGCTTTACTACTCGGATTTCTCCATACTAGAGGCTTTGTGGAAAATTGCAAAAACCAATTTCGATATTAAGAGAGTGGAGATGGGACTTAGAAGTATTGAACTGGGCCTCCGGAAGGCCTACGCAGACCGCCGCGTCTTTCTAAAGGCTCTGGAGCTCAGGGGGAGGGGCCATCGGGATGTGGTAGATCTGCTTCTCTACGCAACCGCCGCAAGAAACCACCTCCTCTTCCTGACCATGGATAGAGACCTCATAAACTTTCTTGAAAATGCTGGCGAAGATATAAGCATTGTGGTAAACACGCTGTAAGGCGTAGATAAGCGCGGCAGTAGCCGTAACCGCGACGGTCACCAAGGAGCAGTTCATATTTGGCAAGATCTTCAAAGAGGGGGCACAGCTTGAGGCAACAACAGGCGACGTTGTGGCCTTCACCACCTGCTAAGGCTACCTAGGCAGGTGCAACGTCCAGGTGACCATAAGCCCCAACAAGTTGCCGAGGTACATAGCGGGCTCCATCTACACCAGAAACGAAGGCGGCACCTGCGCCATAGGCGCGTACACCATGCTCCACTACCCCAGCCCCGCCCGCTTGAGATCGCCGCTGTTGAGGGTGCCCAACAGCGAGAGGTGCGAAGGCAACTTCACAGAGATCACGTACGACGACATGCTTGACATATTGGTCAACGGCAACGACGCGGCGTTCCAAAAGGAGAGGGGCTGGAAGTACGGCTTCCCCGGCATGAAGAAGATAAACCAGTGCTACCCCGAGAAGTTCGTCTACTACACCGGCAGAGACCAGTACAACCAGGCCGAGCACACCTGGTTCGCCGCCATGTTCGGATCCCCCAACCAAGCCGGCCACGGAGGGTTCTGCGCCACCAACGTTGCATCGGGAGGCTCCTACATACTGGGCGGCAGCCCTCAAGCCCGCCGACAGATCGGTCTCGGTACACCCTTCGAAATGCGCCGAGTGCGGCCTCTGCATATCCGCGTGATCCACAGACGCCCTCTCGGCCGCCGGCGCCGACGACGTCGAGATCGCGGTGGCGCTGGCCAAGGCGAGGCTCCACGGCACATCCCGCGTCGCCTTCACCTGCTACAAGTCGGCAAAGCCCGGCGCCGAGGGCAGATACGTCTACAGACTGCCGTGCATAGGAGCCCTCGGCCCCGAGTGGGTCCTAGAGGCGGCGGCCGCGGCGGGGGAGGTGGAGGCGTACTGCCCCGACCTCAAATGCCCAGCCGCCGGGCCAAGGCGGGGCTGAAGGTCGTGGAGGAGGTAGCCGAGGCATTCGGCTTCGAAAAGGTCGAGACGGGGGAGGACCGGGCCGTCGTGAGGACGCCCCAAGGCAGTCTCCTACTCGGGCATGCGGCGCAGGGACTACATAGAGGTCCTCTCGAAGTTCAGAGACGCCTACACCGGCAAGAAGATCCAGGCGGTCAAGATGTGCAGAGTCGACATAGACCCAAGCAGGTGCTCGCTCTGCGGCGTCTGCTTCGCCAAATGCCCCCAGAGGGCCTTCGACGTCTCCAGATCAGGAGAGTCAATAAAGCTGACCCTAAACCCCTTGAAGTGCGTCGGCTACGGCTACTGCGAGTAGATCTGCCCCGAGAAGGCAATAGCTGTGGGAAGCCACGACACCCTACCGCCAGAAGTAGAAGAAAAGGCAGAGGACCACGTCGTCAAGTGCAAGTCATGCGAAAGACCCTTCGACACGTCGAAACACATAGAGACAGTCAAGCGGAGAATGGGCATAAAAGGCGACCCCGAGTGGCTCTACATGTGTCCCCACTGCCGCCGCTACCACACAGCAAAACGCATGCTAGAGTCGGCCCTAGGCAAGACGCAAACCCCCAAGAGATAGCCCACCCCCAGCCCACCCCCCGCCGGCGCCTCCAGCCGGAAAATGCATTCAGCCACCACCAGCCCAAACCAGACAACAAGCAGACGAGACAACCCACAAAACATCAAATCAAGCCTTCGCCACCGCCCGCCGTGTGGCTACCGGCGTGTTACAGTTAACAGATGACGCCCCGCCACCACCCACTAAGCCCGCCCCCCAACAAATCCCTTCACCCCCAAAACCCCCAAGGGCGGCAACACACAATCAACACAGGGGAGGGCGTAACCACCCACCCCACCTATAGCTGGATCCCCCCCACCCCACCCCACAGAGGACGAGAACAGCCGGCGAACAGCGAGCCTCAACAGCCGGCGCGCCACCCCCGCGGAGAAGGCCGACGCCTCAACCCCCGCCCCGCCGATCCTCAGCTCTTCCTGGCAATCTCCACCAACAACTTCTGCATGTCAAGAAGCAACGCGTACACCCCATCAATCCTCTTATTCGTCTCGTCAATACGCCTACCCAGCTCCTGGGCTATCGCGTCTATTCTCTTATTCGTCTCGTCGATTCGCATATTTGTCTCGTCTATCTTCTTGCTTATCTCGTCAATCCGTCTGTTGGTCTGGTCTATCCTCTGGTTTACCTCGGCAATCTCCCTCCTAATCTCGTCAAGCTCCTTCCCTATCGTCGCCAAGTAGAGGAGGAAGATGTCTTCAGTGGACAGCTTCTTGCCCTCCCTCAACTTGCCGAGCACAGACTCCACAGCCACCCTAAGCGCCTCCTGCGCCAAAACCCCCAAATCCCCAGACACGTACATAGAAGAAGCCCCATATTTAAACATATAGCTAACAAGTCTAGGAGTCGAAGATTTATCCACACTACGCTACTTCATTTCTAAGCGCGGCGGGCGATCGTGGCTGTGGATCAGATGACCTCAGCTGAGGAATCTCCTCTTCGGCGGATTCCTCTACATGAAAACGAGCTGGCGGCGGTCGTTGCACTGGCCCTCGGGCGAGGAAGCGCAGAGGCCGCCCCGCGACAGGGCGCCTCCTCGAAGGGGGTCGGGGTTGCATAAGATAGGGAGCTCGGGGGGAGCCCGCCCCCGTTAGTGTTGCACTACTCCGTAAATATAAACCTTTTCCGCCAGCCACTCGGCGCATCTCTCAACTGCGGCAAGTTCCTCGCGATGGGCCAGATCCCACCCCACTTAGCCCAACTGGAGTACGTGGACAGAGCGGAGTTTAGGGAGGCAGGCGGCGTAATCTGCTTGCGGAGGGGTTGCCTAGTTGTTAGTTAGGTTTTTAAGCTATTGGAAAAATATACTTTATGGCGGTGGTCAAGGTGACGCGTAACTTCCAGATAACGATCCCGGCAGATGTCAGGAGGGCGTTGGGAATCCGCGAGGGGGATCGACTGTTGGTGGAGGTCGAGGGGGATAGGATAGTGATTAGGAAGGTTGCGGGGGCGTTGCCGAGGATTAGGCTAGGGATGAGGCTGACGCCGGAGGACATAGACAGGTTTGTAGAACAAGGCGCAGTCGATGGGTGAGGCTGTAGTCGACACGAACGCGGTGATATACTACGTGGTCGAGGATTCGCCGTTTCATAAGGAGGCCGAGGCGCTCCTCGACTCTCTAGACGTCTGGCATCTCCCCACCGTCGTCGTCCATGAATTAGTGTGGTTTTTCAAGAAAGCGGCGCCGGATAGGGGGATCGAGGTCTTGAGGGCCCTCCTGGGATACGAGAAGGTCGTCGTGGAGTGCGAGGACTTGGCGTCTTTGAGGAAGGCAGCCAGCGCGGGGCTCGCCTACTACAACGACCTAGTGGTTATCCTGACGGCGAGGAGGCTGGGCCTCCCCTTGGTCACTTTCGACAAGAAGATGGCGAGGAGGGCCGGTGCCTTTGGGGTCCCCGTGCTTAAACCTTAGGGCGGCTAGGCGCGTTTGTGCAGTTAGACCCGCCGCCTGGGGCGTCCCGGCGACCCTCTCGGCGAGGCGCCTCCCGCGGGGCGAGGCACACGCGGGGTCCCTCGCGGCGTGTATCACCGCGACATGTAGCTCTCGAAGCTCCGGATCCCCTGTCGAGACATGCCGAGGGCCCGGCCACCCCGGTCACCACGAGGGCCCCCCCGGCGCATTCAGCCGTCTTGAAGAGGCCTTGGATGCCTCCGGCGGCTCGCATGCTGTTTAGGCCAGGCGGGTGCATCTCCCAGATGCGGCCGCCTCGACAGGCCTCGCGACCTCTGCAATCAGCTTTTACGTAGACTATTTCAGATCTCGGTCCGGCGTCCAGCCAAACGGCGAGGAGGCCTCCGCCACCCGCGAAGAAGGCCCTAGGTCCCGCGTAGCCTCGACGTCCTGTATTTACGTGTGAAGCTCCACAGTTTAGCGCCCCCTAATTAGCGGCCCGGGGACATCTCGTACAGCCTCCGGGCGGGGGAGTAGGGGAGACGGCAGATCCCAGACCGCGCCGAGCACCATGTGCCTCCTCCATTCCTTCTCCGCCAGGTGGAGCCGTGCGGCGGTGCCAGCCAAGGCGTAGCTCAAACAGGCCTGCGCCGAATATAAGACGGGGCCGCAACGTGGCCAGCTGGCGGCCAGTGCCGCATGGAGAACTCGCCGTCCCTCCCCCCGGCCGAGGCGCGTCGAGGTTGATCTGGGGTGTAGCCGCGGCAGAGATCTAGGCGAGTAGGGGTAGCTCCCCGTTCTGGAGATCGTGTCTGCGGGCCCGCGGATCCGTCGCCTTGAGGCCGCCGGGTGCCGACATGTTTATCCCCCCCATGTTGTTTGCCCCAGCCGCGTTGAGCTACGCCACGGCGGTTATCTCCAACATGCCGCCACGAATCTTGACTGCAAGGCTGGCAACGGTGAGTTCTTGAAGCCGCCATGTGATGCGGCGGAGGTCCCCTCGACCTCCACCCGCAAGCCGCAGTGCCCGCCTCTGAGGCAAACGAAGAACCGCCTCCCTCACATTCGGCCTCCTCATAACCCCCCGATGCTAAAATAGGCGAGGCCCCCCGCAACACCCAGCCACGAAACGGCACCCCCCACAGAAGACGCCAAGAGGCCCCCGCGCCGCCACGAGACCGCGCAACGGAATACTCGGCCAGCTTGAAGATTTAGACCGCTGTGTATTTCGCGGCGGCCGGCGCGGCTAGCCTCAGCCACCTGGCTAAGTGCACCGCGGCTTTGAAGGGGGTGCCCCCCGTCCTAGGGCGCGGCAGGAGTCGGTGGCGGAGTCGTCCCTCCAGATGAGGTTGCGGCCGTCGTGTACTGAGAAGCCGAAGGCGGGCGTCAGCTAGGGGCTCGCGGTGTATATGCGATCGCCGCCACCACCCCGCCACAGCCCCCGCATCAAGCCGGAAAACTGGGCCGAGCCGCCCCGCTGATACCCAAAACCGCGATCCCAACAAGACGGCGCCAGCACCCAGGCAACGCCGACCCGCGGCCTTAAGTTGCTCTTAAAATTTCGGGAGAACCCCCAAATCCGCCAAAAACCCCAACAGCCTCCCCACACTCACCTCGACGGGGACCCCCTCGTTGACGAGGACAAGGTCGGGGCTCTCCGGCTCCTCGTATGGATCGTCCACCCCAGTGAAGTTCTTGACCTCCCCCGCCAGCGCCCTTCTGTAGAGGCCCTTCGGGTCGCGCCTGACGGCCTCCCCGAGGGAGACCTTGACGTAGACCTCGAAGAAAGGCACCTCCTCCTCCACTATCCTCCTCACCTCAGCCCTCACGTCCCTGTAGGGAGAGACAAATGCGGCGAAGACCGCCACGCCGTTCCTCGCCAAGAGGCGCGTCACCCACGCCACCCGCAGAAGATGGCGGCGCCGGTCATCCCGAGAGAAGCCCACGTCGGTGCTTATCGTTGAGCGCGCCCAGTCCCCATCCAGCACCTCCGCCCTCACCCCCACCTCCCTCACCCGCGCCGCCGCCAGCTGGGCAATCGTCGACTTGCCAGACGCCGGCAGGCCAGTCAGCCAAACCACGAAACCCCTCTCCAGACACCTCATAGGACAGACTCGAGAAACCGCGCCACGTCAAGCGCGTGCATATCCCGCTTCCTCGCGTCCCCCCAGGTGGCGGCGTAGAAACCGTTGAAGCTGTGCAGAGAGTCGTCGGGGCCCCTGTCGTTCCCCTCAAGCCAAGGCGACCCGTAGCCGACGGTCTGCACCGGCCTAACCCGCAGAGAGTCGAAGTAGGCCATGAGGTCGGGGAAGTCCCCCCTCACCGACCGGTAGAGCTCCCCCGGCTCGTAGACAGCGTTGTGGATATAGCCCCACGGCGCCTTGAGCACGCGGAGCCTCCTCCTCAGCTCCCTCTTCAGATCCTCAGCCTCCTCCCTAGACACCACTCCACGCGGCCTATCCACCGTGTTTACAAACAGCCGGGCGTAGTACCCACCCCACGCCACCACCTTCGTCCGCCCCCAGTCCACCACAGACTCCACATCCACCCCCCCAGAAGGCTCCGACTTGAAGGAGAGGAGCCCCCACTCCGCCAGAAGCTCGTTAAGCGCAAGCACCCCCCGCTGCGCCTGGTTCCCGTGATCCGACACGACGAGGATCTCCACGTCACGCGGCAGACGCCTCCTCAGCCGCCCAAAAAGCTCGTCAACCAGCCTGTAGAGACGCGGGACCTTGTCCTCGTGGGGGTTCCCCGGCGCGTATAGCGGGTGCTCCGGATCCCAAAACTTCTGAAAAAGGTGGTGAACACGGTCAGTCCCAATCTCGTGCAGGACAAAGACATCCCACTGGACGGCCTCCATAAGCCGCTCAGCCACGGCAAACCGCCTCTCCACCATCTCCACCAGCGCCTTGAAAGCCTCCTCCTTCCGATCCGTGCGGTACTCCACGTCGAAGACGTACCCCGGAAACATCTCCATAACCCCCGGCGGGTAGGCCCACGGCCGCCCCCGAGGCGTCAAGAAGTCAGAAATCCACACTCCGTACTCTCTCGGCGCATTCCTCAAGAACAAACTCACTACATCGCAAACTGCGATATATGATTCCACAAGTCCGTCGCACCAAATTAAACAACCACTAGACTAATGCATACGACAGTCAACGCAACCTGTCAACATTTAAAAGTTGTTAAACTAAACGTCACATGAAACTCTGCGTAGTAGGACTCGGCTATGTAGGCCTTCCAGCCGCCGTGGTATTCGCAAGCAGAGGAATCCCCGTAATAGGCATAGACATCGACCACAGAAAAGTAGAGGCAATAAACAGAGGGCAAACCCCAATAAAAGAGCCAGGTGTCGACACGCTATTGAGACAAGCCGTAGCTGATGGCAAGCTCACCGCCACCACCACGCACGACGCCCTACGGGAATGCCAGGCTATAATCATTGCAGTTAACACGCCAGTAGAAGACGGCGTGGTAAACCTAACCCAGCTAAAAAACGCACTTGAAACAGCCGCCAAGAACCTAAACAAAGACACTCTAGTCTCAATAGAATCCACAGTGCCACCAGGTACCACGGAAAAAATAGCAAAACCAATTCTAGAGAAAAGCGGTTTAAAAACAGGCCGAGACTACTACCTAGCCCACGTCCCAGAACGCATAGCCCCCGGCCGAGCCATAGAAGAGCTAACCACAGCGCCTAGACTAGTCGGCGGCGTAGACCCACCCTCCACTCAAAGAGCTATAGAGCTCTACACAACAATAAACAAAAACCTGTACCCAACAGACGCCACCACAGCCGAATTCACCAAACTAATAGAAAACACATACCGCGACGTAAACATAGCCCTAGCAAACATCTTCGCATTAATGGCCGAAAAACTCGGCATAGACGTCTGGGAAGCAATACGCCTCGCCAACACACACCCAAGAGTCCACATACACCTCCCAGGGCCCGGCGTAGGAGGACCCTGCCTTACAAAAGACCCCTACATACTAATAACCGCCGCATCTGTCGAACACGCCAAGTTAATACAGCTCGCCAGAGAAATAAATAGACAAATGCCCACACACTTCACCCACCTAGTACTCACAGCACTCAAAAGACACTCGATAAACCCCCGAGAAGCAACAGTGGCCATACTCGGCGTGGCGTACAAAGGCGGAATAGACGACACAAGAGAAACCCCAGCCCAACCAATTATCCACCTACTAAAACAACACGTAGCAGAAGTCAGAGCCCACGACCCCTACACGCAAGAAACCTTCGGCGCCACCCCCACCACAACAGTGGAAGAAGCCCTAGAAAACGCAGACGCCGCCGCCATAGTAACAGACCACCCACAGTATAGACAACTAGACTGGAAAAAACTAGCCCCCCTAATGCGCCACAAGATTATAGTCGACGGACGCAGAGTCGTAGAACCCCACACGGCCATTGAAGCCGGATACACATACTACGCAATAGGATACGGCAAGGCATTCAAGATATAAAAGCCGTGAAAATTTATATTTCAAGATATTATTATATATTAATATCTAAAATTTCACCACAAAAAATTATGAAGTTCAAAGCAGAAAAATATATCTTTTACGCAGAGGCAAGAGACTGGTGGAGATTTATACAACCTTTTGAGCCGAAGACACGAAAATTCCTAGAAGAACACATAAGAGGCGCATCGCTCTTTATAGACATAGGCGCACACATAGGGATCTATGCAATACCCGCCTCACACTATACAAACGTAATAGCATTTGAACCAGAACCCACAAATTTCTTCCTCCTCTACAAAAACATCATAACAAATAATGCACACAATAAAGTCGTACCGCTGCCGCTAGCAATTTCAGATACGTACGGCATAGATGAATTATGCATATCAGATACCTCTTCGGGTCATCATACACTAAATAAAGAACATAATTGCCATAAAAAAATTACTATAATAAAAACAACACTAGACCAGATATTAATACATTTCAACAGTAAACCCGATATAATAAAAATAGATATCGAAGGCCATGAAGACAGGGCATTCCACGGCATGAAAAAAACTCTTGAACACAAACCAGTATTAATCGTGGAAACTACCGATAAATCGCATTTATATAAATATTTAACCTCTATAGGTTACAAAGCTATAAAACTAGACTGCTGGAACGAAACTTTGTGCAACTATGGCTTCACGCCACTATTTTAGTCCCGTCAAAATTACAGTAAAAGAAGTCCGCGGACACTGCGCCGCAGGCTACAAACCAGGCGATGAGATACAAGCCGAAAAATTCTACATAAAACCCACCCAGCTACCGATATGCCTCCACGCCCTAGCGGCCATGCTGACGCTACTAACCCCCTTCATGAAGGGAATCCCCGCAACCGCTCTAGGCATAGGAACACAAGACCACATCGGATACGTCCAGTGCCCAGACCCAGGCCTCCCTTACACATGCGGCGGAACAGTAGTCTTTGAGCTGAGAAGAGAAGCTACAACTTCGACTTCACAATAGACACAATCCTCTCAGCCGCCCTCCCATCCCCAAAAGGAGACGCGTCAGGAAGCTCTACACCCCCCGACAACACCCTCTCCAACTCCGCCAACACAACCACAGGGTTAGTTCCCACAACCCGCGCAAACCCAGCAGACACAGCCTCAGGCCTCTCAGTAGACATCCTCAACACAAGCACAGGCTTACGGATAGCCGGATGTGTAGCCTCCTCCTGAAGCCCCCCAGAATCAGTCAACACAACCCTACAATTCCTCATCAAAGCCAAAAACTCAAAATACCCCAAAGGAGGCAGAAGTTGCACATGGGGGATGGAACCCACCACATCCCAAAGCCCAAACTCAGAAAGCCTCCTCTTAGTCCTCGGATGTACAGGAAAAACCAAAGGAATAGGACTTCTCTGAAGCACCCTAACAAAATCCCTCAACGTCTCCAACCGATCCACATTCTCAGCCCTGTGAAACGTCACCACACCAAACTCACCAAACCTAACACCCTCCAAAACTTTGGCCTCTACCTCCTTCACTTTATCCAGATACATAGTTATAGCATCAATAACGGTGTTGCCCGTCACAAAAACCTCACCCCAAACCCCCTCCTCCAAGAGATTCCTCCTAGCCAACTCAGTCGGCGCAAAAAGCATATCCGACACATGGTCAATCATACGCCTATTATGCTCCTCAGGCATACGCCAATCAAAACTACGCAACCCAGCCTCCACATGACCTAGCTTTATACCCAGCTTAACGGCAGTTAAACCAGCCGCTAACATACTATTAGTATCGCCCTGCACCAACATAATACTAAGACGACGACCCAAATTCGCCACAGCACGCTCCAGCTTAATCATCATCTCCCCAATCTGAGCCGCAGGACTACTATTCTCAAGAGAAAAACCCACATGAGGCTCCGGAAGACCCAACTCTTCGATAAAAACCCTACTCATTTCAAAATCAAAATGCTGACCAGTATGTACAAACACAAAATCTATACCAGCCCCCTCAAGCCTCTTCACAACAGGCGCCATCTTAATGATCTCAGGTCTAGTACCAACAACAATCAAAACAGACATAGATAGAGGAAAAAATATTTTTAAAAAAGCTTACCTTACCACCGTAGTCCAGTCCTCAAACGGATAATACACGTAATACTTCGTATAGGTGCTACCCCACCTCCACACCACTGGCAGAGAGGGCAACTGGGCCCAGTACATCGTCGACACGTCAAACTTCTGCCCAGGAGCCCCGTAGTTAGCCACAGTCACAGAAAACGTAAACTGCGTGCCAGCAGGAAACGGACCAGAGACATACCCAGGACTCACGCTGTAGTAGCCAGGCGTGTAGCGCTGATCAAAGTCCAGCCACGGCGTATACGGCCTTGAAATAAACGCATACATATCCCTAACTATATACGGCAGGGAGAACCTCACATAATACGTCCCACTACCAACCACCTGAGCAGGCAGAAGCGACATAGCTGGCAGAGCCCTCACCCTCACAGTAATAGGTTCAGAAGCGCCACTCCTCCCGTCGTACAACACAGACCTCACCACTATAGCAAACACCCCACCCTCAGGCTTGCTGTGCGGATACAGCCAGTTCCTGTAGTTAACACCGGGGAACCACACAACCCTCTTAGCCACGTCAATGGAACCAGCGCCTGTGTTAACCCACTGGAACACGCCCGATCCTAAATAGTCAAAGTAGGAAGCACCCTGGCCAAGGTAAGCACCAGCAAACTGACCGTCTGGACCAACGGCGAAGCCAATAAGCGAGGTGTCGGGCTGGCTCCACGAAGCCTCGGCCTCCAGCGCCAGAGCGCTACCCCCAGCTGGCCTCACGAAGTAAACACGCCAGTCACCAGACTCAAACCTCCAAGCCCAGTCAGTGGCACCCCTGATAGACCTCGCATCAGGCCACCTCCCGTTAGATCCACTAGTCAAAACCAACCACCCACCACTCACATCGGTATACACATTAAACGAATACGGAACAGACATCACCTTCCCAGTCACGTTGTTGGTCAATATAAGCTGGCCAATATAGGTAGTGGGGACGGCGTTTGAAGGAACACTCACAGTGAGCGTAAAGGTGTAGGAGCCGCCAGGCGGTATAGTTGCCGACGAAGGAGATACAGAAACCCACGGATCTCTAGATAGGCCTTCCACATATGTAATATTTACGCGGATAGGCACAGGCGGGACATAGCTAGGCGCGCCGGGTCCCCGAACCAAGTCAACGGTAACCACTATACCCCTATAAGAGCCGAGCTTAAACGTCGGCAGAGATATCGTGGCGAGGTTCCAGTTAGCCCAATTATAGCCGTAATTTACCAATATCATTTCATCAGGGTCAGGCATGCCGTTACCATTTGTATCACTCCTCCAAATGTGGATCCACACCCTCACCCTGACATCCATTCTGTAGTCACCATCACTATCAAATGCACTAAACGGAATCGTAGCCACCACCTCCATAAAGCGATAAGTCATAGTGAGATTGGAAGAGGTAAACACCCAATAGGTCCTGTTATAAGGCGCACCCGACGCCAGAGACAGCGAGGCGCTCAACGTCTGAGTTCTAATCACCACAAACTGGCGGGGAGACAGGCTTACAGCCATAGTCTTGTTTGTCGGGTTCCTAACCGTCAGCGTAACGGACTTCGACCCACCGCGGGCGACGTCGCCAAAGAACACAACGCCGTCAAATCTCGAAGAGGCCGCTGGAGGCATGGCGCACCTGGAAGGCGCAAGGTCCGTGCCAAGCCACCACAACATATACGCCCTGATGTTGTCACACCACTGCCAACGCCAAATACTCCCAGCCTTAGACGCGTACTGGGACCATAGAGAATTACTAAACACTAGCGCCTCGTACGTAGCCGCAGTTCTGCCAGCCAGCAACCGGGCAAGCGAGACGGCCCTATAGGCATCAACACGGCCAAAGCCCTCTGTAGCAGTGTCATATCCCAAGTACTTCGCCGAAGATTGAATCACGGCCTTTACAAGCGCGGGGTCGGCAGACCTCCCCAACACTTGGTAAACCAGCGCCGCCACACCAGCCGTGAGCGGAGTCGCGTAGCTAGTACCCCCGAACAAAGTGTAGTTCACGCCCACAGGCGCCGCGGTGAAGCCAAACGCCCCAACATTAACAACATCAGGCTTAATAAAGCCCACCACCGTAGGACCCCTCAGCGACCAGCTAATCACCTCGTCACTACTCCAGCCAGCCCCCGAGGCATATACCGTGTTGTTCATCTTCGTATAGACATACGCAAAATGAGTCGAAGTAGAGGCACCCGTAGTCAAGACACCAGGCGAGGCCCCTGGGCTCGTGATAGTGCCGTAGCCAGGTCCGCCATTTCCCCCAGCCTGCACAATTAACACACCGGGGTAGCGCGGGTCTAAGTAACCCGGAAGCGCCAGCCCAGCAACAAACACAGACTCGAAATCATATCCGAACGCCCCAACGTCATAGGCAAAATAAGAAATCCCCCAGCTATTGCTAATAACATCAGCCCTCCTAGACCCCGTGAAGTAGAACTGCCCAGTATACGGATCAACGTCAAAGCCAGCGGCCCACAACATGCCGCCCTCCACATTACCCGCCCACAGCGCCTTGACGCCAATGATCCCAGCCCCAGGCGCTATGCCGGTTAGCCTCACCGTGCCCAACCCAGGGATATTATAGACCACCACCCCCCTGCCAGCGGCAGCAGACGCCGCGGCTGTGCCATGCCCGTCAAAGTCATAGAAAATACTCAGCCACCTCCCGTCCCTATCCCAGCCAGGGTGAATCTCAGCAGGATAACTAAACCACCACCACAAGTCGTAGAAGAACCCACCAGCAACACCAAGGGAAATATCAGGAAAGCCATTCCCGTCATAATCCGGCGCTATCACCCTATTGCTCCAATACCTCAGCACAGAACCCCTCGCATAAGGATCTATAGGAGGAACTTTCTCATCGTCAAATCTACAGTTACGATTAACATCTACAAACACATAACCATAATAGTCCCAGCCCTGCGGCCTCCACGCCAAAACACCAGCAACCACCAGCCCATACCCAGGCACAAACATATATGTTACGCCAAATCTAAACTCACCAACCCACGAAGGACTAACTCTATAGTAATCACACGGCGGAGAAATATATACAGGCCACGGAGTCAGAGTTGTATATAGTCTCCCCCCTACGTATAGATGAGTTGAATTAACACGAGTTACAGGCTCCAGCAATAATACTTGTGACTCATCGGCGTCAAATACTAGAGGCTCTCTGATATTGACACCCTTGTACAGACCCGACCAGTATCTTAAAGCAGTGGTGAGATCCGGGTGACCATAATCCACACCAGTATCCACAATTGCAATATTCACCCCACTTCCATCCACCCCGTAAACCCTCTGCGCCAGAGACGCGCCTATCAAATCTCGAACAACGGCGTTCAGCGTACCAATCCCCCTCTCACTAACCCCATCTGGCAGACGCGGCATCGTGGAGGGAACCGGCTTAGACAAAACAGCCTCAACATGCTCCCTGTAGCCAGCAAGCAAACGATTAACCACCTCAGGCCTCTCAGCAACCCTAAACATGTAGCGACCCTCCCTATCCTTCACAACTTTCGACACCCTGACCTCGGTAATACTTACTTCTCTTCCATTTATGCTTACCCTTTTACTATGTGTATATAGTTGCGTAAACATTTCATGTACTTTATTTACCACAGAGTCGGGAACCCCCTTCTTAAATATCACAGTGGAGACTATATATCTCTCACCACCAGCAGTAATGTTGCCCACAAATACATTAACCTCTGGACGGGCGGGATCCCCGATCTGATACCTTTGAACATCACCAATTTGGGCTAACGCCACAGCACCAACCAACGCTAACACTATTACAGCCAGCAACCCAATCCTATTTGTAGAACCCATAACTGTCCAAAATTCTGGTATTTTAAAATATTACGTATATGGTCATAGTTATAGCCTACATATATATTTAGTTAGTTAAGATGGGTAAGCACCAGCTGACGCATCCATTTGCTTGGTGCAAAACAATTAACCATGAGAATATCTGTCGTAAATCTCAACCTCACTATATTAAATACTTCTGCGTAGAGATATTCAGTAACCTCTTTCGGCATAAGTTACAGCCCTAAAACGATACACCTAATACTGTCTATCACCACTTCCAAACCTTGTAAACCCTAATACTCAGAACCCTCTGTGTCGCCTCGTCGGATTCTCTACAAAAATACAAAATTTTCTCGGTGATATCCTGGGGATCTCTAGGCGGCGCCAAAAAGCCACCGTAACCATCTACTATCCGATCCGCAATACCACCTACTCTTGTACCCATCACAGTTTTACCCCGCAACCGCGCTTCAATCACCACAAACCTCCACGCCACCTGAAGAGAAGGTACCACAACCACGTCACTAGCCACGACAACTTAGATTGCGTAAAACAATAAAAATAACGTTGCTTTCAACACTAAGCCCCCACTAAACGCCTAAAGAATATCGAGATCTCCCCTCTACCTATCACAAATACAACATCTTAATGCCCACTCAACACAATTACTATAGCCCTTATTGAATACTCCACTCCACATTTCGGGTAGCGAACAGTAAAAATAGCAATCCCTATTCCTAACCCCTTCCGTGACTTCTCTCTATCTAATTAATTAAAAAGCTTTACATCAACCCTATAAGGGACTAGTAAATCTTCTCCAGCGAATACAATTTTGATGCCTCTTCAAATACAGCTTTGCTAGCCACAATCAAGGCATCGAAAACTCTTCTCACCAACATACCGTGACATTACTCAACCTGGTACCATGCCTCACAGAAGGTTCATTAAGAAAATCATTAGCCGTGAAGCGTAACGACGAATGACACTCTGTGCCCCTAATTAGTAATATTAGTAATAATAATTGTAATAAAGAACATAAAAATATATAAATCCATCCCGCCTAGATCTCACCACATGCACCTCCACGCCACGGTGTAGTAGTCTAGATGATTTTCTCAAAAGACAATTATTAAGTTAAATCATCATAGAATGTCCAACTAAGTAGATACAACTTTGAGCTTTGCTTTAATAAAATCTAAAAGACTAACTTAGTATTTATTTATAGAAATTCAAATAGTTTTATTTGTACATACATTAAGTAATCTTTCTAGTAAAATATTAGCAATTTTTTGATAATCAAATTTCTCTGCAATTTTCCGCGAGTTTGTCGATAATCTAAAATAAAGCGATTTGTCATATAATAGTTCAATAATCTTTTTAGCAACATCTGATGGTTCAGGTTTACAAAACAATATATGTTCTCTATCCCTAATGCCATAGAATTTAAAAATTTCATGATCTGTTGCAATTACAGGTACGCCTAAAGCCCATGCTTCTATAATCTTTATAGGCAGTACGCTTTCTGTTACTAGAGTCTTAGGTCGTGGCAAAACCAATACATGAGACCGCGCAAGCACTTTTAATGCTTCAAAATGCGGCAACGAACCCACCATTTCACAATTAACACCCAACTTGTTACACAATATTTCGATCTTCCTCCTATCAGGACCGTCACCCACTATTACTAACTTAATACGTTTACCGACATCTAACCGTCTCAATAAAGACACCGCTTTTACAACCACATCTATACCCTGCCACCAGACTAAAGAACCTACAAAAGCTACAACAAATTCATTTGAAAAAACTCCATTACTTCCCTTGGTCATAATTTTACTCACCTTTTGCAAATCTATACCTGGAGTTATTGCCACAACCGATCCGGAAGGAATAACCCCTCTTCTAAATACTAAATATTTTAATAATAGCGGCGAAACGAGGCCAACTATACGTGCACGAGCGAGGGCATGTCGATCAGCACTAATGATGAATCGTTTTACAAAATTAATTACTGTCACCTCTTCCTCTCCTAAGGACACGAGTTTTACAAGCGTCCTATTCCTAAGCATAGGCATGAGAAGAAAACCCAGAGCATTCCACGAATTCCTTACGTAGATACACACTTCATGTTTAGTGAAAAAACTATATAAATAAACAGCCAACGCAATGACTAAACTAAAGAATGATGAAAAAATATAATATGTAGATACTATACCAGTTAGAAGTATAGGTATATATGTAACACCTTCCAAAACTTGTAATTGTGCTCTGAATTTATTATACTTAAAAAGCATTTTTAACGATAAATTATAAAAAACGTAACATTTACCATTGAACTTAGATATAAATTGTTTACATAAGTGATTTATTAACTGTCGCTCATTAACCGCATCACCCGTGTTACCCAAATATGTTGAATAAACGACAAGAAGTTTTTTTCTCGATGTTTTTGAATTAATTTTATAGCTTTTCACTTTGATTTACAATATAAGCTTCAATATTTGAAATAAATATGATAGTATATTCTCTCTTAATCATGCATCAACAACAATAGAGCCAACGAGGTATAGATGTGTCTTGTCAGTACCCTCCATGAGTAAGTTGTAGTAAGCGAGCTTTGTCGGGGCAAAATGCATAAAGGCAATTGCGTCGGCAACTCTGCGATACACCTCCTCAGGCATATATAGGTCATAACTTCGCATGCCAGCCTCGTCGTGAATAAAAGGCACTCCCTCATAAACAGAGGCGATACCAGCCGCAAGAGTAGTCGCGGTATCTCCCAACGCATATACCGCAACGATAGCATCCTCTCTAACAGATCCCCTTCTGCTGGGATATCAAGATATACATGAGGCTCAGGTAATTTAAGTTCCTAAAAGAAAACCCGGCTCATCTCGTAGCTGAAATGTTGCCCACTCCACACCAGAGTATAGTTCCCCCACCTCTCGAGCTCTCGAATAACAGGCATAGCCTTGATGATCTCAGGACGTGTCCCAATAACCACAAGTTGCCGATTTTCATCGTCGGAGTGTATCTACAAGATCCATAGTCATGGCACTACAAATATCCTCACAGGTCCGCTGAAGATACACGTCTTGTTCATTACCCAGGGCCACACACTCAGAGATATCGAATCCACCATATCCACCGCACGATCTCTCAATACTAGGAAGGTGGATTTACTACTCAGCAAAAAGTCTGGCGTAACATATAGGCCATAGCCACCGGCCCATAAGAAAACTCCGTCACTAGTTGAGAACCCCCGATATATGCTTTGAACCCATAGATACTTCCACCTCATATAGGAACCCGCGCGCCAATCAACTAGTACGAGTGGAGCCCTTAATAGCGGCGCAATTAAATCCAGCGCTTGCTTCTCCTGATATACAATAAGTCCAGTGGTATAGGTGTAAGGATATACAGTATATCTGTTGCCCGGCATAAATACAGCAGAGTACAGAAAGGCAAATACCACAAGTAGCAGGAGAAAGCAACTAAAGAAGCGCCGCCTCAGCCTATGCAAGGCTATTGGAGCAAGCGCGGCGGCGAGGCAGATCGAGGGAAAGCCCAAATATCTGTCAAGAACAAGGGCCGGGAATGAAGTTACGCCCACTGTAGCTAATGCAATAAAGACCATGAGAACAAACGCCAATGTCCTTAGTCTCCATTCATACACAAAAACGGCAAGAGTTAATGACACAACTACCGCTACGCCTAGCCATGACAATACCGTCACTGGAGGCGGCTTGACGGGGGAGGATGCGATTAAGATTTTCTCTCCCCTCAAGAAGGCAATAAGGGCATTTACTACTGATGTATATGACGACCCTAGTACAGATATCAAGGTAGTATATGTAGCATATATTGAAAAGATAATTATATATATATTATAAGAGAAATCTTTAAAAAATCACTCTTATACCTATTATTAATATAATGTATTAGTAATATTATAAGTAACCAAGTTGCAACACCCCCGTGTCCTATAATTACCGCTGTAGACAAAAGTAGCGCCAGAAGCGGTGTTGTGGCTAGCGTTAGGTACAGGAGAGACAAGACAGCGCTGTAGGCTTGCGGTATGAACCATACAGACCATACAACTGCCAATGGAATTAGCAGGATTACAACGGCGCCATATGGAGAATTTGTGCCGGCCATTTTACGCGTTGCCAGATACACGCCAAGCGGAAGGGCAAAAAGGTAAAGGAGCCCAATTGCTACACTACTCCACACCGCGTTGAAACTGGCTACAAAAGAGAGCTCGGCGTAGAGAAGCGAGACAAGCGGAAAGGGATAGGCTAGGTGTCTCATAGTGACGTCCTCTAGATTTCCAGTTTCCATAAGTTGAGCAGCTTGTGTAGCGTCGCGCCAAGTGTCGTTACCGAAGCTGGGGTATATTGCGAGTACATCACAGCCACTAACACGCCTACGATACTTGCTGTAATGGCCACCTTCTTAAAGACTCGGTCGTCTAGTAGGAGCACAGCTCCCAAGGCTACCCCCGTCGCTACCAGAGATGGCAACCCGGTGTGACCAAACACTACAACCTCTGTTTGCGCTGTTGCGAAAACAGCCAGAGGAAGAACCCACGGCGAAACAGGCAACTTATATCTCTCCAGCTTGATATTCGCCGGTTTGTCCGTTAGGTATATCGTGGCTAAGGCCAGCACTCCTGTTATATTAGCTAAAATAAATACAGATTGAGATAAATATGACCTAATATATAGGTATATGTTAATTATAAATCCCGTAAAAATAAGTGATATTATAATAAGCTTAAGAGAAAATGTGCTACGTAGCACTTTCTCTATTACAAAGCACCCATGCCGGAGACATACGGCATCACGCTAATAACTCGCACCACAAGCTGAAGGAGGCTTAGCTGGTGGTGATCTAGACCTACAAATTGTTTAGGGCTACCAGGTGAGACGCGGCATAAACACCTCTAATCGCACCCTCAACAGTTTCGTAATTCATAACATCACCCCTAACAAATTTAATAGTACCAATAACGTGCCTGAGGTTAGCGCGCTTGTGGATAAGTTATCAAGGACCCCAACGCTGTGCCCAGCTATGACCAAAGCCCTAGCCAGGTGAGAGCCGATGAAGCCAGCTCAACCCGTGACTAGAATCCTCGGCGTTTCCATATTAATCGAGGATACTTAATATGTATCTGGGTAGTTGTCTTGACGACTCCTCAAGGCGTTTAAGCACGACACCACTGGTTTTAAGCCCTATTTCGAAGACTTTTTTAGTGTCCTCAGCAACTAGGCTTAATACCTTGTCGGCCATATCATCCGCATCACCAACTTTAAACACGAACTTCTCTGCCGGGGTTCCCCTAAGTACTTCAACGGCGCCGCCTGCATTGGACACCAACGGCACCGTGCCAGACACAGCAGACTCAACCACGGCGTACGGCAACGGCTCCTCATTTATCGACGGAAACAACAAGCCCCAGGCATACCTATGCACCCGCATTAAGTAATCATGAGAAACTCTACCCACAAACTCAACATTAGGAAGCTTAATGACCCTCCTATAGTTACCGAACAACCTAAGCCTAACACCGGACCTAATTAACCTGGGCAGTGCTCTAAGCAGTATGTGGAAACCCTTTATGAAGCTATCACCCCCAACATATATAAGTAGTGGATCCTTCGTTAATTCCTTACCCGTAAAACTCACCTCGGGTGGTGGATTGTAAACAACGGCGGACCTCCCAACGGGCAAGCCGTAACTAAGGGCAAGGTCCAGTTGCTTCCTCGTTACGAAAATCACCAAATCTGTGCGAAGGAGAGCGAGCCAGTACAGGTACTTAGTACCGTGCAGTATGCCCGTAAACAATGCCCTGGCTAGGCTCCTGTTCTCAAGAAGCTCCACAAGTATGTCAGAACGTAGGCCCGGACCTAAATTACTCAGCACCACGGATGTGTAGGTTAGGAGTTGGTGATTGTGTATGTGAAAAACAACCCTAGCCCTGGGATTCACACGCTTAATAATTAAGGCGAGGGGAAGTAAGGTATGCGATGGTATGTAGACCACGTCGGCCCACTTAATTAAACCCCTAATATAATCGATTCCAAGTGTAGTTAAGGCCCACTCAACCGGTTTAACCCCACTCCTAAGGGCACTCCACGTCACATACCTACAGCACTTGAGCACGTCAGTAGTAGGCTTGGGCGTGCTGGAAACAACGATTACGTCAAAAACCCCAGCCAAGTAACGCTTCAGGAATATGTATGTAGCCAACTCGGCGCCACTACCCTCGGGCCAAAAGAGCTTGGTCAAGACGAGAAGCCTCGGCTTCATGACCTTAAAAGCCATGGAAGTCTCCTTAATACGTAGCCGAAGCCCCTAGCCATATCCCACAACGCCATGTACGGCACCAAAAACGGCTTGCCCAGGACGCCCACGTACGTATCGCCAACCCTCCTCAAATCAGTAAACTGAGCAAAACCGCCAATGCGCGGCTTTAGGAAGATGAAGCGAAACTTGCTATCCTCATAAACCCCAATACCGCCACGGGCAACACCACTATCGAAATCAAATAAGTTAATAAACTTTATTTGAATATTTCCTGGGGCTTTATCATTAGCGGTTTTGTGCAAATATTCAAACGTATCGTCTGAAGAACCATTATCAACTATCACTATTTCTATAGATCTATATTCTATTTTAAACAAGCTGGCTAATACTTCACCAATTATTTGTTTTATTTTCTATGTAACCATTATTATAGTTATCAGTGGTCTAGACGTATGCACCTTTATCGAACTTCACCTTAAAGGTTATGGGTCAGGTGACTTTTCATTTTTAACGAATTAAGATAATATAGTAACTACCCCACATACCAATTAAATCATACGTTTTGTTCATAAGTATTATTTTATAGTTATCTAGAAGATACAAATCAATAAAACGCTGACCTAACCTATCAAATTTAATACCAATTAGCATCGATAATCTATTAGGTGTTTTAAGTAAATACGATAATTGGTAATAAGATAATGGTACAGCTAGCCTAGGGTCAGTATATTTAATATAAAATGCAGTTTTATTACTTAATAGATAAAAGATATTCTCAGCTATTAGCCAATCTGTACTGCTAGGAAAAGGTATATACTCGCTAGCAAGAAATGTTCCAGTGAGAAAAGTAATTCCAGCAATAATTCCTACACTTAATAAGCTAACTATTAACATTTTCTTCTTGTTATTTAAATTTAAGACATTTCTCTTACTAATTTTTGGCCCCTTTCTATTTTGATTAAATACATAACCTAAAATAATGGGTGACAACAAAAATGCTGTATAAAAATACCGTCTCATCATAGGTGAAAGGAAAACTAATGAATAATACGTTAGAATAGTTAAAATAATACCATCCATAATGTAATCATAGCTATTTCTATAGTAATTATATCTATTATATGATAAGTCTATTATACATTGGAATAGCGAGAAAATAACGGATGCAATAAGTAAAGTCTCAGTATAAAATGCAAAAGATGGTTCCTCACCAAGCCATACAGTACTAGATTTAAAAGTTTCTACGATGTTCTTTCCTTGAAACAGGATCTTTATAAGGGAGCTTAGAAAATCAGATACTGTAAATATACCTCCTCCATACATAGCATATAAGGCTACTGAATATATCCAATATATAAGGGCAGTTAAGATAATTATTACCATATTTTGTACAATAAATTCATTCATCTTAATTCCTTTTCTAATCTTGTAGAATATCAGTGAGATTATAGTTGAATATGTCAATACAAATATAAATACTAGAGGCACTGTAGGATGCGTGACTGCAGATGTTATTGATACTATCAATATAATAGCTGAAGTTTCTAGCCTGTACTTAGATAATCCTAGATATAAGATAAGCAAAATCTCTAAGAGAAAAGCATACGAAAGTGTCTGTGGAATGAAATTTATTACAGGTAAGGCAGTTTGCTGATAAAATAAAGAGCTTAACACAATGCCCATAGTTAATTTGTCGATTTTCATATGCCGTAAAATGATATAAGTGAAGAGAAATATAAGTAAATTAAGTAAAATAATATAATAGTTATCTACTCTATTCATAGGTAAATTTGCTATTTCTTTAAGTAAATAATTTAAAAACGCAATAACTCCAAAAGTTCGATAATATTCACTCTCATAAATAGAGAATGATATACTATAGTGACCAGTTTGCCCGATGAGCGAAGCAAAACCCCAAAACCTTCCCTCATCATATCCAATTATACTAAAGCCATACTTACTTAAAATCCCTAGTGGGGATGATAACAAGATAATGAGCATAGCTGTTAAGAAGAACTTATCTTCAGACATTATAGCAAGGATCATTGCTATGAATGAGATCAACATAATACCTAGCGCACTAGTATTGATTAACCTAAAGAATAACATTAAACTTGCTATTAAAATGGCTAGCATATTAATATATCTCTGGTAATAGGATAAATGAAACTCTAAAGTTGAGTCTAATTCACGATCTTTAAATTTGTAAAGTAAACCTAATGCCAATATGTTTATAAATATCATAAGAATAATTTTATCAATATCCATTATCAATAGCCTTATGCATTAACTTACTAAACTTCATGACTTCATCACTTAGTAATCTTTTAAGCGCTGCGGCGCTTACGATCATTTCACGAAATCACCCATCATGCTATTGACAGTTTTCTCAATAGCTTGTGCGCTATTTAGTTTTGGTTTGAAGCCTAGGGCTTTTAACTGATCTATCTTGAGGGCTATTTTCTTCACGTCGCCCAGCCAGCCTACCCCATGTGCGACTGGTTTATGGATTATTTTTACGTCCTTGAGCCCCATGATTTCGATGACTATTTTGGCTACTTCGTCTACAGTTATCCAATCCTCAGACGCGACGTTGAAGATACTGAATGCGTCATCGGTCTTCTTCCAAGCTAGTATTGTGGCCTCCACCGCATCGTCGATGTATATGTAGCTCCTAACCTGGGTACCATCGCCAAGCACCTCAAGCTCCCTTGGGTTAGCCCTGAGTTTGTTCATGAAGTCCCAAACAACGCCGTGCCTAAGCCTCGGCCTAACAACATTGGCGTACCTAAGCGCCACAGCCTTGATCCCGTAGAGTCTCGTGTAGGCGTGTATTAGGTTTTCGCAAGCCGCCTTACTAGCCCCATACACGGAGACGGGCCTAATCAGTGCACCTTCACTAACTGGTATTTCAACTGGCTCACCATAGACCGAGCTTGAGGACGCGAAGACCAACTCCTTAACACCTCTCCTCCTCATTGCCTCAAGTAGGTTGAATATGGCTACCACATTCTCGTTGAAGTGAGTCTCCGGGTTTGTGGTGCTTACCCTAACCTCCGGGTTCACTGCGAAGTGAAAGACAGAGTCCACCCCATCCACGGCCCTGAGCGCATCCTCCGGCCTCTTTAAGTCCCCAATGATAACCTCTACCGAATCGCCGAGGTGCCTTAGGTTCTCCAGCCTGCCGCTACTTAGGTTGTCGATCACCCTAACCTAGAGATCCTCATTAACCAACCTACCACCACATGACTACTAATACACCTAGCCCCACCAGTAACTAAGACTGCCTCGCCCAAACTATTACCCACCTGAGTAGATGCTTAATAGTTTATTCACTATCTCGTCCCAGGAAGCACAGACTTCCTACCCTCAGCCCCCAATCTCCTGCCCAATTCCTTATCCTGTGCCAGTGTTGCTATTGTCTCCGCAAGTGCCGCCGGATACCTGGATGGTACCAGGAGTCCATTGACCATCTGTTTAACCCTCTACGGCATCTTGCCGATTGCCGAGGTTGTGACCGGCTTTCCCCTAGCCTAAGCCTCAGTCATGTAGAGGGAGAAGACCTCAGCGTAGTCGCTGATGCTGGGGAGAGTAAGGCCTATTGACGCATCGATTGTGCCGATCTTGGCTTCCTCCTCGACGCATCATGTGAACACAACTCCGTGTATCACTGATAAGAGAGACTACGAAGGAGAATACTTAGCCTTCCTTAATTAGTTTTCCAATGATTTCAATATATCTCTTTGCTATGGTTAATGTAGTCAAACTGCTTAATGAATTCAATGCCATTTGTTGATAATTTGATCCATAGCTCTTCGTCGACCAGCAATTTTTCAAGTGCCGCGGCGTAGTCCTGAGGGTTTAGACTCCTTACCCTCACTCCATTGTATCCATCTACAATGACCTCCTCAGGTACCGCATGTGAAGCCACTACAGGCATACCACAAGCCATGGCTTCCATGGCCGTGAATGGAAATACCTCATTACTTGATGGTAATATTAATGCCTTAGCGCCACATAAAATCCTTACCTTTTCCCCCTCTTCAGCATTAAAGTACAATTGAGTGAAGTTGTTACCCTTAGCTAGTTCTTCTACTTGCTTTGAATACGGTCCTATTATGGCTAAGTTAACGTCATACCCCTTCCTTTTAAGTAAATTGATAGTTTCTATGCTAATTTCTGGTTTCTTCACGGGTCTGGTGCCTATGTGTACTATGGTATTGCTCCGTTGCCGGTATCCTAACGGATTATAGAGGCTTAGCTTCATTGGTAATGGTATTATGGTTTCACAGTTAACTATACCAGCATACTCTTGTCTACTTTTGTTAGAAACGCAGATTACCATGTCGTAGGTTGCATAGAGTGCCTTGATTATCAAGCGTTGAATTTTTGAAATAGAGATAGGCCCATGAGCAACCGCAATCTTTGGTCTAAAGCTTAATGGAATAACCCCATTAACTATAGCGACGTCTATCCCCTCTTTCTTGAAAAGCTTAGCTCCTTTAGTTAACCAGTCAAATGCTATTTTACTCCAAGGATCCCCATGTGTTGGCTTATCCATTAATGTCAATACCTCCAGCTCTTCATCTAATGAATGCATGTTCTTAAACCACCTATTAACTCACTCCTATTAACGCCATAGAAGCCCCAGCTAATCACCACAACGTCATGGCCAAGCTTCTTGAACGCCTCCCCAAGCCAGGCTATAAACCTGTTGACACCGTCGATGTGCGTTATGTATTCGCGGCGTATTAATGCAATTTTCATACCAGCCACTTTGTAGGCTTAGCTACAACAGCTAGTATCTCGGCTAGATCTGGGGATACGGTTGATGCTACTTCGTCAATTAACGTGAAGTAAGATAAAATTGATCCATCACAAGTATCAAGTTTAATGATGTTATCTGTCCTCTCTCCATATGTGTTTAACAGATCCGCAGTGACTTTAACCATTGAATGGACTAGATGCTTTGCTATATATTTTCAATAACATATCCACCACTTTACTCCATGTAACCACACTGCTCTTTCCAGCCTCACCAAGTTTCTCTCCTAACCCCCTATCTTGAATCAGTATTGTTATTGCTTCTGCTAGGGCTTTAGGGTTCCTAGGCTGTACCAGCAGTCCGTTGACCATGTGTTTAACCCTGTATGGTATTTCGCCTACCGCTGATGCTATTACTGGTTTTTCCCTTGCCCATGCCTCTGTTATGGCTAATGAGAAAACCTCAACATAGTTACTTACGCTGGGTAGGGTTAGGGCAACGGATGCGTCAATGGCCCCAATCTTAGTGTCTTCATCGACGAAGCCCGTGAATAAGACTTTATCGCTGATGCCGAGCTTGCTGGCTAGTTCCCTATATGGCCTTTGGTCTCCTGGCCCTACTATAACGGCTTTCAGACTGGGCTCCTCCTTGGCGGCTATTGCCAAGGCTCTTATGAGCACATCAATGCCTTTCAGTCTATGGAGCCTCCCCACGTAGACTATGAACGGATCCCGTACGCCGTATTTACGCCTAAACTCCTCGGCCATGTTCGGCTTCCTGAGGGGCTCCTCATCAATGCCGTCAGGGACGTACTCTGCCTCTATGCCGTATCTATTTCTTAATATTTCCATGTCTCTGAAGCTTTTAACGAGCCTAACGTCGCTGATCTCAATTGCCTTCTTGACGCTCCACCTGCCGTAGCGTGGTGCCAGTAGCCTAATTAACCTGCTTGGGTGGTCGTTGAACGCGTCGACAGCCATGAAATGTACCACGGTCCTGGCGCCAACTTTCCTAGCCTCCTCAACCATCTTGACTGTAAATAGGCTGTTTTGGCTATGTCCATGGACAACATCTGCATTCTTCAAAACGCCCCTAGGCGCCTCCAGCGGGTAGGTTAAGTCTGGGTAGCCTAGCCTGATTGACTTAACCCTATGGATGTGGACGCCGTTTATAACCTCCTCCCTAGGCCTATCACCGGCGCCATAGGTGCTTGTCACTACGTGGACCTCGTGGCCAAGCCTAGCCATGCCCTCAGCCAGCGCCTTAACAACATTCTCAATACCGCCAACCACGGGCCAATAGTGGTGATGTACGTGGATTATCTTCATGGTGATAGTTCGCTGTAGAGTTTCTCGTATTTGGGCAGTATTTTGTTCCATACGTGTTTTTGCGCCCATTCCCTGGCTTGAACGCCGAGCTTCTTCCTTAGTTCCTTGTCGGTTAGTAATGTGGTTATGGCTTCTCCGTATTTCTCTGGCTTGGGCTCCGCCCATAGGCTCGCCAGATTTGGTGGTGCGGCATCTGCCTGCCCTCCATTTCCCGTTATTATTGATGGTGTCCCGTGGATCCCGGCCTCAAGTAGCGTTATTCCGAACGGTTCATATAGTGATGGCAGTGCGTAGACCGTGCTTTCGAGATATAGCCTGTGCTTCAGTTCCTCGCTTACCTCGCCCAGATACTGCGCGCTTATGCCGTGTCTCTCTGCGTAGTTTAGCACGTAGTGGATTAAGCCTTCGTCCGGCCCTGCGAGGATTAGCTTGGCGTCTCTCACTTCCTTGGCTACGTGTTTCATCGCCTTGAGGAGTAGGGTTATGTTCTTTGATTTGCTTATCCTGCCTAGGTAGAGGACTTGGTTCTCGGCTTTAGCGTCGCTGTTAACGTTGCATCTGTCCTCCTCGACGCCGTTTGGTACGACCTCTATCTTGCCTTCATCAAGGCCTAGTCTCTTGGCGATGTTTGCTTCGTGCCTTGTCAGTGCTATGTATTTGTCGTAGGTCTTCAGGTAATTTCTGCCGAATATGTCCGCCAGCCTGTGGTATGTCCAGGTGATCATGCCTAGTTGGTTGAGTTTGTGGAATGGTGCGTGGCCGTGTAGTAAGGCTTTGAATCCCATGCCTCTCCTTAGCTTGGCTACTTGGAGTACATGTGGGTGTCTCCAGGCGTGTACGTGGACTATGTCGGGCTTCAGTGCCTTTATGACCTGGGGTAGTTCTGGGCTGTATGAGCCGTGGCTCCAAGTTACGGTCGGCTTAAGCCTAATGACCTTGACGCCATTAATCACCTCCTCCCTAGGCAGTGAGCCGATGCCGCTTGTCCTAAGCCTATTGTAGGTCACCACGTAAACCTCATGGCTCCTGGTAGCCATGTGTTCGGCTATGTGCTTAACCACGTCCTCGACGCCGCCAATAACGGGGTGGTAGAAAGGCGCTACGTGAATTATCCTCATGCTCGCATGCCCTTGACTATTGTTACAGTTGGTTTAGCTATTTGTGATACGACGAATCTATAGGTGGCAATTAGAGAGCCGTAACTCCTTGGTTTTATCCTTAGCCATGTTGCTGACAATTCCTTTCCTATTTTATGATGTTGAATGTAAGTCTTAAATCCCTGGTTTCTTAAGATCTCTATTATAGTATTGAGATCTCCATGTACTTCAACAGCTATCTTATGTACATCTTTAATATTGGAATTTTTTAATACGCGGTATTCGGCTCCTTCAATATCCATTTTAATGATTGTTTTACCTCTGGCAAGTTTAATTATGTTATCAAGTGTTATTGCTTTAACCTTTATTCCGTTGCCGTGAAGCCCGGAACTTACGTGGCTTCCTTCACTCCACCAGGAAAGTTTTAGGTTTATGGTTTCCTCCGAATCCCATACTGCTCTATTCAATATTTTAACGCTGAGCTCTTTTTTACTAATTAACCAACTTAGTGCTTTAATGTTATCTATGCAGAGCTTTATGGCTAATGGATTAGGTTCTACAGCAATTATTGTAGAGCCTGGAGAAGATTTTATAATAGAGTATATCGTAAACGAGCAGTGGTGAGCTCCAAGATCAATTATTGTATTAGCCTCTTTAATCTCGGTACTTGTGAAGTATACATTGTCGAAAATATTTTCCTCTATGGAGCCGAAGCCGTCTGTGAATACGTGAAGAGATAGAGGTCCGATTTTCAACGTAGTGAAGGGATGAAGAATATTCAGTAAACGGATAAATCCTCTCCTTAAGAGATCAAACTGGGTTAACATGCACTGAATTCTTTTGGGTTAATGTAAATGATAAAAGGAAATTATGTCTTTGTTTAGATCTTAGTATTATCTTATCTTCTTTCTTCCACATTATTTCTTTTGTCCAGAGGTTTCTAAGAGCGGCTATCATCAAGTACATCTGCATGGCGATCCACGTGCGGTAGGGCTTGTGGGCTAGTAGGGCTAGCCCGAGGGCCGCCAGCGCCCAGCCTGGGGGCCCGGCGGCTAGGGCTGTGGCTAGGGCGGCTGGGAGTAGCCAGGGGTTGACGAGGTGGAGGTAGGCCTCGGCGTAGAGCACGGGCCTGAACCGGGACGGGGTTTTTAGCCTCAGCGATGCGGCGAAGTTTTGTATGAGGTGTTGTGCCCTTCTTATCCTCCACCTCCAGTATTGGCGGGGGACTAGCTCGACGCAGTGAAGATCCTCCGGGGCTATGGCCCTGTAGCCGAAGGCGGCGATGAGGACGGCTGTGTGGCTGTCGTCTGCGCCGAGGTGGGTGGGGAAGCCGCCTATCTTCTCCAAGAGCTCTTTCCTGAAGGCGGCTAGCTCTCCGTGGAATATGGGGGTTGCCCACTTCTTGCTTTCGGCAAGCCGCAGTACGTTGTAGTAGTCGCGGTAGGCGGCCTCCACTCCCCCGCCGCCGGCCGGTCTCTTGAGGCAGGTGACGGCGCCGACGCTGGGATCTGCGAGCCACCTCGCCGCCTTTCTCAGGGTTTGGGGGTCGGGCCAGTGTGAGTCTGCGTCGGTTATCACGACGATGTCTCCCCTGGCGTGTTTTAGGGCTAGGTTGAGGGCGTGTGCTTTTCCGTTTCTCTGGGGCTCTCTCAGCACCTCCAGGGGGGCTTGCCTCTGCCTGGCCCAGCGCTCTGCTTTTTCGGGGGTGCCGTCGGTGGAGGCGGAGTCGACGACGATTATCTGGAGCTTGTCTGGGGGGTAGTCCTGCCTGGCGATGTCGTCGAGCTTGGCTTCTATGAGGGGGGCCTCGTTGTATGTGGGGATTATGATGGTGATGGTGGGGGTGTGGCCCTCGCGCGGCTCGACGCCCCAGGGCCTTCTGAGCCACCTCCTGGCGTATAGGTAGTAGGCGAGGGGGGCGGCGAAGTGGGCGGCGGCGAGGGCCGCGGCGGCTTCTATCACGGCTTCTGTAGAGCGGCCGTGAGCTTCTGCACGTCGGGCGTGGTTGCAACGGTGCCTCTCTGCATGGCCGCCTGGGTGTGTCTCTGGGGTGGCGTCGCCTCTCCGCGTCGCTGGGTTGCCTGGTCGCGGCGGTGGCTGGCATGGGGTGTAGGAGGGCGGCTGTGGCGTGGTCTTGGCTGTGGCCTCTGGCCGGCGTGGGGGTGGGCTTGCTTGAGAGCGACGGCGGGTGGACTCCGGCGGTGCCTGGGCGCATCCCTCTGTAGGCTTGGCATCTCAGCTCTGTTTTAGTTTGTTTTCGAGGGCTTGTGTGACGGCGTCTACGTAGGTGGGCCACCTCAGGTCGCGTGTTTGGATGACTTTTTCGGCGGCTTCTTTGTATACTTCTTGTAGGATTTTTTCGAGGTGTTTTACGGCGGCTTCGTGGCTTTTTGTGGGCGGCGACGCGGCTTTGGGGTAGAGGCGTAGTATTTTTTCTTCGCGTTCTAGGTGGTAGTATTTTTGGAGGGTTTTTAGGAGTAGGTCGCCTGTTTTCCGTACTGCCCGCTTTATGCCTGTCGGCCCGGCTAGCCGTCTGTAGTCTGGCGGCGAGAGTTGGTAGAGGTCGCGGGCCAGCTGGTACGGCCACGGCCGGTACCAGAGGGGTATTGCGTTTCTTGGGTGGAGGCTCCAGTTTTTGGTTGCTTTTATCCAGGCGATGAGGCGGCGGAGTGGGTGGGTTCTGGGCCCTCTGTATGTCGCCACTGTGATGTTTTTGATATATATCTCTCTGAGGGCGTCTTCTATCCAGCTCCTTACCGTGTCTGGGTCGGCGGCTATTAGTGTGTAGAAGTCTTTTATGTGTGTGTCTTTGACGTATCCGCTCGGCTCGATTATGACGTCGAGCTCGTCGTCTGTGATTGCGGCTGCTTTGGGTATTCTGGGGTCTGCGTATATCTCAATTTCTAGGGATACGCCGGGTGGGCAGTTGTCTATTTGGAGGACTACCCCCTCGGCGCCGTGTTTAAACGGCTCTGCGAGTTCTGCGATTTCTTCTTCTGCCGTTCTCCGTTTTATTTCTCTGATTCGCTGGTCGAGCACAACGTCGGGTGTCCCGCGCCATGTGTATACAACGGCTTGGCGGGGGCCGCAAGCGGAGGCGAAGGCTAGGGCTACCGCCGTGGCCGCCCTTCTGGCGCTTGTGGGTAGGAGGCCTGCGCGGGATCTCCAGAGCTTTATGCCTATCATAGCGGGAGTATTCCGATTTCTGTCACTCCGAACTGTTTTAATACTCTCAACGCCTCGGAAGCTCTTTTAAACCTTATAGAGATGTAGGGCATTCCCTCTACCAAGGTGCTCGGTGTGCACGTGACGTCTCCCACATCTACTCCAAACCCTTTTGTGAACATTCTTCTGAGGCGTGTCATTAGTTTTTCGCATGCGTCGTCCACTTTTGAACTATCTACTGCGACGAGTAGTGCCGCGTCTTGTTCGTTGAATAGGCTGAGGGTGTCTTTGGCTTTTCTCAATATGTGGCGTCCAAGCGATGCGCTTGTGGATAGGCATAGTTTTACTTCTATTATGTATCTGCGTGTGGATGTGGCTATGAATAGATCGGCCTTTCTGCCTCTGTGGGTGGTGTCGTTTTCTGGGCATTCTATTCTTGTAACGTCTCCCAGTCTCTGAATTTTTTGGATGATGTTTTCTCTATTTCTGTCATAATATTCCCGGTGGTGGGGATCGTGTCGTTTTAGACAGTCTACAGCTGTCTCTATTTCGCTCATTTCTTGTGTCTGGAGTGCTACTCCGGGGTTAGTTTAGTGCTGTTTTCCACCTCTTGGGGGTGTTCAGCCACTGTATTCCGAGGGCTACTGCCTTCTCCTCGTCTGCCTCGATGCCTCTGGCGCGGGCTATGGCGAGCCCCACGGCCTTGGCCAACAGCCGGAGGGGGGTGGTGAGCCTCAGGACCTCCTCGGCGGCTCTTCTTAGGGCCTCTACGAGGGTGGGGGATTTGACCCTGCCCCCTCTTCTTAGGTAGAGGATGGCGGCGTCTATCAGCGCCCTGGCGGCGGGGCTCACCCTTGTCCAGACGCCTCTGCGCAGTGCGCGGCTTTTGAGTGCTGTGAGCGACAGCAACGTCGGTGTGAACCCCGCCGCCAAGAGCATATCGTGCAGTGGATGGGGGTATTTATTGGTTTCGTAGATGTCCGCCGCCGTGTCCCGCGGGTGTGGGCGCGCCGTTTCCCAGCCTTTCTTTGTAGTGGCGCGTAGTGGGTGTCCGTGGAAGTCCCCGCGGTGTTGAGGGCGCGGTCCTCATGGGGTGGGTGTGTCTGGAGGGTTTACTGAGGTGAGTGCCTCGGCTGTGGAGGTGTGCGGTGAATGGGTGTGAGCCGTGGTGTGCTTCGTCGGGGGGGGGGGGGCCGTGTTGGCGTGGGTGGGGGGCTGGTGGGGGGTGTGGCGTGTCGCTGGCGGCGTTGCGTTTTTTCCCGCGCCGGCTCCCGTCTGTGGGGTGTGCCGGGCCTCGCGGCGGCTCCTGGGGGGCGGCTTTTGGGGCCGTTTGGGGCGCGTGTGTCGCGCCGAGTTTGGATCTCCCGGTGTCGAGCGTCTCGCGGCGGCTAGCGGAGGCTTGTCTTGAGCTCTTCCAGCGCCTTTTCCAGTTCTTGGCTCCACTTGACGCGGGGTTTGAGGGCCTCGGCGTATCTAATCACTCCTTGGACGAGCTTAACCACGTCGTAAGCCGCCTCCTCGCTACTTCTGTATTTCGACAGGGCCGTGTCGGGATCTGGGCCGTGGTGCTTGTAGTCATGGAGGCTCAACGCTAGAGAAGTCCACAGAGAGATGTCTGTATAGCCTATCTGCTCCAGCATCTGGGATAGCGCGGTCATTCTGCCGGTGGGGACGCGGGGGACTGCCACAGTTTCAAGCCACTTCCTCTCGTCCTCCGACCTGGCCGCAACCTTCAGCTCCTCAAGCTCAAGTCTTAATAGGGCGGCCATCAGCGCCCTCCACGCCTGGAAGGCCTTGCCGGCGGCGTTCCTCACGAGGCCCTCCTTAAGGTATCTCAACGCCAGCCGGGCCTCCACTAAAGCCTCTAGGAGGCGGGCTGTTACATAGCCTTCGCTGGTGGGTTTCGGCAATGGGGCCTCTAATGCTTTGGCATGCTCCACGTACTGCACGGCGAATCTGTTTATATCTATTTCGCCTATCTGGCGGGATCGCGGTGTGTGCATAGCTACGGCAGATCGTAGGCGGCTTCCTGCCGACGATACAGGCTCGCGCGGCGAGGTGGAAGAGTATTAAAGACGTGGGCCGGGGCTGGCCGTGTTGGAGGTAGCCGCCGCGCACTTCGGCGTCCCTCTGGCCTACTAAGCCGTGGCCAAGGGGTGGGCCTCTGCGCCTTGGGACTTCAAGAGGGGCCCGCGTGCGCCCCCGCATCGCCGTGATCGTCCCGATTTGCGACGGGGCTGTGCCCACAGACTTGATGCTCGCCAACATAGCCGAGCAGGTCTACCCAGGCGAGGTGGAAGTGATAGTGGCCGACTCCGCCTCCTCTGACTGCACTGCCGAGGGGGCCGAGCGGTGAGCCGGAAGGCTACGCGTCAAGGTGTTGTGGGTGCCCGAGTGGCGGGGCGAGTCTTGCGCCTTGGGCGAGGGGTTGAGGCACGCGGACGGCGACGTGGTGATGGCCGACGGTAGCCGCGCCGCGGCTTAAAATCGCTACTTTGGAGTAGAGGGCGGTGGTTTTCGACGACGTGGAGGTCTATGAATATGTCCCCCGGCGGTACTGGAGGTGGAGGGTGGGGGGCCCAGCACCTCGTACAGAGTTTCGCCGCCTCGCCGAGGCTAAAACGATGGCGTATTTCAAGCCGGTGCTCTACGCCGAGGCCTACCTCCACTTGGTCAACCCCTGGCTGGTGCCGGCGGCCTTCGCGGCGGCGGTCGCGGCCGGGCCTCCGGGCTGGGCGCTGGCGGCGTTGGGGCTGGCCCTACTGCCCGCACCCCCTACAGGACTTGGACGGCCATGCAGATTCACCGGCGCGGTGATCAGAAGCATGTGGGACAGACAGCTGGTATAGGAGAAGAAAGAGGTGGCGGCGCCGCGTTGAGATCTCCGGCGGAGCCCGCCCCCAAACGATGTTTTAAGCCTTGTCTACATGGGCTCTACGGATCGCCACGATCGGCGCTTGTCGACCTCTAGGTGGGCGAGCCTCGGCCTCTTCTTTACCGTCTTGCTGATTTAAGCTCCCTCTTAACCGCCTCTCTGTGTAGGGGGCCTTGCCAAGTCACGTATATGAACAGCGACCTAGCGATTGCCAACCCGACAACGGCAACCCTCGTCCTGCGTCGTGCACAGCAGTCCATGCCCGCCGCAGGCCCGCGCGCTCCCGGCCGTGCACCTTCCGGCGCAAGGGCCGGCACGCCTGCCAGATCCCATAGCCGTTCCACTCAGGGAGTCGGCGGAGTCACGCCGCGGATCCCATCCGCCGTGATCTTGTCGACGACTACTGACAGCCTCCGGCGTAAAAGATCACGACGCCTACCTTCTTCGCCCTCTTCTCAACGTCGTCCTTGGTATAGCCTTCATATTCCAATACTTTGTTTCCGCAGTAATATGTGGTCTTCGGGTAGTCGCCTGTACAAGCTACCTCTACTCTGAGCTTTCCGCCGTCTTCATACACCTTCACTATTATGTCGCCCATATCCTCCCAATAATCCGAATCCTCGAACCCGATCACCACGGCCTTAGCACTGCCCCATGTCTCCCTAAATATGGTGTGGGGCAGGTCCAGCAGCCGCCTCAGCTTCTGCGAGCCCTCGCGTCCTATCTCTACATCAATTTTGGCCAACACCTCGTCCCATACCCTCTTGAGGAAGGACCTGTTTGTCTGCATATCTTTCACTAAATCCTCTAATATATACAGCTATTGCTCCACTTCTCCCTTACGCCTGCCGGCTGTCCTAATCGCAGACCCGAAGTTTTCACGCGTCTGTCCGCTCATCGCAATGGAGAAATCCCGTACGGCGTCACGTGGCGCCGAGCGCTCGCCTGGCGGCCTACCTGTGGAGGGGCGTCTGCCGCGCAACGTGCATCCCTATCTCCAGCTCGGGATCCCTCTCGAGCGGCGTGTATATCCCGGTTTGCGGAGCTGGCGTGTCGTCGACCGCCGGGTTCAGCTTGACGAGCTTGTCGGGGGGCAGTCTGTCCCTAGCGAACAGGTAGTCCGGAGCGTCGACGGCTTCTCTTAGCCAGCTCCTCTCGGCGTCGGCAAGCCCCTCTACAAACCTCCTCAACCTCTTGGATCTCGATAGGCTATCCTTTACGCGGTCGGCGTCCCGACCCGCCTTGTACAGATCCGCGAGCACATCCGGATCTCTATCTGTCTGTCTCCGGATCTCCCCGAAGGGGGCCCGTCGCCAGGTTTCCGCCTGTAGAGCTCCTCGAACACGCCTCTCGACGTAGGCGTTGTGTTGGCTCATCTGTGTTGGCCGATGTCTCTTCTCGACGGACCCCGCTGGCGGCCGCCGCGATTTTTTCGTACTTGGCTGGGGGCGCTCTGGTGGATTGGCGACGCCTCTGTGCACACCGCCGGCTCTCTGGCCTCGATTCGTCGACGGCCGCGGCGGCTTTTCCTCTGGCGGCTCCGGATCGCCTCCTTGGCGGCGTCGAGGACAGGCCGGCGGATCTGGCGGGGGTTTGTTGGCTGGTCGCCTCGGCGGCTGAGGGAGAAGCTCTTCGGATCGGCGGTTTTGAACTCGGCGATTACCCCTCCCCCCTCGGGCGTGTTCGCGTAGGTGGCATCGAAGCCTGGCCCTTGGGAGCTCCGCCGGCTTCCTGAGCCGAGCCGCCTTTCCGCAACTCTCAGCTCTGTATACCGCGTCTACGGGTGCGTGCTTTCCTCTGTTGCTCCTCCACGCCTCTGAGGGCGGCCTCCTGTCTACGAGCTGTCCGTCGTGTCCGCGAACCCCCCGACCCTCGCCGTCTGGAGTCCCCTTCTGGGCTGAGGTCCCCGGCGCCTATCCCCCGTAGGGCCCGGGGCTACTGTCCACGTCCGGCAGATGCCTCCCGGCGGGGGCTAGCGGCTGGCTAGCCTCGTCTTTATCTCGGCCACGTCGCTTCTTAGCAATGTGACCTCTCTGTACATGTCCGCAATTAGCTTATGCACGTCGAGCATGGTTTTCTGCATCTCGGCGACTGTCCTCTGAGTCTCGGCGATGGTCCTCTGCATATCGGCTATCGTCCTCTGCATGTCTGCGATGGTGCGCTGAACCTCTCCGATCGTCTTCTGCACCTCGCCAATTTGCTGATAAACCCCGTCTATTCTCTTATTTGTTTCGTCTATGCGTTTGTTTAGTGAATCGGCGAGGTTATCTATTCTTCTGTTGGTCTCGTCTATTCTCTTATTCAGATCTCTCACCACGGCGATTGTCAAAACGGCGAGGTCTTCCGGCTTGAGTTTTTCGCCTTTTTCCAGCTTCTTCATAACAACTTCAAGAGCCTTGTCAAGAGCAAGAGAGAGGTACTCCACGTATGGAGTTGTGGTGGTATTTAAGTACCTTACGCACGGTTGCTCTGGCTTGGGGGGTTGTCCGTTCCTCCGGCGCCCCTGTCTGCCGTTGCTTGTTGGGTGTGGTGGTTTGGCGGTGTGTTGCCGTGGGTGGGGGGTCGTCTTGTGGGGTGGTTATGTTTTTATAGTGGTGTGTGGGGTTTTTTGTGTCTCTTGTGGAGGAGTTGAGGCGTGTTTTGCTGGAGCATCCGGAGATTCTGGTGGAGGTGTTGACGGCTAGGCCGCAGATCCTCTACGAGGCGCTGGCGAAGATTGCGCCGTGGGAGAAGCTGGCCACCAAGGAGGACGTGGCGAGGCTGGAGGGGGAGATAGCGGCGCTGAGGGGCGACGTGGCCGCTCTTAAAAACGACGTGGCTGTTCTGAAGAGCGACGTAGCAACTCTTAAGGGCGATGTTGCTACACTGAAGAGCGACGTGGCGAGGCTGGAGAGCGATGTCGCTGTGTTGAAGGACGAGGTGACGGCTGTGAAAAGTGACGTGGAGGTTCTTAAAGGTGACGTCGCCACGCTGAAGAGCGACGTCGCTGTGTTGAAGAGCGACGTTGCGAAGCTGGAGAAGAGTATTGGGGAGGTGGAGCGCAGGCTTGGTCTTAGGATTGAGGCGCTGGGGGCGCGGTGGGGTGTGTGGAGTGAGGAGGCGTTTAGGGCAGGGGTTAGGGAGCTTCTTAGAGAGGCGGGCTTCTCGGTGGAGAGGTGGGTCTACTTCGACTCCGAGGGCTACGTCTACGGCCACCCGGCGGAGGTGGAGCTGGACGTGGTGGTGAGGGACGGCTTGGTGTTCGCTGTGGAGATCACGGCGGCGGTTAAGAGGGGGGACCTGGTGGTGGTGAGGAGGAAGGCCGATCTGTACGAGCGCGCGTCCGGCAGAAAGGTGGACAGGGTTCTCATAATCACGGCGTTTATCCACGACAAGAACCCGGCGCTGGTGGAGGCCGCGGCTGGGAGGATGGGGATAAGGATTGTGAAGCCGGAGGAGGCGGGGGCCGCGGGCGGGGGCGGCTAGGGCCCGCCGTCGCTGCCTCCGTAGGCGGGTCGTCGGCGTGTTGCGCCGGCTCCGTGCAGATGGTTGCTGGGGCGCGCCGCCGCTGGCGGGTCTTTGAGCAACTTAAGTCTCGGGGAGCGATCCGGCGCACAGGTTTGTGGGGGTGGGCTCGTCTGGGGGTGTTGTCTGTGTGGGGGAGCGGGGAGTGGGCGCCGGCGCGCCGCCGGGGTGCGTCAGTTATTTAAATGCTCAAATATTTCTTTACGTGGAGTATCTTTCGCTCGCTCTTGACAAGGCTCTTGAGGTGGTGGTGAAGAAGCTGGAAAAAGGCGAAAAACTCAAGTCTGAGGATCTCGCCGTCTTAACCATCGCAGTGGTGAGAGACCTAAACAAAAGGATAGACAACCTCGCCGATTCACTAAACAAACGCATAGACGAAACAAACAAGAGAATAGACGCCGTAGCCGAAGCCCTCGGCAAGAGGATTGACGAGACTAACAGGAGGATTGATGCTGTTGCGGAATATCTAGGTAGGAGAATAGACGAGACGAATAAAAGAATAGACGCTGTGGCTGATTCTCTCGGTAGGAGGATTGATGGGGTTTACCAGCAGATTGGTGAGCTTCAAAAAACTATTGCCGATATGCAGAGGACTATCGCCGAGACTCAGAGGACGGTTGCAGAGATGCAGAAGACTATGCTAGACATGCAGAAGCTCATGGCCGAGATGTATAGAGAAATCGTCCAGCTGAGAAGCGACGTCAGCGAGATAAAGACGAGGCTAGCCAGCCGCTGAGCCGCGGACGCGGCAACGCCAGGGGGCGTACGGTATATATTCGTTATGGGCAGATATGGGGATTGCATTTGTGGAGGCTGTGATAAACGGCGTGAGGTTCAGGGCCTTTGTTGACGCCGGCTTCAATGGCGGTGTGTTGGTGGGGCGTGGAGTTGCCCAGAGGCTTGGGCTACGCATAATTGGGAGACAAAGAGGAGGACTGTGGACAAAAGAGTCGTCGAGCTGGACGTCTCCTATGCAAAGCTCGGGCTCTACGGCGAGGGGGCTATGTCATTTGAGGTGATAGACTACTCGCCGGTAGATGTCTTCATCGGGGTGAGGGCCCTCGAAGCCCTGGGGTTCGTGGTGGATCTAGCCGCGGGCACCCTTAAGAAAATAGGCCTAATAGCGGTATGAAGCCGACGCCTGCCAGACGGCGCAAAACCGCTGGCTGTCCGTAGGGCCACGGCTCTGGCAGGTGCGGTGGATCCGTCGACGTAGAGTTGTGAAAAGACTCGGCCGAGTCAAAACCAGCTTAACTCATTAAACGACCGTCTGCCGCGGACTCGTAGCTGGGGGTGGTGGCGGTTGCTGGCTACGTTGTGTGGGTTTCATATGGCTGGCTATTAACTCGATGAGTTGGGCGGGGGTTGGGTCGAGTTGCCTTGCTTTGTTGCCCAGCTCCAGGCCTGCTACGTGGTGGAAGCCGTGGATCGTGGTCCAGTAGTCGCCGACGGGTGTGTTGGATGCGGAGTGGCGGTGTTTCCAGGTGAGGTACATGGCGAGGTATGCCTTCTTTTTGCCGTCTTGGTTGCTCCTCTCATGCCCCAGCGCGGTGATGTTTTTGAGGAGTGGCGGCGCCGCTTTGAATATTAGGTGGTTGAGGCTTCTGTGGTTTAGGTAGTGCATGTGGACGGCGCCGCCGCAGTCGACGTCTCTCGCGTCGCCGTCGAGGGGGCGTGTATTTCGAGCCCGGCGCCGTAGTCCTGCAACATCGCCACTGCTCTGTTGCATATCTGATCTTTGCCGCCGCCCTCGCATATGCAGACCGCCTCTTGTATGCAGTAGCACTCGTATACCTCCTATCTCTGTGGCTTCTTGTGGAGCGTATGCCTAATACGCCGGGTAGGAACATCAAGTCGCTTTTCCCCTCGACGAAGATAATGGTCGTTATGGACAGTTGCCTCTTAGGTCTTCGTCTAGTTTTGTAAGGGCTTTGTAGGCGGTTTCTCCGTCGTGGAGGCGTAGGGTGCCCCTGGCGCCTGTCTCTATTAGGAGGATTTGGCTGAGGTCCGCCTTTTCGAGGAGGGCTTGTAGCATTTCTCTACGATATGATCCACTGGACGTCTTGTGTGTTGGCTATGAGCTCAGCCGCTTTTTCCATGAGCCAGGGGTGGAGGTGGAGCTCGACGTTGTCGTAGATGACTATGTCTCTGGTGGCGGCTAGCACCATTAGCACCAAGGCGGCGTATCCACTGCCTAGGTAGTGGATTGGTATGTCTCTGTTTTTGACTATGACTATGTTTTGTCTGTCAAATTCGTCAGTTTTGAGGCCTACGAATTTTATCTCTAGCTCTTTTAAAAACTTGTCGAACAGATCAGCGGCTCTGTAGTAGTTTATTAATTTTGTCAGCGAAGTTGTGAAGGGCTGGGCTAGGGGGTTCGGCGTAGACAGCACGACGAAGTTGTAGCTGGGGATGCTGATTTTACCCGCCTTGGTGACGTCAAGCCGGGGCTGTCCTGGGAAGTATTCAACTTTTAGATACGCCGTCTCACGGCCGTTTTGGGCTTGTAGTCCTCTTGTGTATGGGCTACGGGGGGCTAGGATGGGTAGCTGTTGTGCGATTTGGGCCAGCTCTTCGGGGGTCAGCCCGCCTTTGAAGTCTACGCCGTCTATTGATATTTCAAAGCCGTCGTTTAACAGCTTGTAGAGCCATAGGTCGTCCATTCTGAGGCTTGAGGCGATGGTGGAGAGAGACGGCCCTTCTTCGGGGTTTGCGAGGAGTAGGAGCGAGGCCGCGACTGCCTCTAGTATCAAGGTCTTGTAGGCGCCGTTGCACCCCACGACTACGTTGACTCTCCTCAGCTCGATTTCGCCTTCTGGCGACTGTGAACTCCGCCGCCCTTATCCTTTTTATAGCAATCTAGGGGTCGGCATATGTCTAGTGGCCGCCGACTATTTTTAGGGCTTCCTGGACTATTTTCTCCACATCTGGTAGTCTTTCACCTACGCCCTCGGCGTCTAGCTTGGCCTCGTGGAAGCCCCACACGTGGAGTACCCACGCCGCGTCCCAGGACTGCCTAAACCACCCGCCCACTTTTTTCGATATCTCGGCGACGGCCTTTTCTAGGTCCGTGACTGTCCACCTCCCCCTCTCCTCAACCCTAGACAGTACGTCTTTTAGGTTGTAGTGTTGCGTTAAGGCCTTGACAGCCTCCTCGGCGGCTTTGTAGAGCTTCTCGCTGGCTTGAGCTGGATCTCTGTGTGCCAGCTCTCTGCCCTCCTCTAGGTACTTCACAGCTAGCTCAAGCCTAGCTTTTGCGCAGGCTTGGGGGTCTAGGTTGAGGGCTTTTGCCAACGCCGCCACCACCAGCTCGCCTACGTCGAGGCCCCTCCTAGCGGCCTCCTCGTATAGGGACCTCGGGATCTCGACGGCGACTGTCCCCACGCCAACAACCACGCAGTTAGCTATATGTCTTTAACGCCCGCTTGACGGCTTCTCTGTGGAGGGGTGTCTGCCACGCCACGTATCTCCCGATGCCGAGCTCTGGATCTCTCTCGGGCGGCGGCTGATCTATCCAGCTCTCGGGGCTTCTCTCTGGGAGGTGGTATATGATGAGGTTTTTCTCGACTAGTTCGTCAACTAACTCCCTGGACGCGCTGTGCCAGAGGTGGTCGGGATCCTCGACGGCTTCTCTAAGGTGGTTTTCCCACCTCTTGAGGAAGTGGTGTGTGAGCCCCTTTTCTCTGATTATGCTGTTTATGACCCGGCTGTGGTCCCAGCGCGCCTCGTAGAGTTTTGCCAGGGCTCTGGGGTTTCCGCCTGTCAGCCGCCACGCCTCTTCGGGGCTGGGCTTCTCGCCGGGCAACCGGCTGTACAGCTCTTCAAACCCGTCTCTCGGCATGTTCCACATGGGGTCAGTGGTGGACCATAGATGTCTCCCTATCTCGCGGAGGCTTACCCCCTCGCTTGTTGCTACTACGGCTATTATCTTGTCGTAGCTGGCGGGTGGGTGCTCTAATATGCCGAGGAGGCCTTTTACGTAGAGCGCCGCCTTGTCTAAGCCGATGGCTTGGAAGGCGTCGTCGATTATTAATGCGAGTCTCCCCCTTCTCCTCCTAATCAACTCCTTGGCCACGTCTACCGCCACCCACGCCGCCCTGGCCCACGCCTCGCTTGAAGACTCCCGGAGGATTTCCAGAAGCCTCTTTCTCAACTCCCCAACCCCCACCTCGGCAGACACCTCCTGCTCCACCGGGTTTATGTACACAACATCGAAGCCCAGCTCTCTCAGCAACTGAGCCGACTGCCTCAGCCAAGCAGTCTTGCCGCAACCCTCAGGGCCGTAGACCACGTGGGGGAGGGCGGTACCTCTCTCTGCCCACTCCTCTACCTTCCGGAGTGCCTTCTCTCTATCTACAAACTCGACTTCAAGGTTGGCGAAGCCGAGTTTGATTTTTTTCATGTCTCTGGAAGATCTCGTGGGCTTAGTTGCAGGGCTCCGGCGCCGGTTGCTACCTCCAGCGCCTTTCTGGGGGTGGGGTAGGGGTGCTCCACGTCTAGAGGGGTGGAGGTGTTTTAAGTATCTTACGCGCGTTGTAAGCCCCCCCGTGGGGGTTTTCGGCTTGTTAGACGGCCAACCTGACCTGGACGTCCTGCGGCGGGGACTTGCCGCGGTTTCTGAGGGTTCCGGTGCCGCCTCCGTCTGCGGCGCTGGCGGCGGATCTCTGCGGCTGGTTCGCTGTCACGTGTGGTTTGGAGTTTGGACGCGCCGCCTGCAACGCGGCGCTGACGTGGCCAGAGCCGTCTGGGACTTGCGGCTAGGCGTATAGCTGTCTCTCCAGGTCTTTTAGGGCGTTTTCCAGCTCTGGAGTCCACCTAATCCTTTCTCTTAGATCTTCTACTCTCTGGATAAGCTCTTTGAGGAGCAGGAGGATGTCTTTTGCGGCTTCTTCTCTTGTCCGGTATTTTGAGAGGGCCATGTCGGGGTCTGGGCCGTGGTGCTGGTAGTCGTGGAGGTTGAGGGCCTTATCTGTCCCAAAGGAGAACCCAGCAAAACCAACCTCCTCAAGCATCTGTGACAGCGCGGTCATTCTGCTGGTGGGCACCCTAGGCGCGGCGGTTGTCTCCAGCCACCGCCTCTCCTCCTCACTCTTGGCGAGGGATTTCAATTTGTCAAGTTCAAGCTTGAGGAGTGCGGCCAGCAACGCCCTCCACGCCTGGAAGGCCTTCCCCGCGGCGTTCCTCACAAGGCCCACCTTTAGAAACCTAACAGCAAGCCAGCCCTCCACCAAGGCCTCCAGAAGGCGGGCAGAGACGTAGTCCTCGGCGGAGGGCTTGGGGAGAGGCCTTTCAAGAACCTCCACATCCACGTACATGCGGCAAGTTTAAAATCTTCTGCAAGGGTTACGGCTACAGCGGCGAGGGGGCTGGGGGTAGATCTACGAGGCGGCGGTGGGACCCATGGCCTACTCAATGACGGCGCCGTACACCGCGTCTATCCCCAGCTGTGTAGCTCTCTCCAGCGCCTCCTTGTCTATGTTCACTGCCACGATTATGAGGCGGTGTGCCTTCCGGCCGAGTATCTTCTCCACCGCCTCCGCCTTTTGGGCAAACCACTCCACGTCCTCGAGCTCGGCGTGGGACTTCACCTCCAGCAAATATATCCCCCCGTCGTGTATGTAGACGTCAACCTCGATCCTCGCCCCCGGCTTCAGATAACGGCCGTCTACATCCGTGTATACAAACTTCTCCACCCTCCCGGGCTCTATCCCCCTCTTCTCAAGAGCGTCTCTGTAAATTTCGAGAACTGTGCGCTCCAAGTCGCGGCCCCATCTACGGCCGAGAGAGCCCATGGCAACCTTAAGCTCAGCGACTGTTTTACTCAACTCCTCTACTCTCTTGGCTAGCTCTTCTATTCTCTTGTTTGTCTCTTGAAACCCCGTTTTCATATACTCGGCTAGGGCCTTCACGGCGTCGGCCATTTCCCTCAGCTCATCAGACCTAGCCCTCCTAACAGCCCTCTCCACAACCTCCTCAAGCCTACCCCAGTCTAGCGCCATGTGAGTATATTGCTTGTATCTTTAAATAATTGGCTTAGGTGAAGGGTGTTGGAGGCTGAGTGGTTTATGGCGCGTTTTTGTGGCTAGTTGTTTACCATAGGTTTCGGTATCTGTGGCTATAGCTGGGGGAAATCCATAGCTGTGGTGGCTGAGTTTGGCGCGGTGTCTGGATGTGGTTGAACGAAATTTGTAGTGTGGGTGGGGCCCAGGGGTGGGGCTGAAGGCGGGGAGTGGTTAGCTACTTGGGGCTCCAGGTGGCTAGGGTTTTTTTAATTCCTTCTTCTAGTGTGATTTGGGGTGTCCAGCCTGTGGTTTTGGCGTGGGTTATGTCGGCGACGCTGTGCCTTATGTCGCCGGGCCTCGGCGGGGCGTGCTCTGGCTGGCCCTTGACGCTGGCGAGTCGCATGACTATGCGGGCGAGCTCCCTTATTGAAACCGCCTTTCCCGTGCCTACGTTGTATACGCCGGTTGCGCCTTTCTCCACCGCCGTTGCTACGAAGCGGGCTACGTCCTCCACGTATATGAAGTCTCTTGTCTGCTCCCCATCGCCGAATATGACGGGGGGCTTGCCCTCCTTTACCCTTTGTATAAACTTCGTAATTACCCCGGCGTAGGGGCCTGTCTGGCCGGGGCCGTATACGTTGAAAAGCCTAGCTACCGTGAGCCTTTTAGTTAACATCTCTGCTATATGCTCTCCCGCCAGCTTAGAGAGGCCGTATGGCGACTTGGGCCTTGTTGGGTGTCTCTCGTCGATGGGGAGGTACTCGGGCTCGCCGTAGACCGCGGCTGACGAGATGTAGATTAGGTGGGCGCCTCTCTCCGCGGCCCGTTTGGCTACCTTGGCGGTGACGGCGGCGTTGTTCCACATATATTCATACGGCTTCTCCCAGCTTTCCGCGACGTCTATGTACGCGGCGGCGTGTACAACCACGTCGGCGTCTGGGAGGTCCTCGTGTCTGAGATCTGCCCTAACCAGCGGCACCCCTGCCTCCTCCAGCCTCTCGAGGCCGGTGGCTCTCTCCAAGCTATCCACAGCCACCACTCTGTAGCCAAGCCTCGCTAGATGGATAGCCACGTGGCTACCGATGAAGCCGGCGCCTCCTGTCACCGCCACTCTCACCATGGTTGTAAATATCTGGGTTTTAATCTAGTATATTTAGTAGTTTAGAGGCTAGGGGGGCTGCCTTCGCGTAGATGGGGTCTGGCAGTACTTGTCTAGCCACTTCCGCCACCTCGGCCCGGTTGACGATGCGTAGCTTAAGCGCCGCGGCGTAGCCCAGGGCGGCTCCGGCGGCTGCGGGGGCTATGCCCAGCGCCGCCATGGCGGCTGGCACCGCTGTTACGGCAATTTTTGGAGAGATGTGTGATATGAACGCGGCGACTCTTCTCTGCACCGCGGCGTAGTAAACAAGAGCCACGGCGGCGCCGGCGAGGAAGGAGGCCGCCACGCCTTCGGCTGATGCGCCGTATAGCAGGTACAGGATTATCCTGGCGGCGTTGGATGCGAGCCCACCCGCTAGAAACGTCCCGTAGGCCCCTTGGGCGTAGGTTAAGCTACTCAAAACGCTTGCGGGGAGTGATAGGATGTTTGCAACTGTGTAGATGACGAGGGCGGGGTAGGCCTGGGCGTAGTGTGCGCCTAGGAGCTCTAGGAAGTGGCGCCCGCCGAATATCAAAACGGCAGCTAGCGGAAGGGAGATGACTAGAGAGAGCCTCGCCGCCTTCTCGGCTCCTGCCTCTTTCCTATCTGTCGAGGAGAGGTAGGGTAGCAACACCCCTGTGATTATTGTGGCTGGCCCCACGGCCGCGTTTGCCAGTACCTGGGCGATGTATACATACCCGGCCGTGGCGGGGTTGGCGAGATTGTAGGCGGCCACGACGCCGAAATTTGTGCCTAGTGTAGCCACGACGCCGGGGAGCCAGGCGGCGGCGCCGGCCTTGACGAGCTCCCTCATCTTGGTTAGCGAGGGTGTGGCCCGGCTGGCCGCTATGCCCAGTGCCGTCAGTATGGCGCCGGGTATGGCGTAGGTGGCCGCAAGGACGTCTGGGCCGTAGTGGGCGAGGAGTGGGGCGAGGGCTACCCTCGCCGTCTGTCCCGTCAGCGCGGCGATGAATATGGGGAAAGTGTCCAGCCTCGCCTGGAAGTAGGCTCCGTAGTAGGTGGATAACATCCCTACTATGGTCAGAAGCGCTAGTGAGGGCCTCCACAAGGCCGTTGACGCCGCTACGGCGGCGCCGAATAAGGACAACGCAAGTGCACCTGATACGTATGCAGAGTCGCGGGTGGCTGGGTACAGCCTGGTGAGCGCCGTGGGCACGCCCAGCTCGAGTGCGAAGGCTAGTATAGAGGCGGAGGCCACTAAGTACGCCACCTCCCCCAAGACGTCCGCCTTGACTGTGGCGGCGGCGGCGAACCAGAAGAGGTAGCCCCCAAGTTGCGCGACGAGGTTAGAGGCGTATAGCCACATCCCCGCTCTATATACAGCCACGGAGAGGCAAGTTTTATATTTAATATGTCTTGCGCCGTTGTGGACGTTTTACAGCTGGTTAAGCAATGCTCCACTGTGGAGGAGGCTGTGGAGGAGGTGGCCAAGAGGACTGGCAAGTCTAAATACGAGGCGGCGTATGAACTCATGTTGCAGGTGAAGGCCGGGAGGCTGGCTGTAGAGTCGGGGGCCGACAACTTCCTTGCATACATCCTTGGGCCCGGGGGGGCGTGGCTTTGGCTAATAACGGCGATCACAGCCGCCGTGGTGGCGCTGGTGTTTCTAGCTCAGAGCCCGCCGCTGGTCTACCTGCGGTACGTCTTAGGCGCCTTCTTCGTGCTGTTTCTGCCGGGGTACGTGCTGGTGGAGGCTCTGTACCCCCGGGGGGACGAGCTGTCTCCGCTTGAGCGCCTGGCCCTCTCCATTGGCTTAAGCCTTGCAGTTGTCCCGCTGGTGGGGCTTCTACTCAACTACACCCCCTTCGGCATCCGGCTGGCGCCGGTGACGGCCAGCCTCGCAGTCTTGACTCTGGCGCTCGCCATCTACGCCACGTATAGGCGCTACAGGTTTGAGGCTTTGGGGGCTGTATGCGGGACGAGGTAGGGCCCTCCCTCGCCTTGATAGGAGCCGCCGCCACGCTCCTCGGCCTACTCCAGCCCAACCTCACGCCGCTGGTGGCTCTGGGCCTCGCCGCGTTGACAGTCGGCGTCTTGGCGTCTTGGGAGCCCGCGGCTAGGGAGAGGGTGGTGGCGAAGCTGGCGGAGGCTGGGTGGGAGAACACAGCCGCTCTTATACAAGCCATGGGCCTCCCCCCGAAGGCGTACTACGTACCGTCCGCCGTTGCGGGCAGGCCGGTTGCGGTGGTGGCCCAGGGACCGCCTCTAGAGGTGCCTAGAGGCGCCTTGACCTTCAAGACCCCAGGCGGCCCCGCGCTTGTGCTGGCGACGCCCGGCGGCAAGGCGCTTGAGCTGTGCGGAGAACTCCCGGGGGATCTGGGCGAGGCGTTGAGGACGTGCGTAGTGAACGCCCTCGGCCTCGCCCGCTCCGTGTCGGTGGCGGAGCGCGGCGGGGAGTATGTGGTGGAGTACTCCGGCGTTTCTGCGCCGGAGCTCTACGAGAGGCTTGTGGTGAGAAGCGCGCTTGGGGGGGTGGTGGCGTCGGTGACCGCCGCCGTCGCCGCCGAGGTGCTCGGCCGCCCCTTGGAGGTTGTGGAGGAGAGGCGGGTGGGGAGGAGGCTTGTGGTTGTGTTGAGATGAGGCTTCCCTATATCGCAATGGCGACGCTCGCCGGGTTGGCCTCCGCCTTCTTCATACACCTCGGCGTATCGACGGTGGACGTGGTGGTGTCTATATACGCCCTCATATACTGGGCGGTGGCGCCCTTCCTCAGACCGCTCCCAAGGCCGCTGGGGCTGTTGTATACAGTTATCGGCGCCGTCTTGTTGGCCGCCTTTGCCTACTTCGCCGCGTTGAGGATTCTCTCTATTCTGAAGCTATGAGGTGGAGGCTGGCCGCGGCGGCCGCAGTGGCGGTTCTGCTCACAGCCTTGTCAATCTACAAGCCATCGCCGCCTAAATTAGTTGCACCCGTAGACATAGAGAAGCTGGCGGAGCTTGTGAAGTCAGACCCAGCTCTTTTGGAAGAGGCTGTGCGCTACATGTCTGAACTCGGCGTAAATCTCACGCTGAGGGCTCCTCCGAAGCCTCAGCCCACCGCGATAACGATATCGATAAACGCCTCATCTATCTGGGCTGGCGACCGCGTATTGGTTACGGGCGTGCTCACGTCACGTGGGAAGCCGCTGGCTGGGCAGACCGTCGCCGTGTTGGTAGACGGCGTCCCCGCGGCTGTGACGGTAACGGACAGCAGAGGCCGCTACAACGCAACTGTGGCGATCTCCGTATATAGGCCTCGTGTGAACGTCACGGCGGTGTACCTCCCACTCCCCGGATCTCCCTACATGCCGTCCATGGCGTCGGCGCACCTCTCTGTATTGTACCACGCCACAACCATCGCTATCTCGGCGCCGAGTCAGGTGCTCTGGGGAGCGCCGCTGGCTCTGAACATCACACTTGACCCGCCAGCTGAAAGGAGGATAAACATAGTCCTGGGCAACGCCACTACAAGTATTCTATTAAGCCTCAAGGCACAGGGATCTGCCTCTGTGATAATCCCAACCGGCAACCTCACGCCGGGGACCTACAACCTAACCGTATATGTACCGGGTAAGGGGAGGCTGGGGCCGGCGACAGCTAGACGGACTGTGGACATAATTGCCGAAAGTCCAGTCATTTCTCTATCGGCGGCTGGGGTGGAGGTGGCTGGATTTCCCCCGCAGTTTGCTGTTAAGGTGGTGCCTGCGGTGAATATCTCGGTGTATCTCGGCGACAAGCCGCTAAAAGGCGCTATACCTCTAGACACACCAACGGGGTGGGCTGTCATAAGGGCCGTGTCAATGCCGTCGCCGCCGTACGCCTCCGCCACAGCCTCCGCCTATGTGTTTGTGGTTAACCCGTTGCAGATATCCGCAGTGATCGCCGCCGTGTTGCTGGCGATGAAGTTTGTCCAAGGCCGGTTGCAGAGGGCCACTAACCTGGTTAGAGAGGTGGTGGAGGCGGCACCGAGGAGCCCTCGCAACGTGGTGGAGGAGGAGGCGCTGGCCGTCTTAGCCCGGGCTTTTTACAAACTCGGCGAGAGGTCGGGGCTTTGGTACAGTAGAAAAATGACCTATAGGGAATACGCCAGTAGTGTGGAGCCGTATGCCAAAGATCCTACCTGCCTCTGGCGCGTCGTGTATATAGCGGAGAAGGCGGCATATTCGCCCTACTCCCCCAGCGCGGTTGAGATTAGGGAAGCGTGGGTATGTACAGAGCGGCTATAGCTACGGCCGCCCTCGTACTGCTACTGCTATACCTAACCCCCTCTACGACGCCGTTTAGCCCCTACAACACAGGGCCAGACGGACTGTCTAAAGCCGTAGAGATGTGCCGCGTGGAGGAAGACGCCGATGTTTTTATAATTGCGCCGGGAGCCTCGGTGCCTGGGCTCAACGTGACCGCCAGCACCTCTAAAATAGTGGATCCGCTGACCAACGCCGGCGATCCCTACATCCCTCTGGCGAGTGTGGGGCAGTATGCTGTAATCGCGCCAAACGCCACTCCCCTGAGGGGCCCTGGGCTGGTGGTTGTCTCCACAAGCCCCACGAGTTTTGCCGACACGTCTAGAGGACCATACGCGCTTGGCCTCGCCGTGGCTGTGGGCAACAGAACTATCTACATTTACCACGCCAGTCTCTTCACAAACAGAGCGGTTGACCGCAATCTCAAATTTATACAGGAGGTGTGCCGCAGACCCGTGAAGGTAGTGGTGGCTGGCGGCGACCTATCCCATACATTCCACGAAGCCGCGCGGGCAATCGGGAAATGGCTGGCGCCCATGCTTATTACAGCAATAAGTTTATATTTGTTAAAAACGTGGCGGACGTGGCCTCGTCGCCGCGAGAGCTAGTAAAGACGGTAAGTAAATACTTCTTCGGCAACATATCTACAATCGAGATCGCTGTGGCTACTCTAATCGCCGGAGGCCATCTACTCCTCCTCGGCCCCGTTGGGGGCGGCAAGACAACTCTCGCCAAGGCCCTGGCGAGGGCGGTTGGGGGCTCCTTTGCACGGGTGCAGATGACTAACGAGACGTTGCCCTCGGACATCCTTGGATACGGGGTCTACGTCCAAGGCGAGATAAGAATTGTCAAGGGGCCTATTTTCAACAACGTGGTGCTAATAGACGAGATAAATAGGGGACCCCCTAGGACGCTCTCAGCCCTCATAGAGCCGATGCAGGAACGGACCGTCACTATCGAGGGGGCGACGCTGAGGCTCCCCACCCCCCACATGGTGGTTGCCACCATGAACGTGACGGAGATAGCCACCGGCGCCACCGCCCCCCTACCCCTGGCGTTGCTAGATAGATTCACCGCGTCTCTACACGTAGATTACGTCGACCCTGCTAGGGAGAAGGAGGTTGTAAAAATGGCCGACTACTTAGACCAGCTAGACGGGAAGCCCCAGGCGACAACCCCCCTGACATTCGACATGGGGAAGGTATACGTAGCCGACGACGTAGTTGACTACATAATTAAACTAGTGGATGCGGTGAGGAGGGACGAGCGGGTGGCGGTGCCCCTTTCCACCAGGGCTCCCATTGCCCTGTACCGCCTCGCCAGAGCTATCGCGGTGCTGGACGGCAGAAACTACGTAATACCAGACGACGTGAAGAAAGCCGCGGTCCCCGCGCTGGCCCACAGAATTATTACAAAGCCCGAGTACTCCGACGTCGAGCCGGTAAGGATTGTGGAGGATGCCCTCCGGGAGGTGGAGCCTCCAACCCGTATATGAGGCGGCTAGGCGGGCGGCCCCCCTCGCCTATCTAGCCATCGCCTGGCCAGAGTTCCCAGCCGCCGCGGCCGCGGTTTTGTTGCTGGCTTTGGAAAACACCTTGTTGCGGAGATTCCACACCCCGGCTGTGTTGCTTCACTACGCAGTGGCATCCCTATTGCCTCCCCCTAAGGCGCTTGCCCTGGCGGTTGCTCTGATACCACTGCTCCACTGGGCTAAGGTTGCGGATAACTATATGAGCTGGAGGGGCCACGCCGTTATTTTCACGGCCGCCGCCTTACTCAAGCCGCAACTCCTCCCAGCCCTTGTCTACACCCTCGCCGAGGCGGCGTGGTACTTTGCTAAATACGCCAAGACGCAGCCGAGGGTGGAGGGGCCCCCCAAAATCGAGGCGGTGGCCGGGGCTCCTCTTTCATATAGGCTGAAGATTGCCACCGGCGCGCCTGCGGTTGTCCGCCTCCCCGACGGGAGGGAGGTGGAGGCGCTGGATGGCGAGGTCGAGGTGGAGGTTAAGACGAGGTTCGACGCCGCGGGGCTCTACACGCCGGAGGTTCAGGTGGTGTATGCAAACCCCACGCGGACCGTCCGGTTTAGGAAAGCGGTGAGGCACCCCCCGATATACGTGGCGCCTAGGTACCGACGCGCGGTGGAGCTAGGCGAGAAGATAATCGCCGGGGCTGTAGAGGAGGTGGCGGGGGCTAGGGAATACGTGCCGGGGGATCCCCTTAGGCGTCTGCACTGGAAGAAGATGGCGAAGATACAGAAGCCTGTTGTTAAGCTTTTGGAGGGGCGCGCCGCGGGCGGCTTGAAAATTGCTGTACTGCTATACGCCACGTCCCCCAAGGCTCTTGACAGAGTGCTGGAGGCGGCGGCCTCCGCCGTGGCAACAGCCCTGGCCCGGTCAGATCACGTTGAGATATATGCAGTAACCCGACGAGGCGGCGAAAGAATCGTGGCTGAGCGGAGGACGTATAGAGAAGCTGTGGAGAGGCTTGTGTCGCTCGCCGAAGTTCTCCACGTCGAAGCCGCGGCGGCGCTGGACTACGCAAATGCCCTGCCAAAGGCTGAACTACCGCCGGCAGACATGGTGATAGGCGAGGCGGCTTTTGTAAAACCCCTCTGCAGGAGGGGGGCGGTCTGCCTCGCTATTTGACATTTACCCACAGCTGGACGAACCTGCCGGTGTAGGCCAGCGTCCCGTTGGGATACACAGCCCAGAGCTCCGCCACAAGCCTCTGCCTCCCTGTTGAGTTGAATGAGACAGAAAACGGCTGCACCCACGACTCGTTGTGGAGAAGAAGCCTCTCTATCCTCAACACGGGGGGCGACGGCAGAGGAGGCTCGCCGCCGGCCCCCGCGATCTTTATATAAACCACGTACCACCTGGGCTCCCCCTCGTGGTTGTGTACATAGATAAACAGCCTTACGGGCACCCCCGCCGAGATGTTGGTGGGGTACCCCCCGATCCTCCCCTCTGGCCCCAGCAAGCCTAGGGCGGAGAAAGGCTCCGCCACAGCCGGCCTCAGCAGTAGAGCAACGGCGAGGGCCACCCCGACTACGACCACCGCCGCCGCCACGGCCGAAACCTCCTCGTCGAATAGGAGGGTACGCGGCCTCCCCCCGCCATGCTTGAGGAGGCCCCGCCTCCATACCAACAGCCAGAGGAATCCGATGACCTCCCTCCTCCGGCGGTATAGGAGGAGGAGCCCAGCCGCGGCCGCGGCCAGCGCCGCGAGCGCGAGAGCCGTCGACACGAGAGACTCCCACCGGGCCTCAGCCGCCAGCCTAGCCGCCAGCTCGCCGAACCCAGGCTCTAGGGATCCGCCGGCCAGCGCCTTGTTGAACATCTCGGCTAGGGGTCTAACGTCGGCCCCAGCCCTTGCGGCGTCTACAATAGCTCTATACGCCTCCAGCAAATCCACCAGCTGGGGAAAGAGACCAGTTATAAACTCTTGTGGTTGCCCTTCACTTACGACAACTCAAGCCAATAGCTAATCTCCGCACAAACCTATGCAAGGGGGTGACTGGCGAAGGCTAGGGAGCGTAGGGGCGCTGGGATCTGATTGTAGTGAGAGGTGGAGAGTGTGGGACGCTGTCACTTTAAGGGAACAACGTTATAGTGGTAATGGATATATAATGAGCCCATGGGGTAGGGTATGGGGGCTTCTGAGGCGGAGTGGGGGCTTGACTACGTTGTTGTCCTCCCGACTCTGGACGAGAGGGAGGGGCTGGCTAAGACGCTGGATGAGTTGTTTTCAGTGGGGGTGCCCCCTGAGAAGATTATTGTGATAGACGGCGGCTCTAAGGATGGGACATGTGAGGAGGCTGTGAAACGCGGCGTGAGGTGTATTCTGCAGGAGGGGAGGGGCAAGGCCGATGCGGTGAGAACTGCGATAAAAGTCACGGAGGTCCCTCACCTGGTGATTATGGATGCAGACTATACCTACCCGGCCAGGTACGTCCCCCAGTTGCTTCAGTTGCTGGGGCGTTGTGACGAGGTTATAGGCGCCAGGGCCCGCACTGAGAGAGGGGCCCAGAGGGCGGTATACCGCCTGGGCAACCGGTTGCTCACCTCTCTCTTTAACCTCACCTTTGGCACGAGGCTCACCGATGTGCTGAGCGGCATGTATGCGGTGAGGAGAGAGGCCCTCGAGGGGCTGGAGAGAGCCTCGAGGGGGTTCGGCATAGAGTCGGAGATAGCGGCGCATGTGGCGTCGACGGGCGGGGAGATTTGTGAGGTGCCTATTGAGTACAGGAGGCGGGTTGGGAAGAAGAAGCTGAAGGTGAGACACGGGCTGTTGATAGCTGTCGATATGCTTCGCCTGGCTCTCCGCTACAACCCCACATTCTATATTTTTGCCGTAGCGGCTTTGTTGACTATTCCCGGTATCCTCATCGCAAGCTGGGTGGCTTACAAGTGGATTTTTCTAGGCGTGAAGCACTACGTCTGGGGTATCATAGCCGTGGCCATGACTGCGGGCGGGATCGCCTCTGCTACGATGGCCGTCCTCGCCCTTTACCTAAAGAGGATGGAGATTAGAATTCTGAGATCCGTGAAGCGGTACGTCGCCCATCCGCCGGCCCGCAACCGTCTAACAACCCCGGAGCAGGTGGCTCCTAATCAACAAGGCTCGCCAGGCTGATAGCGGTGGGATTGGGCGCCTGTGCGGCCTTGAGGCGAGGCGCATGGCTACTCCACTAGCGACACATGTGTCGTTGTCTTCCACGTATTTACTGCTGAGTTGAGAGAATTTCCACGTTGAAAGTATGCGCCACGTTGCATCTATCAATAAGTTGTAAAGACCGCGTTCAGCACTTTCGTCGAAATCATGTCAGGCGTATTCAGCGGCGATGTCGCATCCTCTTGGAGATTGATAAGATGTACCAAAAGCCGCGCGCATGTGGTTAATTCCCCCATTGCCACGACCCGTGGAGTTACCGCTGAGTCAGCTAGAAACGGAAATATTTAGAAGCAAAGACCTAGCTCGCGGCGCCTAGCCGCACGCCGGAGGTAGGCGAGACGCAAGGCGCCTCTGCTCGGCGGCGTGCGCCGCGTAACTACCTCAGCCGTACCTCAGCACGGTGCGTGGTCTGTTGGTTAACGCCTTCACGACTTTAGGCTACCTCCTTCTTAGCGTCTGGAGCGTTTTTTCAAGTTCTGGGCTCCACCTCACTCTGTCCTTTATCGCCTCGACCCTCTCCCCAAGCTCTCTCAATAGTAAGACCACGTCCCTCGCCGCCTCATCTCTCGTGCGGTATTTCGACCACGCCATGTCGGGATCAGGACCGTGATACTGGTACTCGTGGAGGCTCAGCGCTACAGAAGTCCACGCAGAAAAATCCTTATACCCAACCCCAACAAGTAGATGAGACAGCGCCTTCATACGGTTCGTCGGCACTCTAGGCACGGCGGTTGTCTCCAGCCAGCGCCTCTCCTCGTCACTTTTGGCGACTTCCTTAAGCCTGTCCAGCTCGAGCCTGAGGAGTGCCGCCATCAGCGCTTTCCATGCCTGGAAGGCTTTGCCGGCGGCGTTTCTCACAAGGCCCCGCTTTAGGTACTCAAGAGCCAGCCCAGCCTCCACCAAAGCCTCTAGAAGACGCGCCGAGACGTAGTCCTCAGCGGAGGGCTTAGGGAGAGGCCTTTCAAGAACCTCCACATCCACGTACATGCGGCAGGTTTAAAATCTTCTGTGTGGACGCGTGAGGCGCCTCTTGTATCGTTGTTTGTATTGTTATACTTCTACTGTTTTCAGCCCTTCCCTCTCGGCGGCTCTGGCCAGCTCTGCGTCGGCTGTGTAGAAGGCGCCGCATTTGACATATAGGCAACTGGCTATCTGGAGGGCGTCGGCGAAATAGAGGTGATGCCTCAACGCCAGCGTTATGGATCTGCGCATCACCGCGCCGCCGAGAGGGACAAGCGCGAAGTTGCCCAGCCGCGTGAGCGTCTTGAGCTCCCTAAGCATCAACGACACCGCCGCCTCGGCGCCGCGCGTCAGCTCGCCGCGTCTCGCCTTTTTATCTATCGCCGAAGCCGCCTCGCCTATGTTGTAGATAGATGTGGACATGACGGCTGAGCCTCTGTACGCCGATTCGAAGAGCTTATCTACCTCGGCGCTCCCCGGCTCCTCGACGTAGCGCTTCACTAACGCGCTTGTGTCTAGGTATATCACAGACGCCCGGCGCGCTCCCTCCGCATCTCAGCGACGAGGGTGGCAACTGGGGGCCCGAGGGCTCTGGGCCTCCGCGCCGCGATTTCTCCCGGGGTGGTTAGGGGCTCGGCGCAGTCAAGCCCCAGCTCTCTGCACAGGGCGTCCGCCAGCCCCTCGCCGTCTATAGACTCCAAGAAATCCTCGACGACCCTGCTCAGAGATCCCAGCCTCCGCGATCTAGCCTTGGCTCTCTCGGCTAAATCCTCCCGTATAGACAAAGTTAACTTCTTCACGTACATACGTATATACGTAATATATAAACTTTTCGAGGTGACCAGCCGCCGCGTTGCTGGAAGGGCGTCTGATAACAGCCATGTCTCTAGCCAGCACCGAGTCTTGGGGCTTAAGCTGGACATCTTTTGACCCGCCGCCCCGCGGCTGGCGGCGAGTCCGGCCAATTAGTCTGCGCCGCGGCGCCCCCGTTGTGGTGATGTTTTTATGGGTGATTCGGCTTTGTGTTGTGGAGTGTAGGGAGGTGAGGCTGGATTTGCCGTGGCCGCCTAACCAGGTGAGGGCGCACCGCTTTGTGGTGTACGACGTGTTTGACCCGCCGGAGGTTTCTTTTGACCAGCACGTAATCAGGGTGGTGGGGTTAGTGGAGAGGCCTCTGGAGATTCCATTGAGGGAGCTGGCGGCTAAGTATCCCTGTGTGGACGTCGTGGCGCCTTTCCACTGCGTCACAGGCTGGTCTGTGGAGAGAGTTGTCTGGAGGGGGGTGCAGACCAAAGTCTTGCTGGAGGAGGCGCGCCCCTTCGGCCGGTTCGCCCTCGCCTGGGGGGTGGACGGCTACAGCGCTACTCTCCCGCTGGAGGCTTTGATGGAGGAGGGGTCGGTCATCGCCTGGGCGATGAACGGGGAGCCCCTGCCGAGGAAGCACGGGGCGCCGGCGCGGCTGGTGGTGCCGACGCGCTACGCGTGGAAAAGCGTGAAGTACTTCGGCACCTTAGAGGTGCTTGAGGAGGCGGTGCCGGGGTACTGGGAGGCAGTGGGCTACTCCGTCAACGGCGACCCGTGGCGGGAGGAGAGGTTTGACTTCGGGCGACCTCAGATGAGAGGGCGGCGCGTCTCGCTGTGACCCGCCCCGCCAGCCCCAGCCGCTGGTGACAGCTGGGGGCTGGGGGTGGAATCAGCGCGACGACTATCCACGATCCGGGCGCTAGGTATGGACGCCGCCGACGTGGACGCAGTCGCGTTGGCTGAGCTGGCTGTGATCGGTGTGCCAGGGCCGCGCCGAGTTTCAATCATGCTTTTGACGTGGCTCAACCACTATGGAGTTGATTCCCTACTCACTGCTAAGGGCTGTGTGAGGTGATATCTGGGCTAGCCACTTGTCGAGTTTTGCCAGGGCCTCGGCTGTCTTGATCACCGCCTCGTTTTTGGCTAGTCTGTACAGCTTCATGCGTCCTATTTGTCTCACCTCCACCACTCCGTAACGGATTAGCTGATTTAGTTGCTCTATGGTGGTGCGTTGGGTTGTCCCCACCCTCTTCACCAGCTCAGTTAGGTTCATCTCGCCGTGTTGCAGAAGGGTGAGTATAATCTTGATCTTGGTGGGGGATCCCAAAACCCGGTCAATCACAGTGGGAAAAGGGGGGTGTTTTTTATTTCTTCTTTCCTAGGAGTCTGTAGACTTTTATGTTGGTGTAGGGGGACGTGGCCACTGCGAACATCATTGGGCCGCGGGCTGTATTCTTCTCAATAACCTCGTACTTGTCTGTTTCGAACGCCTTTTTTGCTTTTATGTCGTAGAATTTTAGTTTTTGTTTCGACATGCCTTCCGGCGCGTATCCTTTTAAAAAACCGTTGTTTATTTTAAAGGATTTTATGAAGAAAACTTGTCGTCCTTCGGGAAAGTTTATTAGGTGTAGTCAACCATTTATTTATGCGTATTAGAAAACTTGCTTATGTGGCTGTTTTCACCGGGCTGGGGCTGGCGCTGGCCCCGCTTAGCTTCCCCGTGGGTCCCACAAGGGCTTTTCCAGGCCAGCACTTTGTAAACGGGCTGGCTGGGGTGCTTGTAGGCCCCTGGGCGCTGGTGGTCGCCTTTCTAATCTCAGCGCTGAGGAATATGCTTGGCTTGGGGACGTTGTTTGCCTTCCCCGGCAGTCTTCCGGGGGCTTTTGTTGTATGGCTAGCGGGGGCCGTCCTTAGGCGCTTTGGGAAGGCGCACTACGCACCGCTTTTCGAGCCCCTTGGCACCCTCGGGCTGGGGTTCCCCATGGCGGCGTATGTCGTGGCGCCGCTTCTGGGCGTCGGCGAGAGGTTCGCCGCGGGCTTTATACCTCTGCTGGCTGGGTGGGCGGCGTCTACCTTCTCCGGCAGCGTGGCGGCCTTCGCAGTCGCCTCTGCGTTGAGGAGGCTTGGCCGTCTATAGGCTGTTAATCGTGGGGGACGTTGGGAGGGGGAAGACTCTGTTGCTGGCCAAGATGTTGAAGGCGCTGGCGGCCCTCGGCATCTCTGTCACTATCCTGGACTTCGCGCCTGAGAAGATGGGGGTGGGGGCGAAGCTTACTAGGTACATGGACGTGGCGGGGGTTAGGTACTTGACGGACGTCTTCCGAGCTCCGCGTCTGGAGGGGAGGGACGAGGGGGAGGAGCTGGCCCTGGCGAGGGAAAACGCGGAGAGGGCGGCGGCGCTCATTAGGCAGTTCTTGGCGAGCCCCACGCCGGTGCTGGCCGTCAACGACCTGACCATATACCTCCACGCCGGCGACCCGGCGCTGGTGGAGGAGGCGATTGACTCGGCGGACGTGTTTATCGCCACTGCGTACTACGGCTCCGCGCTGAGGGACAAGGGGTCTGGCATCTCTGAGCGCGAGCGCCGCGCTGTTGAAGAGTTGATGAAGATGTGCGACGTGTTCCGGCTGTGATAGAGGCCCGCTGCCTCACGGTGTACGCCGGAGGGGAGCTGGTGGTTAAATGCGCAAGTTTTAGTGTGGGGCCTGGGGAGCTGGCTGTTCTCTACGGTCCGACTGGAGGGGGGAAGTCTAGTATCGTGAAGGCCTTGGCCGGCATCTATAGGTACAGCGGGGAGGTCCGCCTCAAGAGGCCCTACTTCATATTCCAAGACGTGGATTTCAACCTCCTATTTGCCTACACAGACGAGGAGGCGAGGTCCGTGGCGTGTCGGCCGGCGGAGAGGCGGGAGATAGCCAAGATGTCGCCGGGGCAGCGACAGCTGTTTGCCGTCAGGCTCGCTCTGGAGTCCGGCGCGTCGGCTGTGGTGCTGGACGAGCCTCTCGCATTCCTCGACCCGGCCTCTGCGCTGGAGGTGGCCGAGGCAATCAAAAGGCTGAGGGACAGGGGCCTCGGCGTGCTCGTAGCGGAGCACAGACTGGAGTTTTTCCTAGACGCAGACCGCTTCTACCTGGTGGACGGGGGGGTGGAGGAGCTGGGGCTCGAGGATCTGCTTATAGAGGCGTCGAGGCGGGGCTACGGGCCCTACTTCACTCGCCGTAGCTTCAAGCTCCCGGCGGCGCCTAGGGGGGAGGGTTGCGGGGTGGAGCTCGGGGGGAGGCCCTACCCCCCTGGGTCAAAAATCGCGTTGACGGGCCCCGTGGGGTCCGGCAAGACCCACACCCTCTACGCCCTGGCGGGGGTGGTGAAGAAGGCAGGCGTCCGGGGGTGCAGGCCGGCGGGCTTCGTGCCGCAGAACCCCTACCTCTACTTCGGCGAGGTGGATCTATCAAAGGCGCCTAGGGAGGTTCTGGAGTGGCTGGGGCTCGGCCCGGGGGACAGCCCCCTGCGCCTATCCTACGGCGAGGCCCGGCTTCTGGCTGTGCTGTGGGAGCTGTGGAGGAGGCCCCGCCTGTTGCTACTAGACGAGCCCACGGCGGGGGTGGACAGGCGCTACGCCGAGGCTGTTGGAGAGCTCATCTCCGCCTACGGAGGCACCGTGGTGTTCGCCACACACGACCCCGTATTTGCGGAGAGGTATGGGGAGTACAAGATCAGGCTTGGGTAAGCTCCTCCTGCTGATGTACCCGTTGCTAGACGTCTCCTCCCTAGCGGTGCTTGTACCCCTGTCTCTTCTGAGGCGGGAGGTTTTGAAGACGGTGGGTGTGTTCGCCGCCATGTTTTTCCTCTTTTCTCTATTGTCGGCCCCCGCCAGCGACGCGGCGGCGGCCTCCCTCGTCCTTTTTAAAAACCTCCTGGCGCTGGGGCTTTTCTTCCGCCTGCTGGAGCCTGGGGAGGTGGCGTGGTTTTTGGAGAAGCTCGGCGCGAGGGGGGCCTCCGCCTACATACTCGTAATTTCGCTCAGGGCGGCGGACGTCCTGTCGAGAGAGGTTAGGGCCTTCACGGCGGCGCAGAGGGCAAAGGGCATTGGCGGCGTCGTGGCTATTCTGAAAAGCGGACTCCCGCTGGTTATCTACTCCATGGAGTACGCCGAGTACCTAGCCGTTCAACTGGGGCAACGCAATTTTAGATGCCTCTCTGAAAAGCCGCCGCTGTTTACAAAGCTAGACGTTTTAATCGCGTTGGCGACAGCCGTCGCCATTGTTATACACTGGGTTTCGGGGAGGTGGGCCTTCGCGTTGGCCGAAGCTGTTAAAATGTGAGGGGTGTGTACCCCTCGCCGAGCAGTCTGCTGAGCCTTTCTCCAAAAGAGGCTAGTCTTATGCCCCTCTTTGTGAGCTCGTCGGCGAGGCCCCAGCTCTCTGCATATCTGACACATGCAGAGTCCACGACGCCCGTGGCTAACAGTTCGCTTAAAATCTTGGCGTTCTCCCCATCGAGCTTAGCTAGCCTCCTCTGGCTGGGCCCGAAGAAGAGCATCTTTATGTCGTCGAATCTCTTGTTTAGATAGGAGCGGTAGGTAAACATAAGAGCTATGTCAAACTTCTCATCGTCTGACAGCACCACAACGGCTATTTTAACCATTAAAACGGCGGGTTTGCTATTTTTAAAAATTGTGCTTCCCAGCCGGGTTGGGCAAAAGTTATTAATTGGTATGTAATTGAGTTTTTATGTGGAGGGTTGCTATAACAATTGCCGGGCTTGACTCCGGCGGGGGGGCGGGGATCCACGCCGATGTCAAGACCTTCGCCGCGATGGGCGTCCACGGCGCGACGGCGCTGACGTGCGTAACGGCGCAGAACACCTACGAGGTTAGGGAGGTGCAGTGCCTCAGCCCGGCTATGGTTAGGGCCCAGATACTCGCCGTGTGGGACGACATGGGGATAGACGCCGGCAAAACCGGTATGCTGGGGACGGGGGAGATAATTGAGGAGGTGGCGGCCACCGTGGAGAAGCTGGGCTTCCCCCTGGTGGTGGACCCGGTGATGGTGGCCAAGTCCGGCGCGCCGCTGATATCAGACGACGCGGTCGACGTGTTGAAGAAAAGGCTGTTGCCGGTGGCTAAGGTGGCGACTCCCAACAGGCCCGAGGCGGAGAGGCTCACCGGCATGTCCATAGCCTCGGAGAGGGACGCCGAGAGGGCGGCGGAGTACATCCATAGGGAGTACGGGACTGAGGTGGTTATTGTGAAGGGCGGCCACCTCCCTGGCGGGGAGGCGGTGGACGTGGTGTACTACAGAGGCGCAGTGCACAAGTTCTCCACCCCCAGGCTGGACTCCAGGGCGACCCACGGCACCGGCTGCGCCTACTCCGCGGCCATCGCGGCGGGGCTGGCGAAGGGGCTTGACCCCCTGGAGGCTGTCAAGACGGCGAAGCAGTTTATCTACACCGCTATTAAATACGGAGTGGCCAGGGGCAAGGGCCACTGGGCGGTCAACCCCACCGCCTGGGTGGAGATACCCGCGGAGAGGTGGAGAGCTGTGGAGGAGCTGGAGGCCGCGCTTAAGCTGGTGAGGCGCAACGCGGAGAGGCTGGCCAAGGCCATCCCCGAGGTGCAGAGCAACCTCGGCTACGTAATCGACCCGCGCTACGCCCGGGACACGGGGGACGTGGCGGCGGTGCCTGGACGCATTGTGAATTACATGGGCGAGGCGAGGCCCTCCGGGCCGCCCACATTCGGAGCCAGTAGCCACGTAGCCAGAAAAATCCTGGCCCTCGCGTCGCGCGACCCCCGCGCCAGGTCGGCGATGAACATCCGCTACGATCCGGAGCTTGTGGAGAGGGCCAAGGCCCTTGGCTTCAAGATAGCGGTGGTGGACAGAAGGCGGGAGCCGGAGGAGGTGAAGAAGAGGGAGGGAGGCACCATGCAGTGGGTTGTGGAAGAGGCGCTGAGGCAGACAGGAGGGGTAGCCCCCGACTTGATTGTCGACTTGGGTGACTGGGGCAAGGAGCCGCAGATCACCGTCGTGGGGAAGACGCCGGCGGAGGTGGTTGAAAAGGTGCTGAAGATCCTGTCCTGACAGCGCCGCTCAGCACACCCACGCCACAGCTTTAAATCCTCGACTGTTGATTGACTAACATGTGGCGTGCGGTTGCAATCGCCATTGTAGCCGCGGTTGCCCTCGCCGGCTTGGTTTATCTAATCAATTGGGCGGCTCCCTCCGCCATTAAATATGCCGACAGCTACGACAAAATCCTGGTGCTGGAGGTGAGCGCCAGCAACGTCCTTTTCGCAGACAGGGTCAGCGCGACCCTCCGAAATCTAAAAAACGGGAGCTTGGTGTATACAGTGGAGTGCACCCGCCACTCTATCTACGGCGGGTTTAGATACGCCAGATTTCTCTGCAACGCCAGCGCGGTTGAGCCCGGGATATATGCGATAGAGATCAGCTGGCCGCTACACCTCGAAGGGACCGTGGTGGTGAGGTAGCTCACGGAATCCACACCCCGGCCTCTCTCAACACCTCTATAAACTCCTCCAGCCCCAGCCCCGAGAGCCTCTGCGAAAGCCGCAGATCGCCTGTCTCAATGAAGAGAACGACGGCCGCTCTGACCCTCGGCGGCAGGCCGTTTATAAAGTTCCAATTGGCCTCTCTCCTCCTCATCTCCCGGGCCTCCTCCTCACGCTCTACGTACCAGGCAGGTAGCGCCATATCCTCTCTAGATCTCTTCGCGGAAATTTATGTCTTGTCTCCAGTTCGTAAAGGAGGAAGTCGTCCCTACCCACGAGGCCCCGCCTCGCCAGCTCTCCCAAAACCTCAAGCGCCCTCCAAACCCTAGCCCTCGCGTAGAGGTGTTGCGACGCGTAGGCGGCGCCGTTCTCCGACAGCACAACATAGCCTCTGTCGCTGGCCACGGCGATGCAGTAAGCCTCTGGGTAGTCGAGCCGCCTCACTGGGTACCGGCCGCTCAGCTCCATTAGACGAAGCGCCTCCTCTCTGTAATTCGGCAACTCCGGAAACAGCGCAATTCTCCCCCGCGCCATGTTTTCAGACACCCACATCACCGTCCCCTCTGAGTGCAACTCGGCGAGCACAGGCTCCGGCACCCAAACAACCTCAAACACGTCAAATAATAAATCTCTCTTTCCAAATCTTGCCCAATCGATGAGGAAGGAGGCATCGGCGATGGCGTTAGTTGACATGGGGGATGTTTGCCCTAATCCTCAGCTCGTTAAACTCCTCCATCTTCATCCCAGCTATTCTCGACGCCACGTATAAATCCCCGGTCTCGATGTAGTATACCAGCGCCGCCCTAAGCCGGGGAGGCAAGCTGTTTATAAAGTCCCAATTAGCCTCCCTCCTCCTCATCTCCCGGGCCTCCGCCTCGCGGGCGAGGATCTCCTCAATCTCCACGTATTGAAAGGCGCGCCGCCTTATAAGCTTTGTCTCTTCAGCCACGTTGCTCGTGGCTTTACGTATATAATGAGATGCGGCTGGCGCGCCCCGGCCTGCCCTCCGAGCGCTCCGGAGGATGCGGGGGCCTCTACAGACCCATATAAACGTACTGCTTATAAATTAGCTGAGGCGGGATTTTAGCCGCAGATCACATCAGGCGCTTCTCCCTACCTAATCTCTGGTTCTTTCTGAATTAGGAGGAGCGGCTGGCGGCTTTACATGGGGTTGCCGGAGCTTGGCTTTATTTAGCCCATCTTAACAGTGTCTAGAAGAGGTAATCGCCACAGCCAGCATAAAATTAAAAATATTTAAAAGTGGCACGCCGTGGGGGAGCTGTCGCGTCAGTGGCTGAGGAGGAGGCTCGGCGTCTTTGACATATACGCCTTGGTGCATGCTGACGTGCAGAGCACCTTCTACTTCCTCGCTGGATACGTGGCGCTGGCGGCCGGGCTTTGGGGATTTGTAGGGACTGTGTATGGCGTTGTGCTTATGGCGGCCATAGCGCTCACTTACGGAGAGATGGGCTCCCGCTTTCCTGAGACTGGCGGGTCCTATTTATACGTCAAGTACTCCTTCGGCGCCGCCGTTGCCTACCTCTCAACATGGTTGCTCGCCTTTGATCAAGTGGTGATGATCGCCTACGGAACGATAGACGCGGCTAAGGCGGTGCTGAAGCTTCTCCACGGCGCCACCGGGGCGTTTGAAGTCTTATTAGCCCTCGTCTTCTCTGGCGTGCTCTTCCTCTTAGCTCTCCTGGGGATTAGGGAATCAGCCTCGTGGGGTAAGGCGGTCGCTGTTATGGATCTCACCCTCATGTTTTCTCTCATAGTAACAGCCCTCGCCACGAGGCCCTCGGCGCCCCCCTTTTTCAACTGGGGGGGCGTGGAGGCCGCAAACCTCTTCTTGGCCTTTTCCCTCCTCTCCAGAGGCTTTACCGGACTAGACGCCCTCGGGCAACTGGCAGGAGAGGCTCGGGAGCCGCTTGTACAAGTGCCCAAGGCTACTGTGCTTTTGATAACCATCGGCGCGCTGGGCGCCCTAGGCCTCATGGCCTCTATCATGTCGGCGCTGACGCCTCATGACTTGACGGACCCCGCCATAGCGCCGGTTCTGCTCGCAGAAAAGATGCACCCAGTTTTGTACTACCTCGTCGCGGCTAATATCATCGCCGTCATGCTCACAGCGGCTCTTACAGGCTACATCGCCTTCTCCCGGCTGACCTACATTTTAGCAGACGAGGGCCACCTGCCCCCACACTTCTGGAGACTTCACAAAAGGTTTAGAACCCCCCACATATCCCTTACAGTTGCATTTACCGCCTCCCTCCTACTAATATACGTAGGGGAGATAAAGATTATACTCGCAATATACGCCTTGGGTTCCCTCATTAACTACCTACTAGTAGCCCTCGCCCTGGCCAAGGCCTCGAGAAGCGGGACGCTACACGGCGCCTTCAGCACACCCCTCATCGCCGGAGTCCCCCTCTCCGTGTGGATGGCCATAGCGCTGATACCCATCGGCATCGCCCTGACCCTGATAGAGAAGTACCCCTACCTATGGGCGTGGGGCCTCTGGATAGCCGCAGGCGCCGTGCTGTACTACTACAGAAAGACAGCCGCTAGGAGCCGCCCCTAGCCACAAGCTCCGACACTTTCCTCAAACCCCGCTCGATGTAAGGCACGCGGTCGGCCACGTCCTCCAGCGTAAGCCGCGCCTCGTGGAACCCCTTCACGTGCAGAAACCAGCCCTCTGCAAAAGCCAGCCTAAACTCCTCCCCCAGTGCCCCAGCCAGCTTTCTCACAGCTGAGAAAAAGATCCTCGCCTCCCACCTCCCCGCCCTCGCCGCCTCCCCGGCCTCTGGCAACCCTAAAACGACAGCCGCCGCCTTCACAGCCTCCTCCACAGCCTTGTACAGCTTCTCAGAGGCCTGCACCGGATCGCTCTGCGCCTTGCCCTCTTCATAAATACTTAAAGGTCATCTCTAAATGGATCCTCCCCTCTTCCGAAGGGTCAAGACTCAGAAGTGTAGCCAGCGTCCCTAGTGATAACATACTCCACATCTATCCCCCTCGCCTTAGCCTCCCTCAACAGCGCCTCCATGGCTACAGGAGGCCCCTGGCCCGCGCCGCGAGAAACGCTATTATCGTCTTGCTGTCCCTCACCTCGCCGCTCTCAATCATGCGGAGCACCTCCCCCGGCGTCTTGAAGACAACCTCCATATCCACCTCTCCGGGGTCCCTCTCCCCCACCCCCACGTACTCCAAGGCGTCGGTGAAGTAGAGCCTAATTAGCTCGTCGCTGAGGCCCGGGCTCGGGTAGAACTCCAGCAGGGGGACAAGCCTCACCGGCCGGTAGCCAGTCTCCTCAACCATCTCCCTAACCGCCGCCTCCTCGGGGCTCTCCCCACCGTCAAGCGTGCCGGCGGGTATCTCCAAGGTCCAGCTCCTAAGCGCCGGCCTAAACTGCCTCACCAACACCGCCTTCCCATCTACCACCGCAAGGACCCCCACCGCACCTGGGTGGACCAGGTACTCCCCCCACACCACGCGGCCTCCCACCTCCCTCGCCCTCTTCACCAGCGTAAACTTCCTCGCCCTGTAGATCACCTCATCCACGCCGCAACCACAAACCCCGTTTATAAGCTCTGCTAGGCGCAAAACAAGCCAAGCATCCCCCAGACGGGCTCTAAACGGGCAAAGACAGCCAAGGCGTTCCTCCCTCAGCCCCCTTTTTATCAACATCCCCCCCCCCCTTTTTCCGTTATCCCTAGGGCGCTCAGCCATGCGACAGTTCCAATGCACCGGCCCCCCGGCGCCGTCCCTCGTAATCTGCCGACTAACCCTTCAATACGGCGCCACCCAGCCGCCAACCAAGGCTCGTAGCCGGATGTCCCCAACCTACCTAGAAATCAGCGACCAGAAACCGTCCCCATCCGTCGGCGCCCTGGGTATCGTCACCCACAGCCACGCAACACACGAAGTTTAAACCTTTCCTCAAATAAAACGCCGAGTTGCGGAGACGGCGGGGTTTGCCGAGTGATCACGGCGTCTACGCGGCCTCCGCGCTCACGCCGCTCTCCGCGTCATACCCCTCTGGGAAGCCAGCCGCTCCTCGTCCTTGTGAGCCCCCTCTCCTCCACATATCTAGAAACCCTCCTCTTCACCTCCTCAAAGATGGACGAGTCGCCGCACAGCGGCTTCCCATCAGCCACCGCGTCTAGGACAACCATCGACCACCCGAGCACCTCATCCAGCTTGTTGAGGGGGAGCCACACCACCTGTCCGACCCCCCTGTGCTCCACCCGGTAGTCGCCTCGCTCCACTATCGCCAGCAGATCCCAGTCGCTGAGAGGCGTGTAGTCACCCCTGGCTCTGGAGCCGAAAAGCGCAACCACCAGCGCCCTCCTGCAGAGCTCCTCCACAAGCCTGCGGGCCTCCTCCTCCCTAGCCCGCGAAACCTCACGCAAAGCCTCCAGCCACCTCTCGAACATAGCCCCACACCACCTCCATACACTTAACAGCCTCCTCCGCCTCCCACCTCCTGTAGTCATTCAGCCGCGCGTCCGGATACCTAGCCTGCACGTAGTGAGACTCCAGACTCTCCGCACACCTCACAACATCCTCAGGAAGGGACCTCCCGAAGACCTTAGCCACGTAGCTAAGAAGCTCGGAGATGGAGTGAGACAGGGGCCTGGAGCCGGTGGCCCTGATCAACACGGCCTTAAGCAAAAACTCAGCCGCCTGCTGGGCGAAAAAAGCCGCCGAGTCGTACCTCCCACTCCTCAAATCCTCCCCAGCATACTCCCTAAACCTCAACGCCCTCCTCACCCAAGCTTCGTAACTCACACACCTCCCGACACACCAGATATATAGACTTACCCAGCCAGAACAAACCCCGAAACCGCCGGGGGCGCCTTCGGGGGGCAACAACCCCAGGAGCGGGCGCCTCCCGCAGACCCCTTAAGTGGCAAAAAACTATGAGCAGACACGGCGACGCAGAACTCCGCGAGGAGGCTTCCTAACACACCGCGCTGAGGACCCCCGGCGCCCCAGTCAATTATACAGCGCCTACATTTCCCCAGGAAGCCAGACGCGGAAAGTCTAGCAACGGGTGGTGCGCACGTACACAAAGCCCCAGCATATACACCACTACGCCTCTGCATAAGGCGTACAACTCGAAACTGAATAGGAGAGTGGTGGACCGGCCGGGATTCGAACCCGGGATCTCCCGCGTGCCCGGGGGAACACCGCGCGAGGCGGGCATCCTTCCGCTAGACTACCGGCCCTTTACATATATAGTACACGTTTTTAAGCTTTTCTCTCCTGGCAACTTATTCTGCGGCCAGGCTAGTTCATGTTCCGCGGGGGCTTTTCCCGTTCTCCTACGTCGTTTGTCGGCACGGCCGCTACATGATGTACTGGATTCTGGCGGATAGTAGTAATGTGAAAGCTCTTCATGGCGTGTGGGGGCTGGCTGTGTGGCTTGCGGCGTTAGGCGGGCGTGGCGGCCGCCTTGACTTCGGGGTGTGTTTTTATATATGGGTGTGGTGTTGTTTATGCCGTTTACCACTTATCATCTGGCTTCTTCTCTGTTGGTGGGCGTATTGCTTAGGGGGCGTGTGAATTGGCTGTCGTTCCTCATCGTGTCGACCTTTCTTGTGGATGTGGAGCCTTTGGCTAAGATGGTTCTGGATTTGCCGGGTCCTCTCCACGGGCTGGCGCATACGTTTGCCGCGGCGGCTGTGCTCGGGCCGGCGACTGGGCTGGCGCTGTACGCGGCGAGAGGCTTTCTGCGGCCTTTGTCCAACGCCTTTCTGCTCGAGGGGGCGGAGTCTCTGGGGGCGTACGCCCTGGGTGGCGCCGCTGGGTGGGCTCTACACGTCTTTATGGACATGCCGCTGTACCCGGAGATGAAGCCCTTTTACCCTCTTGAGGGCAACCCGTTGCTATTGGCCTCGGTGGATCCCTTGGATAGCTGGCTCGGGGTGGCTTGGGTGTACGACCTTGTGCTTGCCTCTGGGTTCTTCGCCTACGCCGCTTATCTCTACTTCTCGTATGGAGGTGGCGGGTCGGGGAGGGCGGCGGCGGGTTTGGCGCTAATGGCCTCTTTCTTCGCCTCTGTCTTTGCCACAGCCGTGGGGCAGAGCGTCCTGCTCCTGGGGGCGCTCGTGGGGGTCTTCCTGTTCTATTCTGCCCTCTGGGGGGCGGCGGGGCGCGGGGTCTTCCTCGCCGCGGCGGCTACCCTCCTCTCGGCTTCTCTGCTTCTCCTAGTGAGGCGGCTGGTTTTCGGCGATTTTGAGGTGTTTATCACTTCGTTTGTGTCTGACGAGTTTTACGTGGCGTCGTGGTACGTGCCGCTTGTGGCCGGCTTCGCCTTGACGTGGCCGGCGTTGCGGAGGGTCGGGGCTCCGCGGCTGTGGCTGTACGCAACGGCCGCCGGCGTGGCTACTCTGTGGATTCTGGTGGGCGGGGCGCTCCTCGCCGTGGGCCTGCTGGGCCTCTTGTCTTCGTTGCCCCGCAGACTGGCCGCCGGCGGGCAGGCTTAGGCGGCTCGACTTCTGTACTTTCAGTGTAGAACATCTCGCCGTTGTGGGCAACGGGCTCACCGACGTCAAGAGGGGCTTGCCTTTTCTGCGTTATTAACTAAGCCGTGCACGGAGCGTCTATATTCCCACACTGTCTTAATCGATGCCGTGCACAACATTTAAAAACTCAAATCATTGTTTGTGTCATGTCCTCGGGTTCCGTATCCGCGCTCCGGGCGGCCGCCGCTTCTGTGACGCTTATCGCCTTGGTGCTGTCTGCTTTCACCAGCGCGGTGACTATCGTCGTTTCTTTTCCGGCGTATAACATAGTGCTTGAGGAGGCTTTTCCACAGGCTCATGTGGTTCTGCTTACTAAGGGAGTGTCTGACCCCCATGAGTATCAGCTGACGGCGGGTGACGTGGAGTTTCTCCGTAGCTTAAACAGAAGTGATGTAGTGGTGTTGTCTATGCATGCGCCTTTTGAGCTGAGGATCGCCGAAATGGCTAAAAACGGCGAGATTAAGGCCAACGTAATCGACCTTACCAAAATCCAGCTTTATCTGACCTACGACGGGAGGCTCACCACGTACGGCCCTGGGGTCAACTCACACGACCACGGGTTGTTTCCGCCAAATGTTTTTAGGCTGGTTGACGCCGTGTCGAGGGCAACGGGTCTCAGACCTAATGAGGACTTCATGAGCCGCTTGAGTATGCTGAATGCCACATATTGTTGTAGGTTTTCTGGGAGGGCCATTGCATTGACGCCCGCCGCCGAGTACGTGCTCTATTGGCTTGGGTATAGGGACATCGCCGTGTTTATAAAAGAGCCGGAGGTGCCTCCCACGCCCGGGGATTTGCAGAGGGCGCTTCAATACGCTGGCCAGGGCGCGCCTGTGCTGGCTGTCGTTGTTGAAGGCGAGGCGCGGCGCATAGTGGATCAGTTTGTCCAGAAGGCTAGGGAGGCTGGTTTACAGCCTCACGTCGTCGTGGCAGACTTCTCCAAGGGGTATGTCAAGGTGCTTGAAAACGTCGCCGCGGAGATATCTAGACAGAGCACATCCACAGCCACGGCGCCGTTCAGCAACGCGACGGGGCAGGCAGACGAATGGCTTTTTGCGCTGGTCATAGCAGTGGTTGTGCTGTCTACCGCCGCTATTGTTCTCAAGAGAAGGAGGTAGACATTGGCCTGGGTCTTATTTTTAAAGAGGTTTTTTCGACTGTACGCATAGCTGAGGCGTCGTTGATTCCATCTATTGGGCCTCTGGGCGTGGCGGCCGGCGTGGTGCTGACACTTCTCTCCGGGTTGTTAATTGAGCAACTTGTCCACTTCATCTCATGGCGATATCAGCGGGCCGCGTCCGGCGTTGCGGCTATTTTCGCGCCTATAATTACCTCCAGCCCAGAGCTTGCTGTGTTCATCTTGGCTTTGCTGGGGGGCAGTTTGAAATCGCCTGGGGGTCTATCGTGGCGCAACCCTTCATGGCCTCTACGGTGATTTACCCCGCAGTGGTTCTGACGGCGCTTTTCTCATGGATGCTGGGGAGGCGGCGTTATAGGCTACCGCACGTCCACCGCATCGTCGCGGTGCCTCTTCTCGTGTTCACCATCCCCCTCCCGCCCATCCTCTTTCTCCACCCGGAGAATACGGCCTCTACGGACAGCTCTACGGAGTGTTGCTCCTCGCGGTGTACTTCCTCTACGCCAAGTTTATGCTGAGGGAGGAAAAGGTAGAGAAAGGCCCGGCGGCTCTGTGGCTTAGAAACCCCGTTCTCCAGACCGCCGCCGCTCTCGCGGCGATGTTTTTCGGCGCCGAGTGGATGGTCTCTGGTATAAAAGAGCTCGGGGAGGCGGTGGGGCTGGACAAGCTGGCCCTCTCCGTGGTGCTTGTGCCCATAGCCACCGTCATACCTGAGTCCACTGTCGGCTTGATATTTATCGCCAAGGGGAGAGACGACGAGGGGGTAAGTGTCATTGTTGGGGAGAAGGCGCTTTACAGCACCTTCTACCCCGGCCTAGCCATGGCCCTCGGCGTCTATACACTTGAGGCGGCCGCCGCGGCGGCTCTTGAGCTGGCGATTATAGTTTCCATCTTCGAGGTGGTGGCCATATGGTTCGGCTACTTCGGCTTGACGGCGCCTATCGGCCTGGCGGGCTATCTCTACTACGTCTGATGCTATACGCTACACGGAGCCTGTCCCATTTAATAAGATCCGGCCAGTTGTCGAGGAGGCGAAAGAATTCAGATCACGTCAGGGGGACACGGTATTTTTGTCACCACCTACTGAGAGGACGCGGTGAGCGAGATTTAGAGATATCCCCAGGCGGTGGTGCAAGCCGTTGCGGTGCTGTAAATCTATAGAGGCAGGCGGCAGTGTGTCTTCGGATGAATTCAGATGTTGTGCAGACAACGCCTTGCGTCGCGGCAACTTAGTTCTTCACATTGGACATCATATAATATTTATAAATGAGGCTGTTGTCCGGGGCATGCATAGAGATAAGGCTATCGGCGTCGGGCTGATGGCTGTGGGGGTTGTGGGCATCCTCCTGTATGGATGGCTCGTATTTTTCTCGCCATGGCAGACGTTTATCCTGCAACTAACTGCGTTTGTGGCTGTGGCAACTGTTTTGGGCATCCTTGCCTGGGTGGGCTATGCCCTAGCCACTACTCCGCCTCCGAAGCCTATTGAGGAGATTGAGAGAGAGGTTCAGAAGGCTCTTGAGGAGATCGAGAGGCAGATGAAGGAGGAGTCTCAGCAGACTTCTCAGTAGGTCGGCGGGGCTCCGGCTCTACGTGTACGGTGACCTCTCCGCCTAGCTCTTTTCTCAGCGTCTTCTCCACCTGGTCGGCTATTTCATGGGCCTCCCTGACGGTTAGGTTTTCGTCAACTGTTATGGTGATGTCTGCGTGGTAGATGCTTCCAGACTTCCTCACTTTGAGAGACTTAACGGATCGCACGCCGGCGACGCCGCCAGCCACGGACCTGGTCCTCATCACCACCTCTGGCGGGGCGTAGTCTAGGAGTTCTATCACCGAAGTCCGTAGAAGCGTCCAGCTGAGCTTTACGAAGTAAATTGTTATGAATATTGCGGTTAGCACGTCTAGCGGCGGGCCCCACTGCGCCATGATGTGCGGGGCGTGGGCCGAGGCAACGGCGCCGAATATGAGGAGCGCCATTATCGCCGCCGAGGAGGCTAGGTCTGTGGCGAAGTGGAGGGCGTCTGCCTCGAGGGCTCTGGAGACTCCTTGGAACCTCCTCAACACCATTACTCTGTTGAAGTCGACGAACATCGCAGTTGCGACTATTGCTATGCTCAGCGCCGTGGGGGTGTAGGGCTCCCAGTGTACTATCTTGTTTACGGCCTCGTATGCGATGAAGGCGGCTGAGGCCATCACGGCGAGGGATCCGCCGATGCCTCCGAGTGTCTCGGCCTTGTGGTGGCCGTAGGGGTGCTCCAGATCTGGCGGCTTGAGGCTGGCCCTCACGGCTAGATACGTGACGGTGACTGCCAGTAGGTCGACTGCGGAGTGGACCGCGTCTGCGAGGACCGCAACCGAGAAGCTCTGGGCCCAAGCCGCGATCTTCATCATCGTAACTGCAACGCCGGCGAGGAGGGAGGTGAGGGCGGCCTTTAGCTTGTCCATATCACCTCCGGGCTAGGCACCTCTCCGCCGCGTGTCTGAGCTCTTGTATTGCGGCGGGGTTTTTCATAAGTGCCGTCCCGATGAGGACCCCCTTGGCGTAGAGTAGACAGGCCTTCTCCACCTCCTCCGGCCGGGATATGCCGCTTTCTATTATAAACTCCACGTCGCCCCTCAGCGCCTTCGCGATTTCGAGGGCTCTCTGGACGCTCACCTCCAGTGTCTTCAAGTCGCGGGAGTTTATGCCGATGATCACCCTGCCGCCCCAGGTGGCGACCTCCTTGGCGTCCTGGACGTTGTCCACCTCGACGACTGGGGTGAGGCCCAGCCTCTCCGCGTACTCCGCGAGCTCCATGGCGCTCTCGCGCCCCACAAGGCGGTATATGACCAACACGGCGTCTGCCCCGTATCCGTAGGCCGCGTCCACCTGCCTCTTGTCTATTACAAAGTCCTTCATGAGGACCGGCTTGAAGATCTTGGCTATGGGGATGAAGCGGTAGTCGCCGAGGAACCAGAAGGGCTCTGTTAGGACAGAGAAGGCGGAGGCGTGGTGGTGGAGCTGGGCGAAGTAGCTCCAAGGGGGCGTATCTAGGCGGATGACGCCCCGGGGCGAGGCCCGTTTATACTCAGCTATTATGCCAAACTCTCCGAGGGCCTTTCTGAAATCAACAAGCGGCGCCGACCTCGCCGGGGGTAAAGGCTCGGTGGCCAGCCGAATTTCCACCGTCTTCCGCACCTCGGCGAGGAAGTCCACGTTGGCGCCAAATTTTCCAACTTTTAAATCCTATCCAATCTAGTCAAATAAGTCCTCGAAGAATTCAAACACGCTTTTCCTCTTTTTGTGGTACTTGTACTCCTCTTCCCATCTCTTGTACACGTCGTGGCTGTAGTACTCGTCGCGGTACTCCTTGACGCGGGCCATGAGCTTCTGTAGCTCACCTCCGTCTAGCCACACACCGCCGCATTTAGGACACGCATCTATTTCGATGTCGTACACAATACGCGGCTTTAGTTCTATCCCACAGAGGGGCACTACTTCATAGCATATGCTGTGTTGAAGCTTTTAAAAAATGCACTGCAACTCCCGTGGCGCTAGCGGCGCCTATCCTTTTATACCGCCCTGATCCGCTGGGCTATGCACCCGTTGATGTTAGTCTGGCTTGACGGCGAGGGCTATACGGCATACCTCCTCATAACCCGCCCTTGGAGGGAGGTGGTAGACGCGGTTTTGGCGTGGCTTTCTGCGCACCCGTTAGTCTTGGCTTGGCTCTACGGCGCCGTTCTCTACCTTTTTTACCTCCTCCTCATTTGGCTGTGGAGGGAGAGAGTGGACTCGGTTTTGGTGGGGCTTTTCTTCGGGACGCTGACCGCGGCTCAGTTCATCGCCAACCGCCTCGTGGACTACGGGGTGGGCACGGCGCCGGCGGGCACCGTTATATTCATGACAAACGTCGCTCTGCTGGACGCATTGGCGGTGTTCTACGGCCGCGCCTTCGCGCTTAGGGCTGTTAGGATGGGCTTCTTCTTCCAAGCCGCAGTGGCGTTCGCCGCGTGGGCCGCGACGACGCTACCCGCCCCGTCGTGGTTTCAAGAAAGGGCGGCGGTGGTGGACTCGGTAATAGCCCCCTCCGCCCAAATCGCAATAGCCTCCCTCACAGCGTATCTAATATCCTCCACCATAGATGTGTATATCGTCACCAGATGGCCTAGGCTACACCTGCTGGCTAGGGTGTACTCCTCCTCCCTCGCGGCGCAGGTTGTGGATAGCGCGGTGTTTATAACCCTCGCCTTTGGGCCTCATTTAGAGATAATAGCGGGGCAAATCGTCGTTAAGTGGCTTCAGGTGCCGCTGGAGGCGATACTTATCTACGGGGCGAGGAGATACGTGGCCTCTATTAAGAGCCGAGGGTAATTCTTAGGATGCCTCCGGCGATGGCCAGGAGGCCGACGACGGCGTTTACAAGCACCACGTGTTTGCTCTTGGCGAATTCAAGCAAGGCCTTTATTGTGGCTATGCTCACCACCACGCCGAAGGCCATCGCCGCCAAGGCCTCTGCGGTGGCCACCCCGTCTCCCTCGGCGATGTAGGATAGGACTGTAGCGCCCAGCCCGGCTATGGGTACCAAGACGAAGGAGGCTTTGAAGGCCTCCTCTGGCTTGTATCCGAGGAGGAGTAGCGTCGTGGTGGTGGCCCCCGACCTGCTGACGCCGGGGAGCACCGAGAGGGCCTGGGCGAGGCCTACCAGAGCCATCTCGCGTAGAGACATCTGGCCGAAGCTCTTGAGCCCGGCGGCCGACTTTGCCCGTTGGAGGATGACGGCGTTTAGCATCACTGCGGCGCCGAGGGCTATCATTAGCCACCCGGCGCTCTGGCCCGCCAGTAGCGACTTCCTGGCTAAGTAATATAGAGGCACGCCGACGGCGCCGGTGACTATTGTGGTGACTACCATGTATGTGAGCCACCTCCTCCCCTCGCGATCGCCGAGGAGCCCCCTCAGCGCCTTTAGGTACAGCCCTCTGAAGTATATGAGGGCGGCGATAACTGAGGCGGCTTCTAGAAAGAGGCCTAGGGAGTAGGCGTATTGAGGCGGCGATTTGAACAGAGCCGTGGAGATCAGCATGATCTGCGTCTTGCTACTTATGGGGAGCCACTCGGAAACGCCTTGAACCACGCCGAGGAGAAGGGCGTCGCCTAGGTTCATTGAAGGGTGTACATGTTATATACATTTAAAAGTGGTGAGGCGTGTATGCGGTTGTTACTAACTGTACTAGAGAGAAGCTCGATTTCGCAAGTCCGGCTAGGGATCTCTACAGAGGGCCGTCGGTGCAGAGAGTGGTGAAGGTTGTCGACGAGGCCAGGTCACAGGGGATGCCCGTCTCTCTCTACATAATATCCGCACGCTACGGGCTGGTTGGGGAGCACGACGTGCTTGAGCCCTACGACGAGACTCTCAGCGGGAAGAGCCACGAGGAGATTAAGAGGTGGGCCCGCGCCGTGGGGTTGCACACGGCGTTTCGGAGGCTGGCGGAGGCAAACAAGGTGATTCTGGTGGTCACCAAGGCGTACTACATCGCGGTGGAAGACGTGGCGTGTCAATACGATGTGTACGTCCTAGCGCCTTTTAGGGCATGCGGGAGGTGGATAAAGACGGGCAACTTCGACAGACACATAGCGTTGAGAAAGTTGCTGAAGTCGCTCTGGTCGTCGGCCTCCCCAGAGGGCACCCGGCGACGGCGCAGAGGTTCTGGAGATAGAGAGTAGGCCGCGGCATAGTGCAGACGCGGCGGGGCGCCTAGGGCCGCTCGGCGTGTCCGTGGCGAGTGCCGTGCTTAGCTTTGAACGTCGGCGCAGGATGCCGTCCTCATCCTCAGCCCCATTTATCTCGTCACCGAGTCACCTCGAGATACAGATTTATATCTATGTCTTTGCTTAACTAAAGTGATTCCAATCAGCGTCATGGTAACGGGGGTGGGCACTACTTCTTTTAGAGTTAAGGGGAGGTTTGGAGTGGATAGGCCGAGCGATTTCTCAGCCCCGTTTAGGCCTATCGTGAGCTGGAACATAACTAGGCGGTGCAACCTCAAGTGCATACACTGCTACATCGACGCTGGCCCAGCTGAGGCGGGGGAGCTAAGCACGAGGGAGGCCCTCGACGTGGTCGACCAAATGGCCGAGGTGGGGGTCCCCCTGATCCTCTTCACGGGGGGTGAGCCCTTGACGAGGCCGGACTTTTTCGAGATTGCTGGGTACGCGAGGGAGAGGGGGATTAGGCTGGTGCTGTCTACAAACGGTACACTGATAACTCCAGAGGTCGCGAAGAGGCTTAGGGAGGTTGGGGTGGTCTACGTGGGGGTGAGCCTCGACTCTGCGTCTGCTGACTTCCACGACAAGTTTCGGGGGGTAGGGGGTAGCTTCGCCGCGGCTCTGGCGGGCATTAAAAACGCAATCGCGGCGGGACTCGACGTGGGGCTCCGCTTCGTCGTCACAGCGAAGAACATTCACGAGGTGGGTAGCTACGTGGATTTTGCCGCCTCTCTGGGGGTGAGGCGCGTCACCTTCTACCACCTATCTGCGGCGGGCCGGGCGCAGAAGCTGGCAGAGGACTGGTGGTACACCCCCCGGCAGTACCAGGAGTTTATAGAGACTCTCATCGCCAAGGCTAGGCAGTACGCCGGGAGGCTTGAAATCGAGACGACCCTCGCGCCTTACGACGGGATCTACATAGCGCTCACCGTGGGTGGGGGCGACGCGAAATACCTAGAGTTTGTGGAGTCCACCGGTGGGTGCGGCCGCAAGATCATATCTATATATCCAAACGGCGACGTCTACCCGTGCCAGTTTATAGACTTCTACAAGCTGGGCAACGTGCGGGAGAAGAGGCTGAGGGAGATACTGACCCCGGAGAGGCTGGCCCTCTTCGTCGAGACTGATAAATACCTGAGGGGGCCTAGGTGCTCCGCCTGTCCGTATAAGAAGTTCTGCAAAGGCGGGGACAGGGCTAGGGCCTACTACATGTCCGGCGACATGTTCGGCGACGACCCCCTCTGCCCCATCCCGGCGTTGTTCGGCAATGAGGCTGGTGGTCGCAACTAGAGGGTCGAGGCTCAGCCTGCTACAGACAGAGGAGCTCCTCTCAAGGATAAAGGCGGTGGAGCCCGACGTACAGTTCGACATCAAGATTGTAAAGACGACGGGGGACTTGGTGCAGGACAAGCCTCTCTACAAAATTGGGGTCAAGGGGATTTTTGAAAAAGAGGTGAATATGGCGGTGCTGAGGGGTGAGGCACACTTCGCCGTCCACAGCCTTAAAGATCTCCCGTCTGAGCTGGCCCCCGGTCTCGTCTTGGCGGGCTTCTCCAAGAGGGCCCCTCCCTACGACGCGCTGGTGAGCGCCACGGGCTACGACTTGGAGAGTCTGCCTAGGGGGGCGGTGGTGGGGACGTCGAGCGTGCGGCGTGCGGAGTTTCTAAAGGCGGCTAGGCCAGACGTCGAGGTGGTGCCTCTTAGAGGCAACGTAGATACCCGCGTAAAGAAGATCCTGGAGGGGCGCTACGACGCCGCCGTCATGGCCGCGGCCGGCATAGTGAGGCTCTACGGCGACTCGCCCCCTGTAAAGATATATCCACTGCGCCCCGAGGTTATGCCGCCCCCGCCCGGCCAGGGCATCGTAGTAGCCGTCGCGAGGGAAGACGAGGGGTGGCTGGTGGACCTCCTCGACAAGGCAAGCGACCCAGTTGCCAAGGCGGAGGCTCTTGCCGAGAGGGAGTTCCTCCGGGCCGTGGGCGCCGGTTGCCACACGGCGGTGGGTGGCTTGGCGCGGCTTCTCCCAGCCGGCTCTATTGAGTTCACCGCGGGGTACGCAGATGGGGGGAGGGCGCGTGTGGTGAAGATCTATGGGGACGACCCTGTGGAGGTGGGGAGGAGGGCGGCGGCGCTTGTAAACGCCTTTAGGCGCTAGCCCTCCTCAGCGACTTTCTCCACCCTCCTCGCCATTTCGCGGCCGCCGAGGAAGTCTCTGACGCTGTACAGCAGTCTGTAGTCCTCCACGCCGAGCCTCTTCATGGCGTCTTTTACATAGCTCTCAATGACGTCCCGAGACACGCCGTGCACCATGAAGTAGCAGGGGTACTCCCACCTGCCGGGCACGGTGTTGCGGAGCACCACGTGTGTGGAGATGGGCAGGTTAGCCACAGCCTCGCAGACGTCGCCCCTTCTGAGGACAACCATGGCGTTTTCCCTAAAGCCGACCCTCTCCCCGTCCAGCGTACCGTGCATATCCCTCAAGACGCCCCTCCCAATCAGCTCTCTGATTAGGGCGAGGGTTTCCGGCACGCTTCTCCCCACCACCGCGGCGGCTTCTCTAAAAGGCTCGGGGGTGAGGGGCAGGGACTTAATCTTGCTGAAAAAGGCGTGGGGTATCCCTAACTCGCTTATAGATGGCGGGTTTTCCGGCATTACGTAGCCCCTGGTCCAGGAGATGCCCCTCCTCAAGTCGAAACGGACATCTACCTTGTAGCTCCTCAGCGAGTAAAGCACTATGTAGTCCACGCCGTACCTCTTGGCGATGCCGGCCACCTTGGCCTCCAGCTCGTTGGCGCTCCCGGCCTTTGTCACGAACCATAGGTTGTATGGCTTGTAGTCTCTCTGGAAGTTGTGGCTTACGTAGGGGTCTCTGTTCACCTCGGCGGCTACCTCTTCTATCAAGCCGTCGGGCACGGCCATGCCTACCAGCGCCGCCGTTAGACCTCTCGACCTGTAGTTCAGTATGGCGCCGATCCTCTTCAAAACCCCTTCTAGAACCGCCTCCCTTAGCCTTGCTATTACCCACTCCTCCTCGGCGCCGAGTCTCCGCCCCACCTCGGCGTATGGCCTCTCCACAAGTGGAAAATTGTATTGCACCTCCATGAGGAGGTCGACCACTCTCGAATCCATGGGCTATCTCCGTTCTCTACATTAAAATGGTGTTCCTTCTCTGAGCCACCTCGCCGCGTCGAGGGCGTGGTACGTCAGTATCACGTCGGCGCCTGCCCTCTTGATTGCGGTGAGGATCTCAAGGGTGACGATCCTCTCGTCAATGTAGCCTTGGGAGGCGGCGGCCTTCACCATTGAGTACTCCCCGGATACGTTGTACGCGGCGAGTGGGGCCCAGGGGTAGTGCGTCTTTACCAGCCTAATGACGTCGAGGTAGGCGAGGGCCGGCTTCACCATCACTATGTCGGCCCCCTCTTCGAGGTCCATAGACACCTCTTTCAGCGCTTCGTAGGCGTTTCGCGGGTCCATCTGGTATGTCCTCCTGTCGCCGAATTTCGGCGCCGAGGCCGCGGCGACTCTAAACGGCCCGTAGAAGGCCGAGGCGTACTTCGCGCTGTAGGCCATGATCCCTACTTCGTGGAAGCCGTGGGCGTCCAGCGCCTTTCTAATCTCCGCCACCTGGCCGTCCATCATGCCGCTGGGCGCCACGAAGTCCGCGCCTGCGTCTGCGTACACAACGGCCTCCCTGGCGTAGAGCTTCACCGTCTCGTCGTTGTCCACATACCACCTCCCCCCCTTCTGCCTAACCACGCCGCAGTGGCCGTGGTCCGTGTATTCGCAGAGGCACACGTCGGCAAACACCAGAAGCCTATCCCCGAAGGTCTCTTTGAGGAGGCGTATGGCCCTCGACACGACGCCGTGTGGGTCGTACCCCGGCGAGCCCACCGCGTCCTTCACCTCGTCTGGCACCACGCCGAAGAGGATAACCTTGTTGACCCCCAGGGAGAGAGACTCCTCTACGTGTCTAACCAGCTCCTCCCCCACAGGCCAGCGGTACTGACCCGGCATCGAGGGTATCGGCTCCCTCCCCCCCGCCGGCTTTACAAATATGGGGTAGATAAAGTCTCCGGGATCGAGCCAAGTCTCGGCGATTGCGTCGCGTATAATCTTGCTCGCCCTAAGCCTCCTGGGCCTAGCCAGCGGAAACTTCATAAGACGACAAGACTGTGGATAATTAAGTTTTCAACACGCCCCAGACCTACGGGCTGGGCTGTCTACCTGCCGAGAGCAGATCCCCCATGATCCGCCTCCCTCTGGCAAGCGCCTCTTGTATCCGCCCGTTTTTAACATAGTCGAGGAACTCGGCGTCTTCGCTAAGCGTCTGGTAGAATTTAAGCCGCGTCTTTACGTCGCCTATGGCCTCCTTCGCCTCTTTTTTCAGCTCTCTGTATACCTCGTAAAACGCCGGTATCCAGCTTTTTTTCAGACAGTTCTCAATTATGTCTAGGGATAGCCGCGCCGGCGCCCCGGCGGCGCCCTCGCTTGTCACAGCCACCCTAAGCCCGCTCACGGCTCTTTCATACGGCACCACGACGTGGGTCCTCGAGGCGTCTGTGGCGTCATTCACGAGCTTCCCGGCGGCCTCCGCAATCTTAAAGAGCCTCTCAGCCAGCGCGGGGTCGTTCACCGCGATTACGACAACGTCGGCCCACTCCACGTCCTCCGCAGGATCGTAATGGTAGAGATCCACCAGCTTAATCTCGACGCCGGCCTCCCTCAGCTCCGGCGTGGCTTCTCTAGTCAACACCCTCACCGACGCGCCGGCGGAGGCGAAGAACTTGGCCCTACGCGTCCCCACAGAGCCGCCGCCGAATACCAACACCCTTAGCCTAGACGCCTCAATCCAGAGTGGAATTTTCACTATAGGAAAAAAGGGGTTTGTTTTAAAGCCTACTTGGAGAGCCCCACCAGTTGCTTAACAGCGTCGAGCAGGCCGTTGAGGAAGTTGTTCGTGGCGTTGCGGAACCCCAGTATCTCGTTTACGGCGCCTTTCACAACCCCCGTAACGGTGAGCGCAAACGCGCTGATGAGCGCAATCGCCACCAGCAACAGGAGCACCTCCTCCACCAGAATCGCGCCCCTCTTCTTCACGTATATATCCCCCCTTTTTAAACAACTGACCCACCCCCCAGCGCCTTTAGGGCCGTCCTCACCGCGCTCTCAATAGTGGCCTCGTCAGCCGTGATATGCGGAATGCCGAGCTCGGCAAGCCTCTCCGCCGTCACCCTCCCAATAGCCACCACCACCCTACCCCTCAGATCCGCAACGCCGGCGACCAGCTCAGCCACCGTGGAGCTGGTGAGCACCACGGCCTTCGCCCTCGAGATGAGGGCAGCCGCCTCCCTCAACCGCGCCGTGTCCACCTTGACGTCGTAAACCGGCACCTCCACTACGTTGGGAATCAGTTTCTTCAGAACTTCGTTCCCCCGGCTTGACCTCAGCACCACTACCCTCCCCGGCGCCAGTTCCTTCAGCAGGCGAGCGACGCCGTAGCTCGTATACTCCCGGGGAACCACGCAGTCCCCCACCCTCTCGGCAGTCGAGGGCCCCACACAGATGACGCACCTAAACTTCCGCCTCACCTCGGCGATATCCACAGCGTCAGCCACCACGGGGCTCATGACGACCAGATAGTCCCCATCTGGGATTTCCACACCCCTCTGGGGCTCCACGCCCCCCACCGCGATGCAGAGGGCCCCCTCGGGGCAGGGCCCCTCCTTGAGCCTTATCACCACCACCTGCGGCTCCATAGCGCAAGCCCCCTCTCCACCACCCTGCCAATTACAATTATGCTCGGGCTGGGCACCGGGCCTAGGGAGCCGAGTGTAGTTTCTAGAAACCCCTCGTCGGGGCGGTACGCCGATTTTATAACAGCCACCGGCGTATCCGGCGGCAGACCACCAGCGAGCAACTCTCCTGCGATCTCCCCGGCGGCGGAGGCGCCCATGTAGATAATAATCGTGTCCACTGCCCCCGCCAGTTTTCTGAAATCCACCTGGCGCCTACCCTTTGAGGGTTCCTCCCTCCCAGTGACCAGCGCCACCGAGCTGGCGGTCCCCCTGACCACGGGGGGTATGTAGTACTTGGCCGGCGCCGCCAGCCCGCTGGTCACCCCCGGCACGAACTCGCACCGCACCCCCCTAGCCACCAGGTATTCACACTCCTCAAACCCCCTCCCGAATACCAGCGGATCCCCGCCGTGGAGCCTCACCACCACGTCGTACAGCTGCGCATATTTATACAACAGCTCGTTTATCTCCTCCTGCGAGGGGCCCACGCCTCCGGGGCTCTTCCCCACGTCCACCACCAGCGCCCCGGGCTTAACTCTGGCGAGCAACTCCCTAGGGACAAGCCTGTCGTGAAGAACGACATCGGCGGCTTCGATCAGGCGGAGTCCCCTAACAGTAATAAGCTCGGGATCCCCCGGCCCCGCGCCGACGATATACACACGGCCCACGACACGCACCCCTCACTTATTTAACCGCATACATAAGCCAAAAAACGTAATATTATTCGACAATTGCGTAAAAATAATTGTAGTTAAAAAACAAGCTACTTCATGAGATACTCATTACTGCTAGGGTTAGGTATTATAGCGATGGTGGCATACAGCCTCATGATGTCGACCTATTACATCAAAACTTGTCTCGACACCCCCAACGACCTCGATGAATGGTCCACCACCGGCGCTCCGTTCTATATAACGGCGACACTAAACTCTCTGACGCGATACAGCGCCTACTATTGCCAGAACCCCGTGTACGTATTTTCTGGCGACCGAGTCTGGCTCGCCGTATTCGCCTCAGGCGCAAACGGCTACTACCAAGTATATGGACTCTGTAGATCCGTAGGCGAGGGCGTGGGGCTTTCAGTAGACGAGACGCTGGCAGAAATCCACGGCGTCAGAGTTGGAAATTTATGTGTAATCGCACCTTCGTATGATGTCGTTGAATATAAAGCATATTATAGCTAGGACTATGCGTTGGCTAACTCTCATAGTGGCTATTGCGGTGAAAGTAGCCATATCGACTCTTGCCTTTGCTCCCGGCTCACCTGTGTTCAAAAAAGCTGATGGCAGATATTTAGTGATTGCCCACTTTCCGCCGTTTAAACAGGCAGAGTTAGAGAAGACGCTTGATGAGATTAAGCCGTATGTTATTTGGACCAGCTGGTACGGCGATGTGGGTCTCCCGCTAAAACCCGGCAGACAAGTCGTAGAAGAGATGTTTAGATCTCCGCTTGGAGGCGTTCTAATCCCCAAAATGAGGCAGATCGCCACTACCGAAGATGAAGAGAGTGTAATAGCCCGGATAACGAGCAGAGGGGACTTATACGTACTAGAGGTATACAACAGTAGCAAGCCTGCGAGGGTGGTGAATAAAAACGGCATACCTACTTTTGTTAACGACACAAACCCCATCTTAACGTACTCCAGCAGAGATTTAGAAGACGTGTTGTGGGTTGCCCTAAACGAGACAAAGAAAATCTACGGCTTCCCCGACCCATTCCTCGTGGAATTACTCTATAGCTACAAATACGACGTGCCTCTTATGTACGGCGCATTTGCCATACCGTTTTGCAACGGCACCTACTACGGGCCGGATATGAGGCCACTTAGAGTCGTGCTAAACGGCGCGGTTAAGCTCCACATATTTCCCGAAAACCGGACGGTAATCCCCATATCACTCCCCAGCGCTGTCTCTGTACGTAACTACACAAGAATGGGCGGGGAGTGGTACGGCCATTACGTCATTGACGCGTGCTTGTTGCCTAAAGTCGAAAAACAGGGGATCGTAGCAATAGTGGACGGAGGTAGATTGACAAAAGTTATTGAAATTCTAGAGAAATACATAGGGGAGGAGCCCCACGTAAGGCCAATCTCTTAATTTTAAACCGCCCAGTTTTTTCTATGCTCTACGAGCGGGCCAGGAAGGTGTTCCCAGGCGGCGTTAACTCGCCGGCCCGCGCCCTTAAGCACCTCCCATCTCCCCTAGTAGCCGAAGGGGCAGTGGGCGTCCATGAGTTGCCCCAGCCGAGGGGCGGGGAGGAGGCCAGAAGCTCGGGATCCCCCAGGCCTGGCGCCTACTATAAAGATCCGACCCACAAAAGGACAGAGATCTTATAAAGCATTTTTAATCGACACAAGACGAGATGTAGTTAGCCAAAAGACGAAGTTTAAAAATTTAAGTTAAGTTACGTCTATTTGTCATGTACAAAATGATGGTATATTTGATGGCTACGCTACTAGTCGCCGCGGTTGTATATGCCCTTATATCAAATACAGTGTATATTGAAGGCTGTCTTTACATGCCTGGTGCTTACATCAGGTACTCCACGTCTGGGGCTCCGTTTTATATAATTGCTACATTAACTGATTTAATAAGATACGATGACTATTATTGCAGAAATCCTACGTATGCCTTTTCGTATGATCGGGTATATCTTGAAGTCTTCGCCTCTGGCGCCTCCTACTTTGAACGCTATGGACGATGTGTAGAGTTAGGCGAAAGCGTCGGCTTAAATGTGGACGCGTCACGCGCATCAGAACATGGCACTAGTGTTGTACATGGGTGCACATCTGTTAAGTCATACTATGTCACGGTTAAATACACATCATATTATGATTAAGTCATGAGGGCCATTGCCCTACTTGTAGCCGTAGCTTTTGTGGCTCTATTCATCACGGCGTACAGCTACTCCCTCGGTCAGGCAAAGGGCGGGGACTACTTAGTAATTGCGCGCTTCCCGCCGCATGCACTGGATAAAATAGATAAGGCGCTTGAGGAGGTGAGGAGAGAGGCTAAGTGGGCTAGTTGGTATGGCGACGTAGACATACCCCTTGGACAAATGAGAGAGGTGCGAGAGAAGCTTATAGAGAACCACGGCATTGACGTCGAAACTAAGAATAAAGTTAGATATCGGATACACAAGAAGGCTGGGAAGTACAGGGTTGAGGTATATCACAACGATAGGCTAAACTTTACCTATACGACAGACGACTTAGAGGATGCGCTGTGGGCTGCGGCGGAGAAGGGGGAGGAGCTCGGCGGAATTCCGCCAGAAATTATTTCGAGTTTAATCGATTACAAACTTAACCCGCCGTTGTTATACAGCGCCTACGCCATACCCTTCTGCAACGGCACATACTACGGCCCTGGGGTGGATGCGCTTAAAATTGTAATAGATGGCGCTGTGCGTGTCGAATACTCAGTTAAGAACAGAACTATAACGCCAATACAGCTACCCAAGGCGGTAGTCGTCACCAACGTGACAAGGCTCGGAGAGAGGTGGTACGGGAAGTACGTAGTGGACGCATGTGCGTTGCCCAGGGTAGAGAAGCGGGGTGTAATAGCAATAGTGGGAAAAGGTAGCCTCCCCAACGTCATCGAAATTCTCAAGAAATACACCGGCGAGGAGCCGTACGTTAGACCCATTCCATAAGACGTACTTTTTTATACAGTCCCTAATCTACTATGCTCTTCGAAAGAGCCAAGAAAATCTTTCCAGGCGGCGTCAACTCCCCGGCGCGGGCTCTGAAGCACCTGCCCGCGCCTCTGGTGGCCCAAGGCGCCGAGGGGCCCTACCTCTACACAGACAGGGGGAGGCTCGTGGACTACTGCCTGGCGTTCGGCGCGGTGATCCTCGGCCACGGCCACCCGAGAGTGAGGGAGGCCGTCGAGGCCCAGCTGAGGCGGGGCTGGATATACGCACTCCTCACGGAGCAGGAGGTGGAGTTCGCCGAGAGGATCCGGCGGCACGTCCCCTCTGTGGAGAAGATGCGTATTGTAAACACCGGCACCGAGGCCACTATGAACGCCGTGAGGCTGGCCAGGGGCTACACCAAGAGAGACGTCATCATAAAGTTCGACGGGAACTTCCACGGCTCCCACGACTACGTCTTGGTCAAGGCCGGGTCGGGAGCCGCCACCTGGGGGGTGCCCACAAGCGCCGGCATACCGCAGGACGTGGTGAAGCTCACGGTGGTTGTCCCCTACAACGACGTAGAGGCCTTCTATAAAGCGGTGAGGGAGGTGGGGGAGAGGCTCGCGGCTGTAATCGTGGAGCCCATAGCAGGCAACTACGGCTTAATCATACCCGACCGCGACTTCATAAAAGCGCTGAGGGAGGAGACGGAGCGCGTGGGGGCCCTCTTGATATTTGACGAGATAATCACAGGCTTCAGAGTGGGGCTCGGCGGCGCCCAGGAGCACTTCGGCGTCAGGCCTGATCTGACCACCCTGGGGAAGGTGATAGGCGGGGGCTTCCCCATCGGCGTCTTCGGCGGGAGGGGGGACGTGATGGATCTGGTGGCCCCCAGCGGCCCGGTGTACAACGCCGGGACCTTCAACGCCCACCCAGTCTCGGTCGCCGCGGGCCTGGCGACGCTGAGGGAGCTTGAGACCGGCCAGCCCTACAAGACTGCGAACGAGGCGGCGGAGAAGATAGCCAAGGCCGTGGAGGACGTAGCTGGACGCGCCGGGTTCGACGTCGTGGTGAAGCAGATAGCCTCCATGTTCCAGCTCTATTTCAAAAAAGGACACGTGAAAACGCCACAAGACGTGAGAGAAAGCAACGAGAGGCTCTACCTCAAGCTCCACGAACTAGCTATTAAACACGGCGTCTACCTAACCCCCTCTCAGTATGAGGTGAATTTCACCTCGGCGGCCCACACCGGGGACGTGGTGGAGGAGACCATAGCCGCCCTCGAGAGGGCCTTTACAGAATTAAAAAGCCAAATCGGGTAGTAGACGTGCGGTCTGTAGAGGAGCTCATAAAACGCTTCCACCAGGCCCCCCTCCTAGTTTTCTGGGAGTCGACGAAGGCGTGTCCCCTCGCTTGTAAACACTGCAGGGCAGACGCCATTTTAAAACCCCTCCCGGGCGAGTTGACGACGCAGGAGGGGAAGCGGCTGATTGAGCAGGTGGCGGAGTTCGGAGACCCCAAGCCGCTCTTGATAATAACCGGGGGGGACCCCCTGATGAGGGCCGACCTCTTCGAGCTGGTGGACTACGCCAACTCACTCGCCGTCCCCGTCTCGCTGGCCCCGGCCGTGTCCCCCAACCTAAACGCCGAGGTTATGAAGGAAATGAAAAACAGCGGCGTCAAGTCCATATCCATCAGCCTCGACGGCGCCGCGCCGGAGACACACGACGAGCTCAGAGGCGTACCTGGGAGCTACAGAGAGACTATAAACGCCATCAAGACCGCCGTGGAGATAGGCCTCCCTGTCCAGGTGAACACCGTGGTGTGGAGGAAGTCCCTCCATGAGCTACCAGACGTGGCCCACCTCCTTAAGCAACTGGGGGTTAGGGTCTGGGAGGTCTTCTTCCTAATTGTGACGGGGCGCGCCAGGGAGGAGCTGGACATCACTCCCGAGCAGTACGAAGCCGCGGTGCAGTTCCTCGTAGACGTGTCGACGTACGGATTCCAGGTGAGGACCGTCGAGGCCCCCTTCTACCGCCGGGCGAAGATGCAGAGGCTCAAGGGGGCGAGGTACGAGGACCCCCTCTACCAGAAGCTGGTGGAGAGGCTGAGGAGCCTCCTGGGGCCCCCGACCCGCGGCGTGGACCCCACCGTGGTGCCAACCCGCGACGGCTTCGGCATAATATTCGTCGCCCACGACGGCACCGTGCACCCAAGCGGCTTCCTGCCGTACCCCCTGGGCAACGTGAGGAGGCAGAGCCTCGCCAAGATCTACAGAGAGCACCCCCTCCTCCTAAAGATGCGGAGGGGGGAATTCGGAGGGCGGTGCGGCGTCTGCGAATACAGAGACATATGCGGCGGCTCCAGAGCCAGGGCCTACGCCTACTACAAAGACCCCCTCGCAGAGGACCCCGCCTGTATATACAAACCGGCAACCCAGACCCGCGCCGCTATATATTAAAAATTCCACACGACTCCTCTCCGTGATACTCATCTTCCACGGGTCCCGCGACGCTGACCACAATGAACATGCGGCAGAGATAGCGCGGGCCATCGGCTTGCAATACGCGTTTCTATACGTCGAGCCCCGCTTCACAGGCGGGCCGGGCATACCCATGTTTATCTCGGACGGCGACGACTACAGAAAGGCCCTGGAGCTCTCCTCGATAAAAACGCCGCCTCTGATAAAGTGGCCAGGCTTTGTCGACTACCTCAAGTCGCTGGGGGCGGGGCTGTACATATTCCACGGACCAGACAGAGGAGAGTCAGACCTGGGGCTACCAGTGGCATTTCTAGAAGGCGAGCCCAGCCTAGACGAGGCGCCGTGCGTAGAGACCGCCGCCCCCGTCGTCCTCACCCGGGGATACATATACAAGAAAATGGCCCAGAAATACGCCAGATGCAACGCAAAACTCCTGCCACCCCTCGGAGAGCAAGAGGCATTCCTCCAATACCTAAAGACAGCAATAAAACAAGTAGTTTCAAATCTATAACATTTAACACAATAAATCAGAGTTTTGATAATCCACGACAAAAACTACATTCTATTACACTTGATGTCCAGCGTGGTACTTAAAAAGCTATCTTTTTGAGTAATTTCTGTTGACAAAGACAATACCACTAGTGTTGTTAGTTACAGCCCTTGTGTTAGCTATTGGGGGAGATGTTGTGGTGCTGGTAGAGGGGGATTTTGAGATACCGCCTCTCGCATATTACGACGGCCGTGAATACAAGCCTGTCCACGTGTCTTACGTAGGTGATTAGGGCAAGGCATAGAGAGGCAGACGGCGAACAAAAACAGAGAAACCTAAGCAGATAAAACTCGCCAGCGGCACCCTAGACACCCTCACACGCCTTGATACCGAGGAAAAACTTAAAAACACACACAAAATTTGTAAAGGGCCGTAGTCTAGCCTGGTAGGATGCGCGGTTCGGGTCCGCGTGACCCCGGGTTCAGGGGCGACCCGCCTACAAATCCCGGCGGCCCCACCAAATCTCTTGTCGTAATTGTATTACCGGACGGTGTGTAGCTATTTTCGCATGGTCTGCGTCTCGCTGTGTTGCCTAGTGCGGTGGGCGTGGAGCTTGGTGGGTTTTGTGTGACATTGAATTTTTAAGTACTTTAGTACTTTTGGATGTGGGTGAGAAGGAGGTTATTAAGGTTGAGATTCCGAGGTGGCTTGCGGAGAGGCTTAGGCGCTACGCCGCGGAGAGGTACGGCTTAAGGAGGGGGGCGCTTTCGCGTGCCGTCGCCGAGATTTTAGAGAGGGAGCTCGGCGGCCCGCCTGCGGGGGGTGGGCTGGAGCGGCTCGTTGGACTTGGCTTGGCTTCTGCTACGGAGTGGAGGGGGGAGGACTTGGGGGAGGCGTTGAGGAGGCGGTATGTATCTAATTGATGCGAACGTCTTTCTGGAGGTTCTCTTCAAGAGACAGAGATGGGCGGACTCTCTCCGATTTCTCGAAAGGGTGAAGAGAGGTGAGGTTGGGGCTTACGTACTCCAGTTTGATCTCCACGGCATCTCTGCAATTCTGGAGAAGCCGGAACTCGTAAAGATCTTCCTGGGGGAGGTCTCTACGTGGCGCGGTCTAGAGGTCGTTAGGAGCGACCTCGCTGACGAGGTTAGGGCCGCCGAGGTTGCTGAAGGCGTCGGGCTTGATTTCGACGATGGTCTGCACTACTTCTACGCCAAGAGGCTTGGGTTAAGGCTGGTGAGTTTTGACAAGGATTTTGACAAGACAGATCTAGAGAGAGTTGAGCCGGGGGAGGTTGTCCAGTAGCTAGGGCGTCACACCCGCCGGCGCAGGAGGTGGACCGCTTTTATTGTTCTCTTCTAGTTGCGGCGTTGGTTATTATGTGGGCTATTTTCACTGCCTCTTCTAGCTGGCCGTCTTGTGCCATTTTCTTAAGCGTCTCTACGAGGGGTAGTAGGGTTCTCTTTACCGTGGTTTTCGCGGCGAGGGCCGCGGTTTGGCAACCTGCCCTCTGCCCCTCCTCCTCGGCTACCGCCATGGCGTGGGCCATTAGGCTGGATATCGCCTCTTCGATGTGCCTCCTGGCGAGGTGTTGTGGCAGTTTTGCGAGCTCCTCCTCTACAATTGCCTCCGCCTTTACAGCCTCCTGCATCCTCAGGACGTTGTATTTCTCGGCCAGCTCTGCCAAGTCGCCTATCCTCACGATCTTCACGGGGAGGCCGGGGGCTACTGAGTAGGGAACGCCCAGGTCTATAATTAGCTTGACCGACGCATCCTGGGGCACAGCGTCTATGACGTAGTCCAAGGTGTGGATTGAGGAAAACACCACGTCGCACTCCCTGAGACACCGCTCCACCTCCTCCCTGGTTAGGGGCCTCGCCTCGGCACCGATTTCAGCCGCCAGCTCAGCCGCCTTTTCGAAAGTCCTGTTTAGGATGTAGAGCTTCGCCACGCCCCTCTCCGCCAGCTCTCTGGCGAGCCCTGCGCCCACGGCCCCCGCCCCCAGCACCGCCACCTTCGCCCTGCCCAGGTCGACGAGTTGAGAGGCGTAGATTATGGAAAGGGCGCCGAGCCCCGCGGGGCCTCTGGAGATGCCCGTCTCTGTCCTCACCCGCTTCCCAACATGTATCGCCTTTTCCACGATTGTTTTGAGGAGGCCCTTGGTGTAGCCTGCCCGTACCTGTCTGGCAAACGCCTCCTCCACCTGGCCTAGTATGTCTGTCTCTCCCACGAGCATGGACTCAAGCCCCGCTGCCACTCTGAAGAGGTGCCTCGCCGCGTCGAGGCCTTTCAGCACCTTTACCGAATCAACATAGCGTCTGTACCGTGTGGCGACTGAGTTAACTTCCTCCTCCGAGGCGCCGTATAGATAAGCCTCCACTCTGTTGCATGTGTGGAGGACGAACATGGGCCTCCGGGGGCCCAGGACTTCGATGCAACCCCTCATCTCCTCGCCGACTTTGCCCAGCCTGTCGGCGTCGGCGTCTTTGTATGTTAAAATCACCGCCGAGAGGGGGGATAGGAGGTCCACGTCTCTCCATATTTGTCCACTATTTAAGCGATATTACACGAATTCTATACACATAACATGTTTAAACCCGGGCGTGCGCATCTGCGTGGTGTCTGTGGCGGTGCTGGCCTCCCACAGCGCCTTGGACGTGCTGGACGGCGCCAGGGACGAGGGTCTTAAGACAATTGCAGTGGCGAAGAGGGGGCGGGACAGGGCTTACAGAGAGTTCCCGGTGGTTGATAAGCTCATTGTCCTAGACGACTATAGAGATATCTTGAAGATCGTCGACGAGCTCAGGAGGGAGGAGGCCGTCTTTGTGCCTAACCGCTCGTTCGCCGTCTACGTGGGCTACGACGCCATAGAGAGGGAGTTCGCAGTGCCTATATTTGGGAACCGCTACCTACTTAGGTGGGAGGAGAGAGTAGGGCCTCAGAACTACTACCGCCTCCTCGACGAGGGGGGTATTAGGAGGCCGCGCACATTCCGCGTCGACGAGGTTGACCGCCCAGTCATTGTGAAGATGCCGGAGGCGGAGAGGCGGGTGGAGAGGGGTTTTTTCATCGCCCGGGATAGAGACGACTTGTTGAAAAAGGCGAGGAGGCTGGCCGACGCCGGCGTCATAAAGCTTGAGGACCTCCAGAGCGCCTCTATTGAGGAGCTTGTGCTGGGGGCCCACTTCAACGCCAACTACTTCTACTCCGTGGTGAGGAGGAGGCTGGAGCTCCACAGCTTCGACAGGCGGATACAGAGCGACCTCGACGGGATCTACCGCCTCCCCGCCCGGGACCAGCTGGAGCTCGACCCGGAGGTGCGCTACGTGGAGGTGGGCCACGAGCCGGCGACTATACGCGAGTCTCTCCTTGAGAAGGTCTTCGACATTGGGTATAGATTCGTCGAGGCGGCTAGGAGGCTGGTGCCCCCCGGCGTAATCGGCCCATTTACGCTACAGTTTATCGTCACCCCTCAGCTAGACCTCGTCGTTTACGACGTGGCCCCGAGAATCGGGGGCGGCACAAATGTGTACATAGGGGTGGGCGGGCAGTACTCAAAGCTGTACTGGGGGAGGCCCATATCTATCGGCCGCCGTATAGCTATTGAAATCCGCGAGGCGGCGGAGAGGGGCTTTTTATCCGAAGTCACCACCTAGCCTCCTCCAGGTAATCCCACCGTTGGGGCAGGCCCTGGCGGCTCTCATGACGTTGGGCAACAGCTCCTCCCCCACGACGCCCTCGTCTATACGCCCGTCTAACCTATACTCCCTCCTCACGGCCGACAGGCCCTCAACCATTTCAAAAACGGCACCTTGACACAAGCCGCAACCAGTACACAGCCACCTATCAACCTTTACGTAAATCACAGAGGTGTACACCCCCGGAATAAATAATTTTGTTTCTACCAACCGGTTAATACTGGAGTCTATATATGTAGAACTGCTTATCTATGAGTTTCCAGTCCTCTTCTTTTATCTCCCAGCCGATGGACTGGGCAATCTCTTCAACGTGCCTCGCGTTCGAGGCCTTGACCACGGGCACCACGTTGGGTATCTTGGTGTACCAGTTAAGCGCGATCTGCACGGCGCTTTTCTCGTACCTCCTCCCAATACTCCCGAGGAGGGGGTCGAGGGCCAGGGCCCCCCGCTCAAGAGCGCTGTATCCCAGGTAGAGGAGCCCCTCCCTCTGGGCGAGGGGCAGGACGTCGAGCTCGTCTCTTCTATAGCGCAGGCTGTACCTATTCTCCACGGCGGCTGGCTGTAGCTTCTTCGCGCAGGTAAGCGCCGACGCCAGCTGGCTGTGGGTAACGTTGCTCAAGCCGTAGTGGTCGGCCAGCCCCCTAGCCACGGCGGCCTCGAGAACCTTGACGACGTCGCATATCGTGTAGCCGGCGGGCACCCAGTGCAACATGGCGATCCAAGGCCTCCTCCCCAGCCGCTCGGCCGAGCGGGACAGCCTCTTGAACACCTCCTCAGGCTCTAACGTAGTTGGGTGTATCTTCGACACGACTAACACCTCCTCGACGCCCGAGGCGGCGATTTTTATCAACTCCTCGGCGTGTCCGTCGCCGTACAGCTCAGAGGTGTCGACGAGGCGGAGGCCCAGCTCAAAGCCCCGCCTCAGCGCCCTGACCCACTCAAAGTCGTTGGAATCGTCACGCCTCCAGAAATCACCCCCAATGCCAAATGTGCCGAGCCCAATCTCGGGGACACACCACACTGATTTTACACACTTCACATTTTAACACATGTTATCACTTTTTTAAACTTTTCCATCATTATGTAAAAAGATGTTCTAATTTGCCGCTTTTAGCCGCCTCCCTAATTTCGTGGGCTATCCTCTCCCCCATGTCCATTGGCCTGTCGAAGTAAAGCACTGAGTAGGGCGAGCCGTAGCCCATGTAGATATTGGTACCAGCCACGATCCTCCCCGAGAATTCGAAAACCACTATGGACATGTCGTCTTTTATTATCGATTCAAGGCAGTAGGGCCCGGCCATCCTACAGCCGACCATCTCCTCCACGGCCTTTGCGAACCTCTCGCCGTAGTCCTGTATTCTCGGCAGGAGGGACTCCCTGAGCACCAGGGGGAGGTTGCCCACCACTACAAACGTCGGCTCTGCCCAGCCGAAGGTCCTCCCATCCACGTTGCTCTCGTACCTAATATCTGCGCCAAATATCTCCACTCTAGAATAGACGGGGGAAGCGAAGTAGTGGTAATACGCAGGTACGCCGAAGAGATACTCCTGTACTATATACGGCTCGGACACAGACGCGAGCTTGCGGGCGAGCTCCTCTCTGTTCCGCGCCACGAAGTACCCCCTACCCCCCTTGGCTCCGAAGAGCTTGACGATGACAGGCCCCTCGGCCTCCTCAGCCGAGCGGTAGACCTTCGGAATGGGAATCCCGGCCTTCTCCAGAAGAGACATCTTCTTAAACTGATCAGCCTCCCACCTCAACAGCTCTCTACACCCAAGCGTGGGCACCGGGGCCTCCAGCGCCTGCCTCCACCCCACGTACTCTACATAGGATCCGTGGGGGATCAACACCGCGTTGCTGGAAGCCAGCTTCTCAGCCGCCTTTCTAAAGTTAGAAAAATCCGCGGTCCACACCTCGTCGATAAAACTAAACTGGCGGTAGAAACGCGCCGTCTCCTCCCCCCTGGCCACCGCAATAGTCCGGAAGCCGTACTTCTTAGCTCCTCTTAATATCTGGAGAGCTGTGTGGGAAGCCACAGTAGCTATGGCGAGGTGGTCGAGGTCGTATTTTTTTAGTATTTGCGACATGTGGCGAGTTGCTGTCCTAGTTTTATAGATTTATTTGGAGTCCCATAGCTGGTATTAAACCTTACTCTTTAATTTATTTCATAGTTTCTCATTTCTTTTTCAGAATTTTTAAAATTTCATAAATTATTTATTATACGTTCTTTATTTTTAATATTTAAATAGAGTTGTTATGACTCACATATGGGGAAGTATAAGATTGTCGTCTTGTCGCCTGTTCCAGAGGCATTGTTAAGGATGTGGGCCGCGCCCATTGCGCAGAAATACGGCATATCTCTTGAAGATGTTGAGGTAGTCACATTCTTTGAACCCAATTATGATGAGATTAGCCGAGAGGTTGCCAATGCTGACGTTGTTGTTGGGGATTACACTTTCCGGTTTAAAATCGATGCGTCTCTCTGTGGAAAAATGGCGAAGGTAAAATTAATACAGCAACCAAGTACTGGCTACGACCATATAGATGTAGAGTCTTGTGCAAAGAGGGGGATACCCGTGGCCAACATCGGAGGGGCTAACGCCATTTCAGTCGCTGAGCACACCATAATGCTTGCACTTATGTTGTTGAAGAGGGCTGTATATGCCCATGAGAGGCTTGTTGGCGGCCAGTGGACTCAAGGCGAACTTATGAACACAATTGGAGAGATATATGGCAAGACATGGGGCGTCTTGGGCATGGGTAGGATAGGTAGAGAGGTAGCCGTTAGGGCTATGAGCTTCGGCGCCAAGGTGGTATACTACGATGTGGTTCGTAAGGAGGATGTGGAGAAGCTAGGCGTTGAGTACAGGCCATTTAACAGACTTCTGACAGAGAGCGACATTCTCAGTATACATGTACCGCTTACCCCGCAGACCAAGGGGATGATAGGCGAGCGCGAGCTTAGGATGATGAAGCCCAGCGCGGTGCTTATCAACGTATCACGTGGAGAGATTACAGACGAGGCGGCGCTTGCAAAGGCGGTTAGAGAAGGCTGGATCGCGGGGGTCGGGGTTGATGTATTTTCTACAGAGCCGCCGCCGCATGACCACCCGCTTCTGCAAGCCGCCAGGGAGGGGTTTAACGTTATTGTGACACCTCACATAGCCGGCGCTACTAATGAGGCTAGGTTGAGGATTATAAACGTCACTCTTGAAAATGTGTTTAAGGTACTCGCGGGTCTGAAACCGGATAACGTCGTAAATATACCATGAATGTAGCGCAGGTTGTTGTTAAGTGTTTGGAACAGCTAGGCGTAAAGAGAATTTACGGATTGATAGGTACATCAATTTTAGACTTCATAGACGCAGTTAGAGACAGCGGTTTAAGGTACATCTCAACGCGCCATGAGCAGGTCGCCGTGTCGATGGCAGATGCCGAAGGGAGGGTAACAGGCAAGCCAGGCGTGGCCGCCGTGCATGCAGGCCCTGGCTTTTTAAATTCTCTAATCTCGGTGGCAAACGCATACAAAGACGTGTCGCCTCTATTGTTAATATCTGGCGCAGTTAAAAGAAGGCTCGGCGGGCTGGATTCGTGGCTAGAGGTGCCGCAGAGGGAGATTATCAAGCCTATCGTCAAGGCCGCCTATAGAATCGACAAGCCGCTAGACGCCGCCAAGATAGTGGCAGAGGCCTATTCTATCGCCGCCTCACCACCACAGGGGCCGGTCTTTATCGAAGTTCCAGAAGATGTATGGAGTATGTCGTCTGAATACATGCCGTGCCGGGCAGAGGTGCGCCCCCCTCCACCAGTTCCGGTGGATGGAGTTAAGAAGGTGGCGGAATTGCTGTCGAGGGCTAGGAGAGTGGTTATTCTTGCTGGTGGTGGTGTGAATAGCGAGGAGGGGTCAAGGCTTTTGCTACAGCTAGCGGAGAGGTGGCGAATACCGGTGGCTGTGACTGGAAATGGACGCGGTGCCTTCCCCGAGGATCACCCACTTTTCCTGGGGCGGGCTGGGTTTGGTGGGGGTAACATAGTTGCGGATCACGCATTGGCTAGGGCTGATTTAGTATTGGCTGTGGGGGCGGGGCTCTCCGACACGACTACCTACGGCTACAACTACGTCCCTAGGGGGGACATCGTCGTGGTTAACCTCGACCCGCTGGCTGAAAAGAAGCCTATTCCCTACACCATATATTTCTACGGCGACGCGGTCGATTTCTTGAGGAAGCTCCTAGCTACTGATCTAAATATAAAACTTGATGAAGATTGGTACAGAGAATTAGAGGGGGTGAGGGCGAATTGGAACACGTTGCTGGAAGAGGCGCTTTCAAGAAAGTACCAAGGTTTTGTAAATCCCTCGAAGTTCTTCCACAAACTTGACAAGGCGCTTCCCAGGGAAATTGTAATGATTGGCGGGCAAGGATTGCACATAGTCTACACCTTCAGCTTCGTGAGGATAAGAGCGGTGCGGGGATACCTTGCAGCCTTTAACCTAGGGGCTATGGGCTTCGCCTTCCCGGCGGCGCTGGGGGCTAAACTGGCGATGCCAGAGCGCGATGTATATGCCGTGGTGGGCGACGGCGAGTTTATGATGACTGTGCAAGATCTAGAGACGGCGGTTAGGGAGAAGATTCCGGTAAAGGTTATAATCGTAAACGATAATTCTTACAGGGTCCTTTACGCTAGGCAAAAGGCGCAGAAAATGGGCAGAGTCTTCGGCACGCTCCACACAAATCCAGATTTTGTAAAACTAACAGATGCATTTGGTGTAGAGGCCATGTCGATAAACTCAGACGAAGAGATACCCAAAGCCGTGAAATATATCACGGAAAAAAGCGAAGGACCCAGAGTTCTTGAAATTAAGATCCATCCAGACGATTTACCTCCAATGAATATAGAGGCCGCGTTGAGATTTTAATACCTGACATTTAACATCCATGTTTTTTGGCAGACAGTACAGCGAGGAGGAGCTACGGCTTATCCGCTGTATTGAGGAGGTGGTGGCGGGCTCGGGGGGAGGTAGCGACGACAGGTGCCTCAGGGCCGCCGCCGAGTATCTGTGCCGGAAGAGGCTTGGCGAGGCGGCGTCGCTGGACAAGATAGCGGCTAGACACGGAGTTCAGCTACTCTGCGTCTATAGGTGGTACAGCAAGCTTTTCCAGATGGGGTACAGATACCCCAGAGACGAATTTGAACACCACCTAGAGACGGTGAGGAAGATCTACGGGGAGGCGGTAGCCGAGGAGGTGAGGAGGCTGTACGAATTTCTAAAGTCTAAGGGCGCCGTCCAGGGCCTGAAGCCTGGCGGCGTCGTGGCCGCCCTCCTGTACTACGCCGCTAAGAAACACCGCTTTAAATACGACGTGGTGAAGGCGGCGTATGAATTCGACACGTATCCAGAGACCGTGGAGAAAAACATAGTCCTCTTCCAGTGGTACATCCACGGAATCATCTAGGGTCGACCACGTGGCCTATGAAGTATATAGTCTTCGTGGACCTGTCGGCCAGCACGAATATAAACGGCTTATCTATAACGACGTGGCGGCCTCCCGTCTTGGCGCAGATAGGCTTCATAACTACCCCCGTGGCCGCGCCCGCCACGACGCCGTTTTCGTCAGCCTTTATGAACGCGCCGTGGAAAACGTCGTCGATGTAGAGCCCCCCGTATTTCTTCACGTCCACCATATGTGAGAAGTCCGCCTTGCCGGGGCTGAAGGCGTCCGTGACGCCCATGTCCATGAGGAGGGGCTTGATTGACTGCTTAAACTCGGCCTTGAAGAGGGGCATCTTCACACTCACCACCTCGTCTGGTAGCGTGGAGACGGCTTCTAGTAGCTTCTCGAAAGTCAGCGTCTCCACATATCTACGGAAATCCACAGGCATGACTATGTACATGGCGACGTCTGTATCTCTGAAGAGCAACTCGACGACAACAACGTCTTCGGAGGCCCTCCCCCTAAGAGAGGGGTCACTACAGCTCCCCAGACTCAGAGACATGTACTCCACGGGGCCGACCCCTCCAAACTCGGCCTTGCCCACTCTCACAAAACTCTCGGGCCACCAGCTCCCGTTGAAAAACAGCGTAGACACCAGCACTGCGTGCGGCACCCAACCGACTGGGTAGTCCTCTGGGATTAAGCCCTTGACTAGGCCCCTGGTCCTCTCCTCAATCCACTTGTTGATATGCCTCAGAGCCCCCTTGACATCTCTTTTGAAATCCACCCTCCTCACCTCGGCGCCGATGCACCTCAGCCTCGACAAGTAGCTATCCGTAACCGGCATATCCGCCTGGAGCCAAGCGGCCACGCCCTCCTCCACACCCCGTCCCGCCCTCGGCAACACACAGGAATCTTCGCCGAATCCCATCACCCTCTTGATCTCCTCCCTCGTGGCGCCGGAGGCCCCGGCGTACGCCATGGCAAAAGCCTTGTAGACTGTGTACGGCGAGATGACGAGATTCCTGTCCATCTCCTGCAGTGCAATCCTCCTGTACAGCTCAACGGCGAAGCGGCCGTAGGAGCTGTAGTTCACAACGCCGCCCCTCTCCGTTAGGTTGAGCGGGGGGCTCCCCGTCGGGGGCTCCGCGGGCGGGGCCTCGGAGCCGCCCTGTGCGGCGAGGTAAACCAGGTAGAGCGCCACTGCGATGACCGCCGCCGTCGCTATCGCCGTCAGCACCGCGATCTTCATGGAGACGCGTGGACACCTGCTTTAATACCTAACGTACCGCCAGTACATCTATAGAAGTTCGTCCAGGGCCCTCTCCAGGGCTTTTGCAACTTCGTGACCCCTCTCCGTCAGCCTCACCGAGCCGTCCCTCTCCACCACCAGCTCCCTCTGCTTCAGGAACTCTAGATACTCGAGGAAGCGGGGGTAGTTGAGCCGGGTCCTCATGTATAGCTGCGTCCTCCCCATGGGGCCTTGGAGGAGGGCTAGGAGTATGCGGGCAATCACGTCAAGATCGTACTTAGCCATACGGCGAGCCTCCTCCTCGCCCGGTAGTAGTGCCAAACGCCCCACACCCCCGGCACGGCCAGAGCCGCATATAGGGGGCTTAGCGGGGCGAGGGAGGCGGACGCGGCTACCGTAGCCGCCGAGAAGGGCAGAATTGCCTTGAAGCGCCTCCATTTACACAAGGCGCCTTCGCAAGCCAGTGAGAGGTACACCGCGTAGATGTACAAAGCTACCCCAGCCATGCCTGAGACGGCGCTCCACAGCGCCAGTACCCACCACAACCCCGGCACGTAGTTGCCAAGCGGGACGTACCCACCACCCTCGGCGGGCTTCGAGGTCGTATTGCTGTAATTTACATACTTTACGTCGTAGTTGACGTTCACCAGCACAACTGTCACATTAGCTCTGCACAGCGCCTTCTTTGCGGTGTCGTTGTAAAACGGCCAGGGAGCGGCTCCACCACTGCATATATCAACCGTGGCGGTGCGGCTGGCCGCCTCTGTCCAGTTCCCCTCCCTATTTTCCGCGGCGGGTCTTTTGGCTATAGTAGAGCCGTGATACACCTCGGACCTGTTAGCTGTCGCTTGGATCGCCGCGGTGTAGTGCTGGGCCGTGGGGGTGGCTAACAGGGCGTATGCCGATGTGGCTGTGTGTAGAGCCACCGCCACGACGCCGGCAGTCGCCAGGATGAACAAGTAGAATAGCCTCGCGCCGCCTAAAATTCTTGGGCGAGCCACTTACCTACCGTGGTGGGGGTTTATAAGAGAGATGTACTGGCAGTACATGGCGGTCTACACAATAGGCTACTCTGGCTTCTCCCCGGAGGAGTTTCTACACACCCTTGCTAAATTTGGCGTGGAGGCTGTGGTGGATGTTAGGCGCTATCCCCGTTCTAAAACCGCGTTCTACACGGCCAGTGTGCTGAGGGAGGAGCTGGGGAGGGTCGGCGTTGAGTATCTCTGGTTTGGGGAGCTGGGGGCCCTCGGCGTGAGGGGGCCCCGCGCGGGTTGCGTCGACTCGGCTACCTTCGACATGTACGTGTGGAGGCTGTACCACTACGCCCCGGCGATCCTACAGCTGGACGAGCTGGCTAGGCTATCCGAGAGGCGCGTAGTGGCGCTGGTGTGTAGAGAGGAGGACTGGCGCAGTTGCCATAGGCAGTTCATCGCCGACTACCTGGCGAGGAGGGGCTTCCCGGTTCTCCACATAAGGAGGAGGGGGACGGAGGGGCACGTAAAGACCAAATGCGCGGAGGTTTTCGACCCGCCTCCCGTCGACGTCGTGAGGAGGGTGTACGAGGATTTTAGACACCTGTGCTCCGCCGGCCCCGTCTACCTCTTCGGCGGGGCGCTGGAGGGCTCCGCCGCAGATGTAGACGTGGTGGTGTACGGCCTGGGGGAGGGATTGCCGAGGGGCTACGACGCCCAGTTCATCCCGGCGCCTAGGGAGGACCTCTTCCACTTCCACGTCACGTACAACGGGGTCTTGATATGTGGAAAGCCCATCAAAATATCCTTCGAGAGGAGTCTCGCCAACGAGCTGGGCGAAACCGAGGAGAGGGTGAGGGCTTTTCTACACTCGGGCGACCCCGTTTTGGTTTGCAAAGCCGCTAAACAACTAGCCTTCGCCGTTGCGGCTGTGCTGTGCGGCCCGAGGACAAGCACGTGGAGGAGGGTAAAGCAGTGTCTAGAGGGGCACGGGCTGGAGCTCCCCCAGGCATTTAAAAACTGCCTGACGCCTCCACCCCCCGAAGTTTTGAAGCTACACAGATCCTTCGTAGAAAAAATTGCGGAGGTGCTGAGAGGTTTTCGGGCTAGTGAACCGCGGGGGAGGTAACGGCGCCTTTGTCGGCTTGTTGAACCAAGGCGGCGTATTTAGCCAGGAGGCCTCCCCTGTACTTGGGCGGGGGTGGTGTCCAGTTGGCGCGCCTCCTCTTCAGCTCCTCCTCGCCTACGTCTAGCGTGAGGCGTCCCCCCTCGCCGTCTATTACAATCCTGTCGCCGTCTTGGACGAGAGCTATTGGGCCCCCCACGGCGGCTTCCGGCGCCACGTGGCCGACCATTATCCCCCTTGTGGCTCCGGAGAACCGCCCGTCTGTTATCATAGCCACGTGCTCCCCTAGCCCCGCGCCGACGATGGCGGCGGTTACCTTCAGCATCTCCGGCATGCCGGGCGCCCCCTTCGGCCCCTCGTAGCGTATCACCACGACGTCCCCCGGCTTTATCTCCCCGGCGGCCACCGCCTTGAAGGCCTCTGCCTCTCCGTCGAAAACCCTGGCCCTCCCCTCGAATCTCAACCTCTCCGCCGCCCCCACCTTCATCACAGCGCCGTCTGGGGCGAGGTTGCCCCGGAGAATTCTAATACCGGCGTAGGGCTTGTAGGGCCTCTCCACGTCGTACAGCACTCCGGCCTCCGGCACCGCAGGTGGTTGCCACCTCTCCAGCAACTTGCCGATGGGCTCTCCCTCCACCGTGAGGGCCTCCGGCCTCAGAAGGCCGGCTTTATAAAGCTTTTTCAATATCCTGGGGACCCCGCCCACCCTGTCCAGATCCTGCATTGCGTATGGGCCGGCCGGCCTCAAGGCGGCTATCACGGGGACTTTTCTACTAATCGCGTCGAAGTCGTCGAGGGTGAATTTCACCCCCGCCTCGTGTGCGATGGCGATTAGGTGGAGTATGGCGTTGGTGGAGCCGGCGGTGGCGAACAGAGCCACTGCGGCGTTGTGGAAGGCGTCGTAGGTCAGCACCTTGCGGGGGGTTATGCCCAGCTCCGCGGCTTTGAGAACCGCCCTGCCGGACGCCACTGCGTATGCCCTCCGCCTGGCGGAGGTGGCTGGCGGCGAGGCTGAGCCTAGGAGGGAGAGGCCGAGGGCCTCCCCCAGCATGGCCATGGTGTTGGCTGTGAACATGCCTTGGCACGTGCCGTATGTGGGGAAGGACAGCTCCTCAACCCGCTTAAGCTCCTCCATGGTGATTTTGCCAGCTACAAAGGCGCCGACGGCCTCGAAGACGTCTTCTATTGTGAGCTCTCTCTCGCCCATGAACCCAGCCTCCGCGGACCCGCCGTATAGATAGACGGCGGGGAGGTCGAGGCGGGCCATGGCCATCATGATGCCTGGCTGCGTCTTGTCGCACCCCCCTATCCCCACCCAGGCGTCTACTCCGTGAGCGTTGAACTGCGCCTCTATTGTATCAGCAATGAGATCTCTACTTATCAGCGAGTACCTCATCCCAGGCGTCCCCATGTTTATGCCGTCGTTGACCACTATGGTAGGCGCGGCGAGGCCCACGCCCCCCGCCTCCTTGACCCCCTCCTTTACATACCTCACCAAGTCAAGAGTGTGGTAGTTGCAGGGCCCCAGCTCAGACCAAGACGCCAGCACCCCAACCAGAGGCCTCGCAATATCCTCGTCTGTTAGCCCTATGGCCCGAAGGTAGGGGCGGTGGGGGGCGTTGTCCACGCCGTCGTACCACTGAGGGCTACGTATCTTCACCTTGACCATATATTGACTATAGGGCTGATATATATCTTTATCTCCCCGCCGGGCGGGCTATGTAGATGTTGTGGCTATCCTCAATAACTTTTACACGCATCCGCCGCCCCACCATATCCTCAGACGCCCCGCTTCCTAACACCAGCGTCATCACTCTATCCCAAATCGCCGTGCCCCGCCTAGACGTCGGCACTGCCAGCAATTCGCCTTTGAAAATCCCCCTACCCACCACTTCCACAGTTACGTAATCCCCCACCCTGTAGGGCTTTGGCAACTCCGGCGCCTTGTGTATTCTGTACTCCCCCGGCTTCGGTATCAGGGCGACGCCCAGCTCCCGCTCCATCTCCCTCAGCCTCTTCCAGAACTCCCCCCAGGACATGGGCCTCGTCTTTACACGCCTCCCCCTTTTGTGGGGAATGTACTTCTGTATCAAGACGGGGGTGCCTCCCCTCCCCACGCCGTGCTCCACCGCCCACTTCACGATTCTGGGCATCTCCGCGTCGTTCAGACCCGGCACCCAGACGGGGCTTATCACCACGTTTATCCCAGCCTCCAGCGCCGTCTTTACGCGGCTGAACACAAGCTCCACGTCGTACCAGTCGGCGCCGGCCAGCTTTTTCGCCAGTTGTGGATCCATGGCGTCGATACTTACGTTAAATCTGTCGAGGCCGGCCGCCGCGAGTTCCCTAATCCTCTCCACGTCCAGCATATATAGGCGGGTCTGCATGGAAACCACGGCGACGCCGGGTATAGCCTTCGCCCCTCTTACCAGCTCGGCGAGATCCTTGAAGAGACCAGGATCCCCCATACCGTCGATGTGGACCTCCAAATCGCCGGTGTTCTTGAACCTAACCACCTCCTCCAGCGCCGCCAGCAGAGCCTCGGGCTCCACAACGTACTCAGCCCACCTAGCCCTAGACAGAGGCCCCGCGTTCACTGAGCAAAACACGCAGTTCAAGGAGCAGAGGCTCGTAGGCCTCACCTCGACGACGTTGGTCCCCCTATCCACTATGCCGAAAGCCAGAGTACCCACCAGGGGGGTCCCGGCCCCGATTACGTAAACAGGCCTGTCTCTCACCTAGGCGCCTCGCCGAGGCCGTGGATTGGGAATCTCCTGAAGGAAAGCGGCTGTTTTGTCTGGTTGGAGTAGGCCACTAGCTGATCCACGGTGGCTGCTGGCACGTACCAGATGCGCCGCCCGTCTTGGCTCACTCCGTATATAACCGTCTCGCGGCTAGACACCAGCCCCATCTCCCTCAGCTTTTCAATTATGGCGTTGGGATGCGCGCCGCCGTCCACCTCAAGCTCGACAACGCCGCCGCGGTCTAGATCTAGCAACCTCACCCTCGTCATCGGTCCGCTTCGGGCGGGAAGTATCCAAACGACATGTAGACCGCCGGCATATCCGCAAGCCGCTGGCCCTTCATAGCCTCCACCATCCCCCAGGAGGTTGCGCCAGCTGGGCGTGACAACCCTCATCCTGTACACCCTCTGTAGGCCCGTGGTCCACAGGTGGGTCATGGATAGGCCCCTGGTGGCCTCGGCCATGCCCATCCACTCCCCCGGCTCCGGGTAGAGGTAGGTGTAGACGCCTAAAACCCCGGATATCCCCTCCCTCCTGTACTCGGGGTTTTTAAACAGGAGGGCGTTGTCTATCACGTCGCCGCCGGGTAGCTCCCTCAGCGCCTTCCTCACCAGCGCAATCGAGACCTGTATCTCCCCCCACCTCACCACAGTCCTAGCCCACGCGTCGCCCCCCTTCTCAACCACCGGCTCGACGCCGAACTCTCTATAGGCGTCGTAGGGATATGCCTTCCTCACGTCGAAGTCCACCCCCGAGGCGCGGGCGAAGGGCCCCACCACGCCGAGCTCAGTCACCCTCTTGGCGTCCAGCACACCCACATTCTCGAGCCTAGCCCTGGTCACGGGGTTGTCTAGAAACAGCGTTTTAAAGTCTTTAAGCTTCTCCTCGACCTTCCGCAACAGCCTCTCCACCGCCTCCACATGCTCCGGCTTGAAGTCCCTCCTGACACCCCCCGGCACTAGATACGCCGTAGTAGTCCTAGCCCCCGTTATCTTGGCGAACACCTCGGCGAAGAGGTCTTGCAGAGCGAAACCCCACATAAACGCCGTGGAGTGGCCGAGGAAAATGCCCAAGAGCGAGAGATCGTAGAGGTGGGTCCTGATCCTGGTCAGCTCGGCCATTATCAGCCTGAGGTACTGGGCCCTGGGAGGCGGCTCGAGGGCGAGGCCCTTCTCCAGCGCCAGCACAGTGGGGTATATAATATTCGCGCTGTCCATAATCGACGCCTTCTCCACCAGCGGAACCAGCATCCAGTACGGCCTGTTCTCCCCCAGCTTCTCTATACCCCTGTGCACAAAGCCGGGATCCGGCACCACGTCCACGATGACGTCTCCGTCCACCACGACGAACAGCCTCATGTGGCCGGAGCCCGGGTGCTGAGGCCCCACCACGAGGGTGAGGCCGCGGCGCCCGTTCACTAGAGCCTCCTCCTTCTCCAAGTAGTAGGTGGTGCCGAAGTTCAGGTTGAACGGCCACTCATCTAGCATGGCCAATCTCCTCCTGGAGCTCCTTCACCACCTTCAAGAGGGCCTCCGGGGTTGGGGGACAGCCAGACACATAGCCGTGGACGGGGACGACCTTGGAGGCGGGGACCATATGGTAGCTCCCGTAGAAGACGCCGCCTTTAATCGCGCAGGCCCCCATCGCGATGACGTACTTAGGCTCTGGCATCTGATCCCAGACGTACTTCAGAAACTTCGCCATTTTCATGGTTATGGTGCCCTCGATCACGATTATGTTGCTCTGCCTGAGGCTACCCATCGGCAACATTCCGAAGCGCTCCGCGTCGTAGGCAGAGCCAAAGGCGTGGCCGAACTCCACGCCGCAACACGCAGTGACGAGGTGAGGCGGCCACAGCGACCACTTCACGCCCCATTTCCCAACCCTGTCTATGATTTTTGACAACGGCTTCATAAGTATAAATTTATTCTTCCCATATAAGTCTTTTTATCACTTTTTATCATTGTAAATTTGACCATGAGTAAATATGGATATTGCATTTAGCTAACTCCATCTCCTCACATCTGCCAGCGTCTTTATGTGACTAGCAACGAACGCAGCCACTAATACAAGCGCCACTGCGAGGTACACCGCGAACTCCAGCGCGGCGGGTTTAGATAGATAGGCGACGATCATGAGGCCCACGAGTGCCTCCACCGCCGTCACGAGGTATATGTACCCGATGTACTGCATCAGCAGGCGCCTCTTCGCCTCGCCGAACGGCGGCCCACCTGCCTCAAAGCGTCTATACTTGACGTCAGACGGCTTCTTCGGCGCGAGTACGTAGCCAATCGCCACTAGTAGCACTAAGGCCCCCAGCAGGGCTAGTAGAAATATTAGGAAGGCCATACCGCCCTCAGCAGAGCCGACAGAGCTACGGCGCCTAGGGAAATGGCTAACAGCTTGGTCCACCCAATTCTCAGCGCTTGGTCAATCCTGTACCTTGGGTATATAGCTCTGACCAATATCAGAGGCAGTACGAAGATTGCAAGTTTCAGAGCCGTAACGGTAGCACCTGTGATAGTGTCGGCGGCGGGTAGCCAGCCGCCTAGGAAGAGGGCGACGCCGAGTAGTGAAGTTGCGTACATCTTTACATATGTGCCGCCGAACGAGAGGATGAACAGCGTCGAGCCGTACTCTGTGTAGGGCCCCAGCACCACCTCCGGCTCGGCCTCCGGTATCTCAAATGGGAACCTGGTGGTGGACATCATGAGCGATATGTAGAACGCTATGAAGGCCAGCGGGTTGAGGATGATGCCCCACAGCCAGCTCTGCGCCTCGACAACTCCGAAGGGATCTGCGGTGTTGTACAGGATCACCATTGCCAGCACCGAGAGGAGTAGCGGCACCTCGTACGCCGCGGTTAGCAAAATCTCTCTCACAGCCCCGATGTATGTCCACTTATCCGCCTCCGTCCACGCCATGGCCACCAGAAACACAGCCACCAGTAGCCACACGACGACGGCCAGCACAACGCCGTATTGGCTGTATAGAATCACCAGCCCGGGCGCCGCCGCGATGAAGACCACGGGGAGCGCCTCCGCGGCGAATAGAAGCACCGGCGTAGCCGCGAATAGAAACCGGTTGGTATGCCTGGGGATTACGAGCTCTGAGAACAACAGCTTCACCAAATCCGCTATTGGCTGGAGGAAGCCGCCGATCTGCTTGGAGACGTACAGAGGGCCGTATCTCCACTGCACCTTGGCCACAAGCTTCCTCTCCCCCCATATAGCCACTACTAAAAACCCGAAAAGCGCCAGTATTCCGGGAAACACCAAGGCGGCTATTAAGTCGGGGGTGAGGGGTATCGGAAACGCCATGGCTACACCAGCGCCGCGGTCCCCCTCTCGGCCTTGACGGCCTCCGGCGTCATCTCCCTGGGCCTTCTGTAGGTATCAAGACTTCTCCAGGTAATCTCGACGTGGGCGGTGTGTTGCAGAGAGCCTGTGGGGCAGGCGTCTACGCAGTAGCCGCAGAGGATGCACCTACCCCAGTCAATGCCCGGGTAGCGCTTCCCGTCTTCCTCTAGGTGGAATTTAATCGCCTTTGCTGGGCAGACAGCCTCGCAGAGCTGGCACGAGATACATTTAGACTTGTCGTTTACTATAAACCCCCTTACCCTCTCCCCGTAGTCCCGCCTCTCCTCCGGCCATCTGACGGTCCACCGCTTCTCAAAGAGGTTTTTTACAGCAACTGCGAAGAGCTTTAGGTGTATGCTCATCTCGCGCCGCGGGGCGTTATACAGGGCAGGCTCGGATCGACGGGTCCAATTACCTCTTTGCCCATTATCCTGTTTATCTCCTCGACGTCTCTATCTATCACCGCCTGTATTGCCTCCACCTCCTCAGGCTTTAGATGCTTGAAGCGGCCTTGTAGCTCCAGGAAGCACTTAACCGGCTTCCTCCTGGGCACTGGCAACGTCACTCTGAACTCTCCGTGGTCGATTTCGTAGTTGACCCAGTAGCCGGTCTCCGTGGCCAGCTCTAATACACGGATGGCGTACTTAGGCTCGAAGCGCCACCCCGGCGTGCAGGACTGCAGTATGTGGAGGAAGGCCGGGCCCTCGGCCTCGGCCGCCTTCTTAAATTTGTAAACCATGTCGTGGACGTACGCGGGGTTTGCTGTCGCGACGTATGGAATGCCGTGGGCCGCGGCTATGGCGGCCATCGGCTTCTTGTGAGTCACGTTACCCGGCACCTTCCTCCCCGCTGGCGCCGTGGTTGTGGAGGCGCCAAGCGGCGTGGTGCCGCTACGCTGAATCCCAGTGTTCATATACCCCTCGTTGTCGTACATGACGTAGATCACTTTGTGGCCCCGCTCAAGCAGCCCGCTCAAAGCCTGGAAGCCGATGTCAGCCGTGCCGCCGTCTCCAGCGAAAACCACTACGTTAATCTTCCGGTTTGGGTCTATTACGCCGCGTCTCTTTAACACCTTGATGGCCGCCTCTATGCCGGAGGCCACCGACCCGCCGTTTCCAAACGCCACATGTATCCACGGCACAGCCCAGTTTGTCCTCGGATAAACCACGGTGGAGACCTCGGCGCAACCAGTCGGGTTCACGACGACCGTGTCGGGGCCGAGGACCTTGAGCATGTGTCTAGCTATGACGCCTATTGTACAGCTGGCGCACAGGCCGTGGCCTGGGAGGAACAGCTCCTCCTGTGGGAGTTCGAAGTTTGCGTATTCGTACAGCCCCGGGTACTCCTCAGCCACCTTCATCCCCGGGAGCAACAACTGCGGCCGTCTGATGTATATCTTCTCCTTTATCTCCTTGAAGCGGCCTTTCTCACTCATACCCCCTCAAGCCCACCGTGTACGGCGTGTTGGGCACCCACAGCCCTCTGTGGATTTTAACAACGGCGTCGTATATCATGTCGGAGTCTATTGCCCTCATGCCGATGGTGGCTAACACGTTGTACACCGGCTTCTGTATCGTCGCCGCTATCTCCACGGCCATGGGCCCGTACAGCGGCCCGCCGTGGTTAATCGCTCGGTCAATCACGGCGACCTTGTCCACGTGCTCCAGCAACTTCTTAAACATGTCACCGGGCCACGGACGTATCACCCTAAGCCTCAAAGCCCCCGCCCTGACGCCCTCGCGCCTCAGCCTATCCACAACCTTCTTCACCAGGCCGAAGATTGAGCCGTAGGCTACGATTGCCAGCTCCGCGTCCTCCAGCCTGTACGGCGTGAGGAGGCCGTAGCTACGCCCGAACACCTTTCCGTACTCCTCATCCGCCTCTTGAATAACCTTCAGCGAGGCGCGGAGAGCCTCAACCGCCTGCCACCTAATCTCCCAGTACCACTCCGGCGTGCCCACCGCGCCGAGCTGAGCCGGGTTGTCGACGTCCAGCTTCACCCAGCTCCTCGTAATGGGGGCGTAGCGCATCACCTCCTCCTCGTCCTCAGGTACGTCTAGTGGTTGTAGCACGTGGCTTGTCCAGAAGCCGTCGTAGGCCACGACGGCTGGGAGGTGGACTCTGGAGTCCTCGGCGACGCGGTACGCTTGTATCACGGTGTCGAAGGCCTCCTGGGCGTTCTGTGCGATGTATATTATCCATCCCAGCTCTCTCATCGACATTACGTCGCTGTAGTCTCCCCACACGTTTATTGGGGCTGAGTACGTCCTCACCGCCATGCCCATTACTATGGGTAGCCTCATGCCCACTGCTATTGGCAAGTTTTCGTACATATGGCCCAGGCCTTGGGAGGAAGTCTCCGTAAAGGTCCTTGCTCCCATGGCTGAGGCTCCGATCACCGCCGACATGGCAGAGTGTTCGCTCTCCACAGGTATAAACTCGGCGTCTAGCTCGCCGTTGTTTACATACTCAGCGAGCTTCTCCACCACAGGGGTCTGCGGCGTGATGGGATAGGCAGCTATCACCTCGGCCCGGGCCATCTTGACCGCCAGCGCCACGGCGTGGTTGCCCGTAAGGGCGATGCGCTTCTGCGCAACTTTCCGCTCTTTTGGAGCTACAATCTGCGCCGTCATAACTCCCTCACCATCTGGATTGCTCCTGTCGGACACACCTCGGCGCAGACGCCGCAACCCTTACAGTACTGGTAGTCGAAATCGATTGCCTTCATTCTGAACTTCCTCCCACGGGGCCCCTCCGCCTCTCTCCACGCCTCTATTATGGCGTCGTCTGGGCAGTAGAGCCAGCACTTCCTGCACATTATACACTTCGAGTGGTCGATCACCGGCTTATCGATACGCCACCCTCCTGTGGTGTAGAACAGGCTTGTACCTGGGAAGACGGCACCCGCCTTATTCACCTCCCTCCACCCCACTATCTCGTACGGTCCTGTAAGGAACGCCGAGGTGGTTGAGATTATCCCCTTGGGCTTAGCCGAGGCGTCTACTCTAGCCGGCGGGATAACCACGGCTTTTTCATAAGCCTCCTTGGTGGCGGCGAAGTTCTGCTCCACCGCCTTGCCCAGTTGCGTCTCGAAGGCTTGTTTTATGGACTCCAGCGTGGGGAATCCCATGACTTTTGAAAAGGCTCCTGCAAGAGGTCCGTTTGGAACATCGAGCTTCACGTGGCGCCTAGCTATGTCTATTGCGTCTAACACGACTAGATACACGTCATCCCTCCCCACAAGCTTCTTAGCCTCCTCCGGGCTTTTACCAGTATTAATTATTACGTACCCACCTGGCTTGACTGCGTCGATGGCAAATCTCATGCTGTCGATTAGCTTGTCGTCGAAAACCACCACCACGTCGGGGGTTTTCACCGGCTCCTGGTCCTCGATAGGTTCTTTGCTAATTGTTAGAAAGGCTTTCACGGGCGCCCCCCTCCGCTCGGCCCCGAATTCGGGGTTGGCTATTGCGTGAAACCCGTCGATAATAGAGGCGTTAGCCACTATGTATGTTGCCGTGACGATGCCCTGGCCTCCCCGCCCCAGCCAGACGGTTTCTACTCGCATATAGCTATATTCGAAGATGACTTAAAAATTTAACTACGTGGCTTTCAATCATGGGAAAAGATACTTTTTATGAAACTCAAATTTTTTATAATGATAAAATCCAAGAAATCCACGCGAAGGGCACGAGGCCCAGCGCCAGGATCACCACGGCGGCGTGTAGAAAGCCGAGGACTCCCCCGGGGAGTGTGTGGAAGACTCTTATGTAGTAGGGTACAGACATGACGATATTCGCCAAGACGAAGAGACCCGCGGCCGTCCCCAGGACGTGGGTAGCCGCTAGGAGAAGGTAGAGCTTAGGCCAGAAGCCCAGCACCGGCGGAATCCCTATCTGGTTCATGACTAGGAGGAGGGCTTCCCACCTGGAGCCCCCGCCGTCTAGCTGGCGGAATAGCGCCATCTTCCCCACGGCGTCTGCGAACACCAGCGCAAGAGCCAGGCCCGGGGAGAGGACATATGCAAACAGGGCGAAGCCGCTGTGGGCCACGGTGGAGTACGCCAAGACTCTTCTAAGGTCGTGGCTGGTCAAGGCGCCGAGGTTGCCGATGAGCATGGAGAGGGCCCCCACGGCGAGAGACACTGCCTGCGGCACGGCGGGCTTTAGATACACCAGGGCGGCCGCCGCCGCTATCTTGGGCAGACTCGCCAGCAGAGCCAGCCCCGCGGGCGACGAACGGCCGTAGACGTCGACGACCCACATGTACATAGGCACCGCCCCCAGCTCCGTGGCTATCGCCAGAAACAGCAACATATTTCCGACGTCTCCCCACGTCCCGCGGAGGGCGAGGCCTGATATAAGCATCGACGTGGAGATGGCGGAGATTAGCAGATACCTAAACAAGCCGCCGAGGGACCCCTCGTCGTCGAGCACCGGCAACAGCGTGGCGGGGGCCGCGGCGGCCATGACAAAGCCCAGCGCCGCAATGTGAGGCGCCTCCTGCCCCGCGGCGATGAGGTAGATGCCGGTGTAGGAAACAGCGGAGGCGAAGCCGGCGTAAGGCGCCAGCTTCCCCCTGTCTAGGACGAAAACCGCGAGGATATATGGAATGGCTAAAAGCGTGAGAAGTATGTTGGTTTTCGCAGTCCAAATAGCCAGCGCGGCTATGTACGCCGCGTCTAGCAGAGAGGCTCTTGGTATATACAGCCTGGCGATGATGTACGCGGGCAGTATATAAATCAGCGGGTCCATAGCCACGTCAATACGACTATTAGGGCCCCCACGCCGACCCCGGTGACGTATAGATAAAACTCAAAATTCCGCCTTGCGATCTGGAGCGACGCCGTTTTGACAGCCGTTGGGAGAAGTCCGTGCAACGCCAAGTCGATAGATTTGTCAAGCGTGGCGACGGTAGAGGCGAGGCTTCCCCACACGCTTGGGAGGCTCATCAACCTTCTATCTATGTAGCCGTCGAACTTAGCGGCAACTCTTGTCAACGCTGTTAGTAGCCTAGGAGCAAACAGATCGTAGGCGAGGGGTAGCCAAAACCTTCTATACAGCGGCGTGTACTCAGAGGTCTTCGCAAGGAGGAGGCCCGCCAGGGCCAGCGCCCAGAAGAAGTTCGGCATCTTAGCCACAGCGAAGGCGGCGAGGCTGAGTGCCAGATACGGTAGCGCGGCGCCCCAGCCCCCCGCGGCGGTGCCGCTCTTAGCCAGCAACTTCCCCACGTAGCCGGCGGTGAGGGCCGAGAAGATCAACAGCCACGGATCGGCGTGCGCCTTCGCCTCGGCGCCCAGCGGCGTCAAGCCGAGCAACGTCAGTAGAGAAAGGGCCATGGCCACCTTAGCCGGAAGGGGGTAGGCCGCTGGCGTCCTGCTGTGGGATATGTGAATGCCGTGTCCAACGGCCATGAACAGAGTCGCCTTGGCCACGCCGTGGGCATATATGAGGGCCACGGCCTCCTCCGGCTTCGTCAAGGCGAAGGCCGTGATGAGGCCCAAGTACGACGCCGTCGAGGCGGCTAGCAAAACCTTGGGCTCTCTCTGTCCCAGCGCCACGAGCCCGCCGTAGAGGGCCGTGGCGATCCCCACAGCAAAGGCCACGTGGCCAGCCCACTGGGGCATTAACGCGCCTAGCTTCAGCAGTAGGATGGGGCCGGCCTTGACCATGGTGGAGCTGTGTAACAACGCGCTGACCGGGGTGGGCGCCGACATAGCCGTCATAAGCCAGTCGGTAAAGGGTAGCTGAGCCGCCTTGGCAAACGCGGCAACCAGCACGAGGGCGGCCACCACGTCGGGGAGGGCGTGCCAATGGCTTATGTAGGGCGACTGAGCCGCGGCCAAGCCGAGCCCGGCTACCAGAGAGGCAGTGCCCACCTCAACCGTCAAGATAGCCCTCATGGCGGAGGCCGAGGGAGTCCACAGCCACCTCAGCCCGCCGGCCACATCCCCGCCCCCCACCCAGCCCGCCTCCTCCTCATCTCTGTAGGTGAGGATTAGGGCCCAGCTTGCCAAGTCGAGGCCGCCCCAGCCCAGCATCAGCACAGCCCAGTGATCTGCGGCGACGAAGGTTAGCATCGAGGCGTAGAAAACCCCCATCCACAGCCAGAACCAGCCCCTCCTCTCCACGTCTCTGACATACCACGTGGAGTAGAGGACAATAGACGTATAGACCCCGGAGATGAAGAATATCAACTGCGCTGTTTGCTCCCCCACGCGTAGCAACTGTGTAGCTGGGTGGAGCTCCCCTCTGAAGGCTAGGTACGTCGTGAAGCCTCCGGAGAGAGCGGCGCCTATCCCCCTTCTGGTGAATAAATCCGCAACGGCGGCAATGGCTATTAGCAGTAGCAACAGCTCTAGAGGAACCATAGCAACACCACCGGCATCAATATGTAGGGCAACACCGCAGATGCCAACGTCGATATATACATCTCTCCGTCTACAGACACCTCACCGGCGCCACCTCTGTATATCCTATTCAGTATATAAAAGCTGTACAGCGCCGTTGTGAACAAGGCGGCGATTAGCAACACCACCACCGACAGGCTGTGAGGAGCCCCCAGCGCCACGCCGATTTTGCCAAGGAGATTAATCCCAAACACTCCTGAAAGAGCTACGAAGGTCATCACGGCTATGGCGAATATCTTGAGGTCCCACCTCAGCTCGTCAAATCTCCTTGTATGTAGCCCAACTATGTAGATTCCGCTTAGCATAAAGCCAGCGGCTTTGGCAAATGCGTGGCCGACGAATAACAGGGCGAGCGCGAAGTAGCCGAGTGGGTGTTTCACAGCGGCCGCCGCCACCAGCAGGCCCATGTTGGCTATGGTGGAGTCGGCTAGGGCGCGTTTGATATCCACCTCTCTAAAGACGAGGAAAGAGCCGTAGACGGCCGTCGCTAGGCCGTAGGCGTACAGAGCCTCAAGCGGCCACCCAGCCCCCTCTCTCAGCCGCCAGATCCAATAAGCCATAAGCCCGACGTGCACAGGGCTGAGTAAGGCGGACAGCGGCGTCGGTGCCTCGGCGTGGGCGTAGGGAAGCCAGAAGTGCGCACCTGCGGTTCCCATCTTCACCAGCAGTCCGACGAGCACGAGGAGCGAGGCGAGGCCAAACGCCTTGAATCCCTCAGCCACAAAGTGGCCGGAGAGGGCGACGCCGACGAGGAATAAGATAGATCCGACTTGCGCCCAGATGAAGTAGAGGAGGCCCACCCTCTTCCTGTCGCCGTAGCCGAAGTACCATATGAGGAGGAAGCTGGTGATTATGCTCAGCTCCAGGGCTAGAAACACGAAGACTAGGTTTTCGAATAATATTATCCACACGAAGGAGAGCACGTAGAGCGCGTGGACGCCGTAGTACCACCTAGCCGCCTGTATGTGTTCCAGATATCTGGGGGCGTATAGAGTCACGATGAGGCCCAGGGCTATGGAGGTGGCCACGAAAGGCATCTTGTAGAAATCCAGCGAGACAGCTACGTCGCCTATGTAAGGCATGGAGACGAGGTGCTGGCGGCCTTGCTGAGCCAAGTAGAGGAACATGGCCAGCTGCGCGGCGACGGCCGCCGGCCTGCCGGCTTTTAAAGCTACTATTGACAAGGCGGCGGTCAGTGTGGTGGTTAGTAGGAATAGGTCAGACATAGCCTCTTCTAGCCATTTTGAATAATGTAGCGACGAGGAGCACGGTCTCAAACACGCCGGCGGAGGCGGCTACGGCAAGCATGTTGATGTCACGGGCCACTGCCGTGGCGTATATGGCGCCCAGGGTCATCACCTCAGCTCCGATGATTGCCCTCACCAGAGACCTTGCGGTAGCAATCACGGCCAGGCCACCGGCCATTATTATCAACACGAAATACACCGCCGTCATAGCGTTATCTCAAAAGCCATTTTTAGGGCAAAGATAAGTAGAGCCGATACCAGTGGTATCAAGGCGAAATCCACCGTCTGCCTCAGCGGCGGCTCTGCAACTGTTTGGAAAGTTAAAGCCGAGGCGGCGAGGATGAGGAGACCTCCTGCCGCGGCCCACCTCCACCGCATAGTTGTAGCTGACTCCTCCAGCGTGGAGGCGGCCACGACGACTAGTGTAAGCGCGGCTACTATATAAACCAACGCTGTTAGTATGAATGCAAGTTCTCCAAGGTGTATATATGCGCCAAAGGCCACGGCGACGCCCAGTGCGGATAGAAGGAGCGAGGCGTATATATTATCTCTTGTGAATAGGATTAGTCCAATGAGGAAAGGAAAGAGTAGTGACAACAGATACTCCATGTGGCTATGTCTTTAGCCTCTTTTAAATTTCTCCATATCTTCTCTAATAAAATTTAGATGTGAGCTCTGAGAAATCTTGAATTAAATATAATTTGGGAACATGCGATCTCTTTGATTCGCCATAATTGATACATTTTAAATCTCACTATTTTTACAATTAAATTTGTAAAGAGCCGTAATACTTTAAAATTCAATACACGAACTAATATATGGCGGTGTTTAAAGTTCTGCGAGTAGATCTATCCACGGAGAAAATTAGCGAAGAGGTATACAAGGAGGATATTATTAGAAAGTTTCTGGGGGGTAGGGGCCTGGGGGCATATCTCGCATTGAAGGAGTTACCAAGGGGCATTGACCCATTCTCCCCCTCAAATAAGCTGTACATATTCGCGGGTCCGCTGTCAGGCACCGCGAACTTAGCCACTAGTAGAATCAACGTCGTCGGAAAGAGCCCGCTGACGGGTTCATATACGCATTCCAACGCCGGCGGGAACTTCGCCTACTGGCTGAGGAGGAGCGGGTATGATGGCATAATTGTGGAGGGTAAGGCCGACGAGCCTGTCTACATATTAGTGAAAGATGGCGAAGTCACAATAAGGCCTGCAAAGCATATCTGGGGGAAGTGGACCGGAGCCGCCACAAAGGCGTTGTTAACCGACGCTGGGTTTGAGCCTGATGAGAAGAAGGCAGGCGTAATGACTATTGGACCAGCTGGCGAGGACCTTGTGAGGATCGCCGGTTTGAGGTTCAGCGACTACGAGAGGTTCGCCGGCCGCGGCGGGCTGGGCGCCGTGGCTGGTGCGAAAAAGTTGAAGGGCATAGTGGTATGGGGGACTCACGACCCGATGAAGGAGTTTGTGGATAGGCAGAGGTTTCTAAAGGTGGCCACTGAGTACTCTGTAAAGTTGATGAATGCCGCCACGTCCAAGGCGTTGCATCAGTACGGAACTAATCTGCTTACCAACATAATCAACTCCATTGGGGGGTACCCCACTAGGAATTTCGAGACGGGGTACTTCGAGGAGGCGGAGAAGATAAGCGGCGAGTATATCAAGCAGAACTACGTCAAGGAGGTTCACGGCTGTATGCTGTGTCCAATACAGTGCACTCAGATAACTGTGGTAGCCTCAGGTCCTTACAAGGTGGCTGGGGAGAAGATTAAGTACGAGTACGAATCTACCTGGGCTCTCGGAGCCAACCTCGGGCTCTCTCAGACCGACGCCGTGCTGAAACTAGAGAAGCTAGCTAACGAACTTGGAATGGACTCCATATCTCTGGGGAACACCTTGGGCACGTTCCTAGAGCTTGTGAAGAGGGGTAAGATACAGTATGATATAAGTTGGGGCGACGCCGCTTCCCTCATCGACTTGGTATATAAAATGGCGTATAGGATAGATATAGGTGACGACTTGGCCGAGGGCGACTGGAGGCTGGCTAATAAATACGGCGCACCAGACGCCTTCGTTGGGTCGAGGGGGCAGGGCTTCCCTGCGTATGACCCCAGGGCGCTGAAGGGGTTCGCTATTTCCTACGTGACGGCTAACCGCGGCGGGGACCACCTAGAGGCCTACAGCCCGACGTGGGAGGTGCTGGGGGTGCCCGAGAAGATAGATCCGCTGTGCGAGACGCCGGAGTGCATATCGAAGCAGGTTAGGCTCGTTATATACGCACAACACTTGATGGCTCTCGCCGACTCGGTGACCTATTGCAAGTTCGACACGCTGGACAAGGACGGCATCTTCGAGACTCACATATCTGACTTATTCAACGCGGCTTTTGGCTGGGACACGACGCCGCAGGAAATGTTGACAATAGGCGAGCGCATTTTCAACGTCGAGAGGCTGTTCCACGTGAAGGAGGGCAAGTGGGTGAAGGACGAGTTGCCTCCCAAGATGAGAGAGCCTATAAAGACCGGCCCCGCCCAGGGCCACACGGCGTCTAAGATGTTTGACGAGGGGATTAAGGAGTTCTACAAGCTCAGGGGGTGGGTCGACGGGAAGCCAACTTACGAGACTTTGAAGAGGCTTGGCCTAGAGGAGTTCCAGTACCTGTTGTAACAGTTTTTTCTCTTCCCATATCTTTTTTAATTGTAGGTGTGCTCGGGGTGTGTTTGCCGTATATTACAGACCTGATTTGAGGAGTCTTGCGGAGGATTTTAAGCAGAGGTACGGCGCGGCTGATTTGGGGTGTGGATCTAGGTTTACGCATTTGTTTATATTCGGCGGAGATGGGACTCTGCTTGAGGCTATTAGGAAATATCCCTGTGCACTTGACTTGGTTGTGGTGCATCTGGGGTTGGGCAAGGTGAATTTTTACAGAAGTGCCGAGATAACACTGCCCCCCGACGACGCTGTGGAGAGAATTTCGAGGGGTGAATATAGGGTTTTGGAGCTGGCTACTCTTGAGGTGGGGGGCTGTGTTGCCCTTAATGAAGTGGCTATTTATAGAGGGGAGCCAGGTCGGCTTCTGAGTTTTAGGGTGAGGAGCGACGAGGGGGAGGTGGTGGGTAGGGCTGACGGGGTTATTGTATCTACGCCTCATGGGACCTCTGGCTACGTAGTGTCTACCTTCGGCCCTGTGGTGGACTACCGCGCTGACGTCATCGTCGTGTCGTTTGTGGCCCCCTACACGCTGTATCTGAGGCCGATGGTCTTGGCTACTGACAGGATCGTGGTGGAGACCGCTGAGGAAAGCGTGCTGGTTTGCGACGGGAGGGAGGCTCGTGTTGGGCGGGTTTTCGAGGTGGCGAGGGGTCGGAGGAGGCTTAGGCTCGCGGTTTTCGGCGACTTCCAGTTTCTCAACAGAGTGGCGGAGCGGCTGAGGAGTTTATGAACTGCTACGTGTTGGACGCGTCAGCATTTATACACGGCAGAGACGCCAGGCTGTTCGCCGGGGTGCTCTACACCACGAGAGAGGTCGCCGAGGAGTTGAAAGACCCCAGGGCCCAGGCCGCGCTAGAAGTTATGAGGGTTGAGGTGGTGGAGATCGACGAGGGGAAATTGAGGGAACTTCTCCGCAGGTTTAGGGAGCTATCACTTGCAGATGCCTCGGTTTTACTTCTCGCCTTGGAGAGGGGGTGTGTCTTGGTGACAGACGACGGGAGACTGGCGGCGGTTGCCAGGAGGCTGGGAGTGAGAGTTCAGGGTGTTTTCTACAGATAGTGCAATATGTAGGAGCCCGCCGCCGCCGCTAGGGGGATTGTCAGGTTGTCCTCTGGGCTCGCGGCGTCTGCGGCTATAACTAGTGCTGTAATAACGGCGGAGGCTGGCGGGGAGTAGCCCAGCGACATGAGCACGGCGGTGTTGAGCAACGCCCCTACAGCCGTGCCCCAAGCGGTGAGTTTGCCTAGAAATTTCTTGCCTCCGAGAGCTGAGCCCGCCACGGCGCTCGCGGCGTCGTACACCGCCATGCTTATGAGAGCGGCGAGCAGGTGCTGTTTTCCAAATAGGACCAGCGCCGTGAGGAAGCCCACGGCGCCCATTAATATGCCTAGGTATCCATGCCGCTTCTCGTAGTCCCTCTCAGCCAAAAGCACCAGCTCCTCAAACTGCCTCACCGCCTTTAGGTACTGATCTCTTAGCTTCGGCTTGTCTAGAGGCAGGAGCTGTTCAAGTCTTCCAAAGGCGTCTTCGAGAGCCTTGAAGAAGCTCTGTCTCCACTCCTCCCACACAATTGGCTGTCTCACCTGTATAGAGTAGAGCAGGCTCCCGACGAATGTCAACGCAGCTATGTAGAGTTCTGGCGGTATATCGGTTATAAACGGCACAGCCATCAACCCCACGAAGCCTATGTGGAATATCTTCCTCGCGACTAGGTTACGTAAATCCTCTAGGCGACTCACGGACCACTTCACATCTCGGTTTATAAACTGTGGTGAGGGCTGGACGCCATCCTACCCCCGGCGCTTTGGATAGTGAAGTTGCGGCTAGATCGTGGAGCAGACGCCGACGATAATCCTCAGCGGCACTCCACGTTTCAACTCGGCCACGAGTTCCCTATCTAGATCCGAGGCCGCCTTATTGGCGTGGATTGCCACCGTCGAGTCGTCTACGTATCCGCTTTTCCTCACAACTATCCGCCATTTTGATGTAGGCGTTGCTATAGGCGTCTCGCCGATTACGTAATCCCAGCGGTTGCCGGTGTCTAGTATTAACACGACCACGCCGCCCCGCGCCAAGGCGCCCAGCACATCCCCCGCTAGTTCGCCAGCCGCCTTTTCTGAGCAACAAGCTACTATGCAGTTGCCCCTCTTAGTTAGATACGGGTCTTTTGTTATTTCTAGCGACTTCTGGTTTCTGGCAGTTACATTGGGGTGCCCCCTGGCCGTGAAGACGTCACGCGGCGCCTCGCCGCGCGCCACCCTCTCGACACATTCCTCCACAGGCATACCTTAGGCGGCTGTATATTATGGAGGCTTTTAAAAACACTGTTTTTAACCCGCCATGGATGTTGAAAGTAAATTGGCGCTGATTTTGAGATACCCCACTGAGGAGATCTTGACGGTCGAGGAGCTTAGAGAGCTCCTCCAGGTCGGGTATAGGCTGAACCACTACATCGGTTTTGAAATTAGCGGCTTCATCCACATAGGGACCGGCATCGTCAGCATGTCTAAAGTGGTGGATTTGCAGAAGGCTGGAGTTAGGACGCAGGTGCTCCTGGCGGATATACATTCCTGGCTGAATAACAAGCTCGGCGGCGACCTGGAGACGATTAGGAGGGTGGCCGTGACGTACTATGTGGAGACTTTTAAGAAGATTATCGAGGCCCTGGGGGGCGATCCCGACGCGACGAGGTTCGTCCTAGGCTCCGACTTGTACCACCACAACGATGAGTACTGGCTACTACTGATGGACATTACCAGAAACCTAACGCTTTCGCAGGTGAGACACAGCCTCACGATACTGGGCAGGAAGATGGGCGAATCTATCCCACTCGCCTACCTGGTGTACCCACCACTCCAGGTGGCGGACGTCTTCGCCTTGTCGGCCCACATACCCCACGGCGGCATCGACCAGAGAAGGGCCCACATCCTCGCCAGGCAGGTGGCTGACAAAATCAGATTCTACCCAATGGAGGTAAACGGGAGGCGCATCAAGCCCGTTGCTCTGCACCACAGGCTCCTCCCAGCGCTTAACATATCCACCAAGCCCAGTAGCAAGGAGGAGCTCAGCGAGATGAAGATGTCGAAGAGCATACCCCAGAGCGCCATTTTTGTACACGACACCCCCGAGGATATTAGGCAGAAGGTGGCCCGGGCCTACTGCCCCCCTAGGGAGGTTGAGTATAACCCGGTGCTCGAGTTGCTACGCATATCTGTGTTTAGGGAGGAGAGGAAGGAGCCCTTTGTCTTGAGGCGGCCTCAGCAGTACGGCGGCGACATAGAGGCTTGGAGTTATGAAGAGGTGGAGGCGATGTATAGGGAGGGCAAGATACACCCCGCCGACTTGAAAAACGCCACAGCCGAGGCTTTAATCACCCTCCTGGAGCCGGTCCGCAGATACTTCCAGGGCCCGGGGGCGAAGTTGCTAGAGGAGATGAAGAACATCACGATTACCCGCTAAAAACCTCAGAGCTTCTCTCAGCACAAGGAGAGATCTCGCATCAGTCAAGGCGGCGGTTGCCAACGTCATGACGTGGTCGTCGTAGTCCACAGCCACGTAGTCCCCCCCGTCGAGGGTTGCCAGGGCGCGGTCCACCAGCCTCATGCCGTATAGTAGTCTAAACGCCGCGAAGGCCGCCCTCAGCCTAAGCCTAGTGGAGAGGGTGGCGGCCTCGTAGAGCTGGGGGTTGCCCTCCTCAACTGCCCTCGCCGCCAGGCCGCCGCTTTTGAGAGCCAGCAGTATCCCGCCGCCGCTGAGGGGCTTCACCAAGCCCGCGGCGTCGCCAACAGCAATATACCGGCCGTGCGCCACTCTACGCAGTGGAGGCCCCGCCAGCACCCCCCCGCCGAACGGCTTCCCTACAGGACTGCCCCGCATCAACCTTACCAGCTTCCTTAACTTCTCCACAACACAGCAGGTGTCTGCGAGGCCTACTCTGTACACACCTCTATCTATTTCGACAATCCACGAGAAATAGGTTTTCGACAGCTTCTGGTTGTAGACAACGGTTATGCCAGGTAGGTCCACCTCGCTCTTTACGTCTACCTGTAGGCCGGGCAACCTAACTACGTGGCCAAGTCTGCTAGAAAACCTCCTGACGGAGCCCTCTGCTAGTATAACGTAGTCGTACGGCCCGTGCCTCCCGCCATCGGCGGTGTATATGTAGCCTCTGCCCAAGGCCACTACCTTCCTGCCGAGGTTAAGCCTAGGCACATAGCTGGCGAGGCTCTGCTCAAGCCCCGGCCTGTCTATCAGGTACACGCCGCCTTTAATTCTAAAGCGTATGAGGCGGCCGCCTAGATCTGTGACAGTCAACTCGTTGTATTTCGCAACGACTAACGACCTGGGGACGCCCACCCGATCCGCCGACGAGGCGCTCACCAAGCTTGTACAGTGACGGGGCAACCCCACCTCTGTGTGTTCTTCAAATACCTCCGCATCTCTATACCGGCTGGCGAAGGCGAGCCCGGCGGGCCCCGCGCCGATGACGGCGACTCGCACCTCCGCACCTCTATTTGAATTTAAAACCCTTAGTATATGGCTTATTTGAGGTATGAAGTTTAAAAAAGCCGTTAGAGACCCTATCCACGGCTTTATTAAACTGACGGAGGAGGAGGTTAGGCTAATAGATGGGGAGCCGTTGATACAGAGGTTGAGGTACGTAAAGCAACTGGGGTTTGTCTACCTGGTATACCCCACGGCGACGCATACCAGATTTGACCACAGCTTGGGTGTTCTACACGTCGCCACTCTGCTGGGCACACGGATTATGCAACAACTCGGCAACGTAGACGAGGATTTGCTGAGGCACATACGGGTGGCGGCCCTCCTCCACGACATCGGCCACCTCCCATTTTCCCACTCTTTTGAAATATTGACAAAACACCTACTTCACATGGCCGTCGCGAGGGGATGCGTCGAGGTGGACATGGCTCAGTTCGACGCGGCGCGTAAGCCGCATGAAGTCACTACGCAACTCCTGGTGAATAAGCTGGGGCCAAGGCTGTCGGAGCTGGGGTACGACCCCAGCCTCGTGGCTGAGTTGCTATTCGGCCGGGATGGCAGATACAGACTTTTTAGCAACATCTTAACCGGGGTGTTCGACGCGGATAGGCTTGATTACATAATGCGCGACATGTACTTCACAGGCGCCGCCGTGGGCACCAGCTTTACCCATATAGATCTCGAAAGGATTGTGGAGAATTTGGAGGTAGTTGGAGAAAATTTCCAGTTTAACGAGAAGGCGCGCGTCAATCTGGAGGGCTACCTCATAACTAGGTACAACCTCTACCGCCACGTGTACCTCCACCACAAGACTGTGCTCTTCACAGAGGTGGCCAGGAACATACTGGCGGAGGATATAGAAAAATGCGGAGAGGGCTCCGGCGACCCCCAGATATGCCAGTATCTATGCGACCTGGCGCGGTTCGCCACGGGGAACGTGGATGAGGTAAACATCTGGAAAGCCACCGACGACTATTTCGTCTCTGTGTTTATCCGCGACGCCAAGTTTAGAGATCTTCTCTCTAGAAAGCCCCCGGATTACGTCACCCTGTGGAAGAGGGAGAAGGATTTTCTAGAGGTGTTTAAAGACCCAGTGAGGATAAACGATCTGGTTGATAAAATAGGCCCCATACACTGGGCCTTGCTGAATAGGCTTAAGAAGAAGTTCGTGGAAAGGCTTAACATCGAGCTCAGCGAGGTGGTCAACTGCAGACTTAGCCCAGACGACGTCATACTTTCCTACGTCAGCTTCGATCCGTATGCAGAGGATCTCTTCATAACCACCGCCATGGGCCCTCTATCCATTTCTGACATCTCGCCGCTTGTAAAAGCTGTTGACGAGGCGTGGAAAGGGGCGCCCCACTTCTTTCTATACATTAGAAAGGGGGCGCTTGAGAAATGCGGAGAAAAGGCGGTGAAGAGCTTGGAATTTGTCCTGGAGCCCTTGATGGACCTCGCAGTTCGAAGAATATCAAACTAGCAGGGGCCCCAGCGTCTTCTTTACGTACTCCGCCACCTCCTCCTTGGTCTGTTCGTATATCCACCTTCCGAGGGGGGTCAGCTCCGCGACGCCGTCCCTCACGGCGACTTCCCGCTTCAACAGCTCAGGCCAGATCCGCCAGTCGTATCTAAACCCCGTCTTCTCGACGGCCTTCCTTGCCACGTCGTTTATCTCCTCGACGCTGGCCGGCCCCCTCGCCAGCCTCTGCAAAATGACGAGCCTCAGATACTCCCCCACGGGGCTGTACACTGCGTACTGGGCGTACATGTAGTTTAGATTCGTATCCTAATTTATTCCCATGACTTAGAAACCCCCGGGGGGAGGGGGAGTAAGCTGAAAAATATTATGGCAACATGTAGCCGTGGCGCACTTCGCCGTTCCTGTGGTTTCTAGGTGGCAGATAGAGGAGCTGAGAAATAGAAGTGAGGAGGTGTCGTTTGACCTGGAGATTACCAAGACTCGTGTTGTGTATTCGGGGGGCGTTGCCAGGTTTGTCTACAACGGCGTAGAGTACAAGTTTGATCTCGAAGAGCTACCTGGCGTCGACGAGGAGAGTTGCGAGGTGTATGCGTTGATTGGCGGCCAGTGGCGTGAGCTGTCTATAGCCGCGGAGCGTTTCTACAAGTTGTGTGTGTTTAAGAGGGGGTGGGCGCCTACGTTGATGATAGACGGCGTCACTATGCACAGCGTGTTGGAAAACCCCCTAGTCGTCACGGCTAGAAAGATAGAGCGGGTCTGGGGGAGGGTTTTTGAGTGTTGTACTGGCCTTGGCTACACGGCCATAGAGGCGTTGAGGAGGGGGGCTAGGCAGGTGGTGACCGTGGAGGTGGATCCGCACGTGCTTCTTCTCGCCTCGTTTAACCCCTACAGCAGAGGGCTGTGGACGCCCGCCGTGGATATCGTCGTCGGCGACTGCTACTCCTTCATAAATTCGCTGAGAGACTCCTCATTTGACTACATAATCCACGACCCGCCCAGGCTCAGCCACGCGACTCAGAGGCTGTACTCCGAGGCGCTTTACAGAGAGTTCTACAGAATACTCAAGAGGGGAGGCGGGGTTTTTCACTACGTAAGCCAGAGCGGCGCCAAGTACAGAGGCTTAAACCCGTACAGAGGCGTAGCTGAGAGGCTTAGGAGAGTGGGTTTTGTAGTAGAGAAGGTGAAGGTGGGCTACGGGATATATGGAAGGAGGCGTTAGAAAATATGCGGCAGTTTGTTCAAAACCACGGTGCCGCCGTCTATGTAAACCATGTCCTCAATACGCACGCCCCCAACCCCCTCTATGTAGACCCCGGGCTCTATCGTAACTACATAGCCCTTCTTCAAGATGTCTCTCGACGTGAGGTATAGCCTAGGCGGCTCGTGGACCTCGACGCCGACGCCGTGGCCCGTGGAGTGGATAAAGTAAGGCGCGAATCCGTACTCCTCGATAACCCCCCTCGCCGCCTTGTCCACCTCGGCCGCCGGCGCCCCCTCTCTCGCTACCTTCTCCGCAGCCTTGACGGCCTCGTAGACGGCGTACATTGCGTCTCTCAACACGGGGCCTCCGCCCAGCGTAAAGGTCCTCGTCATGTCGGAGCAGTAGACGCCTTTCTTGGCGCCTATATCCACCACAACGTAGTCGCCGTGTGATATCTTCCTCTCGCCGAATCTGTAGTGGGGATACGCCCCGTTGGGCCCGGAGGCCACTATCGGCTCGAAGGCTACGCCGTCCGCCCCCTCCTCTAGAAACCACTTGTATACAAGCGCTACCACGTCCCTCTCCCTAAGACCAACCAGTCTGCTCTGGCTCAGCTTCATATACACACTTTCCGTTATCGCCAAGGCCTCTTTCATAACGCCCAGCTCCCACTCGTCTTTCACCGCCCTCAGCTCGGCGATTTCCCCCGAGACGTCTACACCCAATTCTTTACTGTCCGAGGCGACCCTCCCGCCTAGCTTCTTCACAACATCTGCAAAGCCCGGCGCGACCACGAGCTCCTCCCCAGGCCTCCTTGGAGGCACCTCCGCCGAGGCTATCGCGACGACTTTATCCACGCGCGCCGTGTTTCTAGCCCGCGTGTAGTCTAGCCTAGAGACGTAGAGAGTGGAGTGCCCAGTGCCCAGCTCCACCACGAGGCCGACGGCGTCCGGCATGCCCACGGCGTACGCCAGGTTGGGCCCTCTGGTCAGCACCAGGTAGTCGTATTTTTCACTAAACGCCTTCACCAGCTTCTCCAGGTTTTTCATATGTGTGGGATATAGGGGAGTTTTAAGCCCTCCCCCCACGCAGATGGCTTAGCGGCACCGGCTTTTCGTAACGCCTCACAAGGGTGAAGAAAATCACCGAGACGGCGTCGTCTTCGCGCACCTCGCCGTATATCTCCCTCAGCTCGTTCACCAAGTCGTCTCTGGAGTGGAGCCCCTCGGCCGCCACCACGTCCTCCCCCAGTCTCCCCAGCTTTGTGTAGTACACACGTGTTATTACCGCCTCTCCATATATCTCGCCGCAACAGACTATGAAGATGAAGCTGAAGCGGGGGCGCACCACGCCGTATCTCACAGTGACGTGCTTTTTCCCAGAGAGGACGCCCTCTAGGTACTTCTTCTTAAACCTCAGGTATGGCCCCAGCTCCACGTCTCTACGCACGTAGTGGGTAAACCTTTAAAATTTTTACCTTACGGAGAGGAGGTGTGCGAGGTATCCACCAGCGACGACTCGGTCCTCTTCACCGGGCCGGAGCTTGAGCTGACCATGGCGTATCTTACAGTTAAGCCTCTTGCGGAGAGGGTGGAGATAGGCACGGAGACGCTCCGCGCGTCGCCTGCCCCGCCGGAAGTTGTAAACGCGTTGCAGGCCCTGTGCAGGTCAGACGTCTCCAGCCTACTGCTAGATGTTAAAGAGTCGCTGTTACACCTCGGGTGGCTCGTGGAGGGATCTAGAGACGTTGTAAGGATTAGGAAAAGCCGCCGGGCGGGCGTGTCGGGCTTCACAACAATTGAGTACGAGAAGAGCACTAGAAAAATGACCGTCGTGACGACTCAGAAATGTCTCGCAGACTTCCTAAAACAAATAGGCTTTGAGGTGGTGGAGAGCAAGTATCTTGTCGAGGGGCGTCGGCACGTCTCGACACTGGCAGAAGCTGTGGAGATAGAGGAACGGCTGTCGCAAGCTGCATGCTAGAGCTTGTGCTTCTAGTTGTTCAAATTTCGGCGCTGGCGGTGGCCACGTACGCCGGGAGGGCGAGGCTGAAGAAGTTGCTAAACGAGGCGCAGAACGGCAACGCCGCGATCCAGGTGGACGAGCTTAGAGACGACCTGCCCGAGCTAGATAGATCAATCTTGAGACTACTCGCCGAGAGGCAGGGGGTTATGTACCAGAGCGAGATTATGAAAGAACTCGGCCTCCCGAAGAGCACGTTACATAAAGCACTGCGGAGGCTGAGCGAGGGGGGCTACGTGGAGATTCAAAAGCGGGGCAGGTTCAACGTGGTGATACTGAAGAAACCTACTTCAGAGGCTTCAGCAACTTAACCTCGCCGTATTTCTTCAACACGTCGAGCACCAGGGGGATCGGGTCGTCGTCGAGGCTCTTGTAGCCAGCTAGCTTCACGCTGTCTTCAGACACGCGGATGAAGCCGCCCCCAGACCTAATGGTGACCTCCTTAGGTCCAAATATTACTTTAAACGGCCTCCTAGCCTCGACGAGGCGCTGGGCCACCACAGTCGCCAGCTCTAGCTGTTGCTTTGTGGGCTTCCCCCTGGGCTTCCTCTTTTTCAACTCGCCAAGATCCTCGCTGGAGAAGTCGCCCTTGACGACGCCCTTGACCTTGTCCACCACAGCGGCGTCGCCCTCGTAGCCGACCACCTCCAAATTCTCGCCTCTGCCCACTCTAGCCACCACTTCGCTAAGTGGGACTCTGTCCACGCGTTGGTGATAATTCTTAAATAAATACATTAGCGGAGCTATGGACAGCGACTACCTAGACTACCTAGCTAGATGCCCCTCATGCGGCAGAAAAATGGAGGTGGCAAACCAGTATCTTAGAATTGACCAGCTGAACAGCAGGAGGACTCTGGATAGGTTGCTCTACTGTAGACAGTGTAACATTAAAATTAGGCAGTACGTCCAGCTCACATGAGTAGGGCAACGCTGTACAAAAGGTCTGAGGAGTCTAAACAACGCTTCTCCTTCTATGGACTCCTCACTTCAATTCTCCACCTGGCGACCATGTTGGTGGGCGGCGTGGCGTACGCATCCAGCAACCTCCCAATCTACCTCAGTCTCAACGCCGCCTACGCCAGCGGCCACGGGGTCACCGTCTTCGCCCAGAGCTTATTAGTGCTCCTCTCCTTCGTGGCTCTAGTAGCGTCGACAATTCTCATGTTCCTCTCCCGGGCCACCACGGCGAGGGGCGAGTTCACCTCTACAACGAAGTTGCTCTACTCGGCGGCGGCCACGACAGGCCTAGCCTTCCTCTTTGCCCTCACGGCGCTGGCCCCCCCGGCGGCTCAGGTGGTGAGTCCTGTGTACTACGCCTACGTCGCCATGGTAGCCGTGTGTATAGCCCTCGTGGCCTTCGCCTTCCAGCTACTGAGATCCGTCACTGCGTACTACGCCCCCAGGCGGAAGTAACGACTTGGATCCCCAGTCTTTTCAATTAGCGATAGGCTTACTACGGCGTTGAGCAGGTTGTTCAGCGGCACCTCCAAACCTGAGCAGTTAAACACAGCGCAGAAATCTTTTAGGGGCCGGTAGACGTCTATCTTCACCACGTACGGCACCTTCGCCAGCCTGGAAACCACCTCTCCTCTAAATATGGAAGCCACCCATAGAGGGAAGGCCCTCTCCTTCCTCTCCCTCTGAAGTAGCTTCACAAGACCCATTAAGTTCTTCAAGAAGGCTACTCCAATCTCAACTCTGTCGTATGGCTCCAGCAGTCTCGTGACGTGCTTCCCCAGATCTATGTACATGTCCAACTTGGGCTCCAGCGTCTTGAGGAATTTCAAGCCCTCCACCGCCACGTCGCATTGTTGCCTGTCGGGGCAGGCGGCGCATTTGTCGCCTAGGGCTTCTCTTGCACACACGACGCATGTCTCAGTGAGTCTACACATGTCTAGAGCAGGGGCTGTAAATCCACAGTTTCTACACATGCCGACTCCCCTCGCGGTGTAGAGGTTGCCCACCATATAAATATTGCCATATATTTACTTACCATGGACGTGGCTGTCGTGGCGGAGTCCCAGACGCCAGACGAACCAACTAGAGATATCTACTTCGAGGTGAAGAAGAGGGGTCTATCCGTGCGCTACATCCCCCTACAGCGGCTCTCGGTTAAGATAGTAAACGGCGACGCGGTTGTGGAGACGCGCAGAGGCCCCGTAGACGCCTCTGTGGTGGTTATTAGGGGGCTTGGGTACGTGATAGACACCAACACGTTGATGAGAAGGGTAGCTGTTTTGAGAATACTTGAGAGGAAGGGCGCGGCGGCGATTAACCCCGTAGACGCCTTGCTGAACTGTAGAAATAAGCTGGAGACTGTGTACCTCCTCAGCAGGGCCGGCGTGCCGGTGCCCCCCACCGTAGTAACCGAGGATCTGTACTACGGTTACGTGGCAACGAGGGACATGGGCAGGGTGGTGCTGAAGCCTATCCAGGGGAGCAGAGGCTTCGGCGCCATGATGTTTGAAGACCCGGAACAGGCCTTTCAGGTAATGAGAACTCTGCTCATCGCTAGGAACCCCCTTTACATACAGAAATACGTAGAAAAGCCTAATAGGGATATACGGATTATTGTGGTTGACGGGAGGGCCATCGGTTGCATGTACAGAATTTCAACTTCGTGGAAGACTAACATTGCCCAGGGCGCCCAGGGCGTGCCGTGTAGACTCACGCCGGAGTTGGAGGAGGTGGCGGTCAAGGCCACGAACACCATGGGCCTCGTATACTCCGGCGTCGATATCGGCGAGGGGCGTGAGGGCTACGTCGTTTTTGAGGTCAACGCCAGCCCCGACTGGCGTGGTTTTAAACAAGCCACCGGAATAAACCCAGCAGTACATATAGCAGACTACATCCAACGCGTGGTGAAGAAGTAAAATATTTCTACACGGCGGTTTACAACGACGTGACTAAATGGGTCTTGAAATGCACAGTCTGTGGAGAGGAGAGAATTTTTGAGGCGGGTTTCAACCTGTCGCTATTTGGGGGGAAGCTCTATCTATACTGTAGGAAGTGCAAAGCAAATAGAGAACACTTGATACTGGGCTGCGCTGACGAGACTGAGGGCTGCCCCGTGGCGGGCGTCGACGTTATTGATTAAAAAACCTCGTTTCTATACGCAATGTCTCTCAGTAGCCTCGCCAGGTGCGGCGCAGTGTTGCTAAGCCTCTCCGCCGCCTCTCGTACGTCTAGGTGGGGCGGGATTCCGTATCTCTGGAAGATGTAGGCATGGGGCCCTAGCATGGTTTGTAGAGTCGCCATGTACATGGCGTACATCCACTTTAAAAAATGCTCCGTAGCGCCGTTAGCAGATAAGCCTCAACTGGATGATAGAAGAGGTTATTAGGTGGCTCAGAGCGTTTATGCTACCCAGTGTGTTGAGGATTTTGCCTAGCTCCTCCGCTTCGGATTCGTCAAGCTTGTCCAGGAGGCGTTTGGCCTCTAGCCGCTCTCTCTTCTTCTCTAGCTCCATCTTTAGCTGGCTGAGGGACTGGCCCACCGACGCCACGCTCTTCTCCATGTCTATACAGGCGTTTCTCAGCCTCTTCTCCCTCTCCTGGAGACGTTTAATCTGCTCGTTGTACACATCCATCCCTATTACCCCCTTCAGGAGGGCCTCCTCCAGCTTGTGGTAGGACTTATCCAGCTCGCTCCTGGACTTCTTCAACTCCTCGATCATCCCGTTGACCTCCCGGACCTTAATCTCGAAGAACTTCGGCAAGGCCGCCACGTCTAAGTCGACGTATTCTCGCGTGATCTTCACCCGCGTGGTTGATGTGTCTAGGTAGTAGCTGTGTCCGCCTGCGTCTTTTATCTCTATTGAGATGAGTTTTCTCCGCTTGACGTCGAACTCCCCCTTCTCCGCCACGCCGATGAGGAGGACCCCGCCGATGTAAACCGGCTTGCCCCTCACCGTAGGTAGCTTCGCGTCTTTTCTCTCCTGTTTGCCCAGCGGCGGAAAAAGCTTCCAAATCACGTAACCCACTGGGGAGGTATTAAAACTCCAGGAGTTAAGAAATGGTAATTTATAGCGAGTATACACACGCCGTGGATCTCCAAGAGCTTCATGAACAAATTAGGAACTGCACAAAATGCCCGCTTCATAGACACAGGAAAAACGCCGTGCCCGGCGAGGGGGGTATGAAGCTGGGCGTCATGCTTGTGGGCGAGGCGCCCGGCGCCGTCGAGGACGAGCAGGGCCGGCCCTTCGTAGGCCCCGCGGGTCAGCTCCTCACAAAGTCCCTTAGCCAACTAGGCGTACATCGGGAAGACGTGTTTATTACTAACGTGGTTAAGTGCAGACCTCCGGAGAACCGAACTCCCCGGGAGGACGAGGTTGAGGCGTGTATGCCGTACCTCCTCAAGCAGATAGAGATATTAAAGCCCAGGAGGGTCGTGGCGCTCGGCCTGGTCAGCGCGGTGGCGCTTCTGAGGCACATGGGGAGGGGGGTGGAGAGACTTAGCGACGTGCGGGGGAGGTGTTTCAAGGGACGGATCGCCGGAATTGAGCTGGAGGTCTGTGTGACTTACCACCCCGCCGCTGTGCTGAGGAACCCGAAGCTGAGGGGCGAGTTTCAGAGCGACTTGGCTGTGTTTTTCGGCGGGGGGTTAGAGAGGTATTTCTAATTTATATAGGGGGGTTTACTTGTGGATTTTTCCTGCCACCGCCGTGGGTGCACCGCCGAGGATCACCTAAGGGAGTTTGAGTACTGCGTGGCGAATTTCGGCGTTGAGAAGATGAGGAGAGCGCTGGTGGAGTTCTCGGCGGATCACATCGCCTTGTTGCAGAAGATTAGCCTCAACTGGATCAATACGAAAAACCCGGTGTATATGTTTCTGTCGGGTAGCTTCGTCGTGGAGTGTCTGTGGGACGAGCCGATTTGTAAAAGCTTGGAGGCCATGAGGCTGGCCGGCGCTGCCGAGAAGGCGGGCTCGGCGTATTACCTCCCCCACACCTTGTTTTCAGAAGAGGTGTTGGAAAACATGCCGCTTCCCGAGGTGTCTGAGGAGGAGTACGAGGTGAAGAAGTTCTACGTGGTGAGTATGAGGGGCATGTCTGGGGAGGCGGATGTCTTGGACTCCTTTGCCAAGTTTCTAGAAGCCGCGCCTGCCTTCCTTGGCAAGCGGGTGGCTAAGGTGGTGAGGGGCGTCCCCTACATGCCGCAACTAGCCAACAAATATACGGATAAAATAGATATATTACTGCGGGGTGTAGACGGCTCTTTGACTGGTTTCGGCTATGTAGACGTGGCTAAGACGTACCACCTGGGATTCTCCATGGCTAAGAGTTTTCTCCTCTACGGCCTTGACAAGGTTGTGGTGCTCCACCCCTTTGTCGACCCCGGCTTCCATAGAGATGTGGCTAATAGAGTTAAGAATAGGTGGGATATTTCGGAGGTGGGCTACGCCGTGATTAACCCAATGGAGGAGGAGCTGTACTTCTACAAACTCCCCCGGCGGAATAGGTACCTCCAGATGAGCCTGTCGGCTCAGAAGTATTCAAGTGCCATTAGGCGCTACATAGAGCTGTTATGAGGGCGTTTGAGAAGAGCTATTCTATTCTATTCGGCCGCTCGCCGAAGAGAATCGCGCTCTACGCCACCTCGTTGTTTATTGTCTTCGCCGTCTTGAAGGGGGCTCAGCAACCCCTAGCCCCCCTTCTCTACATCGCCTTAGGGGGGGCGCTCATCCTGATCTTTCTGCTGGTGGACCGCGCCTTGATTAACCCCAGGAGGTCGTACTACGTCGCCGTGGTGTCTACGACGTTTGTGGCGTTTTTTGACTTGGTTTTTCAAAAGCCTGCGCTGTCCTTCTCTCTAGTTGGGGCGATTATAAGCGCCACGGTTCTACAGTCGCTTAAGTGCAGGACGCCGGCGTACGTGTTGCCGCTGGCGGTGTCTTCCCTGGTGTATTACCTAATGGGGGAATACTACCTCTTCGTGGTGTCTCTCTCCTACATCGCCGTCCTTCAGATAATGAGGTTTGTGATTAACAAGATGGCCCGCGGTCTTGACGCCATGTGTATGTTCTCCAGCTTCATATACGCTGTGTTTGCAGAAGACGACGTCTTGGAGGATGCCTTTAGGGAGCTGGGGAGGGTGGAGGCTGTGCCTCTCCATGTCTACACCATAGGGGGGCGGCACGTGGTGGTGGTTTCCGACTTCCACCCGGGCCCCTTTAGACACATAGGGGGAGGCATGTTGGTGGATTACCTGAATAGCGAAGTGGAGAAGATGGAGTACCGCTTCACCTTCCTACACGGCGTTGGTAGCCACGAGCGGGACCCCATCACCAGCGACTCCGTGAGGCGCATTGTCGACGCGGTTAAATCCGCCCTCGCGTCTATGCACAACGGCTCACCACCCTTGGGCGTGCGCCCTGTGAAGCACAGGTTCGGGGATGTGAAGGTGGTAGGCTTCAGCATAGGCACCCCGCCCCACCTGGCGATAGTGAGTAGGGTGGAGTCGGCGTCTGATGATATACCCACGTGGGTGGGTAGGCGGGTGGACGCTGGGGAGTACGTATTAGTCGACGCCCAGAATAAATTCGACGGCGCCGTGCATTGGGGGGAGGAGGACGTCGTGTCACTCTCTAAAGGTCTGAAGGCGTTGCACGAGGCTAATGTATGCCGCTCTTTCAAAATCGGGATTGGGAAGACCTATGCGCAACACCTCGATCCGCTGGGCTATGAAATTGGGCCTGCGGGGATCTCGGCTATTGTGAACGACTGCGACGGAGCTAGGGGGTTGCTAATTGTTTTTGATGGGAATAACCTGGACGGCGCCTTGTATGAACAGCTTATTAAGATCTACGAGGCGCGTGGATACGAGGTTGTGGAGGTGGTGACAACGGACACCCATAGGGCCACCGGCGTTGGGCTGGGCCGTGGGTACAGGATAGTGGGGGAGCGTATTGAACACAGCCGCATAGTGGAGCTCGTGGACAAGGCGGTGTCTGAGGCGGAGAGGTCGCTGGCGCCGATGCCGGTTGCCTACAAGAGGGTGGAGGTCGTGGCGGAGGTATTAGGCGAGGAGGGCTTCAGGAGAATTCAAGACACCGTCAGGATCTATAAGAAAGTTGGGTTAGTTATAGCTGTTGCTGTTTTTGTCATACCTTCTCTTTTAATTGCGCTTTTGGCATAAGGTTTATATACAGATATGGGAGTAGGGTACATGAATCGTGAAATTCCGACTACGGAGGCCGTTCTGGAGTACCTGGAGTCGATGATGGAGCGGCTGGATCAGTGGGTTAAGGAACAGGAAAGGCAGGTGAAGGACCTGGAGGCCCACGGAGAGTCTATGAAGATGGCCGACAGGCTTGAGCTGCTCTACTCGGCGCAAGCGATGCTGGGCTACATAGCCAAGGTTCTGAAGGATTTCGAGTCTTGGCTCAGCAACCCAGTGGTGACGTCGGTGATGCCTGAGGAAATGCTAAGGCGCCTCGAGGCGATGCTTAGGGAGGTCGCTATTAAATTCATACAAGTCGATATTTCTCACACCAGCGAATATAGAGACTTGCTTTCTAAATTCGCGAAAGAGGGAAAGGTGCCGAGCGTCCTCGCGTTGTATATACAGCAGAGGCCGCAGGCGCCGCCGCGTAGGCGTGGGGGGGAGGAGGGGGGTACGCCGCGGTTCTTCTAAGGCTTGTAGATATCCAGCCTAACCTTGTATACGCCGGGGGCGTAGTCCCTCACTACCCGCCGACCTACCACTTGGCAGTGGGGACATATCTGCGTGACAATCCCCTCCGCCTCCCCAAATGGATCCTCTTCTTTGCCCAAGTGGTAGAAGTGAATCACCCCGCTCTTCTCTAGACACTCAAGAGCCGCTGGCAGGTACTTATAGGCGCCTAGAGGTAGCGTTAGGAGGACTCTGTCGAATTTCCGCCTCAGTAGGGGTGCAACCACAGCCACGTCGCCGTGTATCGCCACGGCGTTTTTAATCTTGTTAAGCCGGAAGTTGTCGACCATGTACTTAAAGCCCCATGGGTTGAGCTCTACGGCTACTATCAGCCTCGGCTTTGCCAACTTGGCTATGGCCACCGCGTAGGGCGCGACGCCGGCGAAGAGGTATAGAACTCTCTCGCCCTCGCCGACTCTACTCGCCACGTCAAGCCTGTCTGTCTGGTCCCTCGAAGAGAAGAAGACTTTGGTGGGGTCGACTTTTATGTAGTAGCCGTGTTCCTTGTGTATAACCTCCGTGGGGCCCTCCAGCAACACCTCGTAGTTGTAGAGCCTGTACTCCCCGGCTCGGCCCCCTACTCTGCGCAACACGGCGCGTACGTGTTTATTCGCCTCAGCCACCGCCTTAGCTATGGCGAATTTATAGTTCTCAAGCTCCGGCGGTATCTCGATAATCGCGACGGCGCCGCTCCTGGATCCAATAATTTCAAGTGAGGATGGGACCTTCTCAAGCAACTCCCCGGGCACCACTCCGCTGAGGCGGCGTCTAAGAGACACATCCCACAGAAAGGCGGCGTTTAAAAATCAGTCCCTGACCCCATCTTCACACAGTCAGCCGGGTTAGTTATCCTCACAACCACCTCTCCCCTGGCTACTATATTTGTTTTATTGGCGACCCAGATGCGCTGGTGTGCCGTGTCTATGACAAAAATTATTTATATCTAGCATGCGAGCTACTCCGTGTCTTCTAAAAAGAAAAAGGCTGACGCCGAGGCGGCCCAGGCGCAGGCCACCGTCGAGGTACGCGCCGATCTAGATGTCGAAGAGCTGGAGGGTATTGGGAGGGTGACGGGGGCTAAGCTAAAGGAGAGGGGGTACTACACGGTGCGCGACATAGCCTTCGCATCTGCCAAGGAGCTCGCCGAAATTATCGGTAACGAGGAGAGAGCGCAACAGATTATAGAGGCGGCGCGTAAGATGCTGGGGCTCCACTCATTTATCTCCGCTCTTGAGGTTTACGAGAGGCGCAAGATGATTAGGCGGATCTCCACGGGGGTGAGGGCTCTTGACGAGCTCCTCGGCGGCGGCGTGGAGACCAGGGCCGTCACTGAGGTTGTGGGCGAGTTCGGCTCCGGCAAGACGCAACTGTGTCACCAGCTAGCGGTGATGGTCCAGCTCCCCGAGGACAGGGGCGGGCTGGGCGCCAAGGCCATTTACATAGATACTGAGAACACCTTCCGCCCCGAGCGCATTATGCAGATCGCCAAGGCCAGGGGGCTCGACCCCGACCAGGCGTTGCACAATATCTTCTACGCCAGGGCCTACAGCTCGGATCACCAGATGATTCTTGTGGACCAGGCTAAGTCAATCATAAAGCAACACAACGTGGCGTTGCTTGTAGTAGATTCGGTAATTGCCCACTTCCGCTCCGAGTTCCCCGGCAGGGAGAACCTGGCTGAGCGCCAGCAGAAGCTGAATAAACACGTCGCAGACCTACTGCGCCTCGCCGACGCTTACGACGTGGCGGTGGTAATCACAAACCAGGTGATGGCGCAACCAGACGTCTTCTTCGGCAACCCGCTGAGGCCGGCTGGGGGCAACATATTGGCGCACGGCGCAACCTACCGCCTCTGGCTGAGGAAGTCAAAGGAAAACATTAGAATTGCGAAGATATTCGACAGTCCCTACCACCCGGAGGGGGAGGTTTCGTTCCGCATCACGGAGGAGGGGCTTGTGGACTAGCCGTACATAAGTAGAAGCCAGTTGTATATGGGCAGGTGTTTGAAGTTTGCCACTGCGAAGTCCCAGAAGCTCCTGTACTTTTCATATATTGGGTGGCTGGCCAGCTTTGTAACTAACTGAAGCGCCTCCGACATATGACCAGCCACGGCTAGGCTAGCTGATACATCGACGGCGAGCGTGCGGACTAGTGTATAGGCGAGGGTTTCGCCCTCCACAACCTCCGGCCTTGCCCTTTCCATTACTAGCTGGGCATCTACCTTCGCGACCATGGCGTCCAATAGCCTCTTCAGAAGCGCGATGGATAACTCGTTGGCCAGCTGATCGGCGGCTAGCTCAGGTGGGGCGGCCCATATCTCTAAGAGCTGGGGATCTGTCAAGGCGTGGCTAAAGGCCGCTTCCCTAAGGACTGCATATCTGTCTACTGGGAGGGCGATTTTTAAGATTTGAATCTCGCCGGGCTCCAGCCTCGTCTCCTCGGCCCCTATCACCACTACGTCGATAGGCGGCGGGCCGATCAGCTCTATCAACTGCTTCACCAGCGTCACCACATCGCCGCTAACCTCCCTCAAAGTGATTACCTCCACAAGGGTAGAGGCAGTTAATGCTTATAAATGGATAGCCGAGATAATAGTATGCCTTTACCTAGATTTGACGTCGTGATTACCACAGATAGATCAATGATGTCGAACTACCATAGGAAGGAGTTTCTAGGGTTTGGGACCACGGGGCCTGTTTTCGTCGAGCTCCCCTTTGGCCTCTCTGAGCGCTTCCACACCTATCTCTTTGCTCCAAAAGTTAAGACAGATAAATGGGGGAGGCCCCTGGAGGCACCCTACGGGATGAGAAAAATTGAGGCTAAGCTTCTAGACGCCGGCATAAACGCCGCTGTGATAGACCCAGACCACGTCCACAAGTACCTCAAAGACGCCAAGTTGCTTATGTTAAGTCACCACGACTACTTCGGCCTCAACCCTCCGAGTAGCACCTGGGGGGTTATTGTGGGTAAGGAGCCTATGAACGCCATGCTGTTTAGGAGATTTATGGAGCGGCTGGCGCCGCGTATATGGGAGGCGAAGTCAAGCAACGGGCTGAGGGTGGTCGTGGGAGGGCCCGCGGCGTGGCAGTGGCTGTACTATCCAGAACTTGTTGAGAGGTGGGGCGTCGACACTATTTTCGACGGCGAGGGGGAGAAGCTAGTTGTAGACCTTGTGAAGAGGGCTTTAGAGGGCAAGCCGTTGCCGAGGTATGTATATGTGGGGGTGGGCGAGGCCCCCGACGTAGATGAGATATCCACAATAAGGTACCCGAGTATAAACGGTCTGGTGGAGATTGGGAGGGGGTGCCCCCGGGGATGCGCCTTCTGCTCAGTGACGCTTAGGGCGATGAGGTGGTATCCTCTTGAGAAGATTGAGAGGGAGCTGAAAGTAAATGCAGATGCGGGGGTTGTCGACGGTATTCTCCACTCAGACGAGGTGCCTCTCTACGGCTCTACTAGTGTGGAGCCCAATCCCGAGAAGCTGATAGCTTTACACAAACTGGCTAAGAAATACTACCGGAAGGTTGGGTGGAGCCACTCCACGCTGGTGGCGGTGTACCACGGCGAGAAGAAGATGGGGAAGCTCTTTACTAAGCTCTCAGAGATTATAATTGACGACAATCAGGAGTGGTGGGGGGCGCAGATAGGGCTTGAGACCGGATCTATACGGCTGGCGCGTAGAATAATGCCGGGGAAGGCCGCCCCCTACAAGATTGAGCAGTGGCATGAAATAGTTGTCGAGGCGGCCGCAGTTATGCACGAGGTTAGGCTGATACCCGCCATCACCCTGATCGTAGGTCTCCCAGATGAGCAACCAGACGACGTGGTTGAGACCATTGAGCTCGTGGAGCGGCTTAGGCCGTACCGCTCGTTAATAGTGCCGTTGTTCTACGTCCCTATGAGCCACGTGAAGAGCGAAAAGACTGGATGGCTGGACAAGGTTAACCTATATCCAGAACACATAGATTTGCTTAAGGTGGTGGCGAGGCACTCTATATACTGGGCAAAGGATATTGTGAACAAGTTCTACTTCAAGGGGCCGCAGTATGCGCTGGTGCGTCTCTTAGTTAATTACTTTATTAACTACGTCGAGAAGAAACTTGACAAGATTCAAGAAGATGTTGAACGCTATAAGGAGGAGCTTAGGATGGCGAGGGCGAGCTCTAGAAGAGAAGTGTTAACTTTCGCCTCTTAGCAAGACCTCCCTCAGCTTTTCTCTAAGGTCTACCTCTATGCCTAGTTTGGCGAGCCCCGCCACGATCGCCAATTGACACGCCACGCCGCACCCCCCGCAACAGCTTAGTTGCACCTCGTCGCCGCACTCCACAACGCCCGACGTGCAGAGGAGCTCGTTTAAATACGCCCACGCTTTTCTCAAGAGCGTTGCCCGGGGAATCCTCTTTGCAAATGCGGCGGAGTTCGCTATGCCGTATATATCTGTGATGTAGAGCACCGACCTAATTCCCAACCTAGAGGTAAGCGAGGTTAGGCACGGCAGATTTCTCCGCTCGGCTAGACCGCCGCAGAGCTCGACAATTTTTTTAAACTCCTCTAGAGCGTAGTCGTCCGCCTCTACGTAAGCTAAGACCCCCCTTCTCCAATCCACCAGCGCGGCTCCTCTATGCATGCCTCCGCCTTAGTTGAGCTTTATAAATGGGTTTCTTCCCCAAGGCCATGGAAAACCAGCTGTGTTTCGCATGTACTGAGCAGAGGTACGCAAAACCGACCACCAGAGTTAGGTGCTCTGTGTGTAAGAAAGAGGTTAGTTGGAGGCATGTTGTCTCCCACTACGCCGAGCATGGAAAGAAAAGCGGCAACGACGTCGTCTGCCCCATATGCAACAATAAGGTGAAGAGCCAGGAATATAGACGGCATGTTAGAATGCATTTCGTGGCGAAAAGCGAGCCGGGCTATATGTGCGGCATCTGCGGCAGGGGATTCGTAACTCTGCGGTCGTTGCTCGTACACCTATTGAAAACTCACGAGTAATGGATCTTGTCGCTTTTTTCATCCTAATCTGGCCCCCATACGTGGCGAACGGCTCCGCCGTCTTCTCATCCCGACTCAAGACTCGCCACCCCCTAGACTTTGGGAAAACGCTGTGGGACGGCAGGAGGATTTTTGGAGACGGAAAAACTTATGAAGGACTCGCCATAGGCATCACGGCGGGGTCAACCATAGGCTACCTCCCCAACTTGCTCTCCCCCCACATAACCCCCCTAGACGCGTTTGTCCTGTCGACGACGGCGGTGCTCGGCGACCTCCTAGGCGCGTTCATAAAGCGGAGGCTCTGCATGCCGAGGGGATACCCAGCCTTCCCACTTGATCAGCTAGACTTTCTCTTAACAGCCTTCCTAATATACAGTCTATACGCAGAGATCCCGCCTATCTACATACTGGCGGCTGTGATAATCACCCCCCTTATACACAGAGCCACTAACTACGCCGCGTATGTCCTTAAGCTGAAGAGAGAACCGTGGTGACTAGACGTTCACGTATCGCCTCTCTAAGAACGTCCAAGGATTTATTAACTAATTATTTCTACCTCTAGCTATGCATATCGTGATTGGCGACAGAACTACAGTGGCCTTATTTAAGCTAATGGGATTTGAGGGCAGGCCCGTCGAGGACCCGGCGGAGGCGCTTAACTTCGTAGTGAAAAATCTCGATGTGTATGACGCCATCTTCATAACTTCTAAAATAGCGCGGGTTATTAGGAAGGAGCTAGATGAGATAAGGATGAGAAATCCTCGTAAGCTTGTGGTTGAGGTGCCGAGCGTAGAAGAGGGCATGGAGCGGGAGGTGAATTACCTACAGATCGTGAGGCAGGTTTTGGGCGGATAATTTAAAAGTTGTTAAAAAGATGCCCTTATGTCGCTTTTCGAGGACTTGATACGTTCCAAAATCGCGGAGCTTGAAGAATTAAAGAAGAATCTAGTTATAGAAATCGAGACCAGGGTTAGGAGGGATGCCAACGCGTCTCTTAACAAATTTTCAGAACAGATTACTAATGTAGAAAGCGAAGTTGCTCTAGAACGTGAGCGTATTCTGTACGACGCCGTGGTAAGTTCAAGAAAGAAGTTGGCTGAAACCTATGAACGGCTTCTCAAAGACTTGGTTGAGGCGCTTTACGAGGAGGTGGATAGAATGAGGGGCTCGGAGAGATATGTGAAATTTCTCACCAGACTCGTGGAGGACGCCGTGAAATATATACAGTCTAGCGATGTTGTTATATATGCCTCGCCTAAGGATAGGGGGGTTGTTGAAGTTATCGCGAGGAGTCTAGGCCTCACTGGTTTAATAGGCGAGAGGGACATAAGAGGCGGGGTAATAGTCACGTCGCGGGATGGCAGGGTGGCGGTTGACTACTCTATCGAGTCTATAGTTAGTAACAAACTAGAAGAGTTAAAACACCTCCTATACCTCGAGACACGATGAGTGGCAAAATTGAATACATCTCAGGCCCCGTTGTGAAGGCCGACTTACCTGGCGCCAGGCTTTACGAGCTTGTCTTCGTAGGCGAGATTAAGCTATTCGGCGAGGTTGTGAGAGTCCAGGGCGATAAGGCGTTTATACAGGTGTATGAGGATACAACAGGGCTGAAGCCGGGGGAGCCTGTGGAGAGGACTGGCGAGCCGCTCAGCGCGTGGCTCGGGCCAACTATAATTGGCAAGATTTACGACGGTGTACAGAGGCCTTTGAAAAACATCGAGGAGATCTCCAAAAATCCGTTCATAGCTAGGGGTATTGGTTACGACCAGGCGCCTCCCCTAGATCTGCGGGCCGAGTTCGACTTCAAGCCGTCGGTAAAGCCGGGTGAGGAGGTGCAACCTGGAGATGTGCTGGGCTTCGTAAAGGAGACTGAGTTAATGACGCATTACATCCTCTACCCGCCGTTGCCTGACCACGTCCCTGGCGTGGTGGAGTGGGTGGCTGACGGGAAGTATAAAGTTGACGACGTGATCGCCAGGGTTAAGACAAAGCGAGGAGTTGTCGAGGTGAAGATGTGGCATAAGTGGCCTGTGAGGAGACCTAGGCCGTTCAGGGAGAAGCTCCCGCCGGTGGAGCCACTAATAACCGGCGTCCGCACAGTAGACACGATGTTCCCAATCGCCAAGGGCGGCACCGCCGCCGTGCCCGGCCCCTTCGGCTCTGGCAAGACCGTCATGATAAGAACCTTATCTATGTTTGCACAGAGCAGATTCATAATCCCGGTGCTGTGCGGCGAGAGGGGCAACGAGGCGGCAGACGCCCTGCAGGGTTTGTTAAAGCTGAAGGACCCCACCACCGGGAGGCCTCTGCTTGAGAGAACGACGATTATTGTTAATACTTCAAACATGCCGGTGGCGGCTAGGGAGGCCTCGGTATATATGGGCACGACTCTCGGCGAGTATTTCCGGGACCAGGGCTACGACGTGTTGGTGCTAGCCGACTCCACGTCGCGCTGGGCCGAGGCGATGAGAGAGGTGGCTCTCCGCATAGGCGAGATGCCTTCTGAGGAGGGCTACCCGGCCTACCTCCCGACTAGGCTGGCGGAGTTCTACGAGAGGGCCGGGCGCGTCGTGCTGCTGGGCAACAGGGAGCGGGTGGGGTCGCTCACCATAGCCGCCTCAGTCAGCCCGCCTGGCGGAGACTTCACCGAGCCGGTTACGTCAAATACCCTCCGCTTCATAGGGGCCTTCTGGCCGCTGTCGCCTAGGCTGGCCTACAGCCGCCACTACCCGGCTATTGACTGGCTAGTTGCCTTCTCTAGGTACGTGGACACCGTCGAGGTATGGTGGTCTAAGAACGTGGCGCCGGAGTGGAGAAGGATTAGGGACACACTGCAGTCTATTCTGGTCAAGGAGGCCGAGTTGCAAGAAATCGTGAGGATTCTCGGAACCGAGGCGTTGAGCGAGTACGAGAAGCATATCTTAAACGTGGCGTTTATGGTGAGGGAGGGCTTCCTAAAGCAAGACGCCTACAACCCAGTGGACACGCCCTCGGCGCCGATCAAGCAGTTCTTGTTGATGAAAGCTATCTACACCTACTACGAGGAAGGTCTTAAGGCCATTGAAGCCGGCGTTCCAGCCTCGGTATTGAGAGAACTAGAAACTGTCAAGAGACTACCAAGGCTCAGAATGGAAATTAATAACGATGTTGCAAAAGAAGAATTGACAAAGTTCATAGAGTCTCTTATTGCCGATATAAGGAAGGCCACAGGTAAAAAAGCATAGTCGTAGCGACATTTCCCACTTAATAGGGCACTTCTTCTATAGATGATCGGCGCATTGTTCATGTTTTTTGAGTGTGAGGGGAGTATAGGGCTTAATTAAGTCGTTGGCGCATTGAAATGTTTTTATACTTCTTGGCGTAGGACGGCGTGGGCAGGGTCACTCTAGGTGTCAAGGAGGTTGCTGTGGTTCCAAAAGAGGAGGCGAGGGAACTCTTGAGGAGGCTGAGGCTGAGGCCTTGGCAGCTCCCGTGGATTAGATCCAGCGACCCCTTGGCTCAGTTAGCTGGGGCTAAGCCGGGGGATGTGCTTAAGATTGTTAGGGAGTCGCCGACAGCTGGAGAGGCGGTGGCTTATCGCCTGGTGGTGCCGGGGTAATTAAACTTTTTATACTTCACTCTCTGGTGGGGCAATGGTTGATCTCCTCCCGTTGCCTGTAGTTACCTCGCCCTCGGATGGGGGGTTCCCCACGAGGGATGATAGGTGGGTTTTGGTGGAGAGGTTTATTAAGGATAAGGGGCTGGCTAGCCACCAAATAAAGTCATTTAACGATTTTCTTGATAAGAAGTTGCCTCGAATTGTTGAGGATTTCAAAGTTGTAGAAACTGAGATTAAGGGACTTAAACTCGTGTTGGAGAGAATTGAGGTAGGGTGGCCTAGGATTAAGGAGAGTGACGGCTCCGAGTCGTTGATATACCCTATGGAGGCGCGGCTCCGCAACGCCACCTACTCAGCACCTCTGTACCTAACTGCGACTCTCTACGTCGACGACGAGCCATACGCCACTGAGACTTTTTACATCGGAGAGCTTCCCATTATGGTTAAGTCTAAGCGCTGTAACTTAACTAGGCTGAGGACTGGTGAATATGCGAAGAGATTCGAGGATCCGCAGGACTTCGGGGGGTACTTCATAATAAATGGCAGCGAGAGGGTGATAATATCGCAGGAGGACCTCGTCGCTGATAGGCCTATCTACGACAAGGGTGACAAGCCCTCGGTTAGGTATCTGGCCAAGACCATCTCCACCGGCATTGGGTATAGGAGCACCTTAACTGTGGAGTTCAGCCGAGATGGGGTGATCTACGCCACGCTCTCGGCGATGCCTGTCAAGATACCATTCCCCATATACATGAAGGCCCTTGGCCTTGAGACAGATGAGGAGGTTGTCAAGGCGGTGTCGGACGACCCTGAGATTCAGAAGGAGCTTCTCCCGTCGCTGATAGCGGCTAACCAGATAGCCATCACTAGAGAAGACGCCTTGGATTTCATCGGCGGTAAGGTGGCCGTGGGGCAGCCCAGGCCTGTGAGAGTTGAGCGTGCTCTGCAGTTGCTAGACAGGTACTTCCTGCCTCACCTCGGCACGACGGTGGCCGACGAGAAGAGACAACAGGAGATTAGGTTGAAGAAGGCGTTGATGCTTGGGCAGATAGTAAAGGGGCTGGTGGAGCTACACCTGGGCAGGAGGAAGCCCGACGACAAGGACCACGTGGCCAACAAGAGGGTGCGTCTCGTCGGGGATTTGATGACTCAGCTATTCCGCACCGTGTTTAAGCAGTTTCTCCAGGAGCTGAAGAGCCAGTTGGAGAAGTACTACGCCAGGGGGAGGATACCTCATATACAGACGGTGGTGAGGCCCGACATAATTACTGAGCGTGTTAGGCAGGCCCTCGCCACTGGGAACTGGGTCGGCGGCAAGACCGGCGTGTCGCAGATACTAGACCGCACGAACTACCTATCGACGCTGAGTTATCTTAGGCGGGTTGTGTCGTCTCTCTCCAGGACTCAGCCCCACTTCGAGGCGCGTGATTTGCACCCAACCCAGTGGGGGAGGCTCTGCGCGGTGGAGACGCCGGAGGGTCAAAACGTCGGCCTTGTAAAGAACTTGGCACTCCTCGCAGAGATCACCACGGGCGTAGATGAGGGGGAGGTTGAGCAGATGCTGTACGGAATGGGCGTCGTCCCTATCTTAAAGGCAAGGGATGAGGGGGTAGCCGGCGCCGAGGTGTACCTAAACGGGAGGCTCATCGGCGTGCATCCCAACCCAGATGAGCTGGCCGCCGCAGTTAGGGGGCTTAGGAGGCAGGGCAAGATAAGCGACGAAATCAACATCGCCGTGTTGAACGGAGTTGTGTATGTGAACTCAGACGGGGGCCGCATCAGGAGGCCTCTTCTCGTGGTTGAAGATGGCAAATTGAAGCTAACCAAGGAGGTGGTTGAGAGAGTCAAGAGGGGTGACTTGACTTGGGACGACTTGGTGAAGACCGGCGTCGTGGAGTACCTAGATGCCGATGAGGAGGAGAATGCCCACATCGCGACGGATCCACACGTGGATCTGTCCAACTACACGCATGTTGAGATTATCCCCTCGTCTATACTCGGCGCAGTTGCCTCCATAATACCCTACCTTGAGCATAACCAATCTCCGCGTAATCAGTACGAGGCCGCCATGGCGAAGCAGTCGCTGGGTCTGCCGCAGTCCAACCTGCTCTACAAGCTAGACTCCCGTGGCCACATGTTGTACTACCCAGAGAGGCCGATAGTGACGACCCGCGGCTTGGAGCTCATCGGCTATTCCAAGAGACCGGCTGGCCAGAACGCCGTTGTGGCGTTGCTCACATACACAGGCTACAACATCGAGGACGCCGTCATACTGAATAAGGCGTCGGTGGAGCGGGGCATGTTCCGCTCGGTGTTTTACAGGACCTACGAGACAGAGGAGCAGAAGTACCCCGGGGGCGAGGAGGATAGAATTGAGATACCGGACAGCTCGGTGAAGGGGTATAGAGGACCCGAGGCGTACAGCCACCTAGACGAGGACGGCATCGCGCCGCCGGAGGTGTATGTGAGTAGTAACGAAGTTCTCATCGGCAAGACGTCCCCACCCAGGTTTTACACGACGCTGGAGGCCGAGCGTATTCTCAAGGAGCGGAGAGACGCCTCAGTCGCAGTTAGACGCGGCGAGAGGGGCATTGTGGACAGGGTGATTGTCACCGAGTCTCCGGAGGGCAATAAGCTGGTCAAGGTGCGGCTGAGGGAGTTAAGGATCCCCGAGCTTGGGGATAAATTTGCCTCCCGCCACGGGCAGAAAGGCGTCTTGGGAATGTTGCTGAGACATGAAGACATGCCGTTTACAGAAGACGGCATAGTTCCCGACATTATTGTCAACCCACATGCTCTGCCTTCGCGCATGACTGTGGCGCAACTACTGGAGAGCATGGCTGGCAAGGTAGGCGCCTCCACGGGGCATCTCGTAGACGCCACCCCCTTCGAGGGGGTGAAGGAGGAGGACCTGAGAAAGTTGTTGCTGAAGCTAGGCTACAAGTGGGATGGCAAGGAGGTTATGTACAGCGGCATAACTGGCGAGAGGCTGGTGGCCGACATCTTTATCGGAGTTGTTTACTACCAGAAGCTCCACCACATGGTTGCCGACAAGATACACGCAAGGGCGAGGGGCCCCGTGCAGATCTTGACGAGGCAACCCACCGAGGGGAGGGCCCGCGAGGGCGGCCTCAGGCTGGGCGAGATGGAGCGCGACGTCCTCATAGCACACGGCGCCTCTGCCCTTCTGTACGAGAGGCTCGTCGAGTCGAGCGACAAGTACGTAATGTATGTATGCGAACTCTGCGGCCTCCCGGCGTATCTAGACGCCAAGTCTAACAAGCCTAGATGTCCAATACATGGCGACGCCGGCCAGTTCGCCAAGGTGGTGGTGCCATACGCATTTAAATTGTTGCTACAAGAGTTGATAGCCCTTGGCATATATCCAAAAATTGAGCTTTCCGAAGTCTTGGATTAAATTTTTTATACTGAACTATATTAGACGCCGTGTCGTTAAGAGAGGAGTTTGATACTATACCTAGAAAGGTAATTAAGTCTATCAAGTTCGGCGTCCTCAGCCCGGAGATTATTAGGAAATACTCAGTGATGGAGGTCACGACTTCTGAAGTATATGACGAGGGTGGCCTGCCGGTGCGTGGGGGGATTGCCGACAGGCGGCTTGGGGTGGCTGAGCCGGGGGCGCGGTGCGAGACATGTGGACAAACACACGACGTATGTCCTGGGCATTTCGGCCATATTGAATTAGTCAAGCCTGTGGTGCATGTGGGGTTCGCCCGCGTTATCTACGACATTCTGCGAACCACCTGCCCCAACTGCGGGCGTATAATGCTTAAGGATGAGGAGATAGAGAGGTACAGAGAGAGGCTTACTAAGCTTAAGAAGAGGTGGAGGCTACTTGCGCAAAACCTACACGAGAAGATTAGGAAGAAGGCCGCCGAGCGTGTGACGTGCCCCCACTGCGGCTACAAGAAGAACAAGATAAGGTTCGAGCGGCCGTATTACTTCTACGAGGAGACTGAAGACGGCGCCTTGGTGAAGCTTGACCCCGAGATTTTGAGGGAGAGGCTGGCCAAAGTGCCCGGAGAGGACTTGGAGCTCCTCGGCATAAACTCCTCTGTGGCGAGGCCGGAGTGGGCAGTTTTGAAAGTTCTGCCCGTCCCGCCTCCACATGTGAGACCGTCTATACAGCTTGAGACTGGTATTAGGTCTGAGGACGACTTGACGCACAAGCTCGTTGATATCATTAGGATGAATGAGAAGTTGAAGATTGCCATTGAGACGGGCGCTCCTACTAACGTAGTTGACAACTTGTGGGATTTGTTGCAGTACCACGTAGCTACTTATTTCGACAACGAGCTACCGGGCATCCCCGTGGCTAAGCACAGAGGCGGGAGGCCCCTCAAGGGGATTGCACAGAGGCTAAAGGGGAAGGAGGGGAGGTTCAGAGGCTCGCTCTCCGGCAAGCGTGTGAACTACTCGGCACGCACCGTGATAAGCCCAGATCCGCATATAGGCATAAACGAGGTAGGGGTGCCCTATGACATAGCTAAGGTGTTGACCGTGCCGGAGAGGGTAACTGCGTGGAATGTAGACGTCTTGAGAGAGTACGTCATTAGAGGACCTGAGACTTGGCCAGGTGCTAACTATGTCATTACGCCAGAGGGCCGGAGGATCGACTTGCGCTACGTCAAGGACAAGAAGACACTCGCCGAGAGGCTATCCCCCGGCTGGATCGTGGAGAGGCACTTGATAGATGGCGACATTGTGCTTTTCAACCGTCAGCCGAGTCTACACAGAGTTTCAATAATGGGCCACCTAGTCAAGGTGTTGCCCGGCCGGACTTTTAGGCTCCACCTGGCTGTCTGCCCGCCGTATAACGCCGACTTCGACGGAGACGAGATGAATCTACACGTGCCGCAGACAGAGGAGGCTAGGGCTGAGGCTAGGACGTTGATGTTGGTAGAGAGACATATTATCACCCCACGCTACGGAGGCGCCATAATTGGCGCAAGACAAGACTACATCATAGGGGCCTACCTGCTGTCGCTTAAAACTACCTTCTTAACCAAGAAGGAGGTCGCCTTCTTGCTGGGGGCCGGCAAATCGGGTGAGGACCCGCCGGAGCCCGCGATTCTACACCCGGTGGAGCTGTGGACTGGGAAGCAGATAATTTCCCACTTTCTTCCAAGGGATCTCAACTGGGTGCAACCCACGGCATTTAAGTCCAGGTGCCAAGACGCCTATACCTGCCCCACTGACGAGTGGATTATAATTATCAACGGCAACATGGTGAAGGGCGTGCTTGACAAGAAGTCGATCGGCGCGGAGCAGGTAGATTCGCTCTGGCATAGAATCGCCCGGGACTACCCGCCCGAGGTGGCCAGGAGGTGGCTAGACTCCTCGTTGCGGCTCTTCCTGAGGTATCTAGACCTGCGGGGCTTCACCTTCGGCATGGATTCCATATATATACCGCCTGAGGCTTATGAAGAGATTGACAAGATAGTGGAGGAGAGCTTAAAGAAGGTCGAGAGTCTTATCGGTGATTTTAGAAGCGGGCGGCTGGAGGCGATGCCTGGGTTCACCGTGGAGGAGACATTTGAAAACAAGGTGACTGAGATACTGTCAAGAGTTCGCGAAGACGCCGCTGTTGTGGTTGAGAAGAATATTGATAAAAACTCTGAGGGCTACCTAATGGCGAAGACGGGGGCGAGGGGGAGCATCGTAAATATAGTACAGATGGTGGCTACATTGGGACAGCAGACGATAAGAGGTGAGAGAATTAGGCGCGGCTTTAGGACTAGGACTCTACCCCACTTTCCCGTAGGAGACATAGGTGCGTTTTCCGGCGGCTTTGTGAGGAGCTGTTTTAGATGCGGCCTTACGCCGGTTGAGTACTTCTTCCACGCCGCCGCTGGGAGAGACGGGTTGATAGATACGGCTGTGCGTACGGCGCAGTCAGGTTATATGCAGAGGCGCCTCATAAACGCGCTTCAAGACGTCTATGTAGCCTACGACGGCACCGTCAGATTCGGCGGTGCCATGCTTCTCCAACTGCTGTACGGCGAAGATGGCGTGGATGTTAGCCGCTCGGACCACGGCAGGGTTACCGATATAAAGTCGCTTAAGATGTCGATAAGATGATGTCGAAACAAGAACTGTTAGCCAGGATCTCGCTGGTTTTGCCGCAGCCGCTGTATAAAGAAGTGGAGAACGCAGTGAAGGATCTAGATGATGAAAAAGCCCTGCGGCTAATATACCGAGTCTTGAAGTTGTACGCCACGTCGCTAGTGGACCCAGGGGAGGCTATTGGTATAGTTACGGCGCAGTCCATAGGGGAGCCGGGCACGCAGATGATCCTCCGCTCTTTCCACTACGCGGGGCTTAGGGAGTTCTCCATGGCCAGGGGTCTGCCGAGGCTTATAGAGGTGGTGGACGCCAGGCGGAACCCCTCCACTCCGCTGATGTACATCTACCTAAAGCCGCCGCATAACAAGAGTAGGGAGGCCGCCGAGGATGTGGCGAAAAAGATCCAGCAGGTGACGCTTGAGATGCTGGCTAAAGAGGTCGACGTGGATTACGTCGCCGGCGCCATAACGATAGTGCTGGACCAGGACCAGCTGAGGTACCGGGGGCTCAGCGTGAAGGACGTGGAGAAGATCGTAACCAAGGCGAGGGGGAAGGACGTCTCTATATCCATGCGCGGGCACACAATCACCGTGTCTCTCACCACGCCCGACATCCTCAAGATGAGAAAGATTAGGGACAAGGTCCTTCAGACGAAGATATCAGGCATCAAGGGAGTGAGGAAGGTGGTGTTGCAGTACGACTCCAAAAACGACGAGTGGTATATAGTCACAGAGGGGACGAATTTAGAGGCCGTGCTTCAGCTGGAGGAGGTCGACCCGACTAGGACATACAGCAACGATCTCCACGAGGTTGAAGAGGTATTGGGGATAGAGGCCACGAGGGCCCTGGTGGCGCAGGAGATTAAGCGTGTGTTGGAGGAGCAGGGCCTGGACGTAGATATTAGACATATGTACATGGTGGCTGACGCCATGACTTGGTCGGGTAGGCTGAGGCCTATAGGGCGCCACGGCGTCGTGGGCGCCAAGGAGTCGCCGCTTGCCCGCGCTGCTTTTGAGGTGACGGTGAAGACTCTCATAGAGGCGTCTGTGAGGGGCGAGGAGGAGCAGTTCAAAGGCGTTGTGGAGAGCATAATAGCTGGCAAATACGTCCCAATAGGCACAGGCATTGTCCGCCTCTTGATGCAGTTCTAGGTGCATAAATCTTTTTAAAGCTTTTTTTCACCTGAGCAACGTGATTGACATAGGTAGAGAGCTCCAAGTAGCGATTAACACCGGCAAGATAGTTATGGGGTTTGAGGAAACTAAGAGGGCAATACTGGCAGGCACCCCCAGGCTGGTTATACTGGCGGCCAACGCGCCTAAGTGGGCGAAGGAGGATATAGAGTACTACGCTAAGCTGGCCGGCGTGCCGATTTTTGTTTTTCCGGGATCCAGCATTGAGCTCGGCGCTGTTGCTAAAAGGCCGCACAAGATTATGGCCCTGGCCGTTATAGACCCCGGCCAGAGCGAGATTTTGAAATTAGCTGAACATGCCTGACATTAGGCTCACAGAGGAGGAGATTAGGTACGCCACTCTTTTTGAAAGCATTACCGGGGTTACGCCTATCGACGTCGTCATCGACCCCGAGTATTCGAGGATTATCTATGTTGTTCAGAAAAACCAGGCGGCCATCGCCGTGGGGAGGGGTGGGTCAAACGTCAAGATGCTGAGGCAGATTGTGGGCAAAGATGTGGAAATTGTAGAGAGCGGCGACTCGCCCGAAGAGTTGATAAAAAACAGTCTCTACCCCGCCAAGGTAATTATGGTAAAGGTGACAAAGGCCCCCTCTGGGGCGAAGGTGGCTATTACAACCGTCGCCCCAGAGGACAAGGGCGTGGCAATTGGTAAAAACGGCCGTAACATTGCAAGGGCTAAGTTGCTGGCGAGGCGTTACTACGACATTGAGAAGATAATTCTGGCGTAGGCGTTGTAAAATTTATTAACCGACTGTTGCCACAGGTGCGTGCCTGGTAAAAAATCGCCGTATGGGCTATTTGCAGGTGGAAAGTTGAAAAGAAAGAGGCAGAAATTTAAGTGGAACGACGTGACTTACAAGCGTAAGATGTTAGGTCTTGTTGAGAAGTACGACCCTCTCGAGGGCGCCCCCATGGCGCGAGGTATAGTCCTTGAGAAGGTGGGCGTCGAGGCTAGGAAGCCCAACGCCGCCGTTCGTAAATGTGTGAGAGTCCAGCTGGTGAAGAACGGCAAGGTTGTGACCGCCTTCGTGCCGCTGGACGGTAGCCTAAACTATATAAACGAGCACGACGAGGTGGTAATTGAGCGCATCGGCGGCCCCGAGGGGAGGTCGCTCGGTGACATACCAGGTGTTAGGTTTAAAGTAATTAAGGTCAACGGCGTCTCGCTCTGGGCTATCTGGCGCGGCAAGAAGCAGAAACCGACTAGGTAATGCCCCAGGCGCGGGTTGTTGAGAAATCCGGACTTTTCCTAAAGGCCGTAGTGGAGGGGGTGCCCCCCACTCTCATCAACTCGCTTAGAAGGGTAATTATCTCCGAGCTACCCGTCATGGCGATAGATTCCGTCGTTGTGGTAAACAACACCTCTGTCATGTACGACGAGATGTTGGCGCACAGACTCGGTCTAATCCCCTTGACGACGCCGCTTAGCGCCCTTCCGCCGATAGAGGATTGCGTCTCCGGCCTCGCCGATCCGTCTGAGTGCAGCGCCAGGCTGACCTTGCAGGTAACGGCAGACGGGGACTTAACCGTCTATTCTGGAGATCTCGTCTCTGAGAGGCCGGACGTCGCACCCGTGTATAAAGACATTCCGATAGTAAAACTAGTCAAGGGGCAGAGCATAGTATTGGAGGCATATGCAAAGCTGGGTGTCGCGAGGGATCACGCCAAGTGGCAAGCGGCATTGGCCAGCTATTACTACTACCCCCGTGTAGAGGTGAGAAATGAGGAGTGTAGAGAGAGGTGTAGAGAGATCTGCGCCAAGCTTGAGGATCCAATTGAGTGCACGTTTAATAAGGCGTGGACGTGTAAAAATTTGTGTAAAGACGGGCTGGAGGTCACGTGGGAGAGGAATAAGTACGTCTTCTGGATAGAGTCTTATGGTAATTACGATGTGGAGACCGCACTGAGGGAGGCATTTAGAATTTTAAAGAAGAAGTTCGCCTTTTTTGCCGAGGAGCTTTCCCGCAAGGCATCTGTCCTGGAGAAACTTTAAATACTGATTAACTCGGGGTGACGGTATGCCTCCTAATCCAACAGGACCGACAAATAGGCAGTTGAGGATGCTGAGCCGATTTCTAAGGAAGGCTGCGAGAGCTAATTCTGCAAATATTTGGAGGGTCGTGGCGGAGTTTATCGAGAGACCTAGGAGGCAGAGGATAGTTGTAAATGTGGGGAAGTTGAGCAGGGTGGTGGGCGAGGGTGAGGTGGTGGTGGTACCTGGTAAGCTACTTGGGGGTGGGCTACTTGACAAGAGGGTGGTGGTGGCGGCGCTCAGCGTATCCCCTAAGGCGGCTCAGAAGGTAGCGGAGGCGGGCGGGGAGGTGTTGACTATTCCGGAGCTTGTGAGGAGATTTCCAAAGGGGAGCGGGGTGAGGATAGTGGTATGAATATTGTTAAGAAGACTCTAGATATATCTAAACTCCCGGAGGACGGCGAAATGGTTATAGACGCAGAGGGGCATGTGATGGGTAGGCTCGCCACGTACATCGCCAAGACATTACTTGAGAAGCCGCGTCTGCGGATTGTCGTGGTAAATGCAGAGAAGCTTGTGGTGACCGGCGACGAGAAGATGGTTGTTGAGTGGTTTAAGAGGAGGATAGGGGAGTGGCGTACTCACTACAACCCCGAGAAGGTGGGGCCTAAAATCCCGAGGAGACCTGACCGCGTGTTTAAGAGAGTTGTGCGGGGGATGTTGCCTAAGGACGTGGAGACTGGGCGCTTGGCTTTGAAGAGGTTGAGGGTGTACATGTCCATCCCCATCGAGATGTTTGAAAGAAAAAGGGTAGTGGTATATGAGGTTCCCAAGGCGAAGCTTAGGGTAAGGCCCTTGTTGAAGTATGTAACTCTCGAGGAGGTGTGGCGTGGTATCGACCCAGCCGCGTGGGAAAAGTGGAGAAAGGCCGTAGAGATTTGGGGTAAAAAATTAAAACAGGCACCTAGCGGGTAGGTATGTCGGCGGGCACGTCCGGCGCCAAGGTGCTACAGGAGGCGCCTAGAGTTGTTATTTCTGTCGGTAAGAAGAAGACTGCCGTGGCTAGGGCCGTTTTAAGACCCGGCATTGGCCGGGTTAGGATCAACGGCTATCCTCTAGAGCTGTGGCCGATAGAAATGGCGAGGGTAAAAATGAGCGAGCCTTTGGTGCTGGCGGGAGATCTAGCTAAGAAGGTGGATATAGATGTGAATGTTTCCGGCGGCGGCTACATGGGGCAAGCCACGGCCGTGAGGATAGCCATAGCAAGGGGACTCGTGGCCTTTTTCCAAAGCCAAGAGCTGAAGGAGCTGTATGAAAAATATGACTCATATATGTTGAAAGGCGACCCCAGACGTACCGAGCCAAAGAAGCCCGGGATAAAGCACGCGAGGAGTAAGAGGCAGAAGGCCTACAGATGATTATCCCAATCCGCTGCTTTACCTGTGGCAGACCGCTGGGCCATTTATACGCAGTTTTCAAGAAGAGGGTGCTCGCCGGGGAGCATCCAGGCGCGGTGTTCGACAGCCTAGGCGTGACTAGGTATTGCTGCAGGAGGACTTTGATGGCACATGTGGAGTGGATTGAAGATCTCCTTGTATACGAGAAGCGTATCTGAGCGGCGCGTTTCTAGGGCTAAATTTTATATATTGCTAAATACGGCCTTAGCCATGTCGAAAACGCCCCAACAAGTGAAGCTACCCTCTCCAGTCAAGGTACTAACCAAAATGTTGAATAAGGAGATCGTGGCCAGGCTTAAGGGTGGCGTGGCGGTCAGGGGGGTTCTAACGGCGTACGATGGATGTATGAATCTTGTACTGGATGACGCCGCCGAGTTGGATAAGTCGGGAGAGCCGGTGACGCGGTATGGGCGAATTGTCGTGAGAGGATCCCAGGTGATATACGTATCTACCGGCGAGGTGGCGCCATGATAGTAGTGGGGAAAGTAGACAAGACGCCTGTAGCTAAGCGGCTTGTGGAAATAGTAGAGAGAAAGGGGCAGGGGCACCCCGACTACATAGCCGACGGCATATCGGAGTGGGTTAGTAGATACCTATCGAAGTACTATCTAGAGCGGTTTGGCGTAATTCTCCACCACAATGTCGACAAGACGCTTGTGGTTGGCGGCCAGGCCGCGCCGCGTTTCGGCGGCGGCGAGGTTCTACAGCCTATATACATCTTAGTCTCTGGGAGGGCCACCTACGAAGTCAGGACTAGGGATGGGGTTGTGAAAATCCCGCTGGGCCCCGTGGTGGTGCAGGCGGCTAGGGATTGGATAAAGCAACACTTCAGGTACCTAGATCCAGACTCCCACGTTATTATTGACTACAAAATTGGACAGGGCTCAGCTGACCTCGTCGGTATTTACGACCTAGGCGTCAAGGGGGTGCCGCTTGCCAACGATACCTCGGTCGGCGTGGGCTACGCGCCCCTGACCCCGCTGGAGGAGTTGGTGTACAAAACAGAGCGGTTGCTGAACTCCAGAGATTTCAAGTCCAAGTACCCCGAGGTTGGCGAAGATGTGAAGGTAATGGGGGTGAGGGTGGGGAATGAGGTGAAGTTGACAATCGCAGCGGCTATGATTAGTAAGCTTGTGAAGGACAAGAGCCACTACCTCTCTGTTAAAGAAGAAGTGAAGAAAGCTGTTGAGGATCTCTCTACCAAGGTGGCGCCGGATCTAAAGGTGGATGTTACGATAAACGCAGCAGACAAGCCTGAGCACGACATCTTTTACCTAACGGTGACTGGAACATCAGCGGAGCACGGCGACGACGGCATGACCGGCAGGGGCAACAGGGCCAATGGGTTAATCACACCGATGAGGTCCATGTCTCTAGAGGCCGCCGCGGGTAAGAACCCGGTCAGCCACGTGGGCAAGATATACAACGTGGTGGCTCAGAAAATCGCGGAGAGGATATACAAAGAGGTGAACGTAGTCGAGGTATATGTAGAAATCGTGTCTCAGATCGGGAAGCCTATCAACGAGCCAAAGATCCTCAACATAGAGGTAATTAAAGATGGGGAGCTCACTGGAGAGGTGAGAAACGAGATAGAGGCTATAGCTAGGGAGGAACTTGGGGGAATCACGCGGGTTACCGACAGCATACTCAGAGGCGAGGTGTCTCTATACTAACCCCCGGCGGTACTGCTCTACTATCTTTCTGATATCGACGACTTCTCTCTTCTCTAGGCATTGCTTCACCAGCTCCGTCAGTTGCCTCACCATGTCTAAATCCACTACGTAGAAGTCGCCTAGTTGGAGTTTAACGACTTGGCGCAATGGCACACCCATCGTACCTCTGGCCACTGCGTCATCCACACTGTCTATGTTTCTGCAGATGGTGCCCACCGCCTCGCCACCTCTGCAGTCCACCACCTCCGACACATGCAGAAGCCTATACCTAGAGCCGTAGCTGGCCAGAACCTCCACGAAGGTTTTCTTAAGCAGTTCGACCTCCCTCTCCTTTTCTGCCACCATGGCTGACAGCGCCTCTATTCTGCTTTGTAGCTCTCTGTACTTCGCATCGCGCCACCTGGCGTCGTCAAAAGCGCGCCGTAGCTGGGCGTATTCTCTCCTCAACTCCTCAAGCTCTTTCTGCAGTTGCATATTCTCATACTCAAGCGCCTTAAGCCGGGTGGCTAGGCTCTCGTCTCTCGCGGCGCACGGCTTCTCCACCGTGACGTACACCACCCGGACCTCCCTCTCCCCACGCCTCTTTAAAGCCTCAGACACAGCCTGAGCTATTGAGTATCCGCGGACCACCAGCGCCTTGGCGTATTCAAGCTGGTCGAACTTCAGTATGCTACCAAACTCCTTCTCAAGCTTCTCGAATTTAGGTCTATACTCCTGGTAGGCTCTGTAAGCCGCGGCCAGCGCATCTCTCTCGTGGCTAGTCACCGCCCTCCACCTAATTTTCTCAAGTATCTGGGCCTTCTCCTCAGACGCTAAGTCGCGGCCTGGCGTGTAGACCGCCGCGCCGCACATGGTCGCAAGACGTCTCACGAAGTCGGGCGCCTCGGCGACGTCGGTGGCCACTAGCACAGGTACCCCCCACTGGCTGACGTATCTCAAAACGTCTCCGCGGGAGAAGCCGCGGCGGGCCACTGTATCCAACACCTCGCCGTCTAGCGTCATCACGGCTATTCCAGTCACCACGCCGGGGTCAACGCCCACTATGAGAAAGCGCTCACGTGCCGGCGCCTTCCCGCCCCTGGCAGGGGCTGAGAATATAGCAACGGCTATGTCTATGCTCCGCATGGGCTTTACATACCTCCTCACCACCTCCCTGTTTGCATACACGACGAATTTCGCCGAAGTAACCTCGCCGGACTCCTCTTTTAGAAACAGATCGTAGTCGAGCCTCGCCTCTTTTAGCCTTGCCTCTATCTTTGAGGCGATGGCCTTTATTCTGTGGGTGACGTTTCGCATGTAGCGGTTTCTACTCATGCCTCCAGGAGTCGTCGAGATCCTCCTGTGAATTAGTATAATAGTCTCCTCCTCGAAAAGCTTAACCGGCGCGCCGACGCCGCGGCGGGCCAGCATCGCGAGATACACCGCTGTCTCAAGCGGGTCGAGATGCCCCTTCTCAACTCCGAAGTATCTACCCACCAACTCCTCCATCTTTACGTAGCCCTCGGCCTCCCGCGTCACCTCCACCACGTTAACCACATACGGCAGTTTACCGAGCAACCTCACCACCGGCTTTCCATATTGAAACAACTCGCCCAGGTTGTCGACAGCAAGTGTTTCTATCTTGTATTTTTTAAATAGCTGAGCGAGGCGGTGGACATCTCCAACACCCCTCTCCACCACCTCCTCGTTCTCAAATACTGCATATGCGAATAAGCCCCCCGGCGCAATGTCGACGCCTAAAACCGCCACGTGCTATAGAAACCACATTTTATTTATTTCTTTAAAGAATTCCCTGGCGCTGTCTATATATCTTATGTCAAGCGCCTCCTCCAGCGGAATCTCCACACCGCACTTCTTGAAAAATGCGGATAGGTTCGCGAAATCGCGCTGTAGGTAGCGCCTGGCCTCTGGGTGGCTTGTGGGGACCCACTGAGGCCAGTCAATGACAAAGCTCCTTTTTCCAACGAGTACGTTGTATGGCGACAAATCGCCGTGGATGATGCCAAGGCTCAACGCTACTTTGATTGTGTGGAGCACGTCGTCTGCAATTTTTTTGAAATCTCCATCTGAAAGTTTGTATAGCTCGACTCCCTCTATGTAGCTCATCACGACTACGTGTCTGTTGTGCGCTATGGGCTCGGGCACGAGGCCGCCGCCCTCAAATATCTTTGACAGTGCGAAGAACTCGGCGACGGCCGACAGCCTTGTGTTAAATACATCCTCCAAGTGGCTAAATTTAGCCACCCTCGACCTGAACAACTCCTCGTATCTAAAGGCGGAGACGCCCCCGCGGTGGAATTTAACCGCAATTTTAAAGCCTGAGGGGGTTTCGCCTGCATACACCACGGACTCCTTGCCCACGCCGATGGGAGTGGGGGAGAGCCTCAGTATCTTGCGCTGCATGCGTAGTGTGTGTAGCGCAAGGACGTCGTAGCCCAACGCCGTGATTTTCCACCCTCTGTACGGCGCCACGTTCCTCCTAAGGAAACCATGGTAGTGTAGGCGCTTAATGCTGTCCAAAACCTCCTCTCTCCTGTATCTGGCCCACCTCGCTATAAGCTCCTCGGGGACAAACTCATGGCGTCTGTGCCCGGCTTCTATTATCCTCAATATCTGGAGGTCACGTTTCTCAAGGCTACGGTAGGCCTCGACGACGCTTTTAATCACAGTTAAATATTGACTTAGGATATTTAAGACAATGAGGCGAGTGGTCACCCTAGTCGCAAATGAGCAAGCCGAGGTGGGCCACAGATTCCGCGTAGTCAGCATTCCAGACGAGTGTAGGGAGTGTAGACTCTTCCCCGTGTGTCTGGGCAGGCTGACGCCGGGCAGGAGCTACAGAGTAGTGGAATTGAGGCCCTCGATGGGCCAGCGTTGTAAGATAACTGGCGGCGAGATGGTGCCCGTGGTGGTGGAAGAGGCGCCTCTGGTTGGCCTGCTCCCCATAAACAAGGCCCTGGAGGGGGTCGTCGTGACTTTTGAGGAGGAGTGCGCTGGATGCGAGGGCTGTCCCTCGGAGGGCGTGAAGAGGGGGGAGAAGATAAAGGTAGTCAAGGTGATGGGGAGGAGGAGGTGTGGAAATAGGGATTTTGCTATTGTCGAGTTCTACGTCGTATCTCAGCCTTCACCCTTAGTATCAAATGCCTCAGCGGCTTCTCCAGCCCCCTCTCGCGCGCCTCCTTCACGACGTCTTTCAAAACATTCCTCGCCTCGGTGACCCTCCCCTCCGCGGCGAGCTTCTCCGCCTCTCTTAGACGCATTACTAATCTGCCAGCGACTGCGTATGTCTCATCAGCCATATGGGGGTCAAATGCGCGTTCTTTAAATGTTTTAAGTGTCGTATTTCGCCTCACTGTGGATAGAGTAGCTGTATATATTAAGAACCTTGAGGAGGCCTTGGGGAGCCTCGTTTTGAAAGACCCGGCTTATAGAAATCTTGTAGATCTGGCGCGGGCGTATCTAAAGGATTCGAAGTATTACTACTCCAGAGGTGATAGGGAGACGGCGTTAGCCACTGTTTCGTACGCGGAGGGTCTTCTCGACGCCTTGAGACTTATCGGGGTGGCTGACTTCGTTTGGAAGAGGCCCAGCGAGATTAAGAATACTAAAACCGTTATGGTGGCAGGCACCTTCGAGATCCTGCACCCCGGCCACTTGTCGTATTTAAAGAAGGCGTGGGAGCTTGGCTACGTCGTGGCAGTTGTGTCTTCAGATGAAAACGCTGAAAAAATAAAGAGGCGGAGGATTGTGGTGCCTCAGCGGCAGAGGGCCGAGATCCTCTCCTCCCTCTACTATGTCCACGAGGTGGTGCTGGGGCGGCCCGGCGATATTTTCGACGTGTTCCACATGGTTAAGCCCGACGTAGTCCTCCTGGGGCCTAACCAGCATGTGTCTGAGGACGTGGTGAAGGAAGAGGCTAGGAGGCGGGGCGTGGAGGTGGAGGTGGCGAGGGTGGACGAGCTCAGGCAGTGCGAGCTCTGTAGCACCACGCGGATAATTGAAAAGATTATTTCCACATTTACGCATTAATGCCCCTCAACATAGAAGCCGCGCGGCGTGTCCAGGAGCGGCTCGCCGGCAGGGTGGTGTTTCTACCCCTCCCGCCTGTGGAGATCGTGGCGGGTCTCGACGTGGCGTATGTAGGAGACACGGCGCTGGGCGCCGCCGTAGCAGTCAGGATGGCGGATCTCTCGTTGGCGGATAGAGCGTGTTCTGTTACGAAAAGCGTCGTGCCCTACGTCCCCACGTTCCTCGCCTTTAGAGAGCTAACCCCTATGCTCAGAGCCTACATGAAGCTGAGGGCCAAGCCAGATGTAATTCTCGTGGATGGCCACGGCGTGGCCCACCCGCGGAGGTTCGGAATCGCCTCACACCTAGGGGTTGTCCTGGGGAAGCCTACTATAGGCGTCGCGAAGTCAAGGCTCTACGGAGTAGAAAAGGGCGACGTGGTGGTAGACCCGGAGACGGGGGAGGTCTTGGCTAAGGTGGTGAACTGCGGAGGGAAGAGATACGTTTCGGTGGGGTCGCACGCAACTCTCTCCGACGCCGTGAGGTTGGTGGAGGATCTCTGCAGAGGTGGAGATATCTACCCGCTGAAAGCGGCCCATGACCTTACCCAGGTTATGAAAAAGGCGTGGCGCCGGGGGGCGTTATCTCACGACGAGCACGGGGACTCTTGCCCTTGAGACCACCGCCTGCGACACCGAGCCCAGCACTAGGCGTTGCAGTGCGGAGAGGCCGCGTGACCCCATCACTATTAGATCAACCTCCTTCTCCTCGGCGTAGTTAAGAATTTCGTCCGCCGGCGTCCCCGACCTCACAGCGACCTCCCCCACCTGTAGCCCCTGTGACTGCACGGCCTTTGCGGCCTCTCCCGCTATTCTCCCGGCCTTCTCTAGGGAGATCTGCGAGGGGTCTGTGGCAACCGTTATAATATGTATAGAGGCCCCAAAGACTTTTGCGAGAGCTACGGCGTGTTCAACCGCCTTCTTGGCGTGGTCTGAGCCGTCGTAAGCAACTAGAATTTTCTTATACATGTAGATTAGAATGTATCCACTTATTTATTTTCCTCCCGATCCCAAAACCAGCAACCCCCGGATGAAGTATCTCCCCAGCGCTATGAAGAGCAGTAGCGGAGGTAGTGATGCTATGAGGGCCGCAGAGAACATCTCGTTATAGAGATTTCCAGACTGCCCCACGTAGCTGAAGACCTTAAGCGTTATGTGATTGTTATAAGTTCTAGAGAGCACAAGCGGTATGAAGAAGTTATTCCACCCGTTGATCGTCAAATAGGTGGCCGTCGACGCGAATGCAGGACCTAAGAGGGGCAACACCGTTTTTGTAAATATGGCGAACTCGCCAGCGCCATCTACCTCAGCGGCTTCTACAACCGTCCGTGGAAGGGCTGTTATGAATATTAACATCATCAACGTGGCAAAGGGTATGTAGAAGATGAGTAGGCCTAGGGCTATGCCATATAGGGTGTCAAATAGACCTATTTGTGTCATGAAGCGCGCGAGTGGGACCACTGCCGATTGGTATGGTAGATAGGTAGACACAGCCACAAGTATAAGCAACACGTCTTTTAACTTGGTGGTAGCTCTCCAAAGGGCGTACGCCCCCAAGGCGCCGATGAGGGTGGCGCCTAAAGCCGTAGGGATAACTACTATAGTCGTGTTGAGCAACACTGGGGCCAGCTCCCCGGCCACTTTGCTTAAAGTGGCTAGATCCACATTTAGAGATGGCATAAAGACCGGCGTTGTCAACACTTCCGATAAAGGCTTTAATGCGCCGATTACTAATACATACAGGGGGAGGGCCCAGAGAGCCCCCAGCGCCAATATGGCGAGATATATGGCAAATTTCATCTTATCCATTTCTTTAATCCGAACAGGGAGTAGGGAATTACTATGACGGCCGACAGAGCTAGGATTACTACAGCGGCGGCGCTTGCCACCGCTAAATAAAATGCAGTGAATTTCATAAAGGTGTACATAACCAATGTCATAATATTAGGATTTATAAATAGTATTGAATATGGTAGATCAAACATCTGTATAGAGAATAAAGTAAAAAATATTGTAGATATGATCAAGCTCTGTTTTGACTGGGGTATAACGACCCTCAGCATTGTGTAAAGCCGCCCTGCTCCGTCTATCTGCGCAGATTCTAATTGAGACTTATCCACGTTATAAAACATCGCAAGGTAGAACAACGTGGCGAGCCCGGAATAAACCCAGACGGAGACTAGTGCTATGCTCCAGAACGCGTTCTCGCCTTGGAGTGGGTTGCCCAAAAACCAGCCGATTCCCCTATCTGCGTCGAGTAGCCAACGCCATATTATACCAGACGCCACGAGTGAGATCGATAGGGGGTATATGAAATACGCCGTGAGGATATTCCTAGCACGTGCATTATTTATGTTGTAGATCAGCGACGCCGTCAAGAGGCCCACTAAATTGCCAAGAGCGACTAATACAGAGATCCAAAGAAGCGTCTTGATCAGCGCAGTCTGGAATAGCGGGTCTGAAAATAGTTGTGAGTACGTGGCCAGCCCCACGAATTGGTAGTCGGGGCTTAGCACTGAGTAGTTGGTAAATGAGTAGTATAGATTCCACGCTATAAAGACGTAGAGAAACGCCGTCGTTAAGAAAAGGGGGATGGAAAAAAATAGTAGTGATATTCTCATTTAACCCAGGGCGGGTTGTAGCCGCCGAAGGGCTTCCCCGGCGCGCCCATGTACCAGGTGTCTTTCCATAGAGAGCGCTCGGTCCCCAGCGCTTTTGCCAGTGTGTCGTACCACAAATCTGATCTACCGGTCTGGACGAGCACTATTGACTGTTGCATAAGTGTCTGCCACACATCTGAAAACAGAGCTCCGTGTGTGAGACTAAAGACGTAGGCCTTTGCCCCCCTATACTCCTCAACCTCCCACCGCTGTATAGAGGTGGGGTAGATCGACGGATCTATGTTCTTATACACCGCTATAGATCCCTTCAGTGGGTTGAATATCGACTGGCCTTCTGGCCCTGCGAAGAACTTCACAAACTGAATTCCTAGATCTGTCGTGGGACCGCCCGCCGGCACCGCCACCGAGTCGATAACTAAGTTGTAGATGCCTTGCGTGCCTGGGAATGGTGCCACTATGATGTTACAATCAGGCGTCACCGCCGTATATGGACACATTTTTGTCTGTGGATACACGTTGTATATCAGACCCACTACCCAGTCGCCATCTACGTGGGCTAGTCCCTTACCAGCGACAAGGTCGGCTACCGCACCTGTCCAGTCAAGAGCTGGCCAGTTCGCTGGGAACGTCTTGGCCAGCGACAGGAACGTCTCTGTGGCCTGCCGCAACGAGGGATCGTCAGGCGGAAGCGTGCCGTACATGAACATGATAAATTTCTGGGGGCCAGCCACCGCTAGGAACACTTGTTCCCATAGATGTAGAATAGTGAATTGATCGGCGCCAGCCTGGAGCATACATGGAACCCCCGCTGAAGACGCCTTACTGCACAGCGCGACCAAATCTTCAAGCGTCTTGGGTACCGAGCCGCCCAGCTTCTCCAGGACTTGTTTATTTATAAAGATTAGATTAGCACGGTGTATATTTACTGGCAGGGCATATACCTTCCCGTTAAGCGAACACGCAGAGAGGACATCCGACGCTTGCGTCGTCATATCTATTTCCTTGGCTACTTGGCTCAGCTCTACGAAGCTAGCTTCGCCCTTCGGCGCGACGTATATATAGCTCAGCATCTCGGGTCCGCAGTGCACCTGAAACGCCGCCGGCGGGCTACCCGCCTGCATTAATGCAAGAATTGCAAACTTCGCATTTACACCGGCGCCCCCGGGCACCGCCGTCTTTTCAACCTGTATACCAGTTTTCTTAGTGAAGTTGCCAATCACAGCGTCAATAGCAAAACGCTCAAGCCCAGCCCACCAGGTGTAGAACGTAATTTTCTTAGGCGCGGAGATTGTTGGGGAGGTAGGGGGTTGCGCCGTAGTTGTCGTCTGTTGTGGCTGAGACATAGTGCCCAGGAAATATGCAACAGCGGCGACAACGACCAGCGCGAGAATAATTGCAACTACTTGAGTCAACTTCATAAATGTTATATCAACTTTGGTCTTAAAAATATTAATCTACAAAGCATACGACATTAGCTATATAGAGTATTACGTCATTAACATAATAAAGTATAGTGCCGGAGTTGTGGGTAGGGGAGTGGCGCCGGGGGTGGGATTTGAACCCACGCCCCCTGTGCGGGGACGGGATTTCTCACGCCGCGTCTCGAGTCCCGCGCCTTGGGCCGCTCGGCCACCCCGGCCTTCTCTACCAATGCCTCAATTTATAAAGTTTGTCTTTTGTCTGGTGGGGCTGGGTGGGGGTGAAAATTTTTATATAGTGGGCCCATTGCGGGGTCTATGTCTATTAGGGGGGCGAAGTTCCACGGGCCGTCTCCGCCGTCTGACTCGACTACTAACTGGGTTTTGGCGCCGCTGGAGAGAGGTGTGGTTTTTGCTTGTCCTAACTGTGGCAAGACGACGGTTATCAGAAGCGCCAGGTCTAGGAAGCTTGGGGTGACGTATCGCTGTCCTGAGTGCGGCTTTATAGGTCCCTGATCTGGGGGTAATCTTTTTATACACGATATGTTGCTGAGGCCATGTCGGCGGAGGTTGCGTTGGTCTACAGAGTTCTGCCCGACAGCGTCGAGGTGGATGTGGAGAAGTTGAAGAGTGATGTTATTAATAAGCTGTCGCCGAAGTACAAGGTGGATAGAGTCGAGGTGGAGGAGATCGGCTTTGGGATCAAGGCCCTTAGGTTCTACATAAGGATGCCGGAGTCGGACGAGTACAGCTCAGATGAGGTGGAGGAGCTGTTGCGGTCGGTCAACGGCGTCGGCAACTACGAGCTGGAGTACTTCTCGAGGCTGAGTTTTTGATAGCAAGTTTTTATACCTAGATCGGTTTATCACCCGTGTCTGAGTGGGTTGAGTTGAGAGTGCAGGAAAGCAAGGCGCGTGACGCCAACAGGCCCGTGGTTAGGATCGACCCCGAGGTTATGGAGAGGGCCGGTATAGTGGTGGGCGATGTGGTGGAGATTGTGGGGAGGAGGAGGACGGCGGCCAAGGTGTGGAATGGTTTGCCTGAGGACAGGGGGAAGGGTGTCATTAGGATGAACAGCATCTTGAGGAAAAACGCCGATATTTCGCTAAACGAGACTGTAAAAGTGAGGAGAGTCGACCCCAAGCCTGCCGCCTTCGTGAAGCTGGCGCCCGTATCCATGACCATAGCAGTTGACGCAAACTTTTTGCAGTACATCAAGCAGAGGCTTAGGGAGTACGTGCTGGTGGAGGGGGATATGTTGCAGATATACGTCTTGAGCCAGCCGCTTACGTTCCAGGTGGTTCAGACAAAGCCGTCTAACACGGTCCTCATAATTACGGAGGACACCCAGATCCAGATCTTTGAGAAGCCGGTGTCTGGCGTCAAGATACCGCATGTTACCTGGGAGGATATTGGCGATTTGGAGGATGCTAAGCAGAAGATTCGTGAGCTTGTGGAGCTTCCTCTTAGACATCCCGAGTTGTTTAAACATTTGGGTATTGAGCCGCCTAAAGGCATCCTTCTGATCGGCCCTCCGGGTACTGGGAAGACTCTCTTGGCTAAGGCTGTGGCTAACGAGGCCAACGCCTACTTCGTGGCGATTAACGGGCCGGAGATTATGTCTAAATACTACGGCGAGTCTGAGGCTAGGCTGAGGGAGATATTTGAAGAGGCTAAGAAAAACGCCCCAGCGATTATCTTCATCGACGAGATAGACGCCATAGCCCCAAAGCGGGAGGAGGTGACGGGGGAGGTGGAGAAGAGAGTAGTAGCCCAACTCCTAACACTAATGGACGGACTACAAGAGAGAGGACAGGTGGTGGTAATAGGCGCCACCAACAGACCAGACGCAGTAGACCCAGCCCTAAGAAGACCAGGAAGATTCGACAGAGAGATTTGGATTAATCCGCCTGATTTCAAGGGGAGGTACGAAATCTTACAGATTCATACCCGGAATATGCCGCTGGCACCTGATGTCGATTTGAGAAAGTTGGCTGAGGTTACTCATGGATTCTCCGGGGCAGACTTGGCGGCGCTTGCGAGGGAGGCGGCTATGTCTGCGTTGAGGCGGGCTATTCAGAGCGGGCTGATTGACTTGAACCAGCCGTCGTTGCCGCCTGAGGTGTTTGAGAAGATTAAAGTGACGATGGCGGACTTCACGGCTGCTTTGAAGGAGATTATCCCGTCGGCGCTGAGAGAGATCCATATAGAGGTTCCCCACGTCCGTTGGGAGGATATCGGAGGCTTGGAAAATGTGAAGCAGGAGTTGAGAGAGGCTGTAGAGTGGCCTTTGAAGTACCCGGATAGGTTTAAGAAATTCGGCCTTAGACCTCCCAAGGGCTTGTTGCTCTTCGGCCCGCCGGGTACAGGCAAGACGCTTTTGGCAAAGGCGGTGGCCACTGAGTCAGGTGCTAACTTCATAGCGGTTAGGGGGCCTGAGATCTTTTCTAAGTGGGTTGGCGAGTCTGAGAAAATGGTTAGGGAGATATTTAGAAAGGCGCGCATGGCCGCGCCCTGCGTAGTGTTTATTGACGAAATTGACGCCCTGGCCACGGCGAGGGGCATAGGCGGCGATTCGTTAGTGAGCGAGCGCGTTGTAGCCCAACTGCTGGCTGAGATGGACGGAATAAAGGCTCTGGAAAACGTCGTAGTGATAGCCGCCACTAATAGGCCGGATTTGGTGGATCCAGCCCTGCTGAGGCCGGGGCGTTTTGACAGAATTATATATGTGCCCCCGCCGGACTTCAAAGCCAGGCTTGAGATACTGCTTATACACACAAGAGCCACTCCGCTGGCTAAGGACGTCGATCTGGAGGAGTTGGCTAGGAGGACTGAGGGGTACTCCGGCGCCGATCTTGAGCTACTGGTCCGCGAAGCCACGTTCCTAGCCCTGAGAGAAGACATCAACGCAAAGGAGGTCTCTATGAGACACTTCGAAGAGGCGTTGAAAAAAGTGAGACCTTCTGTGACGCAGGACATGTTGAAGTTCTACGAGTCATGGCTGGAGAAAGCCAGGCAACTTACCGTGGCCACCAAGGCCAAGGCGGCGCCGCCTCTATACCTATGATAATAACCACCGTCGGCAACGTAATAGAGATGCTTTTAAAGCGGCAGGAGACGATCACAAGCGACGACGTAAAGACTTTGCTAAAACGTGCTAATGTTAACATCTCCGACGAGGAGCTTATGAAAGCCCTCCTGGCTCTGGAGATCTACAAAAAGATCCACGTTAGAAGAGTTAAGAGGGAGGGGAGGGATATCTACCAGATTTCTCGGCGTAGATAATATAAATAGCCACCCCCGTCGTTACGTGGGTGTTGTAGAGCTGGGCAAGCTCATAGGCAGGGAAATACGCCGGGATGTCAAGCTCGAGAACTTGGCGGGGAGGTGCGTATCCCTCGACGCGTACAACGCTCTGTATCAATTCTTGGCGTCTATAAGACAGCCCGACGGCACTCCGTTAATGGATAGGGAGGGGAGGATCACCAGCCACCTCTCCGGCCTTTTCTACCGCACCATCAACCTGCTCGAGTCTGGCATAAAGCCGGTCTACGTTTTTGATGGAAAGCCTCCAGAGTTTAAGCTAGCCGAAATAGAGTCGAGAAGGAAGACACGTGAGAAGGCGATGGAGGAGGTGGTAAAGGCGTTAAAAGAAGGAAGGAAAGAAGATGTGATAAAATACGCCAAGAGAGCTGTTTTTATCACAAGCGAGATGGTAGAGGAGTCTAGGAAACTGCTGTCGTACATGGGCGTGCCTTGGGTCCAAGCGCCTAGTGAGGGAGAGGCACAAGCCGCCTACATGGTCGTGAAAGGCCACTGTTGGGCTGTCGGCAGTCAAGACTACGACGCCCTGCTCTTCGGCTCGCCGAGGTTGGTGAGAAACCTCGCCGTGTCTCCAAAACGCAGGGTCGGCGAGGAGGTGGTGGAGCTTGCGCCTGAGATAATTGAGCTAGACGCGGTGCTCAAGGCGCTGAGGCTCAAGAACAGGGAGCAACTCATAGACTTGGCCATTCTACTGGGCACAGACTACAACCCAGATGGCGTGCCCGGCATGGGGCCGCAGAAGGCTTTGAAGCTCATTTGGGAATTTGGTTCGCTTGAGAAAATGCTTGATACGGTGTTGAAGGGTGTTCACTTCCCCGTAAATCCCCTGGAGATAAAAAGATTCTTTCTACAGCCGCCAGTTACCGACGAATACACCACAGAGGTAAAAACCCCAGATGAGGAAAGGCTGAGAGACTTCTTGGTACGAGAACACGACTTCAGCGAGGAGAGGGTTGAAAAAGCCTTAGAGAGGTTAAGAAAGGCACGCGGCAAGCTTAGAACCTCTTCGCTCGACTCGTTTTTCTAGCATGGCCCAGAGACTTGTGGAGGAGTTGGAGCGCGACGGTATTGTACGGAGTGAGCGAGTAAAGAAGGCGCTGGTAGCGGTGCCCCGGGAGGAGTTCGTCATGCCTGAGTACCGAATGATGGCCTACGAGGACAGACCCCTGCCGCTGTTCGCAGGCGCCACTATCTCGGCGCCTCATATGGTCGCCATGATGTGCGAGCTGGTGGAGCCTAGGCCCGGGATGAAGATCTTGGAGGTGGGGACCGGGTCGGGGTACCACGCCGCCGTATGCGCCGAGGCTATTGAGAGGAGGGGAAGGGTCTACACGGTGGAGATTGTGAAAGAGCTGGCAGTATACGCCGCGCAGAACATCGAGAGGCTGGGCTACTGGGGCGTGGTGGAAGTTTACCACGGAGATGGGACGAAAGGTCTTGAGAAGCATTCCCCGTTTGACGCCATAATTGTAACGGCCGCCGCCAGCTCCATACCCCCGGCGCTGGTGAGGCAGTTAAAAGACGGCGGTGTTTTGGTGATACCCGTGGAGGAGCGGCTGGGCCAGGTGCTGTATAAGGTGGTGAAAAGGGGAGATAGAGTGGAGAGGCGGGCCGTGACTTATGTAATGTTTGTCCCTCTTAAAGGCGGCGACTAGGGCTCGACTCTATACCTGTCGCGGGGGTATAGAGTGGCGTGTCTCACGTTGTCTAGCCCAAGCATCGCCGTCACCAGACGGTTGAAGCCGAGGCCAAAGCCGGCGTGCGGCGGCATTCCGTAGTCAAACACAGAGAGGTGGGCTTCGAAGAGCCTCGGGTCGAGGCCCCTTTTCCTCATCTCCTCCTCCAACTCGTCGCGTCTGTGTATCCTAGTGGCGCCCGACGCCACCTCTATCCCGTTTATTATAAGGTCGTACGACTCGCTCTTCTCGCCATCTCTCCTCTTGGTGTAGAACGGGCGGAGCGACGCCGGGAAGTTCACAAGGAAATACACGGGGCCGTAGAACTTCATAAGAGCCATCTGCATCTCCACCGTGAGGTCGTCGCCCCAGTTCACCGCAAACCCAAGCCGTCTAAGCCAATCTACCGCCTCGTCGTAGTCTACCCTCGGCACATTTCGCACCTCTGTCACAACAGGCTTGACCCCCACTTCATTTAGCTTTGTGGAGAAAGACGCTACGGTTTTTGCCAGGTTCTTAGTCATCTTCTCCAGTATATTCATAATGTCTGTGTAGTCCATAAAGGCGGCCTCCGCGTCAACCGAGATGAACTCGTTCAGGTGGTAATCCGTGTTGTGCTTCTCTGCCCGGTACGCCGGGCCGATCTCAAAGACCCTCTCAAGCGAGGCGGTTAGTTGCTCCTTGTAGAGTTGCGGGCTTTGGGATAGGTAGGCCACCCTCTCGAAGTACAAGACGGGGAACAGCTCAGCGCCGCCCTCGGTACTTGTGACTATGATCTTAGGCGTAAAAACCTCCACAAAGCCCTCGCCATACAGCACATCCCTAATAGTCCGTAACATAGCAGAAGCCAGAGAGAAGATGGCCAAGTTACGCGGCCTCTTTAAATCTACAGAACGCCACCTCAACCTAGTGGCTAAATCCGGGGTCTCAGACCAAACATCGATAGGAAGAGGCTTAGCCTTGTTTAGGACCCATATCTCGCTGGGGAAAATCTCCACGCCGCGTTTAGCAATTTTACTAGCCTCCACCACCCCCTTAACGACGATGACGTCCTCCCTGCCAAGCTCCACGAAGATCTTAAACAGGTTTTCAGGTGTTTTACCTGCCTTGAGAGTGATTTGTATAAACCCCTCCCGGTCTCTCAACACGATAAACTTAATCTTCCCAATATCCCTCAGCTCCCATACCCATCCAGCAACCACAACCTCGGAGCCGTGGAGCGCAGGTGTGACGTCCACTGTCCAGTGGGTCTTTTTTGGATACACGAAGTGGAGAAAGACTTTAGGTAAAAAATTATGCCCTTAACTCCCTTTCCCTTACCAGCTCAACCTTTACGTTAGCCCCAGATATCTGGCCGATAATCGCCTGCAACCTCTCAGGTCTTATAGGCAACCTCCTCAACTCCCGCGAGGGGATCTTAACGACAGTCTCCGTAGTGCCGTCGGGCAACCAAGAGGTGGAAATCGTCAGCAGTCTCGCCGGCGACACTAGCTGGGCAATTACCTCATTTACGTTGCCGTGCTCCACGATCTTGACGCTTCTCCCAAGTTGCGACGACAACTCTTTCTCAAGTTGCACATAGGCTCCACGCGGGATCCTTTTCACGTTTCTCATCAATACAATAACCAAGTCGTCCACTTCGTAAGACTTTACATATTCAACATCAGCCAAATTTATTTTCTTGCTCACCTTCAGCAACGCGTCTGAAACCTCTACATCAAGCCACTGATACCTCCCGCTGTCTATAAGCGACTGGCACTTCTGGCACAACACACGCGTCTTTACACAGAATTCGCAAAATGGTATCTTGACCATCGGTAGCTATAAATAGGATGTATAAAAACCTATTAACCCACTTCGAAAACAAGGCGTGAGAATTGCCATAGTAGACGGCTACACAGACGAGCCGGCTGGCCTCGGCGTGCCGCCCTACCTCGACGTGTATGCGAGATACGTCGCCGGCGCCGCCGACCTCGCGGGGGTAGACGCCGTGCATTACTTCACGGTAGATCAACTCAGAGCCGACTGGCCGGCTCACTTGAGCCTTCTGTCTAAATACGACCTAGTAGTGGTAATAGCCGGCGTGACGACCCCTGGGAAGTATCTGGGTGGTACGCCGATTGCTCTAGACGAACTACTTGACATAGGTCGCGTAGAGGGGCCTGTGAAGGTGCTGGGCGGACCCGTGGCCAAGTTTGGCTACGGCATCGCTGGCGGCTCCGTGGCGGTGCCCCCCTATAAATTCCGCAGATACTACGACTACGTCGTCAGCGGAGACGTGGATCTCGTAGTTTACCGCATTTTAAAAGACGGAGTGGAGAAGGCGCACCCATCTGAAAGACACGAGGACTTCAAACTCGTGGATATATTCGCAACGCGGGGGGCCAAAATCGCCCAGCAACACCCAAACCACGGCCGCAACCTGATCGTAGAGATAGAAACATACCGCTCATGTCCTAGGTACGTCTCCGGCGGCTGTTCTTTCTGCACCACAGTGGCCTACGGCCCCGTTGTAACTCGGCTCATAGAGGGCGTGGTGAGGGAGATAGAGGCGCTCTACAAGGCGGGAGTTGTCCACTTCAGGCTGGGGAGGCAAGCCGATTTCTACACCTACATGGCCCACGACGTAGGCCGCGACGACTTCCCAAGACCCAACCCCGCCGCGATTGAGAAGCTACTAGTTGGGATAAGGAACGCCGCTCCCGGCCTGAAGACGCTACACATAGACAACGTCAACCCGGGCACTGTGGCTAGGTGGAAGATCGAGTCCATTGAAATAACCAAGCTCCTAGTCAGCTACGGCACGCCGGGCAACGTCGCGGCCATGGGGGTAGAAACCGCAGACCCCCGCGTCGTGAAGATCAACAACTTAAAAGTAGGGCCGGAGGAGGCGCTAGAGGCCATCGAGATCTTCACTAGGTACGGATCTGTGAGAGGCCACAACGGCATGCCGTACCTAATCGCCGGTGTAAACTTCGTCGCAGGCCTACCCGGGGAGACCCGCGAAACCTACCGTCTAAACGTTGAGTTTCTCAGTAAAATACTGGAGAGAAACCTACTTGTGAGGAGGGTAAATATCAGACAGCTACTCATCTTCCCAAGCTCCCGCCTGTGGCCCGAGGCGAGGAAGCTCACCGCGAGACTCAGAGAGCACAAGATGCGATTCCGCCAGTTCAAGAAGTGGGTGAGGGAGGTTTTCGACAGGGAGATGCTTAGGAGAATCGTCCCGCGGGGCACCGTCCTAAGAGAGGCGTACGCCGAGGTGCACTACCACGGCGGCACATACGCGAGACAGGTGGGCTCTTACCCCCTCCTCGTGTACATACCTACGAGAATTGAGCTGGGGAGGTATATAGACGTCGTCGTTGTGGACCACGGGGCCAGGAGCGTACTGGCACTGCCCTACCCCGTAAACATAAACACGGCTGATAAGCGCGTCTTGAGACACCTCCCCGGCATGACTGGGAAAAAGCTCAAGGCCTTGATAGGGGGGAGGCCCTACAAGTCTCTGGAGGAGGTCAAGGCAAGGGTCGGGGAGGGGGAGTTTCTTAACTACGTCTCTCTGTGAGGCGGTACACCACGTAGAGCGTAAAGATTACAAAGGCCGCGGCGACTACTACAAAGAGGTTTACCCGCGCCGCCCCGATGGAGATGTCCGGCGTCCGGAGGCCCAGCGCGGTGAGCACAAGGAAGTACAGCGCCACCCCCAGCGAAAAGCCCGCATATGCATAAACCAAGCGCATAGGCGGACGCACAACGGCAAATATATACTTTACCTGTAGAGCTTAAGCGAGCCTGTGACCTTATCCACCAGCTCATCCGGCCCCGGCCCCACGCAAATCGCCGTTGGAGTTCCGGGAGGCACCTCCGTGAGACCTGCGTCCACGACAACAGCCGTTGGGAGGCCAAGCCCCTTCGCTCTTTCATGTAGCTGATAGAGGTGGGCAACATCATCCACGGCCAGCACCACCTTCTTCTGGCCCTCCCCCAGCCACTGGTCGAGCCACCTACGCCACCTCGCATCCTCCATGGCCAATAAGACACATTCAACCGCCGCGTGACCTGCTTGAGCCGCGGCTTTACCACAAGAGATCTTCAAATCCTTCCTAATTACAATTGTCATCTTCACATATACCTAAAAATAGGTCCAGTATATAAACGAGAGGTATAGTCGTAATACTTAAATATAGTCTAAGTTTCATTGATTATGAACGGAAAATATCTACTAACAGTTCTGCTAATCACAACAGTTCTCGCGTTTGCTCAGACAGTTAAAATCTCAGGAGCAAATCCGGCGATACTTGACACAGACACGCCAATCCTCGCAAAAGTCAAGGTGTCGGATGTGTACACATTTGCCTCGCAGTGGAAGACAACACCTAAGATAGAGACAGCTAGAGTACTAGGAAAAGAGGTGAAAGTAGCGACCGTGTCCATTAACGGATTAGAGCTCCGGGGTAGGCTAGACGGCGCCTCCGCTACGCTATACTATAAAGGCCCGGCCAGCGCTTTAAAGTCTATAGTGGAGTCACCCCACGTCGAGTCCATCTTCGTAAAGGTCATGCCGGAGATACCCCCGAGAGATTTCTTCACCGATGTCGCTAGCCTATTAGAAAAGGGAGGGGGCACCCCACAGCCCACTCTTCCCGTAATGAGGGAGATCATCGGCGCCAGCAGAGTTGAGCAACTCTTCGGCGTGAACGGCACCGGCGTAGTTATCGCCATCGTGGACACAGGTGTGGACTACGGACACCCAGACCTCCAAGACGCCCTAGCCTGGCTCATTAAAACTACAGACGGCAAAGAGATCATAGCCTCCGCGATCGCCCTAGTTGGAGGATCACTGCAGTACAAGACGTTACGGGGGCAGACTTCAACACTGCCACTTGTTCAGGTAGCCAGCGTCGAGCCCCTCGCCCTCGACGCAGACGAGTCACAGGTGATCCTCCTGCAGAGCTTCACAGCTTCTGGGGGCTATTTGCAGACGAGCGGCCAAACATTTTATGTAATAGACGGACCGATGGTAAACATCGTTAACGCCGCTTGTAACTACGCTGTCACCGGCTTGGTAAGTAAGAGTGGTGTCTACAAGTTTGGCATGACCTATCTCTACATACCGTGGTACGGCGGCGTCGTAAAGGTAGGTGTGGTGATGTACGACCCTGACCAGCCCGGGGTCTACACGGCGGCGCGTGTCGACTTGAACAGCAACTGCAACTTCTCAGACGACCCGGAGCTGAGGTACTTCGGGAATAGACTCATAGTAGACAGCCCAACGGCGCCGACTATTAGCCTCGGCGTCGCCGGGGGCTACTTCTACGACTGGGGGCTGTGGCTAGATGTATACGCCAAGTTCTACCCGGGCTGGGACCTTTCGGGCAACTACCTAAGCATATTCTACGACTTCAATAGCCACGGCACCGCCTGTAGCTCGGTAGCCGCTGGGAGGGGGAGGGCTGTGTACGACCTCGGCTACCTAGGCCAGCAGAGGCTTAGAGGCATCGCGCCTGGGGCCAAGGTGCTCGGCGTAAAGGGTCTGTGGTGGGGCATGGTTGAGGCTGGCATGATGTGGGCCGCCGGCTTTGACGTCAACCAAGACGGTCAGTGGTACTGGACTAGGCAAAAAAGGGCCCACGTCATTAGCAACAGCTGGGGGATCTCTGAATTTATCTACGACTACGCCGCGTTCGGCTACGATTTTGAGTCCGCGGTGATAAACGCCCTGGCGGCGCGGGGGTTCCTCGACAGGAACTACCCAGGCATCGTTGTGGTGCATGCAGGTGGAAACGGCGGCTACGGCTTTGGCACAATTACAAGCCCCGGCGCGGCGGCGGGCGCCATTACGGTCGGCGCTGCGACAAGCGGCCACTTCTGGCTAGCCCTCGGCACCCCCTTCTACGGATTTAGATGGGGCGACATAATAAGCTGGTCCCTAAGGGGGCCAACGGTCGCGGGCTATGTAAAGCCCGATGTTGTCAATATAGGCGCATTTGGAATCGCGGCTTATCCAGTTGGGTGGGGCAGGTACTACTACGGCATACCAGAGGACTGGGACATATTCGGCGGTACTTCTCAAGCTACGCCTCTAACCGCCGGCGTAGTCGCGCTTGTGCTGAGCGCGGTGGCTGATAAGGTTGACCCAGCGGCTGTCGATCCGTTCCTCGTGAGGCAGTTCATAGCCAGCACAGCAATTGATATTGGCTACACACCGTTTACTGCTGGCCACGGCTTTGTAAACGCAACTGCGGCCGTCATAGCCGCCCGCGCCTACTATGGCCTCCCCGCGCCCAGGTCGCCGGTGGCCCTCTTCCAGACTAACTCTGTCGTTAATCTCGGCGATTCTTGGAGCTTCCAGTGGAGAGTCAACATACCTCTATACTTTGGATACTTAATGAATAACGTATTAACCCCACAGTGGGCCGCATATCTGCAGACGGGCGTCCCCCAGCCGTCCCTCGGCATGACCAGTATGTACCTCACTGCAAATCCCGGCGGACAAGCAGTCGGCACATTAACAGTAACTGCAGTAGGCTCTAGACTCGCCGTATCCGCCTCCGTGCAGACCCTTGCACCAATCTACAGGAAGACCACTACGCTGAACATACCTGTGGGGACACTTGGCGGGTACTTCACGATGCAACTACTAGGCTCTGATGAGGACGTGCTGAGACAGGCAGATCTCGTGGTGTTTAGAATTGCCTACAGCTTCTCAGCCTTTGATCCCGAGTTTGACTACGTCAACAACGTGAGGCCTGTGCTGTGGGTATTCGGCTGGACGGATCTCAACGGCGACGGCCGTATTGCTGTCAACGAGCTTACGTGGATAAACTACGGCTACCAGCGCGGCACCGCCGTGGAGGTGCCCGTGTCAAAACTCTCGGCTAAGCTAGGACCCGGCCAGAGGCTTGTTTTGAGAATAGATATTAGACCTGTCACGGCGCCCTACCCAGCATCTGTGCCAGTCACCCTTGAGGTGGTGGCGTATAAGAGAGTTCCGGCTCCAGATGCAAGCATAACGCCCAGCGCCTATACGCTTGCGCCAGGTCAGCGCTATACGTTTGTTGTGAGGGTTACTCCGCCTTCCAATGCGGCTCCCACGGTTTATGAGAGGCTGATCGTGCTTAATGTCAACGGCACTTCTTACGTGGTGCCGCTGAGCTACGTGGTGCGGGCCGTCGTGCCTGTGAATACCGCGTACGTGCTCACCTCTGGGAGATCTGACAGCTGGTACAGCGCCAGCGAGGTGAGGGGAGGCAACGACTGGGCGTGGAGGTATGAGTCCGGCGACTGGAGAGTCTATTATGTCTCTACCCCAACTTTGGCAAGGGGCTTGTATGTGGACTTCAGGTGGAGATGCATCAACACGTCACTAATTCTATATACAGTTACGGACAGCGGTTTCTTCGCTGGCTACTTCTGGAACCAAGGCGTGACGTATCACAGATATCTGGGTTCTGGCAAGTTTAACTGGACTGGCGTCGGTGGACAGGCCAAGGTACTGGCGTTGCCCGCCGCGTCTTTCGCGGTTCCTATAGTGGCGCCGGGGTTGCTGTACCAGACTATGTCTGCTTCGTATCCAGTGGCTGGTGCTAGGAGCTTCGCCATTGTCGCCAGAACTTCGCTCTATGGCGGGTGCGGCACCTCTGAGGCGATAGGCGGCGTAGTGCGGCCGTTTATAGAGACTGGAGACAGCCCGATTACTATAACTACGTCTCCATATGTTAGGGTAGTGCTGAGCAGGCCGCCTATTAGCTACCTCTTTGCTCTGAAGTCTGCCTCGGTGCTAGGCGGCGGGTTGGTTGTGCCTATGGCCACAGTTGGCGGCGACTTGCGGTTCAGCATGTACTTCATCAGGTTGCCAGTGTTCGTGGACTACGTGGCTCTGCTGTATTCGCCGGAGAACGCTGTGTGGTCTAGGATCAGCGGTGATAAGTTCTACAGGTATCCGTGGTACGCCGTTGAGGGTGTCTCTGTAATTAGTTAATTTTTTCCATTAGCTTCTCTATTTCCAGGATTTTTCTCCACGCCTTGAGCAAGACGGCTCTTGTCTCGTCGCGTGAAATAAGTTTGAGCGCCTCTTCCTTGTTAGCCCAGATGTATGCGTCGTGTTCTTTTGAGAGAGTTACGTCTCTGTCGCTGGCGCGGGCTAAGAAGTATATTACCTCTCGGTAGATGGTGCGGCCCCGCTTGGAGTACTTGTAGCGGATTTCTTCTCTAAAAGCAGGTATTAGCTCTACCTTAAGCCCGGTCTCCTCTAGTATCTCTCTGAGTGCGGCGGCTTCGTCAGTTTCGTATAGGTGGACTAGGCCGTGGGGGAAGTCCCAGCCGTATTTTCCGTGGAGGAGTAGGTAGAGTACGCCGCGGCTGTCTATGGCGTACACTACGGCGCCGGCTGAGCGTTCGTAAAATTTCACACAGGTAGTGTTGTGTTTGGCTTATATGTCTTGCTTTACTATACTTTTAAACCGTATGGACAGAAATATTCTATACCCAGGTCTTTGTAGAGGGCTGACAGCGCTCCGTACATTACCACGGGCTTGCCTAGCTCTTTTGCTTTTTTTACAAGTTCAGCTATGTCTACATATTGCAACGCCCCCGGCGCGATGACTACCACGCGCGCCTTTTCAACCCAATTGTGCGGGTTAGTTACATCTACAAATTCGTAGGGATGGAGTCTGCCCTCGGCATCGGCGACCGCGCCGTTGGTAAAAGAAAGCAACGTGTTGGCAACGCCGTCGCTGAACCCGACCAAGAGGATTGGTCCTCCGTATTTCAGAAGTATCTGCTCAGCGAGTTTCTTGGCGCATTTCTCCGACTCTCTTTGTCTGCACACCTCTATTCTCCGCAGTCCTTTTTCTTTTTGCCTATTTAGCACCTCAACACATATCCTTAGGCTTGGTGACTTTGCCGCCTCTTCGAGCGGGTAAACGCCTGGCGCCACGTCGGCGCCTATCGGCACATCTGCACATATCTCTCCTATACAACACCTAGCTAGCACCTGTCCCTCGCAGAGATCTACACCCTCACGTCTTATCCACGCAACAGATAAAGCCACTAACCCCTTTGGATCTGTAGTTTTAAACCTTGCCGCCGTGTAGATGAATAAGCTTTGGGCTCCTGTCGAAATATAATTAATTATCTCAAACGTACTGAATTATTATGGAGGTTTTGAAGTACGACCTAATTATAGTCGGCTCTGGAATTGCTGGTTTAAGGGCCGCCACCGCGGCGGCGTGGGCCAGCGGCGGGAGGATATCAATAGCAATTTTGTCGAAGATACAAGCGATGCGTAGCCACAGCTTGTCTGCAGAAGGCGGCATGTCGGCGGTTCTCTATCCCGATAAAACCGGCGACTCGCTAGAGCTACATGCCTACGACACCGTTAAGGGTAGCGACTTCCTAGCAGATCAAGACGCCGTACAGATTCTCGTGGAGTACGCGCCTAAGGAGGTGAGATATCTCGAGAGAATAGGCGTGCCCTGGAGCAGGGAGCCAGATGGCCGGATTTCGCAGAGGCCTTTTGGAGGGATGTCGATTCCCAGAACCACCTTCGCCGCCGACAAGACGGGGTTTTTCATAATGTCCACGCTGTTTTCAGAAACCAGGAGATTCGACAACATCAACGTATACCACGAACACTTCGTAACCAAATTCATTATTGAAGACGGTGAATTTAGGGGCGTCACCGCGTACGACTTAAAGAGGGGGGAGTTCAAATTTTTCTACGCAAAGGCTGGGATTATCGCGACTGGGGGCGCCGGCAGGCTCTACCGCTTCACCACCACGGCGCACTCCACCACTGGCGAGACCTTAGGGTACGCACTGAGGGCTGGGCTTGCCATAAAGGATATGGAGTTTGTCCAGTGGCACCCCACAGCCCTGGTCCCTAGCGGGATACTTGTAAGCGAGGCGGCCAGGGGCGAGGGGGGTTATCTAATAAACAAGGAGGGAGAGCGCTTTATGAAAAGATACGCCCCCCAGAGGATGGAGCTCGCCCCCAGGGATATAGTGTCGAGGGCCATATTGACGGAGTGTATGGAGGGGAGGGGGTTCCAGCACGAGTCAGGTATGTGCTACGTCGGGCTGGATCTCAGGCACCTAGGTGAGGAGAAGATTAACAGACGTATTCCGTTTATCAGAGAGCTTGCTCATAAGTACGCCGGTATCGACGTGCTATCGGAGCCCATCCCGGTGAGGCCGGCTGTCCACTACACAATGGGGGGGATACATACAGATACATGGGGGCGCGTGTTGACGGCTGACGGCAAATGGGTTAGGGGCCTGTGGGCGGCCGGCGAGGCGGCGGCTGTCAGCATCCACGGCGCTAACAGACTCGGCTCTAATTCGCTAAGCGAGTGCTCCGTCTGGGGCAGACTTACAGGAGAGCAAGCCGCTAAATATGTCTTGGAGACCTCGCGACTCCCCGCCCCAGACGGGAAGCTACTTGACGTCGCGAAAGGCGAAGAAAGCCGCATATTCGATAGACTTCTACATAAAGAGCAGAACGCCCCCTCTCCCTACGAGGTGAAGAAACAGCTGAACGACATAATGGAGGAGCACTTCGGGCCATTTAGACACGGCTCTTCCATGGCGGAGGGCCTCGCCAAACTTAAAAAACTCAGAGAGTTCTCCTCCTTCAGAGTTGTTGACAGTAGCCGTGTTTACAACCAGAATTTGAAAGATGCGCTTGAGGTAGACGGCATGCTAGATTTGGCAATGGTTGTAGGCATTGGCGCCTATGCGAGGTCGGAGTCTAGGGGGGCCCACTACCGGCTAGACTACCCGAAGAGAGATGATGTTAACTGGCTTAGGCACACTGTTGCCTATATGTACGGCGGCGAGTTGAAGTTACTATATACGCCAGTTACAATAACTAAATGGCAACCGGAGGAAAGGAGGTATTAACATGAAGTCTCTAGTCGTCAAGGTGAAGAAATTCGACGGATCGAGAACCTGGTGGCAGGAGTATAAAGTCGAAGTGCCCTCGGAAAAGATTTCAGTACTCGATATACTGGTTAAAATAAAAGAGGAACAAGACCCCACACTGGCGGTTCGTTATAGTTGCCGCATGGCCATCTGCGGATCTTGCGGAATGGTGATAAATGGCGTGCCTCGTCTAGCGTGCCAGACGCTACTCTCAGAGCTGGGAGATAGCCACATCGTAGTGGAGCCGCTTTGGAACCATAATGTTGTTAAAGATCTCGTAGTTGATCTCGAGCCAGATTTCGAAAAGGTGAGGGCTGTGAAGCCGTATATAATTCGAGATGTAAAGGAGGTATATGAGAGTGACAAGGAGTTTGGCCAGAAGCCTGAGGAGCTCGAGAGGTATTATAATTTTGCATACTGCATCCAGTGCGGGTTGTGTATGGCTGCGTGTCCAATACTGGGATCTAACGACAAGTTCCTCGGTCCTATGGCGCTGAACGCGGCGTATAGGTGGAGCGCCGACAGTAGGGACAGGGGGTGGGAGGAGAGAAAGAAGTTGATCGATACAGAGGACGGTGTGTGGCCGTGCCACCTGGCGTATACATGTAGCGCCGTGTGTCCCCGCGGCGTGGATCCGGGATATGCAATACAGCTATTAAAAGCCGCAATACTAAGGAAGAAGAGGCCATGAGGGCTGGTAAAGGCATTGGGGAGTGGTTCAGAAGTGTCAATTACGAGCGGCTGTTCTTCGCGATACATAGATTAACAGCTATATACCTGGTGCTTTACATATTCCCAAGACCCTATCTCGTGCTGATACATGGATCGTGGGAGGAGGCTCTGAAGCTGGACATGACTCCTCTAGGCAAGCTTCTGGCTACTTTGTTTGTATTTTCGATACTTTTCCACGGCATAAATGGCCTCAGGATAATATTGATAGAGCTGGGGATCATAAAGGGGTGGCCCCGGCGCGATCCCATAAGGCCGGTGCCTGCGCTGAGAACATCCACGTTACATCTACTGCTTGTAGCGCTTACAGTAGTGGGAACAATCATAGGCACCGCGCTGGGGTTGTACTTAATACTATATGGTTCCGAGGTGTGGCCATGAGGGGGAGCACTGAGCGCCTCGTCTTAATTATCGGCGCCTTTATAATGATAATAGGAATGCCGGCGGTGATCATCGCAGCGATGGCGCTGGGCTACATACCGCTAGGCAAGGCGTTGTCTACGCATCCGCTGGTCATAATACCATATGCCTTTGTCAAGATAGGATGGGGCTTAGTGTGGGCTATAGTTGCCGTTGACTGGGTAGTACATGGATCTCACGGCATGAGGAGAATATTAGGCGAGCTTGTGAAGAGTGAGAAGGGGAGAAGGATACTTGATTTTATTACTAATGCCGTAATGGTAGTGACAGGCGTGGTTATGTTCTATGTGCTCGTGTTTGTCACTTGAGGATCAGAACTGGTGTCTTTCTTCACGGATCAGCAATACCAGCTGACATCACAGAAGTTGAATAGGTTCTTCTTTTTATCTTCAATCCACCCTTGGGGCTACAATGACCACGAATGTACCTGTTGTGAATTCATAAGTGAGCTTTATTGGCTTGCCTGAGGAGAGCTCTACCCTTACGCGTTTTGAAATGCTCTTCATCTTGCTATTGATGTCTCTAAGCATCTCTACAGTATACTTCCCAGACACGGGTTCCTCGGCAGATATATTGAACACCGATTCGCTGTCAAAGCCCAACTCTGTCTCGGATGCCTTACCGCCCTCCCCAACACCCCTCAACGATACCTTCTCTGGAGCCACTGCTATCTGCACCCAGTCGGACACCCCAGCAACCATGGACAAGGTGTCGTCTAGTACATCTGAGTCTATCTCAAAAGAGGCGTCGAAAGACACAGCCAGCTCAGGTATCTCCTCTTCAACAACCTGTACTATGGGGAAGGAGAAGCGCCTTATTAGGCCGGCGTCTTTACCTCTTTTGGGGTATATGTAGAGCGAAAACCGGTTTCTCTCCCTGTCAACCTCGAGCTCCAGCTTTTCTGTGGCGCCTACACGCTTGATTACGTCTTTGATTGTGGTAAAGATAAGCCCCACCTTGGTCTCCTCCTCGACTAAGTAGTCTTCTAAAGCAGTGGCGTTGAATCTCAAGTCGAAGAGCGTGGTCTTAGTGGGGTCAAGCGCCTTGAGGGTTATGCCATCGCTAGAGAAGCTGAGCACAGCTTCGGGCAACATTTTGATAAGGACCTCAAAGGCATAGCGGGGCTCCTTGCCCTTTGGGAATAAAGCTCTTGCACTCATAGAAGTTGCTAACTTGCAGAAATAAATAACTGTGTTTGGCTGTGATGTAATAGTGAGGAGGACCCCGATCGCTGATGTGTGAAGAGTGGTATTAACGCTGATTTTTCAGCCTTCTTAATTCCTCAATTAGAGCTGGTAAGATCTGCTTATAGTCCCCTACCACGGCGTAGTCGGCGTTTTCCATAATTGGCGCGTGCGGGTCTGGGTTTATTGCGACTATTGTCTTGGCCTCTGTGATGCCCATTAGATGCTGTATGGCGCCGCTTATCCCAACCGCTATGTATAGCCTGGGGCGTATTGTCTTGCCTGTCTGGCCTATCTGCCTAGTGTGGGGGGCCCAGCCGGCGCGCACCGCCATAAGCGACGCGCCTACTGTTCCGTTGAGCAGTTTGGCCAGGTCTATTAGTAGCTTAAACCCCTCCGCGGAGCCCAGGCCTCTGCCTCCCGCCACTACAACGTCTGCGGATTCGACAGGAGGTAGATCTGCGATGTCTCTCTCTATTCTCTTTTCGATAGATACTAAACGTGTCCTTCTGGTGGGTATCTCTACTCTTTCTACGATAATTTCTCCAGTTCTGCTAGTATCACGTTGTGGTTTTGGAAACACGCCGGGTCTGACGCTTGCCATTTGCGGGCGCCGCTGGGGCGTTCTTATTGTGGCTAGCTGTGTGCCGCCGAATGTGGGGCGTATTTGCAACAAGTCGCGGGTCTTGGGATCTACCTCCAGCGCGGTGCAGTCTGCTGTTATTCCCGTTGTCAAAGTGTTTGCGATATACGCCGCAAGCTCCCTACCCCGCTTTGTGGCTCCTATGAGGAAGATCTCTGGCTTGTACTTCTGCACAACTTGGGCGATGGCTTCGGCGTACTCCATAGGCGTGTACGTCTTTAGATCCGGGTTGTCGATTATTACGACTTTATCAGCGCCGTGATAAATGGCTTCACGGGCCATTTCTTCACTACCCGCTACAATCACGCCGCCAACCTCGGAGTTTCCGAGTTTCTGAGCCAACTCCCTGGCCTTGCCCAGCAACTCCAAACCCACGTCTTTCAGCCTCTTGTCGCCATCCCGTTCAAGGTAGACCCACACACCTTTATACTCCTCCTTGTTTACCGGAGGCCAAAGCTTGCAGGTCATAGCTACAATATACCCTCCTGTTTTAACGCCTCGACTAGTTTTCTCGCGACCTCGCCAGACTCGCCTTGCAACACTATTTTCTTACGTGGCGGATACACAGCAGGCGCCATGCCGGCGACCACAGTGGGGCTACCTCGTAGACCAACACACTCGGGATCTAGACCTAGTTCCTTATTACTAATTGTCTGGATACGTTCCCTGGCAGCGAGCTTACGGCTTAGGCTAATCTCTCTCGGCACTTGTGAACCCTTTAGCACAGATACCACAGCAGGCATCTCCACTTCATAAACCTCATCAACACCTTCGTCCTCTAAGAAGCGGCGAACTACAATTGTCCTTCCCTTTATCTCCGCGTCATATACGTAATAGACGTATGGCACCCCCAGCCAGCTCGCCGTCTGCGCGCCTATATGCGCCGTGGTGCTGTCTATAGTCTCCTCGCCAGTAACTATTAAATCGTAGTCTGGAATAAACTTCTCGATTGTCTTGGCGAGCACGTGCGCCGTGGCCCAGGTGTCAGCACCCGCGAATGCCCTATCCGAGGCGAGGATGGCCCGGTCAACGCCCATACCTATCAAGCTTTCTAAGGCCGGGATCCCGCTTGGCGGCGCCATGGATAGGGCTATCACCTCGCCCCCATATCGATCTCTAAGTTTCAGGGCAAACTCCACGGCGTCTCTATCCCACACGTTTGCTGTGAGTGGCACGCCTTCTCTTATCAGAGTGCCGGTCTTTGGATCGATTCTTATCGCCGAGGAGAGAGGCACAGCTGCCTTTGTGAAAACAACGATCTTCATATCCTAGGTGAACCTATACCAAATCCCCATTCCGGATCGCGGATAGTTCCACTCAATTGCGCCGTGTGGACACACCACGCGGCAGGTCCCGCACTCGACACACGCCTCTGTGCTTAATACTATGTAGTCGCCCTGCTGGACGTAGCACTTCGCTGGGCACATGTAGGTACATGGCTTCTTTTCACATGTCCTACACTTATCGGGGTCCTTTATCTTTATGTGAGGTCTGTGTATGTCGACATCCCAGGCGTTGGCGTTGAGCCGCTCCTCTATGGTAAAATACTTCAAGCTCATAGGCTTCTTAACATCCTTATCATATTTATCATTGTCTTTAACACACTAACACGTGTCTTCTTCGACGCCTCACGTACAGCCTCAAACATAGTCCTCTGGTTGTGGTCTATGTTGAAGTATCTGTACGCCGCCTCTGTGGATAAAAGAGTAAGATCTCTGAATAGAGACTCGTCGCCTAGCAGACGATCCGCAGATCTGAATTTCTCAAGTTGTTGCAAGACGAAGCTTTCTCTAAGTTTTTTCTCGTAAATTGCCAGATCCTCGGCTGAGGGGCTTCTCGCCTCTTTGATAGCCTCGGCGGCTAATACGCCGGAGGCGATGGCGAAGTCGACTCCGCGTATCAACACGCCTGTGTGCAGTAGAAACCCAGCGGCGTCGCCTACAATTAACAAGCCGTCGTAGTAGTAACGGGGAGGCGACATATTAATCCCAGCCACCGGCGTCATGTGTCCCCCATACTCCTGTAGAGTGGCCCCCTTTACAAGAGGCGCAATGTAGGGATGTAGCCTAAACTTCTCAATTAGGTCGTATACCGGCGTTTTCAGCTTTTCCCAGTTCTTTAGATACACAACGACGCCGAGCGCTAGGGAGTCTTTGTACGTGTAGATGAATCCGCCGCCGGGCAGATACTCTGTGGGATAGCCGGCTAACGCCCACGCAAGGCCTTCGTCTTCGTCGAGGCCCAGCCTCTCCTCAAGCACCTTCTTGTTTTCAAATTTCAACACCTCTTTTACGCCGACGGCAACCAGCTCCGGCTCTAGCTTCTTCACTATCCCAGCGCGTTCTAGAAGTAGACGGTTAACCCCCTCCGCATCGATTACATACTCTGCCTGCAAGACGTCGGACCCCGACCGTACCCCAGTAATTTTTCCCTTCTCGTCTTTTA